>JAKLFE010000096.1 GCA_022711355.1 Spirochaetota bacterium | reverse complement strand
GGGCTCTGCGGGGTCCTCGCCTTCGGCTGGTCCTGGCTCGACCCGAGGACCCTCTTCCTCGGCATCCTCGGCACGGCGACGAGCGTGGGCATCACCGCGCGCATCCTCTCCGACCAGCGCCGCATGGACAGCCCCGAGGGCGTGACCATCCTGGCCGCCGCGGTGATCGACGACGTCCTGGGCATCGTCTGCCTGGCCGTCGTCCTGGGCATCTCGAGCGTCCTGGAGAGCGGCTCCGGGGCCGTGGACTGGGGGAGGATCGGGGGCATCGCGGCCAAGGCCCTGGGCATCTGGGCCGCCTTCACCGTCCTCGGCCTGGTCTTCTCCAAGCGCCTGGCCCGCTTCCTCAAGGCCTTCCGCAGCCCCGAGGCCTTCGCGATCCTCGCCCTGGGGCTGGCCCTCCTCCTCTCGGGCTTCTTCGAGCTCGAGGGCCTGGCGATGATCATCGGCGCCTACATCATGGGCCTCTCCCTCTCCGGCACGGACCTGAAGCTCGTCATCCGGGAGAAGCTCCAGCCCCTGTACATGTTCCTCGTGCCGATCTTCTTCGCGGTGATGGGCATGCTCGTCGACCTCCGCGAGCTGGCCTCTCCCGAGGTCCTCGCCTTCGGGGCCGTCTACGCCCTCGTGGCCTTCGCCAGCAAGATCCTCGGCTGCGCCCTGCCGAGCCTCCTGTTCGGCTTCAACGGTCTGGGCGCCCTCCGCATCGGCGTGGGCATGGTGCCCCGCGGGGAGGTCGCCCTCATCATCGCGGGGATCGGCATCTCCGGCGGCTTCCTGGACAAGAAGCTCTTCGGCGTCGTCATCCTCATGACCCTCCTCACGACCGTCATCCCCCCGCCCTTCCTGAAGCTCCTCCTCCGCTCGCCCAAGCGGGGCACCAAGGCCCAGCCGGCCGGGGCCGAGACCTCGACCTTCGAGATCCCCGTGGGCGATCCCTCCATCACCGAGCTCCTGGTCGAGTCCATGGCCCAGGGCCTCGCCCGCGAGGGCTTCTACGTGCGCCTGGCCGATCCCGGCTCGGACATCTACGTAGCCGCCCGGGAGGACGCCCGCATCAGCCTCCGGCCTGAGGGGGAGGGGATCGTGGTCGAAACCCGGCGGAAGGACCTCGCCCTGGCCAGGGCGGTCGCCCACGAGACCTTCGTCGAGCTGGAGGCGGCCTTCAAGCGGGCGGGCGAGGGCATGGATCCCGGAAAGCTCAAGGACGGCCTCCTCGCCCAGGAGTCGGGGGAGGCCGAGGGCTTCGCCTCCGGCCTCGTCGAGCCCTCCTGCGTCCGCCTCCGCCTCGCCGCGGCCGACCGCGAGGGGGCCCTGCGCGAGCTGGTCGGCCTCCTCGCCGCGGCCGGCAAGCTCTCGGATCCCGAGCTCGCCCTGGCCGACGTCCTCGCGCGGGAGAAGATCGGCTCCACCGGCCTCGAGCGGGGCATAGCCTTCCCCCACGGGAGGAGCGAGGCCGCGGCCCAGCCCGTCGTCGCCCTCGGCCTGTCGCGCGAGGGCATCGACTTCGGGGCCTCCGACGGCCTGCCCGCCCGGGTGATCGCCCTCCTCATCTCCCCCCGCGGGAGCGAGGGACCTCACCTCCGCCTCATGGCGGCCCTGGCTTCGGCCCTCTCCCGTGAGGACAGCCTTGCGGCCCTCCTCGGCGCCCGGGACGAAGAGGAGGCCGCCTCGATCTTCTCCGGCCGGAAGCCGGGGGCCAAGGCGAGGGCCAAGACCCGGGCGGGGAGCCCGGCCTAGGGGGCCGGGGGCCACTTTACATTCGCCCCGCCCCTGGATATACTCCCCCTACCAATCCGATCGGAGCTACACCATGTCGAGGAAATGCGAGATTTGCGGCAAGGGCACCATATTCGGCAACACCGTCTCCCACGCTAAGAACCGCGCCCGGAGGACCTGGCGCCCCAACCTCCTCGAGGTCAGGGCCAAGATCGCCGGCAGCGTGAAGACGGTCAAGATCTGCACCCGCTGCCTCAAGGCCGGGAAGGTCGAGAAGGTCCTCTAGGACAGCCGGGGCCGAGGCCCGCGAACGGAAAAGCCGCCCTTCGGGGGCGGCTTTTCCATTTTTTCGGCCTCGAGGGGGGCCGGGCCCGGCCTGAGCTCCTTCCCTAGCGGGCCTTCCGCTTGGACAGGACGTCGAAGGCGACGGCGGCGAGGAGGACGAGGCCCTTCACGACCATCTGGATGTCGCTGCCGATGCCCATGATGGACATGCCGTTGTTCAGGACGCCCATGACCAGGGCGCCGATGATCGCGCCGACGATGGTGCCGATGCCCCCCGTGGCCGAGGCCCCGCCGATGAAGCAGGCCGCTATGGCGTCCAGCTCGAAGTTCTGGCCGGCCAGGGGCGAGGAGGCGTTGAGCCGGGAGG
>JAKLFE010000095.1 GCA_022711355.1 Spirochaetota bacterium | reverse complement strand
CCGCCTACCTCAAGGTAGAGTCGGAGGCGGCCACCAAGGAGACCGCGCTGAACCAGGCCCGCATGGCCTCGACGACCGCGTCGAGGAAGCTGTCCTCGCTGACCGGCGTACCCGCCGGGGCGGCGCTTTCGGAGGAGGGCCTGGCCGAGCTCGAGGCCCTGGCCTCCCGCGTCGGAGCGCTCTCGGAGGAGAGGACCGAGTCCTTCGCCTCTGCCCTCCTCGCCGCCGCGGCCTCGGGCAATCCCGACCTCGCCCAATCCTCCCTCGCGACGGCCCGCGCCGAGGGCGAGGTCTCCTACGCCAGGAAGGCCGGGCTGCCGACCTTCTCCGCCTCCTGGTCCCACGCGGCCAGCTACGCCGAGGAGCCCGGACTCGAGCTCGGCGGCGGCTCGGTCTCCCTGAGCGCCTCCCTCTCCCTCGAGCCCTGGGCGGTCAGGAACTCGGTGGCGCAGAAGCGGGCGGCCGCGTCCCAGGCGGCCCTCGACGAGGAGGAGTCGCGCTCGACCCTCGAGCTCGACCTGCGGAGCGCCGTGTACGAGGCCGTCGCGAACGCCCGCGCCATCGCCTCCTCGCGCAAGGCCCTCGAGTACGCCGAGGGCAACTACGAGAGCCAGCTCGAGGCCTTCAAGCTCTCCTCCCTCTCCTCCTCCGACCTCTCGGACGCCGAGGTCCTGGTCGGATCCGCGCGCTCCTCCCTCATCTCCGCGCGCTACAGCTTCCTCGCGGGACTCTCCGAGCTGCGCTCCCTCGCGGGGCTCGAGGACCAGGCCCGCCTGGCCGCGGCCCTGCCCTGACATGGGAGCCGAGCCGATGAGGCGCCGCGGCGGCGGCCGCGCCGCGAGCCTGGCGCTCGCCCTCCTCGCCTTCGCCGCCTTCTCGGCGGCGGCCATCCTCGTGTTCCGGATCGTCGCCGACCGGGACCGCATGCGGAGCCGCAACGAGATCGAGCGGGCGATGAACGCCCTCTTCGCCTCCCTGCGCTACCACGAGGACTTCGGCTCGGCCATCGAGTCCTCCGACGAGCTGCGCTCGCGGGTGGTCGGGGTCGGCGCCTACGGCTCGGGCGCTCTCGTCTACTCCTGGGGGGCCGTGCCGGAGTCCTGCGCGGCACCGGCCGAGGAGGAGCCCGGGAGGCCCGGGCGGGAGTACCGCGAGGACCCGCGCCGGGGCAGCGTCGCGCTCCTCTCGGCGGTGCCCTCGCGCCGCCCTCCGCCCCCTCCTGAGGAGCCCGGGCAGGACGGGCGCCCCCGCTCCTTCCTCAAGGACGCGTTGCGCGACGTCGACGTCATCTACCTCGAGCTGCGCCAGCCGGAGTACTGGGCCCGGCGCCGCCTCTCGGCCCTCCTCCTCCCGGCCTCCCTGGCGGGGGCGGCCGCCCTCATCCTCTTCGTCCGGCGCCTGGTCGCGCGCAACGCGGAGTACCGGCGCACCATCGCGGAGCAGCGGAACCTCGTCATCCTCGGCACGGCGGCGAGCACCCTGGCCCACGAGATCAAGAACCCCCTCCTGGCCATCCGGCTCCAGACCAGGATACTCGGGAAGACCTGCCCCGAGCCCGCCCGCCGCGAGCTGGGCATCATCGACGAGGAGGTCGAGCGCCTCGCCTCCCTCGCCCACCGCATGAACGACTACCTCCGCGACCCGGCCGGCTCCCCCCTGCCCGTCGAGGTCGCCGCGACGGCCGCCGAGGCCGGCCGGCGCCTGTGCGGGCGCGAGCTGGTCCCGGCCGGGACCGAGCCCGCCCTGGCACTGGTCGACCCGGAGCGGCTGCGCTCGGTGATCGAGAACCTCCTGCGCAACGCCCTCGAGTCGGGAGGCGAGGAGTCGGCCGTCTCGGTCGAGGTCGCGCGGCGCGAGGGCGAGGTGGCCCTCGATATCCTCGACCGCGGCCGGGGCCTCTCGCCCGAGGCGGCCGCCCGCGCTTTCGATCCCTTCTTCACGACCAAGGGCAGGGGCACCGGCATCGGGCTGGCTATCTGCAAGCGCTTCGTCGAGGCGGCCGGCGGGAAGATCTCCCTCGAGGCCCGCCCGGGCGGCGGCGTCCGCGCCCGGGTCCTCCTCCCGGCCGCCGCGGCCGCGGCGAGGGGCCGGCCATGAAGGTCCTCGTGGTGGACGACGAGGTGAACATCCGCGAGTCGATCTCCCGCCTGTTCGAGCTCGAGGGCATCGAGTCCTCCTGCGCCGAGGACGGGGCCGCGGCCCAGGCGCTCCTTTCCTCCGAGGCCTACGACGCCGTCGTCCTCGACCTCAGGATGCCCGGCATGGACGGGCAGGAGCTCCTGGACTGGATCGCGGCCGAGGGGATCCGCTCCCCCGTCGTCATGATCTCGGCCCACGGCGAGATCGACGACGCGGTGCGCGCCCTCAAGGCCGGGGCGGCCGACTACCTGACCAAGCCCTTCGACCCCGACGAGCTCGTGCTGCGCGTCCGCTCCGCGGCGGCGGCGCGGCGGAGCGCCGACCTCGTCGAGGCCGGGGCGCGGACCGCCCCGGGGGCCTCGGCCCTCGTCGGGGAGAGCGAGGCGATGCGCGAGCTCAGGCGCACGATCGGGAAGGCGGCGGCGGCCAACGCGACCGTCCTGGTCACCGGCGAGAGCGGCACGGGCAAGGAGCTCGTCGCGCGGGAGCTCCATGCCCGCTCGCCCCGCGCGGCCGAGCCCTTCATCGCGGTGAACATCGGGGGCATCCACGCCGAGCTCATGGAGAGCGAGCTCTTCGGCCACGAGAAGGGGGCCTTCACCGGGGCCGACGCGCGCAAGGCCGGGCTCTTCGAGCTCGCCGGCCGGGGCAGCCTCTTCCTCGACGAGATCGGCGAGATGCCGCTCAGGCTCCAGGTGAAGCTCCTCCGGGTCCTCCAGGAGCGGCGCATCCGCCGCCTGGGCGGCTCCCGGGACCTCCCCGTCGAGGCCCGCTTCATAGCCGCGACCAACCGCGACATCGAGGCGCTCGTGCG
>JAKLFE010000094.1 GCA_022711355.1 Spirochaetota bacterium | reverse complement strand
TGGAAGGAGACGAAGGTCGTGACCCGCTTCTGGATCCTCGGCGGCATCTTCGCGATCCTCGCCCTCTCGACCCTGAAGATACAGTAGGAGGAAGCGTGAGGATCGGATTCGAGGCAGAGAGAACGAAGGCCGCCCTGCCCGGCGACGCGGGCCTCCTCGCGGCGACCTTCCTCCTGGCGGGCACGGGCTTCGCGGCCCTGTGGTCCGCCTCCTCGGGCTACGCCTTGTCCCTGGGCAAGGAGGCCCAGCATTTCGCCCTCCGCCAGGCCCTCTTCATGTTGCCGGCCCTCCTGGTCTACGCCGCCTCGGCCTCGATCCCCCTCGAGCGGCTCCGCTCGAGGGTCGTCCCGATCACCCTGGGCGCCCTCGCGACCCTCGTCCTCCCCTTCGTCCCCGGCCTGGGCGAGAACCGCAACGGGGCCTCCCGCTGGATATCCCTGGGCTTCACCACCTTCCAGCCCTCCGAGCTGTGGAAGCTCGCCTCGATCCTCTACCTCGCCCACATCCTCGACCGCCGCGCCCGGGAGGGGGGCTCCCTCGCGCCGCCCCTCCTCATCGCCGCCCTCGGCTGCCTGGCCGTCTACCTGCAGAACGATTTCTCCACGGCGGTCATCGTCGGGGCGGCGGCCGCGGCGATGTTCTGGATCGCGGGCGCGCCGCCCTCCTTCTTCCTCGGCCTCGGGGCGGCGGCCGCGCCCCTCGCGGCCCTCTCGGTCCTCACCTCGGACTTCAGGCTCAGGCGCATCCTGGCCTTCCTCTTCCCCGCCTACGAGCCCCACGGCCAGGGCTACCAGGTCCTCGGCTCGCTCAGGGCGATCCGCTCGGGGGGCTTCCTCGGCAAGGGCATCGGCCTCGGCACCATGAAGCTCTCGAGCGTGCCCGAGGTGCAGTCGGACTTCGTCTTCGCGGCCTGGGCCGAGGAGACGGGCTTCCTCGGGGTCGCGGCCTTCTTCCTCCTCTGGGCCTTCTTCTCCTGGCGGGCCCTGCGGGCGGCCTTCGCCGAGGAGGATCCCTTCCGGTCCTACCTCGGCGCCGGCCTGGCCGCCCTCCTCCTGCTCGAGGTGTCGGTCAACGTGGCGGTGGCCGGGGGCCTCGTGCCCGCCACCGGCATCGCCCTGCCCTTCTTCTCCGCGGGGGGGACCTCCCTTCTGTCCACCGCCTGCGCCTGCGGCGCCCTGTACAACCTCAGCCGCGGCCGCTCGGGGGAGCGCGAGTCCGGGGCGCGGGCCCGCGCGGAGTCCCTCGGTGTCTGAGTTCGCAGTCCCCCGCGCCCGCGGCGCCTCCCGCCGCGGCCCGGCCGAGCGGGCCCTCCTCGGCCTCGCCCTCGCGGCCCTCGCGGCCGCTTTCGCCGCCGGGGCGGTCCTCGCCCTGCCTTCCCTGTTCCGCATTACTCGCTACGATATACGCGGCGCCCGGGCGATGAGCCGCGAGGAGATCCTTTCCGCGGCCCTCCTCCGGGGCGGCGAGCCCTTCTTCTCCCTCGATCCCGAGCGGGTGCGCGCGGCCCTCGAGGCCGAGCCGCGGATAGCCGGGGCCGAGGTCCGGCGGCGCTTCCCGAACGGCCTGGCCATCGAGCTCAGGGAGCGGATCCCGGTGGCCACCCTCCTCGTCGAGTCGGGGGGCGCCCAGCTGCCCGCCTACCTGGACGCCGAGGGCGTCGCCTTCGCCCTCGCCTACGGGCCCGGGGCTGCTTCCTCCCCCGCGAGCCGCGGCCCGGGCGGCGGCTACGCCCCTCCCGAGACCCTGCCCCTCCTCTCGGGGCTCCGCGTCGAGGGCTTCCGGCCGGGGATCCGCCTCCCCGCCGAGCTCGCCCCCTCCCTCGCCGCCCTGGGAAGGATCGCGGCCGCCGAGCCGGCCCTCCTCGCGGCCTTCTCCGAGATCAAGCTCTCCCGCTCGCGCTACGGCGAGACCGAGCTGCTTTTATACCCGCTCCGCGGCCGAGCGCCCGTGCGGATAGGGGCCGTCCCGAGCGCGGGAGACCTGCGCGCCGCCATCCTCGTGCTCGACGTCCTGGGCTCGGGCGATGGCGGGAGGACGGTCTCCGAGATCGATTTCCGCACGGGGACGGTGGTCTACCGCGGCAAGGAGGGACAGGTTGACTGACAACCTGATTGTCGGACTCGACGTCGGCACGTCCAATACGCGCGCCGTCATCGGGGAATACGGTGAGAGCGGCGTCCTCGAGATCACCGGCGTCGGGGTCGCGCCCTCCACGGGCCTGCGCCGCGGCGTCGTCGTCAACATCGAGTCGACCCTGGCCTCCGTGGCCGCCGCGGTCGAGGCGGCCGAGCTCATGTCCGGGCGCGAGGCCAAGGAGGCCTTCGTCGGCGTCGCCGGGGCCAACATCGAGGGCATCAACTCGCGCGGCGTCGTCGCCGTGACGGGCAAGGGCCGCGAGATCACCCGCGAGGACGTGGACCGCGTCATAGAGGCCGCCCGCGCCGTCGTGATCCCGATGGACCGCGAGGTCCTCCACGTCATCCCGCAGACCTTCATCGTCGACGACCAGAAGGGCATCCGCAATCCCCTGGACATGATCGGCGTGAGGCTCGAGGCCGAGGTCCACATCATCACCGGCTCGGTGACGACGGCGCAGAACCTCGTGAAATGCGTCAACCGCGCCGGCTTCAAGGTCGAGCGCCTCCTCCTGCAGAGCCTCGCCGCGGCCCGCGCCACCCTGAGCTCCGACGAGAAGGAGCTCGGCTGCCTCCTCGTGGACCTCGGCGGCGGCACCACGAACCTCCTCGTCTACGCGGAAGGCGCGCCCTACTACACGAGCGTGATACCGGTGGGCGGGGCCCAGGTGACGAACGACGTGTCCATCATGCTGAGCGTGCCGATGGACGCGGCCGAGCGCCTGAAGCGCGAGTACGCCTCGGCCTGGCTCGAGGGAGTGGATCCCGAGGAGACCCTGATCGTCCCCGGGGTCGGCGGGAGGGCCCCCGCGGAGGCGAGCCGCCGCAGGCTCTGCTCCATCGTCCAGCCGCGGATGGAGGAGATCTTCCGCATGTCGCGCGAGCGGGTCGAGAAGATGGGCCATTGGCGCCACATCAAGGGCGGCGTCGTGCTCACCGGGGGCGGGGCCCTCATGCAGGGGGC
>JAKLFE010000093.1 GCA_022711355.1 Spirochaetota bacterium | reverse complement strand
CCGGCCCGGCCTTCGGCTTGAATCTGCCGCCCTCCTCGGGTAGTATCGGGGGACCTGCACATCCCGAGGGAGCCCGCAATGGCAAAGTATCCGTTCGCCGAGATCGAGAAGAAGTGGCAGTCGCGCTGGGAGTCGGAGAAGACCTTCCGCGCCGTCGAGGACCCGGCCTTCCCCAAGGAGAGGCGCCGCTACGTCCTGGACATGTTCCCCTATCCCTCCGGCGACGGCCTCCACGTCGGCCACCCCGAGGGCTACACCGCCACCGACATCTACTGCCGCTACCTCCGGATGAACGGCTACAACGTCCTCCACCCCATGGGCTTCGACGCCTTCGGCCTGCCCGCCGAGAACCACGCCATCAAGACGGGGACCCACCCGGCCGCCACGACCCACGCCTGCATCGACCGCTTCCGCGCGCAGATCAAGAGCCTCGGCTTCTCCTACGACTGGGACCGCGAGATCGCCACCTGCGACGAGGACTACTACCGCTGGACCCAGTGGATCTTCCTCCAGCTGTTCAAGAAGGGCCTGGCCTACGAGTCCGACATGCCCATCAACTGGTGCCCCTCCTGCAAGACGGGCCTCGCGAACGAGGAGGTCAAGGACGGGGAGTGCGACCGCTGCGGCACCAAGGTCACGCGCAAGCGGATCCGCCAGTGGGTGCTCAAGATCACCGCCTACGCCGACCGGCTGCTCGAGGACCTGGAGGGCCTGGACTGGCCCGAGGCCGTCAAGCTCATGCAGCGCAACTGGATCGGCCGCTCCGAGGGCGCCGAGGTCGAGTTCGGCGTCGAGGGCTCCGCCGAGAAGCTCGAGGTGTTCACGACGCGGGCCGACACCCTGTACGGCGTCACCTACATGGTCCTCGCCCCCGAGCATCCCCTCGTCGGCAAGATCACCTCGGCCGCGCAACGCGCCGCGGTCGAGGCCTACGTCGAGGCCGCCGCCCGCAAGAGCGACCTCGAGCGCACGGACCTGGCCAAGGACAAGTCGGGCGTCTTCACGGGCGCCTACGCGCTGAACCCCCTGAACGGCCTCAGGGTCCCGATCTGGGTCTCGGACTACGTCCTCATCTCCTACGGCACGGGCGCCATCATGGCCGTCCCCGCCCACGACGACCGCGACTGGGACTTCGCCAAGAAGTTCGGCCTGCCCATCGTCCAGGTCGTCGCGTCGAGGAAGCAGTACGAGGGCGGCCACGATTTCTCGAAGCCCCCCGCCGAGTGCGACATCGAGGACGGCTACTCGGTCAACTCCGGCGAGTTCACGGGGATGCCCACCGAGGACGCGAAGAAGCGGATCATCGAGAAGGTCGAGCGCGAGGGCCTGGGCAGGCGCGCCGTGAACTACAAGCTGCGCGACTGGCTCTTCAGCCGCCAGCGCTACTGGGGCGAGCCCATCCCCCTCGTCCATTGCGACAAGTGCGGCATCGTGCCATTGCCCGAGTCCGAGCTGCCCCTGCGCCTCCCCGAGACCAAGAGCTACGCGCCTTCCGGCACGGGCGAGTCGCCGCTGGCGAACATCCCCGAGTGGGTGAACGCGAAGTGCCCGAAGTGCGGCGGCCCGGCCAAGCGCGAGACGAACACCATGCCCCAGTGGGCCGGCTCCTGCTGGTACTTCCTCCGCTACCTCGACCCCAAGAACTCCGGCGCCTTCGCCTCGGACGAGGCCGTGAAGTACTGGATGCCCGTCGATCTCTACGTGGGCGGGGCCGAGCACGCCGTGCTCCACCTCCTGTACGCGCGCTTCTGGCACAAGGTGCTCTACGACATCGGGGCCGTGAACACGAAGGAGCCCTTCCTCCGCCTCGTCAACCAGGGCATGATCCTCGGCGACGACAACCAGAAGATGTCCAAGAGCCGGGGCAACGTGGTGAACCCCGACGACATCATCCGCGACTTCGGCGCCGACTCGATGCGGGTCTACGAGATGTTCATGGGCCCCCTGCAGGTGTCCAAGCCCTGGGCCACGGCGGGCCTGGTCGGCGTATCCCGCTTCCTCGAGAAGGTCTGGGCCCTGGGCGAGAAGCCCGTGGCCGCCTCCTCCCCCTCGCCCGAGCTCGCGAAGCTCCTGCACAAGACGATCAAGAAGGTGTCGAAGGATACCGCGAGCCTCGACTTCAACACCGCGATCTCCCAGATGATGATCTTCTGCAACGAGGCCGCCAGGCTCCCCGAGCTGCCCCGCTCCCTCTGGGAGAGCTTCGTCCTCCTCCTCTCGCCCTACGCCCCCCACCTCGCCGAGGAGCTCTGGGAGAAGCTGGGCCACGGGAAGAGCCTGGCGCGCGAGAGCTGGCCGGCCTACGACGAGGCGCTCTGCGCCGACGAGTCCAAGGAGATCGTCGCCCAGGTGAACGGCAAGATCCGCGAGCGCTTCACCGTCCCGGCGGGCACCCCCGAGAAGGAGCTCGAGGCGATGGCCCTCGCCCTGCCCAAGGTCCGCGAGTGGACCGAGGGCAAGGAGCTCGCCAAGGTGATCGTCGTCAAGGACAAGCTGGTCAACGTCGTCGTGAAGGGCTGAGCGCCGTGCGCCGCAGCCTCCTCGGGCGCGCCTCCTCGGCGGAGCCGCGCCTCCGCTTCTCGGACCTGAGCCTCACGGTCAAGCTCCTCGCCCTCGTCGCCTCGGTCCTCCTCGGCCTCGGGGGCGTGGCGATCGTCTCCGCCCGGGGCCTGTCCTTCCTCTCCGCCGGGCTCTACGAGCAGCGCGCCGATTCCCTCCTCGAGTCGCGGGCCCTGGCCCTCGAGCGGAGCGCCCTCCAGGTCGAGTCCCGGCTCAACCGGACCGTCGCCTCGGGCCTCAGCGAGGGGGGCTCGGCCCGGACGAGGCAGATGCTCCAGGACCTGGGCAAGCTCCTGGACTCGGTCGAGGCCGCGATGGGCGAGCTCGCCCAGACCGAGGGGCTCAGCCCCGAGGAAGCCGGGGTCGTGGAGCAGCTCGAGGGCCACTTCGTCATGTACGCCCTGGTCGCCCGGCCCGCGGCCGAGCTCGCCTGCGACGATCCCGCGGCGGCCCTCGAGTCCCTCGGCGAGGTCGACGAGGCCTTCAAGCCCCTCGAGGAGGCGCTCGGCCGCTTCATCGAGCTCGTCCGCGACGGCGGCCAGGCCCGGCTCGACGCGTCGATCGCGACGGTCAGGAAGGCCCGGGCCGCCCTGGCCCTCGCGGTCCTCGCCGCCGGGGCCCTCGCCGCCCTGGTCTCGGCCTTCATCGTCCGGAGCGTCACGCGCCCCGTCGCCGCCCTGTCGGGCTTCCTCGAGCGGATCGGCTCCGGCGACCTCAGCGGCTCCTCGGGCATGGCCGGCCGGAACGAGATCGCCGCGATGGCGGCGGTCGCGGACGAGCTCGTGGAGCAC
>JAKLFE010000092.1 GCA_022711355.1 Spirochaetota bacterium | reverse complement strand
CCGTCGGCCACGAAGTCGGGCACGGCGTTCACGCCCACGAGGCCGCCGGAGCGGGCGACCGCCTCGATGCGGCCGTCGTCGAGGTTGCGGGGGAAGGAGCAGAGGGCGCGGCAGTTCGAGTGCGAGGCCACGAAGGGCCGCTCCGAGGCGCGGGCGAGGTCGTCGAAGGCCTCGTCGGAGAGGTGGGAGCAGTCCACGATCATGCCCAGGCGGGCGGCCTCGCGCACGACGGCCAGGCCGAATTCCGTGAGGCCTCCTGAGCCTTCGCCGAAAAGCCCCCGGCCGAGCTCGTTGCGGCGGTTCCAGGTGAGGCCGATCATGCGCGCTCCGCGGCCGTGGTAGCGGCCGAGCTCCTCGAGCCTCCCGGCGAGGCACTCGCCCCCCTCGATCGACACGAGGGCCCCCACGGCTCCCGATGCCCCGGCCCTCGCCACGTCGGCGGCCGCGAGGACGGGCGCGAGCCCGCCGCCCGAGGCCTCCATGATGGACTCGAGCTCGTCGATCATGGCGTCCGTCAGCTCGGATGCCCGTCCCGCCGCGACCTCCTCGTCGCGGCAGAAGCAGGCCATGGCCTGGCAGGCGTAGCCGCCCTCGCGCAGGCGCGGCAGGTCGAGGTGGCCGACCGCGTTGCGCGCGAGGAGGTCGCGCGGCCCGCTCTCCCCGGGAGGCAGGCCGCGGCCCATGGCCGCCATGATCGAGTCGCAGTGGCCGTCGACGACCGGATAGGACCTCACTTCTCCCCCCTCTCGATGCGCTCTATCTCGTCGCGGATGGCCGCGGCCTGCTCGAATTCGAGGTTCTTGGCGTGCTCGAGCATCTGGTCCCTGAGGGCCCTGAGCAGGGACTTCTTCTGCTCGGGCACGAGGAGGTTGTGGGTCCGCTCGAGCATCTCGATCTCGGTCTCGGCGTCGGAGGCGCGCTCCTCGCGGTGCCGCTCGAGGATGTCCTCCACCGCCTTGCGGATGGTCGTCGGCGTGATGCCGTGCTCCTCGTTGAACTTGACCTGGATGGCGCGGCGCCGCGCCGTCTCCTCGATGGCGACGCGCATCGCCTCGCTCATGCGGTCCGCGTACATGACGACGGTGCCGGCCGCGTTTCGCGCCGCCCGGCCGACGATCTGGATGAGGCTCGTGGCCGAGCGGAGGAAGCCGATCTTGTCCGCGTCGAGGATGGCGATGAAGGAGACCTCCGGCAGGTCGATGCCCTCGCGCAGGAGGTTGATGCCGACCAGGACGTCGTAGTCGCCCGTGCGGAGCTGCTTGAGGATCTCGACCCGCTCGATGGTCTCGACCTCCGAGTGGATGTAGCGGACCTTCAGGCCCAGGCCCGTGAGGTACTCGGTGAGCTCCTCGGCCATGCGCTTGGTGAGGGTGAGGATGAGGGAGCGCTCGCCCGCGGCGTTGCGCCGGCGGATCTCCGCGTAGATGTCCTCCATCTGGCCCTCGCTCGGCCTGACCTCGATCTCGGGGTCGACCAGGCCCGTGGGGCGGATGACCTGCTCGGCGACGCGCTGCGACTTGGCCATCTCCTCCTCGCCGGGCGTGGCCGAGACGCAGATCACCCGGTCGATGACGCCGAGGAACTCCTCGTACTTGAGGGGCCGGTTGTCCATCGCCGAGGGCAGGCGGAAGCCGTAGTCGACCAGGGTGGTCTTGCGGCTGCGGTCGCCCGCGTACATGGCGCCCACCTGGGGCAGGGTCACGTGGGACTCGTCGACGAAGGTCAGGAACTCCTTGGGGAAGTAGTCCAGGAGGACCCCGGGCCGCTCGCCCCGGGACCTGCCGGCGAGGGGGCCCGAGTAGTTCTCGATGCCGGGGCAGTAGCCCATCTCCTCGAGCATCTCGAGGTCGTACTCGGTGCGGCTCTTCAGGCGCTGGGCCTCGACGAGCTTGTTCGCCGCCTTGAGGCTCCCGTAGCGCTCGTCGAGCTCGCCGCGGATCTTGTCCACGGCGTTGCGCACCCGGTCCTCGGGCATGACGAAGTGCTTGGCCGGGTAGACCACGGCCTCGTCGAGCTCGGGCCCCGCGACGCCCGAGATGGGATCGAATTTGCGTATGCGGGTCACCGTGTCGTAGTCGAGCTCGACGCGGTAGGCCTCCTGGAGGTAGGCGGGGTAGATCTCGAGCACGTCGCCGCGGACCCGGAAGCGGCCGCGCTCGAGCACCGCGTCGTTGCGCTCGTACTGGAGCGAGACCAGGCGCCGCTTGACCTCGTCGAGGTCGATCTCGGAGCCCCGGTCGATGTAGAGCCGCATCTCCTTGTACTGGTCCGGCGAGCCCAGGCCGTAGATGCAGGAGACCGTGGCCACGATGATCACGTCCCGCCGCTCGACGAGGGCCGCGGTGGCCGCGAGGCGCATGCGGTCGATCTCCTGGTTGATGTCCGAGTCCTTCTCGATGTAGAGGTCCTTCGAGGGGACGTAGGCCTCGGGCTGGTAGTAGTCGTAGTAGGAGACGAAGTACTCGACCGCGTTGTCGGGGAAGAAGGACTTGAATTCCCGGTAGAGCTGGGCCGAGAGGGTCTTGTTGTGGGAGATGACCAGGGCCGGCATCTGGAGCTCCTCGATGACCTTGGCCATGGCGAAGGTCTTGCCCGAGCCGGTGACGCCCTTGAGGGTCTGCCAGCGCAGGCCCTCGCGCACGCCGGAGGCGAGGAGCTCGATGGCCTGGGCCTGGTCGCCCGCTGGACCGTAGGGAGAGACCACCTTGAAGGGACGCATGGGGGCAATAATGCACCGCGGCGGACGCCGTATCAAGCGGCGCCCGCCGCGGGCCAGGGGCCGGCCCGGAAGGGCCGGCGCTAGTCGCTCACGCCGGCCTTGGCCCGGTCTGAGAGCTGGACCTGGGCCGAGAGCTTGCGCCCGTTGCGGTAGTACTCGACCTCGGCCCGGTCGCCGGGCTTGGTGTTCTCTAGGGCGGTATAGAGGTCGGTGATCGTGGCGATCTTGGCCCCGTTGACGGCCGAGACGATGTCCCCCCCGACGAAGAAGGTGGATCGGCCGTAGCGGACGGCGGTATCGCCTCCCCGCATGCCGGCCCGGTCCGCGTTCCCTCCCTTGGGCGTCTTGGAGATCAGGAGGCCCTGGGCGACGGGGGCGGCGTAGCCGTTCTGGCGCATGTACTCGACGAGCTCGGGGAAGAGCTGGACGGGCACGATGTCGATCCAGCCGCGCCTGACCCTGCCCTCCTTGATGAGCTCGGGCACGATGCGCTTGGCCGTGTTGACGGGGACCGCGAAGCCGATGCCGACCGAGCCCTTGGAGGGGCTGTAGATCATCGTGTTGACCCCGATCATCTCCCCGCGGGAGTTGAGCAGCGGCCCGCCGGAATTGCCCGGGTTGATGGAGGCGTCGGTCTGGATCATGCCCTGGATCATGATCTGCCGCCCCGTCCGCTCGTCCTGCTGGACTATGGGCCTGCCCAGGGCCGAGACGATGCCCCGCGTGAGGGTGCGGTCGAGGCCGAAGGGATTGCCGATGGCGAGGAGCTTCTGCCCCACCTTGAGGCGGCTCGAGTCGCCGTAGGGGATGACCGTGAGCCGCTGGTCCTTGGGCGGGTCGAACTTGATGACCGCGAGGTCGTTCTCGGGATCGACGCCGACGACCTCGGCCTGGTAGCGGCCTCCGTCGGCCAGGTTGACGAAGATCTTGGTCGCGTCCTTGACGACGTGGTTGTTGGTGAGCACGTAGCCCCGGGCGTCGATGATCGAGCCCGAGCCCGTGCCGCCCTCCTGGGGGACCGGCTCGTAGAACCAGTTGATGGCGACGACCTCGGTGGTGATGTTGACGACGGCGGCGTTGAAGCGCTCGTAGACGTCGATGTTCTCGCGCTCGTCGACCGAGTACTCGGCGCCGAAGCTCTCGGCCAGGATGAGGTCGCGCG
>JAKLFE010000091.1 GCA_022711355.1 Spirochaetota bacterium | reverse complement strand
GGGCCCAGGAGGGTGACGAGCTCTCCCTCGCCGACCTCGAGGTCGATGCCGCGGACCCCGTCCCCGTTCTTGTAGAGCTTGGTGACTCCGGTGAGCCGGAGCTTGGCGCTGTCAGCCATCGCGTTCTCCCTCGTCATTTCATTTTGAAGCCGGCCGCCATCGCGTCCGCGCCGACGAACCTCCTGAAGACGCTGAGGAGGATCAAGGTCGGGAGCACGAGTATGACGGCGAAGACGGCCCCGGCGGTGGCCGGGTAATCGTAGATGACCCCGTACATGACGACGGGTATGGTCTTGAAGTTCGGCACGCCGACCAAGAGGGTGCCCTGGGCCTCCTCGAGCGACTGGAGGAAGGTGAAGATGCAGGCGACCATGATGCCGGGCATCGCGAGGGGCAGGGTCACGTGGCGGAAGGCCTGGAAGGGCGTGGCCCCGACGTCGCGGGCCGCCTCCTCCTGGTTCTTGTGCACGTTGCGGAAGGCCCCGGCCGGGATCCAGGTCATGTACATGAGGGTGCCCAGGAGGTGGATGAGCAGGACGCCGGGGAAGGTCCCCATGAGGTTCAGCTTGTAGAAGATGATGGCGATGGAGACGTACAGGCCCATCTTGGGGAAGGCGTTCGCGAAGAGGAAGGAGAACTGGAAGAAGTGCTTCCCGGGGAACTTGAAGCGGGCGAAGGCGTAGGCCGCGGGCAGGCAGACGAGGAGGGACAGGCTCGTAGCGAGGATCGCGACGACGAACGAGAGCGCGATGGACGACACCAGGTTCTTCTGGGTCAGGACGAACTTCCACCAGGTGAGGGAGAGCGTGGAGGGCAGGAAGTAGGGATGCTCCGCGTAGTTGTACTTGTCCGCGAAGGCGATCATGAGGGTGTTGACCAGGGGGCCGAAGAAGAACAGGACGAAGGCCAGGAATACGGCCGCCTGGATGAAGCGCCGCCTGCCGAGCGCGTGGTAGTATGCGCGAAGCTTCATGCTGTGCCTTCCCTCCCCGAATCGAGCAGCGCGAGGAGCCGGTCGGGCCGCCTCGTCGTCACGTTGTCCGGCCCGAGCGCCAGGATCGCGCGCATCTCGGCCTCCTCGTCCACCGTCCACACCGAGAGCTCGAGGCCCGCCCGCGCGAGCGCCCGGGCCAGGAGGCCCGTCGCGAGGGCCTTATGGGTATTGAGCCCCACCGCCCCGCAGCCGCGCACGCGGCGCGCGAAGGCCTCCGCGCCCGCGCGCGTCGCCCGCGCGAGGAAGCGCGGCTCGGCGTTGAGGAAATACGGCAGCCCCGCCGCGGCCGCGCGCACTCCCGGGACCTCCCCGAGCCTGACCCCGGTCAGCACGACGCGGGAACCCATGCCGCGGCTGATAACGAGGTCGCGCAACGCTCCCACGGCGGAGTACTCCTTGAGGTCGAGGTTCAGCCGTATCCCCGGCAGAGGCGCGACCATCGCGAGGAGCTCATCGAGGCCCATGGCCCGCTCCGCCTCGGCGGGAGGCAGGGCGTCGTGGCTCAGATAGGCGCGGCCATCACGCGTGAAGCGGATATCGGCCTCCAGGAAATCGACCGCAAATCCGAGGGCCGCGGCGAATGAAGCCTCGCCGTTCGGCTCGGTGCCGAGGCTGCCGGCGTGAGCCGTCACCGTCGGCCGGCTCTTCGCCCCCGGGCCGATCGAAGCCCTCGCGAAGATGGCCGACGCATGCATCTTCATGTACTCCAACTCCCGATTCAATAAGGTATCTTGACGAAGAACAGTTCCTGACAACGTTTGCAGACCGCTGGACCGCAAACTTTCTTAGGCTGTTCACGGGAGCACTGCCACGAGTGAGGATTATGATAGCGATTTCATAGATGTCAAGGTGAAATCGAAACCTTCTCAGGCTATTCGAATCGACGCGGAGTGCCAAAGTGTCAAAGCTTATCTTGTCAGGTCCCCGCCTTCTCGCTACGCTAGAGGGGAATTCCTCGCCCGAACCGGAGAACAGCATGATCACCGACTATCTCGATACGACGATCCCCGTCTTCGACTGGAAGAACCTCAACGCGATGTTCAGGGATATCACGAGCGGCTTCGCCGAGCACACGGCCCTCCGCTATCGGGCCCGAGGCGAGACCGCCTTCCAGGAATGGAGCTACGCCCGCCTCGGCCGAGAGGGAGAGGCCTTCGCCTCCTACCTCCTCGCCGAGGGCCTCGCCGCGGGCGATCGGGTGGCCATCTGGTCGGAGAACCGCCCCGAGTGGGCGGTCGCGTACATGGCTATAGTAGCGGCGGGCCTGGTGGCCGTGCCCATCGACGCCCTCCTCCCGGACGAGGACGTCGCGCGGATACTCAAGGCCGCCGAGGTCGGGGCCCTGGTCGCGAGCGGCAAGTTCGCGAAGGCCCTCCCCGCCCTCGCCGCGGCCCTCGGCAGCCTCCGCGCCTTCGTGGGGCTCGACGGCGCACCGTCTCCCGGGATCGGGAGCCTCGCCGCGGCCTCCTGGTCGGAGGCCTCCTCCTTCTCCGGCGGCCCCGGCCTCCCCTCTCCCGATTCGATCGCGCCGGAGGCCCTCGCCTCGATCATCTTCACCTCGGGCACGACGGGGACGCCCAAAGGCGTCGGGCTCTCCCACGGCGGCATCATCGCCAACTTCGACGCATCCATCCATTCCCTCCCGATCGGGAAGGAGGACGTGTTCATGTGCGTCCTCCCCCTCCACCACACCTACCCGACGACCTGCTGCCTGATCTCTCCCCTGGCGGTCGGGGCCTCGGTGACCATCTGCGAGAAGATGGTGGGCAAGGTCATCCTGGACGACGCCCGGGACTCGGGCGGCACGGTCTTCATAGCGGTGCCCCTGCTCTACGACAAGCTCGCGCAGGGCGTCCTCCAGGGAGTGAGGGCCAAGCCCGCCCCGGTCCGAGCCGCCGTGGGCGCGTTGCGCGCCGTTTCCCGGACCGGCCTGGCCCTCGGCGCGCCCTGGATCGGCCGGGCCCTGCTCAAGGGCTTCAGGACCCAGGTCGGGCTCGGCTCGGCCCGCCTCCTCGTGGCGGGCGGAGGACCCTTGAACGCCGCCACCGCGGCCATCTTCGACGAGCTCGGCTTCACCATCGTCCAGGGCTACGGCATGAGCGAGAACGGCCCCCTCATCTCCACGAACACCCCGCGCTACCACGACCATCGATCAGCGGGCCTGGCCGTCAAGCGCACCCGCGTCCGCATCGCCGATCCCAACGAGGAGGGCATCGGGGAGATCCAGGTCACCTCGCCCTCCCTCATGCTCGGCTACTGGCGCGACCCCGAGGCCACGGCCTCCGTATTCACGCCCGACGGCTGGCTCCGCACGGGGGACCTGGGCCGAATCGACGAGCGCGGCTACATCTACATCACCGGCCGCATCAAGAGCATGATCGTCACCGCGGGCGGCAAGAACATCTACCCCGAGGAGATCGAGGCCCGCTTCGACGGCTCGCGGGTCGCTCGCGAGATCCTCGTGGTGGGACGCTCGCGCGGCGAGTCAGACGCGGCCGAAGAGGTCGCCGCGGTCATCCTTCCCGACCTCGAGGCCATCGCCGCGGACCACGGCGCCGCGACGGCAGCCGACCCATCCCGCGTTCGCGAGCTCGTCAAGGCCGAGGTCGAGCGCGTGAACCGCTCCCTGCCGACCTACAAGAAGATATCCGACTTCCACCTGCGCTCGAAGGAGTTCGAAAAGACCTCCTCAAAGAAAATCAAACGTTTCCTGTACAAGGACTGGGAAGCCGCGCTGAGGTAGTAGGTACTGCCTCGAACCTTGTAGTGCATGATGGGTGATGCGGGGAGGGGGAACCTTCGGAAGGTTCAGCGCGACGAGAATCGCTCACTAGATCGCGATTCTCGTCGCGCTGCCCCGCGCCCCACCCTTCCCATCGGGCACCGGGAGTGAAAGCGCTATCCTCTGCTGCCAGCA
>JAKLFE010000090.1 GCA_022711355.1 Spirochaetota bacterium | reverse complement strand
GATCGACGCCATCCGCTGCAGGACCCTCTTCGCGACCCACTACCACGAGCTGACCGCCATGGAGCGGCCCCGGCTGCGCAACCTCTCCCTCGCCGTGATCGAGGAGGGGGGCGAGATCGTCTTCCTTAAGCAGATCAGGCCCGGTCCCGCCGAGAGCTCCTACGGCATCCACGTCGCCCGGCTGGCCGGGCTGCCCGAGGAGGTCCTCGAGCGGGCGAGGGCGGTGCAGGACGAGCTTTCCCGGAAGGAAAGCAGCCTTTCCCCGCCTCGGCCCGCATCCCCGCCGAGCCCGCCTCCCGCCGCGGGGGCCCAAGCCGCCCTCTTCGACCCGGCGGAGCTCGCCGCCGCGGAGCTCGCCTCCCTCGATCTCGATTCGCTGACCCCCCTCGAGGCCCTGAACCGCCTCGCCGCCCTGAAAAAGAGGCTTCAATCGGGCTGAGCTCCCGGGCGCGTCCCTGCTTCGTGGTGATCCTCCCTGCGGCGCGCCGAGCCTTCGCGCTCGCCCTCGATTTCGCCCTCCCCGTCTCCTGCGCCCTCTGCGGCCGGGCGCTCGAGCCGAGGCGCGGAGCTCCTCCCCTCTGCCCCTCCTGCCGCGCCCTGCTCAGGCCGATCGCGGGGAGGCGCTGCCCCCGCTGCGGCGAGGAGCTCTCATCCGAGGAGGGCCTGTGCATGGACTGCCGCGCGAGGGAGCGGGTCCTGGACGAGGCCTATCCCCTGTTCCGCTTCTCCGGCGCCTGCAAGGATCTCGTCTCGGCCTATAAGTTCCGCGACCGGCGCTCCCTCGCCCCCTTCCTCGCCGAGCTCCTCGCCGCGGCGGCCGAAAGGCTCTGGCCGGACTGGAGCATCGTGCCGGTCCCGCCCAGGCCCGGGAAGCTGCGCGAGCGAGGCTGGGACCAGGTCGAGCGCCTCGCCCGCGAGCTCGAGGGGCGGGGCTTCGCGGTCGCGCGTCCCCTCGAGCGGCTGGGCTCGAAGCAGCAGAAAAGGCTGGGCCGAGAGGCCCGGCTGGCCAACGCCCGGGCCGCCTACCGGCTCAAGGAGGGGGCGACGCCACCCGAGCTGGCCCTCCTCCTGGACGACGTGGTCACGACCGGGGCGACCGCCGAGGCCTGCGCCGCCGCGCTCAAGGCCGGGGGCTCGCGGAAGGTGTCCCTGCTCATCCTCGCGGCCGACTAGGGAGGCCCAGTATTGACGTATGGGCCCGAAAGATGTAGTATCCCGTGGTATGTAAGAAAAACAAAGATTCTCCTTAGCGATAAAGAGAGTCGTTCGGAACGACTCTTTTTTTATAGGTATGCAGGAAAGCGATAGATTGTTCGCCGAGCTCGAGCCGCTGCTCGCGGGCGCGGGACTGACCCTGGTGGAGCTGTCGTCCAAGCGGCGCGGCGCGGGGGCTACCGTGAGGATCACGGTCTACTCGCCCGCCGGCACGGGCACGAAGGAGTGCTCCGTCGCGCATCGTCTCGCCTACCCCCGGCTCAAGCTCCTCCTGGGTACGGAGGACGTGGCGCTCGAGGTCGCGAGCCCGGGCATCGACCGGGCCCTCCGGAGCCCCCGCGAGTGGTCGGTCTTCGCGGGGAAGGCTGTCCGCTTCCAGCTCGAGGAGGGCGGGGAGTGGGCGTGCGGCAGGATCGTCCGGGTCGAGGGGGGCAGGGCCTTCCTCGCGGACGCGGAGGGCGAGCGGGCTATCGATATTGGCGCCGTGGCGAAGGCCAGGCTCGATTCAACACAGGAGGGAGACTAATCCATATGGCTTCCGAAATGGCCGACGCTATACGACAGCTCATCGCCGAGAAGGGCATCTCCGAAGACCTCATCGTGAAGACGGTCGAGGAGGCCCTCATGGCCGCCTATAAGAAGAAGTACGGCACGAACGAGAACGCCGTCGTCCGCTTCCGCGACAACTACGAGGGCGTCGACGTCTACGCCAAGAAGACCATCGTCGAGGAGCTCGACGACCCGGTCCTCGAGATCGAGCTCGGCGAGGCCAAGGCCTACAGCGAGGAGGCCGAGGTCGGGGACATCCTCGAGCTTCCCGTCGACCCCCGCGAGTTCGACCTCCAGTCGGTCATGCTCGCCAAGCAGACCACGCGGCAGTCCCTCCGCGAGATATCCCGCGACACCCAGTACGCCGAGTACAAGTCCAAGGTCGGCGAGATCATCATCGGGTACTTCCAGCGCGAGAAGAACGGCAACATCTTCGTGGACCTCGGGAAGATCGAGGGCATCTTCCCCAAGAAGTACCAGTCGCCCCGCGAGTCCTACCACATGGGCGACCGCATCAAGGCGATGATCGTCGAGGTGGAGAAGGGCCGCATGGGCCCTATGATCGTCCTCTCCAGGACCCACGCCGAGTTCGTCAAGAAGATCCTCGAGCTTGAGGTGCCCGAGATCTACGACAATACGGTCGACGTCTTCAAAATCGTCCGCGAGCCGGGCTACCGCACCAAGATCGCCGTCTTCTCCAAGCGCGAGGACATCGATCCCGTGGGCGCCTGCGTCGGCCTCAAGGGCATCCGCATCCAGGCCATCATCCGCGAGCTCGAGGGCGAGAAGGTCGACATCCTCAAGTACGAGGTCGATCCCAAGCGCTTCATCCGCAACGCCCTCTCGCCGGCCGAGGTGCGGGAAGTCTACATCCTCGACGAGGCCAAGCACGTGGCCCTCGCGGTGGTCGCCGACAGCCAGCTCTCCGTGGCGATAGGCAAGCAGGGCCTCAACGTCCGCCTCGCCAACCGGCTCTGCGACTGGAATATCGACGTCAAGACGGAGGAGCAGTTCCTCCAGATGGACCGCTCAAGCGACCTCAAGCGGGCCGTCTCCGAGCTGTTCGGGGAGAGCTACGAGGAGGAGAGCGCCGGTATAGCCGAGCTCCCCGGCATCGAGGCTCCCTGGGTCGAGGCCCTCGCCGCGGCCGGCGTGTCCAGCGTGGAGGACTTCCTCGCCCTCGGGCCCGAGCAGCTCGCCGCGATCCAGGGGCTGGATACGGAGACCCTCGACAAGATACGCGCTATTATCGACGAGAACGTGGAGGTGGTGGAGGAGGCGGAGGCCGAGACGGCCGCCGCCGAGTCGGACGAGGTCTACGAGTGCCCCGAGTGCGGGGCGCGCGTCACGCCCGAGATGAGCCATTGCCCGAGCTGCAACGTGGAGCTGAGCTTCGAGTACGAGGACGACCAGGGAGAATAAAGGGAGCGTATGACCGATAACACCGAGAATCCGCAGAAGAAGGCGAATCTCATAAAGCAGCCCAAGGCTCGCGCCCAGGCGACGCCTCCGGAGGGCGAGCTGCCGCCCGCGACCCCGGCTCCCTCCTCCGAGCAAGAAGCTTCGGGAGAGAAGCGTAAGGTCGTCGTCGTCAAGAAGAAGGTCGTCGTCAAGAAGCCGGCGCAGGCCAAGCCGACGGTGGCCAGGGTCGTCGCCCACCACGAGGAGGGCTCGGCAGCGCCCGCCTCGGCCGTCGAGAAGGCGGAACAGGCCGCGGCTCCCCGCGTGGAGGAGGCTGCTGCCCCGCAGGCCGCGCCTCGCCCCGAGTCCCCGGCTGCGCCCGCGGTCCCGGAGGCCGTCAAGGGCGAAGCGCCCAAGCCGGCTCCCCGGCCCCTTTCCGATCGCCCGGCTCCCGCGCCTCGCCCCGGCTACGGCGGCCCGGGCGCTCCCGGCTCTCCTCGCCCAGGCTCTTCCTACGATCGCGGAGGCTATGGACAGTCCTCTGGGGGCTCTGGCGGCTACGGCGGCCAGCGTCCCGGCGGCTACGGTCAGGGCGGCGGCGGCTACGGCGGCCAGCGTCCCGGCGGCTACGGCCAGGGCGGCGGCGGCTACGGCGGCCAGAGCTCTGGCGGCTATGGCCAGGGCGGCGGCTACGGCGGCCAGCGTCCCGGCGGCTACGGCCAGGGCGGCGGCGGCTGCGGCGGGCCGCGGGCCGGCGGCTAT
>JAKLFE010000009.1 GCA_022711355.1 Spirochaetota bacterium | reverse complement strand
GGGAGCGGCCTCGAGCGGCGTGTATACCCTCCTGAAGCGCGACGACGAGAAGTTCGTCACCGAACGGGCCTACGAGAACCCGCGCTTCGTCGAGGACCTCGTCCGCGGGGTCTACGTCGAGGTCGCGGCCCTGGGCAAATTCCCCCGCTTCTCGGTGGAGGCGGAGAACTTCGAGAGCATCCACAACCACTCGGCCTACGCCTACGTGGAGTATCCCCCTTCCGAGGCCTAGAGGAGGAGAGCATGGCCTTCAACCGGGTGAGGTCGGCGCCCGACCTCGTGCCCCTGCGCAACGTCCTCGTCTCGGCCTACGACAAGGCCGGCCTGCCCGAGCTCGTCCGCTCCGTCGCGGCCCTCTGCCCCGGCTCGCGCTTCTTCGCGACGGGCGGGAGCCTCGAAACCGTCCGCGACGCGTTGGGCGACCGGGCGGCCGGCCGCGCGGTGAGCGTGAGCGAGTACACGGGCCAGCCCGAGATGCAGGGGGGCCTCGTCAAGACCCTCGATTGGAAGATCTACCTGGGCCTCCTCGCGGAGGGCGGCAACGAGGCCCACGCCGCCGACCTCGAGCGCGCGGGGGCCTTGGCCTTCGACGCGGTGATCGGCAACCTCTATCCCTTCGCCGAGGCCGCCGCCGATCCCGCGAGCGGGGTCGAGGAGCTCCGCCAGCGCATCGACATCGGCGGCCCCGCGATGATCAGGGCGGCCGCCAAGAACTTCCTCCGCGTCGCCGCGGTCTCCGACCCGGGTCAGTACGGGCTCCTCCTCTCGGAGCTGCGGAGCTTCGAGGGCTCGACCGGGCTCTCCTTCCGGCGGCGCCTCGCCGCCGAGGCCTTCGGGCGCGTGTCGCGCTTCGACGGGCTCGTGGCAGAGCGGCTGGCCGCCCTCGACACGGCCGCCCTCGACGCGGCCTACGACATAGAGTGAGCTTCGGAGCGAGGTGGGGCATGGCGAGCACGGGCAAGATCGATCTGCAGGCCGCGTACCGGAAGATGGGGGACGATCCCTTCCCTCCCCGCATGGAGATCGCCTTCGTCTCCGAGCTCGGGGCGAGGACGAGCATCGCCTACGAGAAGGTGAGCTGGGAGGTCGAGGGGGAGCGCCGCGGCCTGCGCTACGGGGAGAATCCCGGACAGCCCGGGGCCCTCTACCGCCCGGTGGGCGGGAACCTCGCCCTGGGCGAGGCCCTCCTCCTCGAGCCGGGCGAGGGCCTGGTCTCCGCGGCCGAGCTCCTCCAGTTCGGCAAGCACCCCGGCAAGACCAACCTCACCGACGTGGACTCGGCCCTCGCGATCCTGCGCTACCTCGGCTCGGGCCCCGCCTGCGCCATCATGAAGCACAACAACCCCTCGGGCCTGGCCCTGGGCTCCTGCCCCGCCGAGGCCTACCGCCGCGCCTACCTCGCCGACCGGGTCGCGGCCTTCGGCGGGGCCGTCGTCCTCAACCGGACGCTCGACCTGGAGACGGCCGGGGAAATCTCCTCCTCCTACTGCGAGGTCGTCGCGGCCCCCGACTACGCTCCCGGCGCCCTCGAGCTCCTCGCCGGCCGCAAGAACCTCCGCGTCATGCGCATCCCCGCCATGGCCCGGCTCGAGGCCTGGGCCCTGAAGCCCGTCCTCGACTTCCGCGCCCTGGTCGACGGGGCCCTGGTCGCCCAGACCTCCTTCATATCGCGCATAACGCGCCGCGAGGACTTCCTCCCGGCCGCCTGCGCCAAGGACGGCCGCGACTACGCCGTCGCCCGCGAGCCCACCGAGGCCGAGTGGGAGGACATGCTCTTCGGCTGGCTCGTCGAGACCGGAGTCACCTCGAACTCCGTCATCTACGTCAAGGACCGCTGCACCGTCGGCATCGGCACGGGGGAGCAGGACCGGGTGGGCGTGGCCGAGATCGCGCGCGACAAGGCCTACCGCAAGCTCGAGGACCGCCTGCTCTGGGAGCGGACGGGCAGGGCCTGGAACGAGTCCGCGGACGAGGCCGCCAAGGCCGCCGTCCGCGAGGAGGTCGCATCCCTGCGCGGCGGCCTCGCCGGCTCGGTCATGGTCTCCGACGCCTTCTTCCCCTTCCGCGACGGCATCGAGGTGGGGCTCCGCGAGGGCGTGGGCGCCGTCGTCCAGCCGGGCGGCTCCCTGCGCGACTTCGAGTCCATCGAGGCCTGCAACGAGTACGGGGCCGCCATGAAGTTCACCGGCCAGCGCTGCTTCCGGCATTGAGCGGCGCCGGCCGGCCGTTTCAGGAGCCCGGCAGCTCTCCCCGGGCGGAGAGCTCGGCGACGATGCGCCGGTGCGTCTCGGCGTCGAGCGTATAACCCTTCCGGATGACGAGGTAGGCGGCCGAGACCATCGCGAGGGGGAAGCAGAGCATGGCCAGCTTCAGGCCGAGGATCCCGGGAGCGCCGACCTCCGCGGGCGAGGCGGCCGAGTTGATGCCGGTCAGTATGAGCGCGGCGCTCGTGATGCCGCTGGCGACTGCGGCCCCGAGCTTGTTGATGAGGGGCTGGACCGAGAAGGTGACGCTCTCGTTGCGCCGCCCGAGCTTCCACTGCCCGTACTCGACGGTATCGGCGAGGAACATGAGCATGAGCATCTGGATGATGGCTTGGCCGAGGAAGATCAGGAGGCCGGCGGCCCCGATGGGGATCATGCTCATGGGGGAGAGGGCGAAGAGGAAGTAGCCCAGGAGCATCGAGGCGGTCGCCCCGGCGTGGAGCCGCTTCCGGTCGAGCTTCCTCGCGAGGGAGGGGAAGAGGACGAATGCCAGGAGCTGGGACAGGCCCAGGATCGCGGCGAAGATCGGGTACATCCCCTCGTCCTTGTAGGCGTACTTGAAGAAGTAGACGCCGAGGCTCGTGGTCGTGCTGTAGCCGATCATGAAGATCCCCATGGCCACGGCGACGCAGAGGAGCTGGTCGTTCCTGAAGATGACCCCGAAGAGCTCCCTGAGCGAGGTCGTCTCCCGGGGCTTGTCCAAGCCGCGCTCCTCCTTGACGCCGAGGAGGGTGAAGAGGACGAAGGCGAGGGAGAGGACCGTCACGCCGACCGAGAAGGCGAGCCAGGCCTCCCTTCCGCCGCCCATCGCGCCGGTTATGGGCATGATCCCCACGACGACGGCGTAGGCTCCCAGGCTCCCGCAGATCTTGGCGAAGGAGCCTATCTCCTCGCGCCTTCGCCGGTCCAGGCTGAGCGCGGGGAGCATGGACCAGTAGGCTATGTCGTTCGCGCCGTACGCGAGGTCCCAGGCCAGGTAGATGATGACGAAGGAGGCGACGTAGCCGCCCCCCCGCAGACCTAGGTCGCTGAACATGAGGACGGTCAAGGCTCCCCCGACGAGGCCCCCGATCGCTATCCAGGGCTTGAACTTGCCGTAGCGGGAGCGCGTGTTGTCGACCAGCAGGCCCATCACCGGGTCGTTGAGGGCGTCGAAAACCCGCAGGACGGTGAGGGCCCCGGTCATGTACCACATGGTGGAGTCCGGGAGGTCGAGGACCTCGGTGAGGTATACCAGGAGGAACAGGCTGACCGTCGTGTAGAGCATGTCCCTGCCGACGGTGCCCAGGCCGAAGGCATAGCGATTGCGCGCAGCGCCGCTGCTCATGGATGCTGGCCTCCTCTTCGCTCGGCCCTGGCCGAGGGGATGCATGGCCTGCATTATGGGGCCTGGGTCCGGGCGGGGAAAGCCCCGGCGAGGCCGGCCCGCTTTACCCGGCCCTTCTTTTTCCGTATTATTCCTTTGTATTCGCGCCCGGCCTCGCCAGGACCCCGCGCCCGCGAGGGGCGGGGCCGAAAGCGCCGAGGCGGCGAAGGGAGGAAGCTTCATGGACTATCTCGACCCTTCGGATTCAAGCAAGGAGCTCACCAGCCGCGGCGTGCGGGGCGTCGGCTCCCTCGCAGGCGGCCTCGCCCTCCTCATCCTCAAGAGCGTCGCGGGGGCCTTCGGCGGCGTCGTGGGCCTGGTCCTCGGCGCGGTCTCCCTCGCGGTCGGCGCCTCGAGCCTCAAGTCCGAGGCCAAGGCCGACCGGACCGGCGGGGCCATAGCCCTGGGCGCCGGCGCCCTCCTCGTCCTCGCCGGGCTCTCGCGCTGGCACATCCCCCTCATCTCCGGCATAGCCGCCCTCTCGACCGGCCTCGTCGGCCTCGGGGCCCTCGGCCTCCTGGGCTACGGCGCCTGGAACATCTTCAAGTTCGTGAAGGGACTGCGGAACCGGGCCTGATGCGCTATCTGATCGAGACCTACGGCTGCCAGATGAACAAGGCCGAGTCGGCCGCCCTCGAGACCATCTTCCGGGAGCGCGGCTGGCTGCCGGCCGACGCCGCGGCCGAGGCCGACCTCGTCCTCATCAACACCTGCTCCGTCCGCGCGACGGCCGAGAACCGGGCCTGGGGCCGCATCGACCTCTACGCCTCGCTCAAGCGCGAGCGGGCCGCGGCCAAGGCGAGGCCCCTTTCCCTGGTCGTCGCCGGCTGCATGGCCGAGCGCCTGAAGCGGGGCCTCAAGGAGCGGCAGCCGGCGGTGGACTACGTCGTCGGCACCTTCCAGAAGCAGGCCTTCGGCCTAGCCCTCGACGCGGTCGAGCAGGCTCTCCCGCCCGCCGAGATCGAGGAGAGCCCGGCCTTCGTCTTCTCTCGCTCGCACCGCGAGCCGGGAGCCTTCCGCTCCTTCCTGCCCATCATGCACGGCTGCGACAACTTCTGCTCCTACTGCATCGTACCCTACCTCCGCGGCCGCGAGGTCTCCCGGAAGCCCGAGGACATCCTCGCCGAGCTCGAGGAGCTCGAGGACGCGGGGGTGCGCGAGCTTACCCTCCTGGGGCAGAACGTCAACTCCTACTCGTGGAAGGGCGAGGGGGGCGAGCTCGATTTCGCCGGCCTGCTCAGGCTCGTCTCGGAGCGGCTCCGCTCGCGGGGCTCGGGCGGCATACGCTGGGTCCGCTTCCTGACGAGCCATCCCAAGGACCTCTCGGAGCGGGTCATCCGGGTCCTCGCCGAGGACGAGCTCTTCTGCCGCCACGTCCAGCTCTGCGCCCAGTCCGGCTCGGACCGGGTCCTCGCGGCCATGAACCGCAGGTACACGAGCGGGGACTACCTCGCCCTGGTCGAGCGGATGAAGGCGGCCATACCAGGCCTCTCCCTCTCCTCCGACATCCTCGTGGGCTTCCCCGGGGAGACCGAGGAGGATCTCGAGGCCACGCTCGAGCTCATGCGGAAGGTGGGCTTCGCCTACTCCTTCATGTACCATTACAATCCCCGCGAGGGCACCCCCGCCGCCGCCATGGAGGGCCGCGTGCCCGACAGGGTCAAGCGCGAGCGGCTCGCCCGCGTCATCGAGCTGCAGAAGCGCCTGACGCGGGAGATCATGGAATCGAGGGTGGGGGCGGTGGACGAGGTCCTGGTGGAGGGCCTCTCGCGGCGGAAGAAGAGCGAGGTCCTCGGCCGCACCCAGCGCGACGAGATGGTGGTCTTCCCCGCCCCGGCCTCCCGGGTCGGGAGCTTCGCCCGGGTTCGCCTGACGGGCCTCTCCGGCAACACCTTCAGGGCCGAGGAGCTCGTCCCGTGAGCCGGCCGCGCTCCCGCGCGCGCCCGGCCCTCGCCGCTGCCCTCGCGCTCGCGGCCTGGGCCCTCCCCCTCGCCGGGGCACCGGTCCAGGCCTCTCCGCCGGCCGCCGTCCCGGCCGCCGGTTCGAGCCTCGAGGAGGCCAGGGCCGCCGCCGCCAAGGCCGGGCCTGGCCTGGCCGCGCTGCTCGAGGCCTCCCTGGCCAGCCTCCCTCCCCGCGACGCCCTCTCCCTCCTCGAGGAATTCCGGCCCGCCCTGGCATCCGGCGAGGAGCGCTCGAGGCTGGCCGCGGCCTCGGCGGGCCTGGCCCTCCTCCTCGGCCGCTTCCCCGAGGCGGCCGAGGCCTACGAGGAGGCCTCGGCCCAGGCGAAGGGAGGGCGGGAGCCGGGCTACCTCCTGAAGGCGGCCCGGGCCCGCCTCGCCTGCGGAGAGGCCGAGGAGGCCACCGACCTCGCCTCCTTGGTCCTCATGTCGGCCGCCGATCCCGCGGGCTCGGCCCAGGCCAGGCTCGTCGGCGCCTGGGCCCTCGCCATCCAGGGCAAGGCCTCCGAGGCTTGCGCCATGGCCTCCGTCATAGCGGCCCAGGCGAGCTCCGAGCTCGGAGCCGAGGCGCGGCGAGAGGCCCGCTTCCTCGCCTGGGCCTGCGCCGCCCCCGAGGCGAAGGCTCAGGCGCGGGAAGCCCTGGAAAAGGAATTCCCCGGCAGCGCCGAGGCCCTCGCCGCCTCGGGCTCCCTGCCCTTGTCTCCCCTTCCGCACTGGTACCTCGGCGCCCTTTCCCTCGCGGGCTACGCGGGGCAGGGAAGCGCCGCCTCGCCTGCCCCGGCAAGGCCCGCCGCCGCCGCGCCCGCCCCGCAGCACGAGGCCCCCGCCGCGAAGGAGCAGGAAGCGCCCCAGGCCGCGAAGCCCGTCGCGGCGGCCTCGCCCGAGCCGGGCGACGATCAGGCGCGGCGCTTCCAGGTCGGCTACTACGCGAGGGAAGAGAACGCGAAGGTGATGCGGGATAAGCTCGCGGCCAAGGGCTTCGCGGCTATCATCGAGGCCCGGCCCGCACGACCCGCCGCGGCGGGGGACGAGGGGCGGCGCTGGGCCGTCGTCGTCGAGGGGGGGAAGGATCCGGAGGCGGTCCAGGGCCGGCTCAAGGACGCGGGTTTCGAGTCCTACCCGCTTTTTTGATCGCTTTTCAGCCGCCGACGCGCTGCTCGAGGACGAGGTTGGGCTCCTCGAGGAGGTCCAGGCCCCCGATCGAGGCGCGGGCCGGGGCGAGTATGAGCTTGCGGACGAGGACCCGGCCGGACTTCTGCTCCGAGAAGCTGGCGCGGTAGGTCCTCCGCGCGGCGCGTAGGCCCGTCTCGAGGATGGGCGTCAGCTCGAGGACCGAGTGCTTGCCGAGCTGGTAGGCGTTGTAGGCCCCCCGCTCGACCTTGTCGCCCGAGCGGAAGCTGTAGCGCGGCCGGGCGAAGACGAGCTCGGAGCCGTCCGAGGCGCGGTAGGGCCCCTCGAGCTTGAAGGGCGGCTCGGCGTGCCCCGCGGCGCCCCTGCCCACGATCTCGGAGCCCGAGCTCGGCATCTTCCGGTAGCCGCCGTCCCAGCGGTCCTCGGCGTCGACCTTCATCTGGATATCCTCGAAGACGCGGACGGAGATCGCGTCGGCCCCGGTCAGCTCGATGTTCATGAGGCGGCGGAGGTTCGGGACCGACTCGTTCTGGCAGCTCGCGTACAGGCCGTAGCGGGTCGGGTTGGATTCGGACCAGGTGAAGACCTCCTGGGCCTCGGCGGCGTAGAAGGTGATCTTGGCCGAGGCCCGGTCGAAGACCAGGAGGCGGGCGCCCGGATCGAAGGGGCCCGTGCCCGTGGCGTACCAGACGCCCTGGAGGAATCCCTCGAAGTCCCCTTCCGCTCCGGTGAGGACCTTGGAGATCATGTCCTTCTCGACCTGGGCCCCGGGTATGTGCTCCGTGGAGGCCAGGAGGTAGGCCTGCTTCTTGGGATCCCAGTGGTACCTGGACTTGACCTGGTCGAGGAGGTTGGCCGACTCCTTGTCGCGCGAGTAGGCCAGGACGGCCCAGCTTTCCCCGCGCGTCTGCCCGAGCTGGTAGCCCTCGGAGCGCTCGGTCTCCTCGACGGCCACGACGTCGGCCGCGACGGAGAGGGCGGCGGCGTAGGCGAGGGCCTCCTCGCCGGGAAGCCTCCTGAATACGGTGATCGTCTGCGCGTTCGCCTCGTCCATGCCGGTGCAGACGATGGCGAGCTCGTGGTCGCCCAGGAGGTCCTGGGCCTGGATGGAGAAGGTCGTCGGCTTGGTGGCGAGGGTCTCGCCCTCCCAGGAGCGGACCCAGAGCCTGCGCTGGGGGAGGTAGTCGGCGACGACGATGCCGAGCCTGCCCTCGGGGCGGTCGGTCTTGCGCACGGTCAGGACCTGCTCGTCGCCCTCGTCCTGGTCGAGGTTCAGGGTGGCGACGTCGAGGATGACCTCGTTGGGCATGGCCGCGACGCGGTTCACGGTGGACTCCCGCTCGGCCTGGGCCTCGCGCTCCTCGGGGGAGGAGCCGGGACGCACGACGACCTGCCGCGTCGCCACGGGCCGCGCGGCCTCGGCGGCGCCGGAGCGCTCGCGGATGAGGTAGTACAGGCCGACGCCGATCGCCACGGCGCAGAAGCCGAGGAAGAGCGCTTGGAGGAGCCGTTTCATGGGACTCCGATCGGGCGCGGTATATCGGCGAGGGCGAGGGGAGGGGCCCCCTCAGCGATCCGCCAGCGCCTTGACGATGGTTTGTAGCACGTCGACTTTAGCCCGTTCAAGGGGAGTCTGGCAGGTGAAGCCCGCGGCGGTCTTGTGGCCCCCGCCCCCGAAGGACTGGGCGATGTGGGCGACGTTGACCCCGCCCTTCGAGCGGAGGGAGCAGCGGAGCTTGCCCTCGGGGTTCTCCTTGAAGAGGACCGAGACCTCGACGTCGCTCGCCTGGAGGGGCGTGTTGACGAGGTTCTCGGCGTCCTCGTAGGCGGCGCCGCAGGCGGCAAGGTCGGCGCGGCGGAGGCTCTGCACCGCCACCCGGTTCCCCTCGAGGAGCTCGAGAGTCGAGAGGACGGCCTTCTGGAGCATGAGCAGGCCGACGGAGGAGGACTCGTAGATGCTGTTGTGGATGGCGTAGGGGCTCACCCCGAGGCGGACGAGGTCGAGGGCGCACTCGAAGGTGGAGGCCCCCGTCTTCGGGTAGGAGAAGGAGCCCGTGTCGTAGACGATGCCCGCGAAGACGGCCGCGGCCGCGTCGAGGGGCAGCTCGACCCCGAGGCGCCGGCAGAGGGAGTAGACGAGCTCGCAGCTCGAGGAGGCCGAGCTCTCGAGGAGGGAAGGCTCGTAGCGGGCGCCCTTGGGCTCGTGGTGGTCGATGAGGACCCGGTCGGATACGCCGGCGAGGAGGGCCTCCACGCGGGAGCCGACGTAGGCGAGGTCGTGGGTGTCGACGACGACGGCGACGCGGGGGGCGAAGGGGAGGGCTCGAGCGGGGCTCGGGGCCGAGGCGAGGGAGAGGAAGAGGCCGGAGCGGTCGATGAAGGCGAACTTGGGACTGAGGGCCTCGGCGGCCGCGGCCGCGGCCCGCTTGCCCAGGATGCGCAAAGCCGAGACGAGGGCGTAGGCGGCCCCGATGCCGTCGGCGTCCGGGCCCTCGTGGGAGACGACGATGAAGTCGTCGCGGGTCTTGAAGTACTCCGCTAGGTCGTCGAGCTTCATGCCTCGCCTCGTGGCTCCTTTTCTTTTTGCCTCTTGCGGGATTGTACAAGAACGATGCAGAGGACCGCAAGCGCGACGAGGCCGAGCGCCGCCGCGTACAGCGGCAGCCCCGGACTGCCGCCGCGGGATGCGGCGGCGCTCCCGCCCGAGCCCGGCCCGCCGTCCCCGGCTCCCCCGCGCGCTCCTGAGGCGGCTCCGCCGGCGCCCGACGCCGAGCCGGCCGCCGTACCGGAACCCGAGCCGGCCGCGGCGCTGCCGGCTCCGCGCTCCGGAGGCGGCTCGGAGAGGAAGCGCACGACGGCCGGGGCCATGGAGGCTATCTTGGCCCCTACCTGGAGGCCGACGGAGATGGTCCGGAATTTCCCCAGATCGACCCGCTTGACGTATTCGAGGGAGGGATGGCGGAGCTTGTAGTCGGGAGAGGCGTAGGGGCTGCCGGCGGGGGCCTCCTGCCGTTCGTCGGTCACGAGGAGGACGTACTTGGGCCGCTCCGGGCTCCCGAGCTCGTCGACGTCCCTAGCCGCGGCGTCCAAGGCCGCGCCGAGGTCGGTGAAGGGCCCGTCGGCCACCACGGCCCGGACGGCCCGTATGGCCGCCGCCTTGTCTGCCTCGGAGGAGATGGTTCCCGCGTAGAGGCGGCGTACCTTGCCGTAGACGAGCTCGATGACGAGGCGATCGCCGGGCGCGAGGATGGCTCCGAGCACCTCCCCGGCGACGTAGGCCTTCACCTGATCGTAAAAGGGGGCCATGGAGAGGGATTTATCGAGGAGGAGGACCATGTCCAGGCTCCCCGACAGCCGCTCCGGGGCGGCTGCCGCGCCTGCCGGCGCCTCGGCTTGGCTTTGGAGGGCGAGGAGAAGCAGGATCGCGACGAAGGTTGAGCGCTGTCGACGGCTCACTGCGGCCTACCTTTCCGTCGGAAGGGCGGATACCAGGCCCTTTTTCGACGGTATTCTTCCATATTATAGCGAAAACGGCATCCGAAATTTCCGTTTCGGCCTTTACAACATTTATCGTCGTTGGATACTATAACCTAAGAATCATCGCCTGAGTAAAGGAGATCGTATGGGCGCGATAGATCTTCCCAAGAGTCCTAACGTATTCCACCCGGAAAAGCCCTCGGCCGTCGGCTCGCGCAACTCCCTCGCGCAGGAGGGCCGCGACCAGCAGCGCGAGGTCAACCAGCTCCTCGAGGAAGAGACCAACAAGGTCCTGCACCATATCAACGCCCGCCTCCCCAAGGAGGTCCTGGAGCGCTTGGACGTGATGGGCGGGTTGAAGGAGAAGCTCTACAACTACTTCAACCAGAACTACCAGAACATGTTCAACCGCTTCATGGTCACCACCGAGGACGAGATGGTGAAGAAGGTCCGCAACTTCATCGACAAGGAAGAGATGAAGTCGCTGTCCCGCTACACCCCCAAGGAGATCAGCGAGCTCCTGGACCAGGTCGGCGGCGCGGACAAGTTCAACACCGGCGAAGTCGAGAAGTCGATGGTCAACATGTTCGGCCACCTCCAGGGCCACATCCAGCGCGGCGTCAACGAGCTGGAGAACCTGACCAACGCCCTCCTCCGCCAGAAGACCGACGTCGGCGCCTTCATCCGCGGCGAGAACGCCTACTCGGTCGTAAAGTGCTCCTTCAAGGACGACGGCTACAAGCCCAAGACCGTCACCAACGTCAAGCTCTCGGTCAACATCCTCGACTCCGAGCTCATCTCCCCGATCTTCCACTACCAGGTCACGGTCGAGTACCTCATCAAGGACCTGATCTCCAAGCACATCATGGACCAGATCGACAAGGAGATCGAGAAGCTCAAGGACCGGCTCGTCGACTCCGGCAAGGAGGAGCTCTCCGACACCGAGATCATCTTCGAGAAGATGAACCGGATCCGGGATTTCACCGACGACGACACCGAGAATCCCAAGTCCAAGCGCTACAGCATCATCGCGAAGGACCTCATGGAGCGGATCTCCAACCTCCGCGCCGAGATCGACCCGGCCACCTTCGACCAGCTCAACATCCGCGAGAACCTGAAGAAGATCGTCGACATCGAGAACATCCGCAACCGCGGCTACAACACGGCCGTCAACTCGATCACCTCGATCCTCGACGTCTCCAAGATGGGCTACCAGTACATCGAGAACCTCAAGAACGCCCGCGAGCTCATCCTGCGCGAGTACGAGGACACCGACGTCGCCCACCTGCCGGACGAGCGCTACCAGCTCCGCCTCCAGTACTACGACAACGCCCAGCTCATCGAGGAGCGCAAAGCCTACGACGTGCAGGCCCGCAGCTTCGAGACCGAGGTCCAGCACCTCTGGGACGTCCTCGAGATGATGTACGAGGATTCCAAATTCCTCAAGCGCATCACCGACTTCGACGACCTGGCCAAGATCTACAAGCGCAAGATCCGCACCAAGATCAAGGCCAAGACCGGAGAGCCGCTGTACGAGGACATCTCCAAGGTCTGGGACGAGATCTCCTTCGTGAAGCCCGCCGAGACCGAGGTCGAGAAGATGAACCGCACCTACCTGTACGAGAAGGACAAGGTGAAGTCCCGGCTCATCCTCATGTCGAACAAGCTCAAGAGCATGTACTCCTACCAGTACCCGATCCAGCGCCGGGTGGTGGAGGAGCGGCTGGTCTTCCTCCAGAAGGAATTCGACCGCTTCGACTACATGATCAACCCCTACCACATCCAGCCGGGCCTCCTCCTGGACGTGGACATCTGCTCGATCAAGCGCAAGAAGGCGACCCTCGACGGGATGGCCAACGTGCTCAACGAGTTCCTCCACGGCGTGTCCAAGGGCTTCCAGGACGCCGCCTTCGCCTCCTTCTCGCGCCGCCGCTCCACGGTCCGCGAGGACATCGCCCAGTCCTTCTCGCCGAACGAGCTGGCCGAGGGCGGCCCCGGCGCCCCCGGCGCCGACTACCTCTCCATGCTCAACGCCGAGCCCGCCCCCGCCCTCGCGGAGGCGATCGAGGCCCCGAGCCCGGTCAACGTCAAGGCCGCCCCCCGGCGCGCTCCCAAGGCCCGGGGCGTCGTGGATTCCGGCAAGTCCTCCAAGGCCTCCCGCGGCAAGGCGCGGCGGGGCCAGGACGGCGATCTCAGGCAGCTCTGATCCGGTGAGGGGTCTTCCGGGCGGGAGGGCTGCGGAGCGAGGCGAAAGCGGCCCGCTCCCCTCCCGCCGTCGCTGAAAATGCCAGAGGGCCGTCCTCCCGCGCGCGGGGCGACGGCCCTTGTTCATCAGGAGGGGGAAAGCTCATGAAGAGCCTGAGTTGCCAATTCGAGGGGCTCGCCGACCGGGAGGGCTTCAACGCCAGCGTCCGCCACGCCAAGACGGTCATCTCGGCCGTCGACAGGATCGAGGACAAGGAGAACCTGGCCGACATCATCGGGGAGCTCGTCGACGCGAAGGCCCTCGATCGCGACGAGATCCGGCCCGTCGTCTCGATGATCCTCGGCGATAAATTCAAGTACCGGCGGCTCTCCGCCAACCTATCTACGGTCGCGACCGACCTCGGCGCGATCACCGAGGAAGTCGCCAAGTGGAACGGCGTGGACCTCGTCGTCCTGTACTTCCACCCGGATCTCGGGGTCATCGCCGTCAACCCGAAGAACCCGCGGCGCATGGGGCAGATCGACCGCCTCAACCGCCCCGAGCTCCTCGTCGCCTACGCCGGCCGCTTCGCCAAGGAGGGGGATCCCAAGCTCCTCGACGCCGCCTGCGAGGCCCTCGTCGACCTATTCTCCGGCCGGAAGCCCAAGGCGCGGCCCGAGCTCCTCAAGGGCGACTGCGCCTATAAGGCGCCCAAGGACGCCTCCGAGCCCAAGGCCCCCAAGGCCAAGGCGGCGCCGAAGGCGGCCCCCAAGGCCCCCAAGGCCGCGGCCAAGAAGGGCAGGGGCCCCGTCGCGCCCGCGCCCGAGCCGGTCCCCGAGCCGCCCAAGGCCGCCGTGGCCGCGGCCCAGGCGGTCAAGCCCGGCGCGCGCATGACGCCGATGTACTCGGTCCTCGTCACCAACGAGCTCTTCCACAACGGCAACGTCGAGGCCTGGAAGCGCATCATCGCCAGCTACAACGCCAAGCACCCCGACCTCACGGTCCTCGTCTACTACGACGGCGAGCGCATCACCGACATCAACGCGCTCTTCAAGTGGGGCAAGGTCAAGCACGGCTCGACGATCCAGTTCGCCATCGCCGGCGAGAACATCTGCGACGTGGCCAAGCTCCAGCGCTACCTCTCGCAGGGAGCGAGCCACCTCTTCGAGGCCTTCTTGCGCGGCCCCGTGAACAGCGTCATGGCGCTGTTCTGATCGAACGACATACCGAGAGAAGGAAGTGCCATGAAGGACAACGTTCACTTCTTCAGCCAGAAGGAGACCGTAAAGAAGGGCGTGGACCTCGAGAAGCTCGGGATGCGCGGCCGCCAGGCCAACGAGTTCGCCGAGCTCTCGCTCCCCATACTCCCCGGCTTCGTCATCGACTCGGACGCCGCCTCGTCCCTCGCGGACCAGAAGGTCGCCGAGTCCCTCCGCCCCATCATCCGCAAGATCGAGGAGATCGGCGGCAAGGGCCTGGGCGACGAGAAGAACCCCCTGCTGTTCAAGATCGTCGTCTCGCCGAACCTCGCCATCTCCAACTACCCGACCCTCCACAACTTCGGCCTCGCCCGCGACGTGGCCAAGGGCTTCGCCTCCTGGGTCGGGGCCAACTTCGCCGCCCACGAGGTCCTCTTCCTCGCGCGCGGCATGCTCGCGGTCGAGGACCGGCTCGCCGAGCTCGAGGGCCGCGACGACGACCGCGCCAAGCTCGCCAAGGCCATCGAGGCCTGCCAGAAGGCCCTCAAGGCCGAGAAGATCCCCAAGGCCGCGGCCGTCATCATGGACGAGTACGCGGCCTTCCTGCCCGAGGGCTTCTTCGACAAGGCGGAGGCCCAGCTCGAGATCGCCCTGAAGCGCGTCTCCCGCCTCATCCACCTGGACGAGCAGGACGCGGACGACACCGCCATCCTCGTGCAGCCGATGGTCTACGGCAACTACGGCAAGGACTCCTCCTCCGGCGCCTTCTTCACCCGGGACATCGTGAGCGGCGAGCGGGTGCTCCAGGGCGAGTTCTACCAGGAGCGCTTCGACGAGATCGGGGCCGTCGGCAAGGACATCAACAAGATCGCCCCCGATTACCTCAAGGAGCTCGAGAGGATCGCCCGGAAGATCGAGGACAAGCACCTCGAGATCCGCCAGATACGGTTCACCATCGAGAACAAGAAGCTCTGGCTCATCGAGCAGCGGCAGGTCGTCGCCAAGTCGACCCAGGCCGACCTGAAGCTCCTCCTCGACCTCAACGCCCGCAAGGTCGTCACGGACGAGTTCGTCGTCGAGTCCATCGCCCCCGGGCGCCTCAACGAGATCCTCCACCCGATCGTCGACATGGCCTCGGTCAAGAAGCTGCCCGGCGTGTCCGGCGGCATCGCGGGAGCGCCCGGCGCCGCAATCGGCCGGGCCTTCTTCAGCACCGACGCCCTCATCGACGCCTACCGCGAGGCCCAGCAGAAGGGCATGGACCGCAAGCTCATCCTCGTCATGCCCTCGACCTTCGCCGAGGACGTGAAGGCCATCGAGGTCGCGACGGGCGTCCTTTCCTGCGAGGGCGGCTACTCGGCCCACGCCTCGGTCGTGGCCCGCCAGTACGGCAAGGTCTCCATGGTGAAGACCGAGATGAGGATCCGCGGGAAGAAGGCCACGATCGGCGCGCTCAGCTTCTCCGAGGGCGACTACATCACCATCAACGTGCCCTACTACGGCGAGCCCCAGATCTGGCTCGGCAAGGCCGACCTCATCGAGCCCAATCCCGAGGATTCCGGCCTCCTCGAGTTCATCGCCCTGGCTAAGAAGCAGATGGGCCATTTCCACGTGCGGGCCAACGCCGACACGCCCCGCGACGCGGCCCTGGCCCTCCTCTTCGGCGCCGAGGGCATCGGCCTCGTGCGCACCGAGCACATGTTCTTCAACGAGAAGCGCATCAACCAGTTCCGCGAGATGATCGTCGCGGAGACCGTGGAGGACCGCAAGAAGGCCCTCGACAAGCTCAAGCCCATGCAGCGCGAGGACTTCTACGGCCTGTTCAAGACCATGGCCGGCAAGGAGGTGACGATACGCCTCCTCGATCCTCCCCTGCACGAGTTCCTGCCGCACAACGCGGCCGAGATGGAGGCCTTCCTCGCCCACCTGGCGAAGGCCAAGTCGGCCAAGAAGCTCAACCGCGCGGACATCCAGGCCCGCTGCGACAGCCTCGCCGAGGAGAACCCGATGCTCGGCCACCGCGGCTGCCGCCTCGGCGTGAGCTATCCCGAGATCTACGAGATGCAGGTCAGGGCCATCTTCGAGGCGGTCTACAAGCTGGCGGCCGAGAAGGTCGACGTCCGGCCCGAGATCATGATCCCCATCGTGATGAACGCCGCCGAGCTCAAGCTCATCATCTTCGGCAAGAAGATCGAGGGCAAGGTCTACAAGGGGCTCTTCGAGATCGAGGAGGAGGTCCGCGCCGAGATGAAGGCGAAGCCCATCCCCTTCAAGGTGGGCACCATGGTGGAGCTGCCCGCGGCCGCCCTCGGCGCCGGCGAGCTCGCCCGCTACAGCGAGTTCTTCTCCTTCGGGACGAACGACCTGACGCAGACGACCCTGGGCATCAGCCGCGACGACTTCAACACCTTCATGCCCGACTACTCGCAGTACGACCTCATCCAGGGCAACCCATTCTCCCTCCTCACCGACCCGGTCAAGGACCTCGTGTCCCTGGCCACCAAGCGCGGCCACCTCACGAGGCCCGGCCTCGCCTGCGGCCTGTGCGGGGAGCACGGGGCGAACCCGGACAACATCCGCTTCTGCATGGCGGCCGGGCTCGACTACGTGTCCTGCTCGCCCTACCAGGTGCCCCTGTCCATCACGGCGGTGGCCCAGGCGGAGATCGAGAAGAGGAAGGGCGAGAAGAAGTAAGCCTCGTCGCCAAACGCAGCAATGGCCGTCCCGGGAAACCGGGGCGGCCTTTTTCTTGGGCGGCAACAGGTGATGACAAGATGAAACGCAGAGGGCGCAGAGGACGCAGAGAGGATGAAAGGGGGGGGAGGGAAGCATATACGCGAAGGATGGGAGGCTAGTAAAAATGATCGCTACGTGCGCTCATCCTCTTCCCTCTGCGCTCCTCCGCGTCCTCTGCGTTTTTATCCTTCCCAGTCGATTTGCTTCGGGACCGGTCAAGCGCCGCTACTGCCCGATCGGCGAGGCCGCGGCCTTGGCCTTGAGCCTTTCCCACTCCTCGTCGACCCGGGCCTGGATCAGGGCGATCTCCTCGCTCCCGAGGTGCTTGAAGCGGTTCTGCCCGCCGATATAGTCGGCCACGGGGAGCTCCCCGGACTCGTTGATCGCGTACCGCGTCCCGTCCTCCACCTCGTACAGGGGGAAGAACCGGCTCCTCACCGCGAGCCTGGCGACCTTGACGCTCTTGTCCGGCGCGAAGCCCCAGCCAGTCGGGCAGCTCGAGAAGAGGTGGATGAAGCGCAGGCCCGAGCGGATCGAGGCCGCCTTGCGGAACTTGCGCTCGAGGTCCTCGGGATAGGCGATGCTCGCCGTGGCCGCGTAGGGGACGCGGTGCGCCGCCATGACCTCCATGATGTTCTTCTTCTGCTGGCGCTTCCACTTGTCACCGGGCGTCGTCATGGTCCGGGCTCCCCAGGGCGTCGAGGAGGAGCGCTGGACCCCCGTGTTCATGTAGGCCTCGTTGTCGTAGCAGACGTAGATGAAGTCCTCGCCCCGCTCGGCGGCGGCGGAGAGGGCCTGGAAGCCGATGTCGAAGGTGCCCCCGTCCCCGGCCCAGCCCATGACGGTGGTCTCGCGCTCCCCGCGGAGGTCGAGGGCTGCGCGCAGGCCGGAGGCGGCGGCGCCCGTGGTGGCGAAGCCGGTCTGGAGCACGGGCACCTTGAGGGAGCTCTGGGGATAGGCTCCCACCATGATGGCCCAGCAGCTCGCGGGCGTGACGACGACGGTCCTCTCGCCGAGGGCCCGCAGGGCGAGCTTCATGGCGATGGTGGCCCCGCAGCCGGGGCAGCCGACGTGGCCGGGGCTGAGGTACTCCCGGATCTCTCCGGCTCGCTCGGTCATTCGCATAGGATCTCCTCGCGGAGGCCCACCCAAACGCTCTCGGTCGGGGGCTCGGGCCGGTCGCGCGTGGCCTCGTAGACCCCGCGGAGGCTTTCGACGGTGATGTCGCGGCCCCCGAGGCCCGCGACGTAGCTGTAGACCGCGGGCCCCGCATGGCCGCAGAGGGCGGCGCGGATCTCCTGGGCGAAGATGCCCCCCGCGCCGAAGGAGCAGTTGCGGTCGAGCACGGCCAGCTTCCGTGCGGGTCCCAGGGCCGCCCGGATCGCCTGGGCGGGGAAGGGGCGGAAGAGGCGGATGCGGAGGAGCCCGACCCTCCGGCCGGCGGCGCGGAGCTCGTCCACGAGTATCCGCGCGGTGCTCGCGGCGGTGCCGGCCATCGCGAGCACTATCTCGGCGTCCTCGCAGCGATACGCGTCGACCAGGCCATGGCGGCGGCCGAATATCCCGGCGAACTCCTCCTCGACCTCGGGGAGGAGGCACAGTGCCGATTCCATCGCGGACTGGATGCTGCGCCGCATCTCCATGTAGATGTAGGGCGGGGCCACCTCGCCGAGGACGTAGGGATCGGCGACGTCGAGCCGGAACTTGGGCTCGAAGGGAGGGAGGAAGCGGTCGACCTCCTCCTGCGAGGGCTCGTCCACCGGCTCGTAGGTATGGGAGAGGAAGAAGGCGTCGAGGACCACCATGACGGGGAGGTTCACGAGCTCGGCGAGCCTATATGCCTGCAAGGTCGAGTCGAGGGCCTCCTGGCCGTCCTCGCAGTACAGCTGGATCCAGCCCGTGTCGCGCTGGGCCAGGCTGTCGGTCTGGTCCATCCAGAGGTTCCAGCCGGGGCCGAGGGCGCGGTTCACCTCGGCCATGACGATAGGCAGCCGCGCGGCCGAGGCCCAGTGGAGCATCTCGTGCATGAGGGCCAGGCCGTGCGAGGAGCTGGCGGTGAAGGTCCGCACCCCCCCCGAGGCGGCCCCGATCACCGAGGCCATGGCCGAGTGCTCGCTCTCGACGCAGATGAAGCGGCCGTCGAGGCTGCCGTCGGAGCAGAACTTGGCGAGCTCCTCGACGATGTGGGTCTGGGGGGTGATGGGGTAGGCCGAGACGACCTTGACCCTGGCCAGCCTGGCCGCCTCGGCGACCGCCTGGCTTCCTTCGAGGACGCGCATCATGATACGGGCTCCTCCATGCTCATCGCCGAGCGCGGGCATTCGGTGACGCAGATCCCGCAGCCCTTGCAGTAGTCGGTATCGACGGCGCGCCTGCCGCCGCTCAGCCGGACGGCGACCTCGGGGCAGTAGGTGCGGCAATTGTCGCAGTCGTTGCACAGGCCGCAGCTGAAGCAGCGCTCGGCCTGGGCTATCGCCGAGCTCGGGCTCAGGGGAGCGCGGAGCTCGGCGAAGCCGCGCGCGGCTTCGGCGGGGCTGAGCTCGGGGCCGAGCTCCCGCTCGCGGCGCTCGAGGTAGTCCGGATTCAGGTCGGCGTAGGCGACGACGCGGCGGGAGCGGCGCCCCCGCTCGCCGCCGAGATATGCCCCCAGGGAGACCGAGGGGCCGCCGCCGACCCTCGAGCGCTCGACCTCCGCCTCGACCCGGCCGGGGCCCTTGGAGAAGAGGGCGTCGAGGGCTATGGCGGCTTCCTTGCCCGAGCCGATCGCGTCCGCGACGCTCTCCGCCAAGGCGGGCAGGGAGGCGGAGGCCAGGTCGCCCAGGTAGGCGCGGGGAGGGCTGCCGGCGAGGTCGATCGCGCAGCGGCCGAGCTTGAGGGAAGATGCGGGGATGGCCCAGGCCTCGTCGGGCGCGGCGCCTATCGCAGCGTAGACCGCGTCGAAGGCCAGCTCCTCGGCGGGCGAGCCCGTCCTCTCGACGCGGCCGCGCCCGTCCGGGCCGATCCCGGCGAGGCGCATCGGCTCGGCCGCGAGGAGGATGGAGCCGTCGCCGCGGCGGGCGAGGGAGGCGGGGGCGCGGAGCTCGCGCAGGGAGACTCCCTCGTCCAGGGCCCCGCGGAGCTCGTCGGCGAAGGCGGGCATGTCCTCGCGGCGGCGGCGGTAGAGGATGGTCGCCGAGGCGCCGAGGCGGAGCGCCGTGCGCGCCGCGTCGACCGCCCCGTTGCCGCCCCCGATCACGGCGACGCGCTTGCCGGCAAGGGAGGGCGCGGAATCCGCCCGCGCGGCGGCGAGGAAGGCCAGGGCGTCCCCGGCCAGCTCGGCGCCGGGCAGGGCGAGGCGCTCGGGGCGGGACTTGCCGCAGGCGACGACGACCGCGTCGTAGCCCGCGGCCTCGCGGGCGAGGAAGGATGCGTCGACGCGGGCGCCGGTCCTGGCCGCGATCCCTAGGCGCGTTATGCGCTCGATATCCCGGTCGAGCGCCTCGGGAGGGAGGCGGTAGGCGGGGATGCCGTAGCGCAAGAGGCCCCCGAGCTCGGGCGCGGCCTCCAGGAGCTCGCAGGAGAAGCCGAGGCGGGCGAGGAAGTAGGCGGCCGACAGGCCCGCGGGGCCGCCGCCGAGGACGGCGACCCGCTTGCCCGCCCCCGAGCCCGAGGCGCCGGATCCGGCGAGGCTCGGGGCTTCCGCATCGCGGGCGGCGTCGGAGAGGAAGCGCTCGAGGGCGTTGATCGCAACCGCCCCGTCCAGCTCGGCGCGGTTGCAGCGGGCCTCGCAGGGATGGAAGCAGACGCGGCCGCAGGTCGCGGGGAAGGGATTCTCCTCGAGGACGGCGCGGAGAGCCTCGGCGTAGAGGCCCCGGGCGGCGAGGGACTCAAGGCGGGGTATGTCTTCCGCGCAGGGGCAGGCCTCGCCGCAGGGCGCCGTCTTGTCGCCGTAGCGGGGCTGGATGAAGCTCCAGGAGCCGGTCTTATTGGCGTCGGTGAGGCTGTGGGAGCGGGGCAGGAGGAGGGAGACCCTCGCGGAACGGAGGCCGCTCATGACGCGCCTCCGAGGGCGGCGGGGGCCGGGACGGCGAGGCCGGGCGCGCGGACCCGCTCGTAGGCCTCGCGCGCGGCCGCGGCGTTCTCGGCCTTCTTCGCGGGCATCTCCTCCTCGATAGCCGTAGCCAGGGTCTCGATGTCCGGCGAGCCCATGACCTTGGCGAAGGCGCCCATCATGGCGGTGTTGGTGATGGGCTGGCCGCGGTTGCCCAGGCCGCGCTCGCGCGCTATGCCCGAGGCGTCGACGTAGGCGAGGCGGAAGCCGGCCAACGAGGGCGCGTCGAGGGGGGAGGGCGAGTTGACGAGGAGCCAGCCCCCCTTCTTCAGGCCCTTCGTCACGTCGACGAGCTCGAGGAGGCGAGCGTCCTGGACGACGACGAAGTCCGGCTCGTAGACGTTGCTGCGCAGCCGGATCTTCTCGCGGTCGAGGCGCAGGTAGGCCTCGACCGGGGCCCCGCGGCGCTCCGAGCCGAAGACGGGGAAGGTCTGGACCCAGTAGCCCGCGCTGAAGAAGGCCTTCGCCAGGGCGATGGAAGCGAGCACCGTGCCCTGGCCGCCGCGACCGTGAAAGCGTATCTCTTGCATAGCTCCTGCGACTCCGAGCGCTGCTGCCGCGCAACGCGGCAGGTGAGGGTAAGGATTGTGGCGGGGTGAATTTCGCTCCGCGAGATGCTGTTTCCGATACTGTAACACGGTTCGAGGAGGCGATCAAGCTTCATTCACGCGCAAAACGAACGCGCCCCGGCGGCGAGCCGAGGCGCGAGGAGGGATAGGGAGGCGGGAAGCTACTCGGTCTTGAAATCCCAGGCCATGCTCGTCTTGATCTTTTCGGCCACGGCGGCGGAGACCTTCTTGGAGTCGGCCAGGGGCACGCCCGCCTCCTTGTTGAAGGTCTTCTCGAAGAAGAGCTGGAGGGACTGGTACATGTCGGGCAGGAGGTAGAAGCAGAAGGAGAAGTTGACGCCCGCGGGCCGCATGATGGTGAAGGAGCCGTAGGAGACGACGGAGTCCTTGCCCCAGTAGATGCGGGTCTGGTTCTTGCAGGTATGGAGCTCCAGCTCGCTGAAGCGCAGGGGGATCTTCTCGGCCGAGGAGCGGAGGAAGGGCTCGTTGCCCTTGTTCGGGTAGTTGGAGGGCTCGATGAGGATGAAGAGCTTCTTGCCGTCGGTCTGGAAGGTGAGGCCGTCCTCGTTGGGGTAGATCGACTTGACGTTGTTGTAGGAGACGACCTCGTAGCGGGAATACGCCGTGTTGGCGGCGAAGAAGGACGAGACGATATATCCATGGTCCTTGGGCAACGCGTTCTTGGAATAGGCGTCGAACAGGTCCATCGCTTTTACCGGCATGTGTTTTCCTCCAGTGGCAAGTATAGCATCCTGGGCCGAAAGGTCAACGACCGCGGGATCTCGGGGCCGGGCGGCTCCTCGGAGCCCGGGAGGCCTCGTCGACGAGGCCCCCGCGCCCCGGCGCGGCGCGCGGGGCCGCGCGGACCCCGGCCTTGGCCGCGGCGAGGGCGTCGGCCCGCTCGAGGCAGTTGGCCGCGAGGCCCGCGAGGCCGGAGGACTCGTAGAGCGAGGCGAGGCCGCGCCAGCAGCGCTCGTTGTCCGGATCGATCTCGGCGGCCCGGCGCAGCGCGTCGAGGGCGGCTTCCTTGCGGCCGAGCCGGGCCGCGATGCGGCCCTGGAGCTGCCAGGGCGCGGCGCCGGCCTTGGCGGCGGCGGGGGCCTTCTCGAGGAGGGCGAGGGCGAAGGCCGACTCGCCCGCCTTGTCCAGGCTGTAGGCCAGGCCGACGAGGAGCTCGCCCGAGCTCGGGTCGGCGCGCAAGAGGTCGCGATAGGCGATGGCGGCCTCGCGGTAGCGGCCGGCGTTGCGGTAGCAGGCCGCGAGGAGGCGGCGCGAGCCCGAGCCCGGCTCCGCGTAGGCCAGGCCGGCCTCGAGCTGGGCGCAGGCAGTGGGCCAGTCGGCGCGGGAGATAAGGAGGTTGACGAGCTCGCGCCTGAGCTTGGCGTTGTCGGGATAGCGGGAGAGGTAGGCCTCGTAGGCGGCCGCGAGGCCGGGACCGTCGCCCAGGGACTCGGCGGAGGATATGCGATACAGGAGGGAGAGCTCGTGCTCGGGAGAGAGGGCGAGGACCTTGTCGAACCAGCCCGCGGCGAGGTCGGGCCTGCCCGAGCGGTACAGGGCCTCCCCGAGGGCGAACATGAGCCGGGGATCGGCTTCCCCCGTCTGCGCGGTGCGTGAGCGGATGAGGGACTGGAGGAGGGGGAGGAGGGTCGCGGGATCCTCGCCGAGCCGGGCGCGGCAGAGGGCGGCGTAGTAGTCGGCCTCCGTAGCGGGCGCCCCGAGGCGGCGAGCCCGTTCGACCGCGCGGAGGGCCTCCGCGTAGTCGCCGCCGTCCCAGAGGGCGAGGGCGAGGCCGAGGCGGAGCTCGAAGGATCCCGGATCGGCTTCCACGGCCCTTTGCCAGTGGTTCTTTGCCCGCTCGACCTCGCCGAGGGCGCGCAGGCTCTCGGCCGCCATGGCGCGCAGGGGGGCGTCGGCGGGCTCGGCGCGGAGCAGGGCGATGGCCGCCTGGGCGGCCTCGCGCCAGCGCTCCTCGCGGAAGGCCTTCGAGACGCGGAGGCGGGCGAGGGAGCGATCGTCGCCGGGCAGGGAGGGGAGGCTCGGGTCGAGGGCGCGGAGCTCCTCGAATTCGGCGGCCGCTTCCGCCTGGCGGCCGGAGGCGAGGAGGAGGCCGGCGCGCAACCAGCGGATGGAGCCGTCGCCGGGCGAGGAAGCGAGGGCGCGGTCGCAATCCGCGAGGGCCTCGCGGAAGCGGCCGAGCTCGCGGTAGGCCTTGGCGCGCCAGAGCCGCGGGCCGATGCCGTCGAGCCCGTTGTCGATGGCGAAGCCGAGGAGCTGCCGGGCCATGTCGGCCTCGCCCTGGGAGAGGAGGCGGGCCCCGCGGGCGAAGGCAGCGTTGAGGTAGCCGCGGTAGACGCGCCCGTCCGAAGGGGCGAGGTTGACGGCTCGCTCGAGGCAATCCATCGCCGCCTTGGTCCTGCGGAGCTTGAGGAGGGCGGCGCCGAGCAAGGCCCAGGCATGGGGCTTGGCCGGGTCTGCGCGGGCGCTGCGGCGGAGGCAGGCTACGGCGGCCTCGAAGCGGCCGCCCGCGAGGTAGGCTCGGCCCAAGAAGAAGAAGCCCGACGCGGGATCGCCCCCCGCCCTGAGGTAGCGCCGGAAGGCGTCTATCGCCGGCCCGCGCTCGCCGAGGGCGTAGCGAGAGCGGCCGAGGAAGAGGAGGGCCTCGGGCATGGAATCGGTGAGGGCGAGGACGGCCGTGAGGAGCTGGGAGGCTTTCTGGTAATCCCGCCCAGAGCCGGCCTTCAGGGCCTCGGCGAAGAGCCTGCGGGCGGTTGCGTCGGACATCGCCTTACTCTATCCCCGCGAAGGCCGGCGCGCAATCGGGACCGGGGGAAGGTCGCCCGCGCTCCCCGTTCGCTTGCCTCGCCGTCGCGGAGCGGGTAGAGTAGCGGCGTGAAGAAAACCCGCGGCCGCGGCTCCCTCCTGGCCCTCGTTACCGGCCTCGCCTTCGCCGCCGTCGCCTTCCTCATCTGGGCCACGGTGCTCCGCGAGCGGGAGACGCGCAGGCTCTACCTCGAGTACGAGTCCTTCCGCGCCTCGGCCGCCCTCCTCGACGCCTATAGGGAATCGCCGAACCTTCTATTCTCTGACGAGCGGGTGATCGGCTTCGGCCTCTACCGGAGCGACGGCCTGGCCCTCGTCCGGAGGGGAAGCGCCCCCGAGTCCTTCGATCCGCGCAGGCCCTACTCCCGCGATTTCTTCGAGGCGCGGGGCGATTCCTTCGTCCTCGCCCGCTCCCTCGGCCCGGGAATGCAGGGCATGGGGCGAATGCCGGGCATGATGCCGGGCGAGGGTCCCGGCCGGAATCGAGCGGGCGGGGGCATGGCGGCCCCGGGCCAGGACTTCGATCCGGCGGCGCAGCCGCGCAGCTTATGGATCGAGTACGGGCTGGCAGGCTTCAACCGCGGGCAAGCCCTCCTCTACGGCGGGGCCTCGGCCGCCAGCCTCGCCCTCGCCGGGCTCTACCTCCTCTTCCTCGCCCTCAACCACCGCAACGCGGAGCTGGCCGAGCGAGACCGCCAGAACCGCGAGCTCGTCCAGCTCGGCGAGGCGGCGCGGACCTTAGTGCACGAGATCAAGAATCCCCTGGGCATCATCCGCGTGCAGGCAGCCTCGCTCCGGCGCCTCGACCCCGAGAGCGCGGCGGCGAAAGCGGCCGAGAAGGGCGCGGCCATCGACGACGAGGTCGAGCGCCTGGCCGGCCTCGCCGATCGCATCCGGGAGTTCCTCAAGGGAGGGGAGGGCGAGCCGCGCGAGCTCGAGCTCGGGGCCTGGCTCGGCGACTACGCGGATCGCTACTCCGGGAGCGAGGAGGGGCCTTGGCTCGACCTCGGCGAGGTCGCAGCCGGGGCGCTCGCGAAGATCGATCCCGAGCGCCTCTCCCTGGCCCTCGATAACCTCGTCATGAACGCCCGCGAGGCCGGAGGCGGGAATCCTTCCCTCCTCTCCTTGGCCGCCCGGGGCCGCCAGTGGGAGATCTCCGTGGCCGATCGAGGACCGGGCGTGCCGCCCGAGCTGGTCGGACGCCTCTTCGAGCCTTTCTTCACTACCAAGGAAAAGGGCTCCGGCATCGGCCTCGCCCTCGCCCGGCGCGTGGCCGAAGCGGCCGGAGGCGCCCTCGAATACCGCCCACGCCCGGGCGGAGGCTCGATCTTCTCGATGCTCCTGCCCATTCGAAGGTGAAAGGGCTACGCGAGCGAGGCGGCCGTATCGCCGATAGCGCGGGGGAGCTCATCGAGATCGAGGAGCCAAACCGCAGAGGCGCGGAGCGGGGGAAGGGCTTCATGGCTCCTTCTCGCATCCCTCCGCTCTCCGCGCCTCCGTGATCGGTTCCTGTGAAAGGATCCTACTTAATCTTCTCAAACACGCCCTTGATGATGGCGATCGCTTCCCTGAGCTCCTTCTCGCTGATGACGAGGGGAGGGGCGAAGCGGATGATGTTGCCGTGGGTCTGCTTGGCGAGGAGCCCGGCGTCGCGCAACGCGAGGCAGACGTTCCAGGCCTCGAAGCCCTTCTCGAAGACGACGGCGTTGAGCAGGCCCTTGCCCCTGACCTGCTTGATCTTGGGGCAGGAAACCTTGCCGATCTCGGCGCGGAAGAGCTTCCCGAGCGCCTCCGCGTTGTCCTCGAGCTTGCCCTCCTCGAGGACCTCGAGGGCGGCGATGCCGACCGCCGCGGCGAGGGGGTTGCCCCCGAAGGTCGAGCCGTGGGTGCCGGGGGTGAAGACCTTCATTACATCGTGGTCGGCGACGATGGCCGATATCGGCATGATGCCGCCGCCCAGGGCCTTGCCGAGGCACATGATGTCGGGCCGCGCGCCCTCGTGCTGCCAGGCGAAGCGCTTGCCGGTCCGGCAGAAGCCGGTCTGGATCTCGTCGCAGATGAAGAGGGCCTTGTGCTTCGTGCAGATGTCGCGGACGGCCTTGAGGTAGCCATCCTTGGGCACGAAGACGCCGGCTTCGCCCTGGATGGGCTCGATGATGACGGCGACGGTGTTCGTGGTGAAGGCCTTCTCGATGGACTCGGCGTCGTTGTAGGGAACCCGCTTGAAGCCGGGTACGTAGGGGCCGTAGTTAACGTAGGACTCTGGATCGTTGGACATGGAGATAACCGCGATGGTGCGGCCGTGGAAATTCTCCTCGACGCAGATGATCTCCTGCTTGCCGTTCTCGACGCCCTTGACTTCGGCGCCCCAGCGGCGGGCGCACTTGAGGGCGGTCTCGACCGCCTCGGCGCCGGTGTTCATGGGGAGGGCCATCTCGTAGCCGGTGAACTCGCAGAGCTTCTTGAGGAAGGGGCCCATCTTGTCGTTGTGGAAGGCGCGGCTGGTCAGGGTGACCTGGTCGAGCTGGTCGCGCACGGCCTTGAGTATCTTGGGGTGGCGGTGCCCCTGATTGACGGCCGAGTAGGCCGAGAGGAAATCGTAGTAGGTCTTGCCCTCGGGGTCCTTGACCCGGCAGCCCTCGGCCCAGGAGATGACGACGGGCAGGGGATGGTAATTATGGGCTCCGTACTTCTCGTCCAGGGCGATGTAGTCCTGGGATTTCATAAGAATGACCTCCTGTCTCGGCGGCTGGCCCGGCTCCGAGGCCGGGCCCTATGCCGGAGTTGGGCCAGTATAGCACCCTTCCTGGTGCCGCGCCAGTGTCTCGGTGTAAGTGTCTATGTTATAGATAAATATGAGGCCATGTCGCATGATTATGCGGAAAGGCCCCAAAGAGCCTCGCTAGGAAGCGCGGGGATGCATAGTTATGACTAAGGCGGTCCCGGCGGCGAGGCCGAGCTGAGGCCCCGAGGCCGAGGAGCCTCGGGGCCTTCCCCCTACCGCGAGAAGCGAATCGAGCTCCGCCTCTGGTGCCGCTCGAGAGCGAGCTCGGCGAGCCGGGTGATGAGCTCGGAGTACGGGAGGCCGCCTGCCTCGCACATGCGCGGGTACATCGAGATCGAGGTGAATCCGGGTATGGTATTCACTTCGTTGAGGTAGATCTCCCCGGAGCGCTTGTCGAGGAAGAAATCGACGCGGGCCATGCCCGCGAGCTCGCAGGCGGCGTAGGCCGCGATCGCGATGGAGCGTATCCGCGCGGACTGCTCGGCGCCGATCCTCGCGGGGATCTCGAGCCTGGCGCCGTCCGGATCCAGGTACTTGGCTTCGTAGTCGTAGAACTCGTGGGTCGGCGCGATCTCCCCGGGGACGTAGGCGACCGGAGCGGCGTTGCCCAGGACGGCGCATTCGATCTCCCGAGCCTCGACGAAGGGCTCGACCATGGCCTTCTCGTCCCAGGCGAGGGCCTCGCGGAGGGCGGGAAGGAGCTCCTGGGCCCGCGATACCTTCGATGCGCCGACGGAAGAGCCAGCGCAGACGGGCTTGACAAAGGCCGGCCAGCCGAGGCTGCCGCCGACCTTCGTCTCGAGGGACTCCGCCGCCCCGGGAAGGGCGAGGTCGGCGGTTCGGACCACGAGGTAGGGGAGGACGGGGAGGCCCGCGCGGAGCCAGAGCTCCTTGGCCTTCTCCTTGTCCATACCGAGGGCCGAGCCGAGGACCGGAGCGCCGACGTAGGGCAGGCCCGCCACCTCGAGGAGTCCTTGAACCGTGCCGTCCTCGCCGAAGCTGCCGTGGAGGACCGGGAAGACGAGGTCGCAGTCCAGGCTCTCGATTGCGCCGGCGACCTCCACGACGAGGCCGGCGCCCGGCGCCGCGAAGACCCGCGGGCCGGCCCCGAGCGATAGGGGCGCGTCACCCCGGAGGGCCTCGGCGTCGACTTCCCCGCCTTGGAGCAGCCAGGTCCCGTCCTTGGCGATGCCGACCAGCGTCGGCGCGAAGCTGCGCCGGTCGAGATGGCGCAGGATGCTCGCTGCCGAGCGGAGGGAGACCTCGTGCTCGCCCGACTTGCCGCCGTAGAGGATGACTACCTTCTTCATACGCAGGCCTCGCTTCCGATATGCATGAAATAGAGAGGAAAGGAAAAATTAACGCAGAGGGCGCGGAGTACGCAGAGTTAGTGATAGTAGGATGCGAGGATTTCCAGCCCTCTCCTCAATATTCCTCATCTTCCTTTTTCCTCTGCGACCTCTGCGACCTCCGCGTTTATTCTTCTCTTTCTCTCGTTGGCTTACCTGTACCCCAGCTCGGCGAGGGCTTTCTCTGCTTCGCCTATCTCGTCGTAGGGTATCGGCCCGTCCTTGTAGATGATCGAGTTCTCGTGGCCCTTGCCCAGGAGGGCGACGAGGTCTCCTTTGCCCGCGAGCGAGAAGGCTTTGCGGATGGCGCTCGGGCGGTCCGGGATGATGAAGAGCCGCTCCCCGCGCGGGAGCTCTGGGCAGCCCGCGGCTATCTGCTCGAGGAGCTCGGCCGGGTCCTCGCCGCGGGGATCCTCGTCGGCGAGGATGACCACATCGAACCAGTCCGCCGCTATGCGTCCCTGCCGGGGCCGCTTCTCGGTGTCGCGCTCGCCGCCGGAGCCGAAGACGCAGATCATCTTGCCCGTGACGCGCTCGCGCAGGGGGGGGAAGACCGTCAGGAACGAGGATGGCGTATGGGCGTAGTCGACGAGGAGCTCGAAGCTCTGCCCGCGATCGATGCGCGTCATGCGGCCCCGCACGGGCTTGAGCTTCGGGAGGAGGGGGAGGAAGTCCTTCCACGGGACGCCCGTTATGCCGGAAGCCGCGGCGAGGGCGGCCAGGGCGTTGTCGACGTTGAAGGCGCCCGGGAGCTCGATGCGGGCCTCGGCGCGCTCGCCTCCCGACTCGATGGAGAAGGTGGCGCCCCGCTCGTCGCTCCGGATCCCCGTCGCGAGGAAGCCGGGAGGGCCCGAGGGAGGGGTACGTCCCTTCGACGAGAAGAAGAAGGTGGGCTTGGAGGTGGCCGCGGCGAAATAGGGCGCCGAATCGTCGTCGAGGCAGGCCACGCCGAAGGCGGGCAGCTCGCGGCTGAGGCCGCCTATCGTCTTCGCGTGGCTTGCCTTGTCCAGGGCGCGGAAGAGGTTGGCCTTGTCGTCCCGGTACCGCTCCCAGCTGCCGTGGAACTCGAGGTGCTCGCTCGTCACGTTCATGAAGACGCCCGCGTCGAAGGCCACGTCGCCCAGGCGGTTCGTCCGGGGGGAGAGGCCATGGGAGGAGGATTCGACCACCGCGAACTCGCAGCCGGAATCGCGCATCGCGGCGAGCATGCGCTGGACGGCCGTGGCCTCGGGGGTGGTCTGGTGCTCGGGATTCGGCCGCTCCCCCGAGCCCGTATCCGACATGACCGTGGAGAAGAAGCCCGCCTTGCGGCCGGCGAGGTTCAACAGCTGGTAGATCAGGTAGACGGTGGTGCTCTTGCCCTCGGTGCCGGTCACGCCGATGACGCCGAGGCTCCGGGAGGGCCGGCCGTAGAACTCGGCCGCGATGGGCGACATGGCGAAGCGGGGATCTGCCACGCGGAGGTAGGCTACGCCCGGCGCGTAGGAGGGCAGCTCGTCGCGATGGACCACGGCGGCGGCCCCGGTCTGGACGGCCGCCCCGATGAAGCTCTGGCCGTCGGAGTGGAGGCCGGGGAGGGCGAAGAAGAGGAAGCCCGGCCCTACGGCGCGGGAGTCGTAGGCGAGGCCGGCGATCTCGGCCTCGGCCGGGCCGCGCCGGTCGAGGCAGGATATCCCCGCCGCAAGCTCGGATAGCATCCTGGGCATGGCTGGAACAATAGCACCGGGGGCGGAAAAACGAAAAGGGGGAGCCCGAGGCTCCCCCGCGCGCGCCTTCCCCCCGCTCAGGGCTTGAGCGAGAACTTGGCGCCGATGTAGCCCATGTAGGGGATGATGTCCGCCTCTTCGACGAGGACCGGGATATACAGGCCCATGAAGCCCGCTCCGATGCGGAAGCTCCTGGTCTTGCCCAGGCCGAGCCAGACGGAGATGTCGGGGATGAGGACCTTGCCGGCGTCGAGGCCGCCCGTGTTCAGCGCGTAGTAGCCGAACAGGAGGCCGCCGAGCTGGGCGTCGACGTACAAGGGGCCGAAGTTGAGCTCGGCGAGGAGGTTGGGCCAGAGGGCGCCGACGACGATGAAGGAATAGGCCCTGACTCCGGCCGCGAGCTTGACGACCGCGAGGTCCCATTCGTAATAGGCGCTGACCGTCGGGAAGAAGAGCCAGAGCTGCTCTCGGACGAACTCGGAGGCATCGTCGAAATCATCTTCCGCCTCTTCGGAGTTGGTCGCCCCGAGGGAGAGGGGTTTCTCGATGCCGACATCGACCCTGAGCTGGGCGGCCAGGGGCGAGGCGAGGACGAGGATTGCGAGCAGGGCCAATATCGCCTTTCTCATGGCGGTTTTCCTCCTTTTTCCTTTAGCAATTACAACTATACACCCTTAATCCGGCCCTTTCAATAAAATCCTCCGCATCGTACAATGCCTTCCCGGGAGCAGGACAGCATGTACTCCGTTCGCGTCGAGGCCGATTTCGCGGCGGCCCATTTCCTTACGCACTACGAGGGCAAGTGCGAGCGGCTCCACGGCCACAACTACCGGGTCCGCGCCTGGGCGCGGGGACCCTCCCTCGGCGAGGGGGGCATGCTCCTCGATTTCGGCGCCCTCAAGGGCGCGTTGCGCGCCGTTCTCGCCGCCCTCGACCACTCCCTCCTGAACGACCTGCCCGAGTTCCAAGGCGACCCCAGCGCCGAGCGCATCGCCGAGCTCGTCTTCCGCCGCCTCAAGGAGCTCATCCCGGAGGCTCCCCTCTCCGCCGTGGAGGTCTTCGAGACCCCGGAGAGCATGGCGCGGTATGAGCCCTGAGCGGGCAGGCGGGGAGAGCGCGGCTTCCGGTATCCCCGCCTACGCATCGACGAGGCTCATAGCCTATATCGGCAACAAGCGAGCCCTCCTTCCCTACCTCCGCGCGGCCTTCGGCGAGCTCGACGCGCGCGCTCCCATAGCAAGCTTCCTCGATCCCTTCGCCGGCTCCGGCTCGGTCTCGCGCCTGGCGCGCTCGATGGGCTGGCGGGTCATGGCGAGCGACGCGGAGGAGTACTCCCGGGCGGTGAACGCCTGCTGGCTCGGCGTCTCGGCCGACGAGCTTCCTTCCCTCTTCCGGGACGAGGGGGGGCTGAGCGAGGTACTGCGGCGCGTCAACCGTTTCCATCCCCAGCGGGAGGACGAGGAGCCTCCGGGGATGGCCATCGAGCCCTACCTCGCGCGGCACTACGCCCCCGCCGATACGGCGCGGGCCGACTTCAGGCGCGAGCGGCTTTTCTTCACGCGGGAGAACGCCCTCTTCCTCGATCGGGCGCGATCTTATGTGGATGCCCTGCGGCCTCCGGGCCGGGAAGGCGCCGCGGCGGCGGAGCGGGACCTCCTCCTCGGCCCGCTCGTCTACGAGGCCGCGACCCACGCGAATACCTCGGGCCTTTTCAAGGCTTGCCACAAGGGCTTCGGCGGCCACGGGAGGGACGCCCTGGGGCGGATCCTCTCCGCCATGGAGCTCGAGCCACCCCTCCTCTGGCAGGGCCCTGCCTCGGAGGTGGGGCGCGGCGACGCGGCGGCCTTCTGCGCCGGGAGGAGCGCGGACCTCTGCTACCTCGATCCTCCCTACAACCAGCACCAGTACGGCTCGAACTACCACCTCCTCAACACCATCGCCCGCTGGGACCGCGCCCCCGTGAGCGAGGACCGGGGGCCGGGGGGGGAGCTCCTCCATAAGGCGGGCATACCGGCTTCATGGCGCGAGAGCCGCTCGGCCTTCTGCTCGCGGCGCACGGCCGGGGCGGCCTTCCGCGAGCTCCTAGGCTCCGTCGACGCGCGCTTCGTCCTCCTTTCCTACAACAGCGAGGCCCTGGTACCCCCGGAGGAGCTCTACGACCTCCTGGCGGAGGGAGCCGAGGTCGAGCTGCGCTCGGTGGACTACGTGCAGTACCGGGGAGGGCGGCAGAGCGCGGCGAGGCGGGTGCGCAACCGCGAGCTCCTCTTCATCGCGCGGAGGCAGGAGGGGAGGCGGGGGAAGGGCGGGCTCGAGGCCGATGCCGCGCGGCGCGCCGAGCTCGCTGGCCTGGCCGCGGGGATCAGGCTCGCCCGGGCCCTCGCCTCGACCCTCGATCCAGCTCGCCTGCGCGAGCTCGGCGAGGCCGGGCCCGAGGAGGGCCTACTGCGCCTCCGCCTCGCCTCGATGCGGCTCGAGCTGCCCACGTACCGCCGCCTCGTATTCGAGAAGGAGGCCGCGGCCCGCTGCGAGGGGCTTTCGACGGCGGAGCGCGAGGAGCTCGCCTCGATCCTCGAGCCGGCCCTGCTCGAGGACCAGCGCGCGGCCTGCGAGGCCTGCATCGCCCTCCTCGAGGCCGGCTGCGCCGAGCGCAGGCTCCAGCTCCTCGCCCTCGGGAGGCTGCGCAAGATCGCCCATCGCCGCTACGCCGAGGGCTTCGCCTCCTGCGCCGGCCGGCTCCGGGCCGCGGCGGGAGGGCTCGGGCTCGCGCGCCTCGCCGAGGAGACGGCCGCTCTCGAGCGGCTCTTCGCGGCCCGCCTCGAGGGCCGTAGCCGGATTCAGGTTCCCGAGACGCCGTAGCCGAGCACGGCGATCCGGGCGGCCATTCTGGCCCGCGGCCCCAGCCTCCCGAGCCAGTCCGGCACGCTGGCCCTCGGCCCGAGCTCGAGGGAGGCGGAGAAGCGCGGCCCCGCGGAGACGAGGGCCTCGAAGAGGAGGCGCTTGCGCAGGTCCTTGGCAGAGGGGCGCAGCCGGAGGCGGCCGTCCTCCGCGCGGCTCTCGATGCAGGAGACCCGCTCCGCGGCGAGATAGCCGCGCAGGGCCCCGAGGGCCCCCTCGCCGAGGGGCGGCGGCAGCTCGAGGGCTATCCGCAGCCTTCCTGGCTCCGGCAGGGCCTCTATGGGGCGGAGGGCCGCGGCGAGGGCGGCCTCGCGGATCCGCTCGAGGGAGGGGCCCGAGAGGGCGTAGACGCACTTCCCCGTGAAGGAGGGCGGCAGCAGGGCCTTGAGGGGGGCTGCCGAGAAGAGGGCCTCGCGGGCCTGGAAGACCGCGGACTCGGCCCCGCGCGAGGCGGAGGAGAGGAGGCGGAGGAGCCAGGAGGAGCGGTACTCGGCGCAGGCGCCGGCCAGGGCGGAGGGGATCTCGACCTCGACGAGGAGGGAGGCGAAGGCGGCCTTGGCCGCCATGAGGCGCGTTAGGCGCTCGATATAGGCGGGGCCTCCCGCGGGCTCGGTCTCGTGGCCGCCTATCGCGGCCCGGTCCCCGGCATCCTCGCAGGCCCCGCAGGACGAGCAGCCGGCCCCGAGGCAGGGCGGCCTGTCCTCGAAGCGACGGGCCTCCTCGTAGTGGGAGCGCAGGGCCTCGCCGTCCCCGAAGTCGATGGGCGGCCGCCAGGAGGGGGGCTTCTCGCCGAGGAAGCAGGGGCCGAGGATGCCCCTCGCCCGCGCGAAGGAGCCGAGGGAGGGCCAAGCCCCGCGGGAGAGGGAGCCGTCGTAGCGGTGGGCGCCGGCGGGGACCGACTCGAGCCAGGGCAGGAGGTCCGGGTCGCCGAGGGAGAGCAGCTGGTCGGCGCAGTACTCGTCGAAGTGGGCGGCGAGGCGGAACTCGACGCCGGCGGCCTCGCAGGCCGAGCCCATCGAGGAGGCGATGCGCGACAGCGGCTCCTCCTCCATGGCCAGGGGGGCGAACTGCAGGGGCGTCGAGGGTAGGCGGACGAGGTAGCCCGCCGAGGCAAGGAGCCGCAAGCCGGGGGCCGCCTCGTCCCGGCGCTTCCCGAGGGAGGCGGCGAAGGAGGCGAACTCGGCGAGGTCGGCCTCATCCTCGAGGCCGGAGACGATATAGAAGAGCTTGAGCTCCCGCGTGCCCGGGGTCACGAGGGCCTCGAGGGCTCCCTCGATATCCCGATCGCCCAGGCCCTTGCGATAGTAGGCCCGCAGCCGCCGCGATATGCCCTCGATGCCCAGGGTGAAGGAGCGCTTGCCCGCAGCCGCCTCGGCCCGGGCGAGGAGGCGGGTGCCCGAGATGCCGTCGACCCGCTGGCTCATGAAGCTGACGCGGAGGAATATCCGGTTCAGCTCGAAGAGGAGCTCGAAGACCCGCGCGTGGGTATTGAAGTTGAAGCTGTAGACCTCGAGGGTCTCGGCCCCCGAGGAGCGGCGCAGCTCGCGCGCCGCCGCGAGGAGCTCGGCGACGGGCCGCTCGCGGTAGGGCCGGCGGTCCCAGCCCTCGAGGCAGAAGGAGCAGAGGCCCGGGCAGCCCGCCGTGATCTGGAGCCGCGCGGTCGCGGCCTCGGGCGAGTTGAGCGGCGGATAGGCCAGGAGGGGCGATGGGAGGGGCCGCGCGACGCGGCGGCGCGGCCCTCCGCCGCCGGGAAGCCAGAAGCCCTCGATCGAGGCGGCGCGCAGGAGGCGCTCGGGGGCGGGAGCGCCGGGCTCGGTGAGGATGGAGGCGAGTTCGCCTATCGCGCCCCGGCCCGGGCCGCCGGCCTCGCCCTCGCCGAAGAAGAGCCCCTCGACCAAGCTGGCGCCGCCGGGCCCGGCGAGGGCCCCCGCGGCCGCGGCTCCCGAGCCGCCGAGGACGAAGATGGGGATCCTCCCTCCCGGGCCCTCCCGGGCCGCGCCGCGATCGGATGCGCGGAGGGGGATGCCGGCGGTCGAGAAGAGGTAGGGGAGGTTGACCAGCTCGAGGCTGAAGGAGAGGGAGACCATGACGAGGTCGAAGTCCGAGGGCGGCCTGCCCGAGGCGAGGCCGTAGAACCAGGGAAGGCCGCGGGCGGAGAGGAGCTCGCGGTCGGCCCGTCCGGGGAAGAAGGCGAAGTCGAGGAAGGCGCCGGGAAGGGCCGAGCGGCATTCGGCGAAGAGGACGAGGTGGCTCGTCGATCGCTCGAGGTCGGCGAAGGGCGAAAGCCTGACCAGGAGGATCCGGCGCTCGGCCTCCTCCCAGGAAGGATTGCCCAGCTTCTCGGTCGCCTCGGCCACGAGGGCGTCCGGCGTTTCGAGGAGGACCCGCAGCTCGGGGCCGAGGACCGGGGGCACGGCCTAGCCGTCGTTCTTCCGGCTCCCCGCGCCAGGGCGAGGGGGGCGGGGACCGGAGCCTGAGGGCCTGCGCGTTCCGGAGGGAGGGCCCTTCGGCCCCCGCCGGGCCTCGCCGGGGCGGCCGCCGGAATACGGCCCTTTGGCGGGGCGGCCCGCCGAGGAGCCTCCGGCGGGGCGGGGGGCGCCGGCGGGGCGGCCGGAGGAGGGCCGGCCTACGCCCGGCCGGCCGCCGCTCGGGCGAGGTCCGCTCGGGCGCGGGCCGTAGGGGCGGCGCTCCTGGCTGGAGGGGCCGGCGGCGGGCCCGCGCCCGGAGCGGCGATCGTCGGCGGGCCGGGCGCCAGAGGGGCGATCCCTGGACGGCCGGGCAAGGCCGGGGCCATCGGGCCTGGCGCCGCGCGGCTCTCGATCATCGCGGGGCCTTCCTCCCAGATTGGAGGGGCCCCGCTCGAAGGCGCGGGGCGCCTTGGGCCGGCGCCGCTCGCCCGCGCCCGCGTCGGCGATGCGCGCCGCTTTCTTCTCCTCCTCGGCGGCTTCGGCCGCGGCGAAGAAGTCGGCGGGGCTGGGCTCGTAGACGGCCCCCGCCTCGAGGAGCTTGCAGCGGAAGACGAAGCCGCCCTTGGTGGCGATCTTCGAGGCGCGCTTGAGCTCGACCCCGTCGGCGAGGACGATGCTCAGGCCCGTGGCCCCCGCCCGGCCCGTGCGGCCGGCCCGGTGGGTGTAGATCGTCGGCTCCTCGGGGAGGTCGAGGGAGATGACGTGGCTCACGGCGGGGATGTCGAGGCCCCGGGCGCCCAGGTCGCTCGTCATGAGGTAGCGCAGCTCGCCCGCGGCGAAGCGCTCGAGGGCGACGCGGCGCTCCTCCTTCTCGAGGCCGGCGTGGATGCCCGCTATGGGCAGGCCGATCGAGGCCAGGCGCGCAGCCGCGCCCTCGACCCTGCCGGCGGCGGAGATGAACAGGAGGCAGCGCTCGGGCTTCATGGCCGCCTCGAACTTGCGGACGAAGTCGAGGCGCTTGCGGCCGTCGCAGTAGAAGCACCAATGCTCGATGCTCCCGGAGAGGACGCTTCCCCCCGCGACCTCGGGCTCCACGGGGGAGCGGAGGAGGGGGCGCATCTCGGCCCTGAAGCGCTCGGGGATGGTGGCCGAGACGAGGACGCGGGCGCAGAGCTCGGGCGCGGCCTTGACCAGGGCCTTGGCCGCCTCGGCCGTCTCGGGCGCGAGGAGGCGGTCGGCCTCGTCGAGGACGAGGAAGGAGAGGGAGCCGAGCTTGAGCTTGCCGAGGGAGACGAGGTCGCCCAGGCGGCCGAGGGTGCCGACCACGAGGTCGGGCCGCTCGCGGAGCTTGGCCGCCTGCTTGTCCAAGGGCGTGCCGCCGAGGAGGACGGCGCTTCGCAGGGGGAGGCCCGCTGCCTTGGCGAGCTTGTCGGCCTCGCGGCCGATCTGGACGGCGAGCTCCTGGGTCGGGGCGGCGACGAGGATGCCCGGCTCCCCCGAGCCGCGGCGCGCCTGGGCCGGGGCGGAGAAGATGGCCTGGAAGGCTGGGGCCAGGTAGGCGAAGGTCTTGCCCGTGCCCGTCTCGGATTCGAGGAAGGCGTCGCGGCGGGCGAGGAGGAGGGGCATGGCCAAGGCCTGGATCGGCGTGGGCCCCGCGAAGCCGAAGGATTCCAAGGCCGCGGATAGGGGCTCGGCCAGGCCGAGGCTCTCGAAGCTGTCCATGCCCCAATGATCGCATGACGGGGCCTCGAGGAACAAGGAGCGGGCCGCGGAAAAGCGGCGGGAGGGCGGCGGTCATTGAAGCTGCCGCCGCCTTTCGGCTATAGTCGTCGGCGATGAACCTGGAAGCCTTCGTCCTCGGCTGCGGCGGCATGATGCCCCTGCCCCATCGGCATCTGACGAGCGTCCTCCTCCGCCGCGAGGGGGAGCTCTTCCTCTTCGACGGCGGGGAGGCCACCCAGATCTCCATCCGGCGGCTGAACCTCCGCTGGAAGAAGATCACCGCCATCTTCGTGTCCCACATGCACGCGGACCACGTCACCGGCCTGCCGGGTATCCTCATGCTCTCGAGCCAGGTCGACCGCGAGGAGCCCCTCTACATCTTCGGGCCCCCCAAGATAGCCGAGTACGTCGAGTCGAGCCGGCGCTCGCTGGACATGTACATCAACTACGAGATCATCGTCCGCGAGGTCCAGGCCCCCTCGGTCGTCTGGGAGGGAGAGGGCTTCGCCATCCGCGCCTTCCCCCTGCGGCACACGAAGACCTGCTACGGCTACGCCCTCGAGGAGTCCGCCCGGCCCGGCGCCTTCCACCCCGAGCGGGCCCTCGAGCTCGGCGTGCCGCGAGGGCCCCTCTGGTCGGATCTCCAGGGCGGCTCGATCGTGAGCCTGGCCGACGGCCGCGTCGTGGAGCCGGGCCAGGTCCTGGGGCCCCCCCGCTCTGGCCGCAAGTTCAGCTACGTCACCGACAGCCTCTACTTCCCCGAGATCGCGCGGGAGGTGGCGGGCTCCGACCTCCTGGTCTGCGAGGGCATGTTCGAGAACGCCCTCGAGGGCAGCGCGATCGAGAAGAAGCACATGACCGCCGAGCAGGCGGCGCGCATCGCGCGGGACGCGGGCGGGGTCCGCAAGCTGGCCCTGATCCACTACAGCCCCCGCTACGCCGACCGCGACCTCAAGATCCTCGCCGACGAGGCGAGGGCCGTCTTCCCCGAGGCCGTCCTCTCGAAGGACCGCATGCACTTCCCCATAGAATACGTCGACTAGGCCCGGCCACCGCAGTCACCGGGCGGCCCCCGTAACTATCGGGCGGGGGCGTTGTTTGTTAGCGATCCATCCGAGGGCCGCCCCGGGCGCGCCCCGGTCAAGGAGGGTCCGTGATAGAAGCGAGGGAGCTCCGCAAGAGCTACGACGGGGTCGAGGCCGTGAAGGGCGTCAGCTTCTCGGTGGAGACCGGCACCGTCCTGGGCCTCCTCGGCCCGAACGGGGCGGGCAAGACGACGATCATGAAGGTCCTCACGGGCTACCACTTCCCGAGCTCGGGGACGGCCCTGGTGGACGGGGTGGACGTCACCGAGGACCCGGTCGCGGTGAAGAGCCGCGTGGGCTACCTCCCGGAGATGGTGCCCCTGTACCAGGACATGACCCCCTCCGAGTACCTGGACTTCGCCGCGGAGGCCCGCGGCCTCGAGGGCCCGGCGCGGAAGTCGGCCAAGGAAAGGGCGGTCGAGGCCTGCGGCCTTAAACCCGTCTACTCGCGGCCGGTGGAGCAGCTCTCCAAGGGCTACCGCCAGCGCCTCGGCCTGGCCCAGGCCATCCTCCACGACCCGCCCATCCTCATCCTCGACGAGCCCACCACGGGCCTCGACCCGAACCAGATCATCGAGATCCGGAGCCTCATCCGCGATCTGGGCAAGGAGAAGACGGTCATCCTCTCCACCCACATCCTCCAGGAGGTCGAGGCGGTCTGCGGGAGCGTCGTCATCCTCAACGAGGGCCGGATCGCGGCCTCGGGCGCCCCCGGCGAGATCGGCGAGGCCCTCAAGGGCGAGGAGCGGATACGGATCCGCGCCAAGGCCGCCTCGGGGCCGGCCCTCGACGCCGCGAGGCTCGGCTCCCTCCTCGCTTCCCTCCCGGGCCTTCGGTCGGTCGGCTCGATCGAGGCCGAGGGCGGGGCCCTCTCCGTCGAGCTCGCGATGCAGCCTCGGGCCGAGCCCGCGGCCGGCGACGCCTCGGCCGAGGCGGTATTCGACTGGGCCGTCGGCCGGGGCCTCAAGCTCCTCGAGCTCGAGAGGCGGCGCCTCTCCCTCGAGGAGATCTTCGTCAAGCTCACCTCCGAAGGAGAACTCCCATGAGCAAGGTCCTCGCCGTCGCCAAGCGCGAGCTCCGCAGCTCCTTCAACTCGCCGGTGGCCTACGCGGTCATCCTCGGCTTTCTCGTCTTCACCTCGGCCTGGCTCTACTTCGTGCGGGGCTTCATCGCCGCGAACCAGGCCGACCTCAGGCCCTATTTCGGGGTCATGCCCATCGTCCTCGCCTTCCTCGCGCCGGCCCTCACGATGCGCTCCTGGGCCGAGGAGCGGCGCCTGGGCACCTACGAGCTCCTCCTGACCATGCCCTTCACCGAGGGCCAGCTCGTGGCGGGCAAATTCCTCGCCTCCCTCGCCGTCGCGGCCCTGGCCCTCCTCCTGAGCCTCCCCGTGCCCCTCAGCGCCTCCCTCCTGGGCTCCTTCGACGCCGGGGTGATCGCCGCACAGTACCTCGGCATCCTCCTCGAGGCGGCGGCGGCCCTCGCCGTGGGGCAATGGGTCTCCTCCCTGGCCAAGAACCAGGTGAGCGCCTTCCTCGGCGGGGTCCTCCTCCTCCTCGCCCTCGTCCTGGTGGACCGGATCGCCGCCTTCCTCCAGATAGGCGGGCTCCTCGCCTCCCTCCTCAACTGGCTCTCCCTCGCCTTCCACTTCGACGCATTCTCGCGCGGCGTGGTCGATACGCGGGACCTGGCCTACTTCGCCGCGGTCTCGGCCGCCGCCCTGTACCTCTCGTCCTGGAACCTCTCCAGGCGGAAGTGGAGCTGAACGCCATGGAAGCCAAGACCGGCAAGCGCCGCGCCCACGTCCTCCTCCTCCTCGTCCTGGCGGTGATAGCCGCGGCGGCCCTCGTCGCCGAGCGCTTCCACCTCAGGCTCGACCTGAGCGCGGACCGCGCCAACACCCTCTCGGAGGCCTCGCGGAAGCTCCACGAGGAGATCCCCGAGAAGCTCCTCGTCACCTACTACATCACCCCCTCCCTCGCGGACCGGCATCCCGGCCCCCGCGCCGTCGAGGACTTCCTCCGCGAGCTCGAGGCCGCCTCGCGCGGCAAGATCTCGGTGAGCCTCGCCGACCCCTCCTCGGGCGAGCAGGCCAGGGCGGCCGAGTCCTTCGGCCTCGCGCCCCAGCGGATGCAGATCGTCGAGCAGAACGAGCAGCGCGTGGCCCTCGTCTACTCGGGCGTCGTCCTCCAGTACCTCGGCCGGAGCCAGGTCATCCCCTTCGCGATCGGCGCCGAGACCCTCGAGTACGACGTGGTCAAGGCGGCCCGCGCCCTCCTCTCGGAGCGCCGGAGCCTCGCGGCCATCCTCGTCGGAGACGCCGACAAGAGCCTCGCCAACGATTACCGAAGCCTCTCCCAGGCCTTCGCGGCCGCCGGCTGGGAGACCAAGGAGCTCCAGCGGGGCGAGGAGGTCCCGCCCGAGTCCTCGGTCCTCGTCGTCCTGGGAAACGCCGACATGGACGACTACGACGCCTACCGCGTCGACTCCTTCGTGGCCTCGGGGGGCAAGGCCCTCTTCGCCGTGAAGGGCGTGGACGTCCAGGCGAGCTACGGCCTCAGCGCCGCCCCCCTCAAGGACACCGCCATCCTCCGCCTCCTCGAGTCCTACGGTATCCGGGTCCGCGAGGAGCTCGTCCTCGATCCCTCCTCCCTGACCATACCCTTCCAGACCCCGGGCCCGACGGGAGGCATGCAGCTCCGCTACGTCCGCTATCCCCACTGGGTAGTCACGAGGCCCGAGTACCGCGACGCCAAGAACCCCCTCACCGCCCGCCTCGCCGGCCTCGACCTCTTCTGGCCGAGCCCCCTCGAGATCGTGAAGCGAGAGGGGATCGAGGCGGCCGAGCTCGTCAAGTCGACGGCCAAGGCCTGGCTCCAGACCAAGGACTTCGCCGTCGGACCCGACGACGAGTTCCGCTACGCCGCCGAGGCCGGCTCCACCACGGGACAGTACCTCCTCGCCGCCTCCCTCTCGGGGAGCTTCCCCTCGGCCTTCGCCGGCAAGCCCGTCCCGAAGCGCGAGGGGGCCGCGGCCCTGCCGCCGCCCCCGGCGAGGAGCCAGCGCGGCCGCATCCTCGTCGTGGGCTCGGCCGACTTCGCCAACGACCTCATGGGCATGACCGACTCGGGCTTCAACGCCTCCTTCGTCGCGGACGCGGCCGAGTGGCTGGCCTCGGGCGACGAGCTCGTGGCCATCAAGGGTCGGGGCTCCCGCGATCCGCGGCTGAACAAGGTCCGCGAGCCCGCGCGCCGCGCCGCCCTCGCGAGCCTCGCCTACGCCCTGAACCTGGTCGTCGTGCCCGGGGCCGTGATCGCCTACGGGGCCGTCAGGGCCGGCAAGCGACGGCGGGCGGCGCGGGAGCTCGAGCGGGGAGGGCCGCCCGCCGCGGGCGCCGCCGAGGGCGCCGTGGATGACGCCGGAGAGGGGAGGAGCGAATGATGAGCTACGAGCGGAAAGTAGCCTGGCTCGGGGGCAGCCTCGCCTTCCTCCTGGCTATCTGGGCAGCGGGCCTCCTCTTCTCGCCGGAGCGCCGGGCGGCGCGGGCCGAGTCGCGGAGCCTCCTGGCGGCCAAGGCCGAGGAAGCCGCCTCCATCTCGATCGGGGGACTCGGCCTCAGCAAGGAAGCCGGCTCCTGGTTCCTCGCCGAGGGAAGCGGCAAGCTCCCCGTCCAGGAGTCGCGGGTGAGGAGCTTCCTCGAGGCAGCCGCGGCGGTGAAGCGCCTGCGGCCCCAAGCCAAGACCAAGGCCGCCTGGGAGAGCTTCGAGCTCGACGAGGCCCGGGCCGCGGCCGTCCTCGTCAAGGACGCGAAGGGCAAGGTCCTCGCCGACTTCGCCCTCGGGGGCTACGCGACCGCGGGCGGGGAGGTCTACCTCCGCTTGGCCGGATCCGAGGCCTCCTACTCGGCCCCGAGCGCGATCGCCTCCTACGTGCGGGGCGACCGCTCCTCCTGGCTCGAGCTCCGGGTCCTCCCCGGCCCCCTGCCCGAGGCCGACGTCGAGTCCCTCTCCCTGCGGGCCTCCCTCGCCCTGGACGGGCCGGGCAAGCCGGGCCTGGCCCTCGAGTACGCGCTCAAGCGCTCCGAGCAGGGCTGGAGCGGGCTGGCGGGCCAGGTCGACGCCGTCGCCGTCTCCTCCCTCCTGCGCTCCATCCTCAACCTCGAGGCCGAGGACATCCTCCTCTCCCCGCCGGCCTCGGCCTTCTCCCCCGTCGCCGCCCGAATCGAGCTCTCGCTGGGCAACGGGGGGACCAGGGTCCTCGAGGTCGGCGCCCCGGCCGGCGAGGGCCGCTTCTACCTCCGCCTGGCCGGAGGGCCCTACGTCTACGCGGTCTCCGCCTACGGCCTGCGCAACGCGCTCAAGAGGCCTGCCGACCTGCTCGTGAAGAAATAGGGAGCGCTCCCCGGATTGTTGGCGCGCAATGCGCGTTCAGTGATCCCCCGATTGTTGGCGTCTACGAGATGAACGAGAGGGAGACCTTCGCCGAGGTCTCCCTCTCGCGCTCGCCCATCCAAGGGCCGGTCCGGACGGCCGAGGCCTCCCGGGGCTCGAAGCATGGCTTCGGCTCCGCGGAGGCCTTCATGTCGCCAGCCGGGAGAGCTCTCAGCAGCCCTTCGAGCTGAGGTAGAGCCGGTACTTATCGGCGTCGGGGCGGAAGGCGATGATGTGGGTGTCGCAGTCCTCCCTGGCCTTCTGGAGGGCAGCTATCGCCTCCTGGGTGATGCGTCCGGAATCGACCAGGCGGCCGGCCCGCGAGGAGAGGCCGATGAAGACCGGCAGGGCCTCGAGGGGGTCCCGGCGGTAGTCGCGGAGGAGGAAGGTCAGCTTCTTGAAGAACTCCTCGGCCATGCGCAGGGCAGCGTCGATGTCGAGGTTCGAGAGGATGACGGTGAAGCCCTCCTCGCCGCGCTCGAAGGCGAGGTCCCGGAAGGTGAAGAAATCGACGATAGCCTTGGCCGTGGCGGCGTAGGCAGGGGATCCGCGGTCGATCCCGTCGTAGGAGAGGGCGAGGAGGCTCAGGTCCTGCTCGAAGGAGGCGGAGCGGGCGAGCTCGGCGTCAAGGCGCTCGGCTTGGTAGCTCTCCCAGCCGAGGCCCGAAGCGGGCGAGTAGAGCCCCGCATCCCCGCCCCGCTCGCGGGCGCCTTCCTCGGGCAGGGGAGGCTGGTCCTTGACCGTCGCGGGCGCCTCGTTCGCCTCGGCCTCGAAGCTTCCCATCTCCGGGACGGAGAAGTCCTCTTCGGGGGGGGCGTAGGGCGAGGGCCCAGGCTCCCCGCCCGATCCTCCCTGCGCGGGGGCTCCGGAGCTCCAGCTCGAGTCGACCCTCCCGCGCGAAGCAGCCGCCAGGGCGGCGAGGAGGGCGGCCGCGGCGGCGAGGTAGGCCGCCAAGGCCAAGAGGGCGTCGCGGAAGGCGGCGAAGACCGTCGATTGGTCCAGGGTCGAGTAGAGGGCGTCCACGGCGAGGCGGCCGGTGGGATCGCCCTTCAGGGGGGCCGAGATGAGGAGCGAGGAGCGCTCGGGATAGGTGGGGGAGGGGAAGGCTTCCCTATCCTCGGAGGCGGGGAGGTAGTCGGAGCGGTCGGGTATGCGCCAGCGCAGGCCCGAGCCGCGCTCGTAGATCGCGACGAGGAGGAGGCTCGGGCAGGCGCGGTAGTGGGCCGCGAGCCTCGCGCGCAAGGGAGCCTCGGCCAGGTCGGCCGAGCTCCTGACGCCGGAGAGCTCCGAGAGGAGTAGCTGGAAGTCGGTCGAGGCGGCCCGCTTGCCGCGTTCCTCGGCCCTGAGCACGCGGTAGGCGACGGATCCGGCCGCCAGGACCGCGGCGATCAGGCTGAGCGCGGCGAAGGCCGCGACGGTGCGTCTTTTCATAAGGACCTCGCCATCATATACTTATATCGGCGGCCGCGCCAGGTAGGCCGCGCTTTTTCATGTTCAAAAAGGGGGCGGCCATGGCGCTGCGGAAGCGGAACCTGCCTCGGGGCTGGTATCCCGAGGACGGTGCTGAGGTATCCAAGCTCCTCTCCGGCTGGGAGCTCGAGGGCGAGGTACCAGCCGGGGCGGCCGCGGCCGTCGCGCCCCACGCGGGCTGGGCCTTCTCCGGCAAGCTAGCCTACCGCGCCCTGCGCTCCCTCCGCGACGCGCAGACGGTGGCGGTGATCGGCGGCCACCTGCGCGCCTCGAGCCAGCCCCTGGTCGCCTTCGAGGAATTCTACGATAGCCCCCTAGGCCCCCTCGAGGCGGATTCGGAGCTCCGGGAAGAGCTTTCCCGGCTCCTCGGCCTCCGGAAGCCCGGCCCGCTCTCACTGCGCGGCGACGAGGTGCCCGACAATACCGTCGAGGTCCAGCTTCCCCTGGTCAAGGCGCGCTTCCCCTCGGCCCGCGTCCTTTGGCTCCGCGCTCCCAACGGGCCGGCCTCGATCCTCCTCGGCCAGGCCCTCTCCGAGGCCGCCTCCTCCCTCGGGCGGAAGCTGGCCTGCCTCGGCTCCACCGACCTCACCCACTACGGTCCCTCCTACGGCTTCGCCCCCGCGGGCGGGGGGCCCGCTGCGGAGAGATGGGTCCGGGAGGTGAACGATACAGCCTTCATCGAGGCCCTCCTCTCGATGAGCCCCGAGGAGGGGCTGCGCAGGGGCTGCGACGACCAGTCGGCCTGCTCCCCGGGCGCGGCGGCGGCCGCCTTGGCCTTCGCCCTCGCCGAGGGGGCGACGCGGGCCGAGCTCCTTGGCTACGCGACGAGCCTCGAGCTCAGGAGCGACGAGTCCTTCGTCGGCTACGCGGCCCTCGGCTTCTACTGAATCCGGCCGAAGCGATGGGCGCCTTCGTCCTCGACGTCTCGAAGCTGGGCTTCGGCGAGCGCCTCGCCGCGGCCTCGATCCAGGGCCTCGCGAACCGCCGCGGTCCCCGCGTCTACCTCCGCTACGGCTTCTACGACGATCCCGCCTCGCGGAGGACCAACGAGTCCTTCATGCCCGACGAGATCTGGGAGTCGACCTTCCGTCCCATGATGGGCGACCAGGACGAGGCCAACCTCGCGTACTACCGCGAGGCCTGCGGCATGTCCTTCGAGGAGCTGCCCGGCCTCGATGCCCTGGCCCGGCGATTCCGCTCCATCCTCCGCGGCTTCGTCGTCTACGATCCCGAGCTCCCGGAGACGATCGACGCCGCGGCCTGCCTCGCCGGCCTCGAGGATCTCGTGATCGTCCCTCCCGCCCTGGCCGCCTGGGCCTCCGGCCTCGGGCTCGAGCCGCGCCGGGATCTGCGGGGGCGCTGGAAGGATAGGCTCGAGCTCTTCGCCTGGGCGGCCGAGGGGCTCTATCCGCGCTGCGCCCCCGGCAAGCTCGCCTGCCTCGAGCCCGGCTGGGAGCGGCCTGAGTTCGTCGACTACCTCGTGCGCGAGCGGATCTTCGCCTACTCCCTGGCCCATCGCGGCCGAGGTCCCCTGGGCGCCGCGGGCAAGGCCCTGGCCCTCTTCCTCGTCGGGGGGCCGCGCCGGCTCCGCGGCCTCGCCTTCGGCCTCGGCCTGGACGGCCCGATCCGCCGCCTCGCCCGCAGGCTCATGGAGGCCTCCAGCCCCGAGTGCTCCCTCGCCGGGCGGCTGCAGCGCCGCGCCGCCCGGGACCGCGAGCTCCCTCTCGGCGCCTTCCCCACGATCTACGGCTGGCACACGAGGCGCGACGATGAGCTGGACTTCCTCCTAGCCCTCTCGGCCAACGGCCTGCGCCTCCTCCCCGCCCACCTCGCCGCGGACTACAGCTTCCACGCCGCCGTCCCCTACGAGGGCTCCCTGGCCCAGGACCACGCCGAGCCCGACAGCATCCGCGTGGAGAAAAAGATCTACCTCTCCTTCACCCTCTCCGACGGGGACCAGCTCCTCCTCATGCACTCGGGCCAGCTCGGCAACTGGCGCTCCCCCGCCCGGGGCTCGGTGCCCTTCACCTGGGAGATCCAGCCCCTCCTCGCCGAACTGGCCCCGGCCCTCCTCGCCCGCTATTTCCGCGAGAAGCGCCCCGCCGACTATCTCATAGCGGGGCCCTCGGGCGCCGGCTACCTCATACCGCCGCTCTGCCCCGAGCTTAGGCGCTACCTCGCGGCGGGGAGGGGGAGCTGCGCCCGGGCCGGAGTGCGGGCGGGAACCTCGTACATCGGGGACCCGCCGCGCCGGGTCCTCCGGGAGCTCGCGGCCGAGCCCGGTCCCTGGCTCGGCTGGCTCATGGGCTACGCCAACCTCGGCTCCTCCCCCCGCGAGGCCCCGGCCTACCGGATGGGCGGGATGGCCCTCGTCGCGAACGCCCTTCCCCTGGTGAGCCATATATGGGATGATGGGCCCGCGACGCTGGAGGCGGTCCGCCGCGCGATAGCCGACATCGAGACCCTGCCGGCCTTCCTCGGCGTCCACCTCTTCGCGTACAAGACCACCATCGCCCAGGTGAGCGCCTTCGCCGCGACCCTCGATCCCGAGCTGGTCAAAGTCGTCAGGGCCGACGAGCTCCTCCTGGCCGCGGCGAAAGGACGGGGGGAATGAGCGAGAAGGTATCGGCCAAGACCAAGCTCCTCTACGGCGTGGCCTCCTCGGGCCTGGAGATGCTCACCTCGATCGTCCAGTTCTACCTCCTGTTCTTCTACACCGAGGTGGCCCGCATCGATCCGGCGCTGGTCGGCACGGCCCTCATGGCGGGCAAGCTCAGCTGGGACGCGATCAACGACCCCCTGATCGGCCACTGGTCGGATCGGACCCGCTCGCGCTGGGGCCGCAGGCGCCCCTACATGCTCTTCGGGGCCCTGCCCCTCGCCCTCGTCACCTTCCTCCTCTTCTCGATCCCCGCGGGCCTTAGGGGCACGGCCGCCTTCCTCGTCGTCCTCTTCTCCTACCTCCTCTTCGACAGCTTCCACTCCCTGGTCCGCGTGCCCTACTGCTCGATGACCCCGGAGCTCAGCTTCGACTACGACGAGCGCACCTCCCTCACGACCGTCCGCGAGGTCTTCACGGTGATCGGCTACATCATCGGGGCGGCGGCGACCACCGCGGTCGTGGACTACTTCATGAAGAGCCGGGGCCTGGGCCTCGGGCGGGCCTACAGCGCCATGGGCGCGGTCTTCGGCCTCTTCGCCGCCGTCACGGTCCTCGTCTCGGCCTTCGGCGTGCGCGAGCGGGCGGACGCCCTCCTCAAGCCCAGCGCCTCGACGCCCCTCACGAGCATGCTCGGGGCCTTCCGGAACAAGCCCTTCATGCGCCTCATCGCCGCCGGCTTCCTGACGAGCTTCGGCTTCACCCTCCTGACCTCCCTCATGCCCTACTTCCTGAGCTACCAGATCGACATGGCCGCCCAGATGCCCATCGTCATGTTCGCGATGCTCGCGACCATCGGCATCTTCCTCTTCCCGATGAAGCTCGTCTCGGACCGGATCGGGAAGGGGAGGGCCTACGCCCTGGGCCTCCTCGTGGCCTGCGCCGCCTGCGCCGGGACCTTCCTCCTCGGCCCCGCCTCCAGGACCTGGATCTACGCCGTGGCCGTCGTCGCGGGCATGGGCTTCTCGGCCCAGTGGGTCTGCCCCTGGAGCATGCTGCCAGACGTGGTCGAGTACGACCAGGCCCGGACCGGGGAGCGCAACGAGGGGGTCTACTACGGGATGTGGGAGTTCATGGGCAAGTTCACCAACGCCCTCGGCATCGCGGTCTCGGGCTGGGCCCTCTCCCTCTTCGGCTACGTTCCCGGGGCCGCGCAGTCCGCGCGGGCCCTCCTGGGGATCAGGCTCTTCTTCGGGCCCCTCCCCTCGCTCGCCATCCTCCTCGCCCTGCCCCTCCTCTTCTTCTACCCGATCAGCAGGGCCAGCCACGCCAGGATGGTGGAGGAGCTCAGGGCCAAGGCCGGGGCCGGGGGGAGCTAGGGCCGCGGCCCGGGCCCGCCTCCGGCCGCGTTAGGCGCCAGCGAAGCGGGCATTCCCGCCACTTGCCTCCCGCCCTATTCGAAGGCATGATGGCCCCATGAGCACCAAGCATCGCGCCATGGCCCTCGCGGCCTGCCTCGCCCTCGCCCTGCCCCTCGCCGCCGAGGAGATCCGCGTCCTCGCGCCCTACCTCGGCTTCCTCAGCGATACCCGGGAGGCATCCGGCCAGGACGACCTGGAGGACTCGGGACTCCTGACCGGCCTGTACTTCCAGTGGATCGACACCGAGTCCTACCAGTGGAACGCCTTCTTGTACGGCTCCCCCGACGTGAATTACAGCCGCATCCTCGGCGGCCACCTCATCTTCGACAAGTACTTCGGTCCCGATTGGCACGGCAAGTTCGTGATCGGGGCGGGGCTCGAGGCCCTCCGCGTGGACCTGGACGCGGGAAGCGAGCTCGGCACCGACGACTTCGAGCTGGCCACGACCGTCCTCGTCCCCTACCTCAGGGCGGGCAAGTACCTCAAGGCGAGCCTGGGCCCGGCCGAGCTCTCCTTCCTCCCCTGGGTCGGGCTCGAGCCCCAGTGGGTCTGGGGCGACCTCGACGTGACCGTGACGATCCCCATGCCCCCGCCGCCCCACCAGAGCACGATCTCGGAATCCCTCGACGACGACGCGTTGTACGGCATAGCCGGGCTCAACGCCAAGGTCACTCTTTTTCACTTCCTCGACCTCGAGGCCAAGTACCAGGGGACCTTCGACGGCGCGGACTACTTCTCCACCTTCAACGGGGTCGCTTTCGCCTACCTGAGCCGGTGCTGGGGCCTGTCCTACCGCTTCAAGTACCTGGAGAGCTCGCAGGGCTCGGAGAGCTACCACCTCTTCGGCGCCGCCTACATCTTTTAGGCGGCCGCGGGCGGCCGAGGGCTTCAGGCCCGCGAGGCCGGGGCCCCCCGCTCGAGCATCGCCCGTACGGTCTCCTTGAAGCGTGCGCCCCGGTCGAACTCGTGGAGGAACATGCCGAAGGAGGTGCAGCCCGGCGAGAGCAGGACCACCGAGCCGGGCTTAGCCAGGCGGGCCGCCTCCTCCACGGCCGCTCCGAGCTCGGCGTAGGGCCCCGAGTAGGCCAGAGCGTCGGCGTCGAGGAGGGGCCGCAGCTTCTCCGTGCCCGAGCCGGCGAGGAGGACGAGGGCCGAGGCCCTCCGGTACTCGGCCCGCGCCTTCTCGAAGTCGATGTTCTTGTCGGTCCCCCCGGTGACGAGGACCACGGGCTCCTCGAAGCTGCGGAGGGCGGCCCCCACGGCCTGGGGTATGGTGGCCGCGGAGTCGTTGTACCAGCGTACCCCTCCCGCCTCGGCGAAGAACTCGAGGCGGTGCTCGACCCCGGGGAAGCTCGACAGGGCCTCCCTGATCGCGGCGGCCTCGACCCCGAAGGCGCGGAGCGCCAGGGCGGCTGCGAGGAGGTTCTTGCGCTGGTGCGCGCCGGGGACGAGGAGCTCGGAGCCCAGGATCTCCTCGGCGGGGGCGCCGGGAGCGGGGCGGTAGAAGCCGCGGGGCTTTGGCGCCGTTCCCTCGAGCCAGGCGCCGGCGAGGCCCTCGTCCCGGTCGGAGTACCACAGGACGCTTCCCCCGGTCTCCGCGGCGAAGGAGCGGCCCCAATCCTCGTCGCGGTTGCAGAGGGTGAAGCAGTCCCCGCCCTGGTCGGCGTAGATCAGGCGCTTGTCCGCGACGTACTCCTCCATGGACGAGTAGCGGTTCATGTGGTCGGGCATGATGCTCGTGAGGAGGGCGACCTTCGGCCTGAGCACGCCCATGCCGCGCATGTCGGCGAGCTGCCAGGAGGAGAGCTCGAGGACGACGGGGGTCTCGGGGCCGGTCTGGTCGAGGAAGCCCAGGGGCGAGACCGCGATGTTGCCGCCGAGGAAGGCCCGGCGGCCCCCGCCGAGGAGGCCCCGGTAGATCGCGGTCGAGACCGTCGACTTGCCCTTGGATCCCGTTACGGCGATGAGGGGGGAGGAGGAGAGGCGGAGGAAGAGGGAGAGGTCGGTCTCCACCGCCTTAGCGGCCTTGAGGTAGGGCGAGTCGGGCCTGACCGCGGGGTTCTTGACCACGAGGTCGGCTCCCTCGAAGTCGGCCATCTCGTGGCGGCCGAGGACGTAGCGTATGCCCAGGCCCTCGAGGGCGGCCATGCTCTGGGCGAGGGCCGCCTCGTCCTTGGTGTCGGTGACGGTGACGAGGGCCCCGCGCTCAGCGAGGAAGCGGGCGCAGGCGAGGCCGCCGCCGTTGAGGCCCAGGCCCATGACGGTGGCCTTGAGCCCGCGGAGCTCTTCCGGCGAGGAAATGCCTGCGGCGCTTGCCTTACTCTCTGGCCTTCTGTGCGGCGATCTCAAGGGCGAACTCCTTCATGTCGCGCTCGTCGAGGTAGGCCCGGGTGGAGAAGCCCCGGAAGACCTCGCGCCACGCGGGCGGCACTCGGCCGCGCATCTCGACGAACTCGGGCATCTCCTCGGAGAAAGGCGAGTTCCTCAAGGAGTTCTGGATCCTCTCCATCTCGGGGGAGAGGAAGGCTATGGATCGGTGGAGGAGGGGCAGGATGCGCTTGCGCGCATCGGGCCCGGGCGGGACCGCCTCCGCGCAGAGGGTCTTGTACTTGCAGAACAGGGGATAGAAGGGGTAGGTGCGGGCGCCCTCGGGGAGGACGAGCTTGGAGAAGAATTTGGAGAGGTCGGCGTCCATCCAGATGCCGTGGACGAGGTAGCCTCGGCCCGTCTCGCCGATCCAGGTGTTGGAGACGAGCTGCTTGACCTTGAAGGCCTTGGCCCGGCCCGTCTCCCACATCACCGCCTCGAGGGGGATGAGCTCGCTTTCGATGAAGAGGCGCTTGGTCCGGTAGGCGGGGGTGATGTCGTTGGAGCCGGCCTCCATGACCTCGCCTTGGAAGTGGCGGAACATGAGGTCGATCCGGAGGAGGAAGAGGTAGACAGAATCCTCGACCTTGTAGAGCCGGTAGAAGCGGGGCCGGAGGGGCTCGGCGGGGTCGAAGAAATAGATCAGGCCGCGGAATATCTCGGGAAGGGAGGTGGCGAGCTGGCGGACGAAGTCCCTGAGGGCGTAGGCGTAGAGGGCGCTCGGCTCCTCGCGGCGGACGTCGTGGTGGATCGGGAAGCGCGGCACGAGGAGCTCGGCGTCGAGCTCGAGGAAGAGCTCTTCGCTGTGGTTGTACCTAACCCCGTAGCCGATTGAGGGAGCGCCCTCGGGGATAGCGGCCAGGATCGTGTTGATCTCCGCGTCGGGGTAGACGACCCGTATCTCGTTGAGCAGCTGATCCATATTTCAGGCTATTATACCTCCCTATCGATCCCGATGCAAAGAACCTTCCGCCTTACCGCCTCGAAAAATCGGTATTGACCTATCCGAGGGGCAAAACAGTATCTTTATGCCATGACAGCCTGGTTCAACGGCCTCGATCACGTGTCGCAGGCCCTCCTGGCGACCCTCTTCACCTGGGGAGTCACCGCCGCGGGGGCCTCCATGGTCTTCTTCTTCAAGTCCATCGACCGGCGGGTCCTCGACGCCATGCTCGGCTTCGCGGGTGGCGTCATGATGGCGGCCAGCTTCTGGTCCCTCCTCGCGCCGAGCATCGAGCTCTCCGGGTCCATGGGCCTGCCTCCCTGGCTTCCCCCCCTCGTCGGATTCCTCGCGGGCGGCCTCTTCCTCAAGCTCGTGGACAAGCTCCTGCCCCACCTTCACATCGGCTCGAGCTCGGAGCGGGCCGAGGGCCCGAAGACGAGCTGGCAGCGCTCGGTCCTCCTCGTCCTCGCCATCACCCTCCACAACATACCCGAGGGCCTCGCCGTGGGCGTGGGCTTCGGCGCGGTAGGGGCCGGCATAGCCTCGGCCAGCCTGGCCGGGGCTATCGCCCTCGCCCTCGGCATCGGCCTGCAGAACTTCCCCGAGGGCGCGGCCGTGGCCATCCCGCTTCGGCGGGAGGGCCTGTCCCGCCGCAAGAGCTTCTGGTATGGGCAGCTATCGGGCATCGTCGAGCCGATAGCCGGCGTCCTCGGGGCCCTCCTCGTCGGGGCCATGCGGCCCATCCTGCCCTACGCCCTCGCCTTCGCCGCCGGGGCCATGATCTACGTCGTCGTGGAGGAGGTCATTCCCGAGTCGCAGAGCTCGGGGAACTCCGACATCTCCACGATCGGCGCCATAGCCGGCTTCGCGGTGATGATGTTCCTCGACGTGGCCCTCGGCTGATCCGCGCGCGGGTCCATGGCCGCCGGCCCCGCGCCGGGCTTCGCTCGGTCACCGGCCCGGGGAGAGCTGCCCCCGGACGAAGGAGGCGTAGGCCGGGCTCGAGCCGAGGAGCTCCTCGTGGACCCCGAAAGCCGAGGCCCGGCCCCCCTCCAGGAAGAGGACCTTGTCGGCGTACTGGATCGTCGACAGGCGGTGCGAGACGATGACGCAGCAGAGCTCGCGCGAAAGCGCGTCGAGGGCGCGCATCAGCCGCTCCTCGTTCCGGGCGTCGAGGCTGGCGGTGATGTCGTCCAGGAGGAGGAGCTTGGGCGAGCGGGCCAGGGCCCGGGCTATGGCGATGCGCTGCCGCTGCCCCCCCGAGACCCTCGTCCCGCGCTGGCCCAGGCGGGTGTCCGCTCCCTCCGGGAAGGCGGCGAGCTCCTCCCCGAGCTGGGCCGTCGAGACGGCGCGCTCGAAGTCCGAGTCCCCGATCTCGCGGCCCTCGCCCGGCGCTCCGAAGGCGACGTTCTCCCGTATGCTGCCGGAGAAGAGGAGGGCCTCCTGCGGCACGTAGGCGAGGATGGAGGCGAGGCTGGCCTCCTCGAGGCCCGCCTCGGGGCAGGAGACCAGGCGCCCGTCGGCCCGGACCTGCCCCGCCGAGGGGTAGAGGAGGCCGGCGAGGAGCTTGATCAGGCTGCTCTTGCCCGAGCCCACGGGGCCGACGACCGCGAGCTTCTCGCCCCGCTCGAGGAAGAAGGAGAGCTCCGCTATCGCCGGGGCCTGCCTGCCCTCGTAGGCGAAGCGCAGGCCCTCGACCTCGAGGCGGCCCAGGGAGGTTAGCTCCTCTTTATTCCCGCGCGGCGTCCGCGCGGGGAAGGCGCGCAGCTCCTCGAGCCGGTCGATGTTGACGAAGGCCCGCTTGCCCGAGACGAAGAGCTGGGGTATGTCGAGGATCGGGTAGACCAGCATGCCGAGGTAGCTGTAGAAGGCGAGGAAGGTGCCGATCCCGATCCGGCCCGAGACCGTCAGGTAGCCGCCGACGAAGACGACGCCGATGAGCATGACGCGGTCGACGTAGAGGTAGATCATCTGGAGGGCTATCTCGAGCCGGGCGGCCGCCAGCTCGGTGCCAAGGCGCCGCTCGAGGGCCGCGGCGAAGAAGCGCCCGTACGTGGCCTCGCAGGCGAAGGCCTTGATGATCCTCGCCCCCGAGAAGCTCGTCTCGAGCTGGGAGTTGATCTCCGAGATGGCTTCCTGGTTGCGCCGGAAGCTGTCGTAGATCCGGTCCTGGGTGAGGGCGAAGGCCGCGACGAGGAGGGGCAGGGGAATGAGGGAGAGGAGGGTGAGGCGCCAGTCGAGGAGGAGCATGGCGGAGAGGCAGAAGCCGAGCTTGCTGATCGACTCGACGGCGCGGAAGATGCCCGAGCAGAGGAACCAGGAGAGCTTGGGGAAGTCGTGCACGTCGTCGGTGAGCCTGGTCACGAGGTCCCCCGTGCGGAAGGCCCCGAAGAAGCGATGGTCCTTGCCCAGGAGCTCGCCGAAGTAGCGCCTGCGGACCAGGTAGTCGAAGATCGCGTTCACCGCGCTCCGCAGGCCGGGGAAGAGGGAGGCGACCAGGCCGACCGCGCCGATGCCGAGGACGAGGAGGGCGAGCCGGCGGATCTCGGCCATGCCCTCCTCGAGGCTCGCGCCCGCTTCGAGCTGGCGCTGGAGGGCGTCGAAGAGGAGCTTGGTCATGTAGGGGTAGGCCACGGCCACGGCGCTCGACAGGAGGGTGAGCGCGAGGAGGAGGGCGATGAGGAGCTTCCGCTCGCGCCACAAGCCCCAGATCCACGCGAGGCGGGGAAGGAGGGGCCTAGCCATGGAGGGCCTCCGGGGCGCGGGCCGCGTCGAGGAACTGCAGCCGGACGAGCTCGGCGTACTCCCCCGAGGCGGCGAGGAGCTCCTCGTGCCTGCCCCGGGCGAGTATCCTGCCTTCCTTGAAATAGAGGATCTGGTCGGCGCCCATGACGCTCGAGAGGCGGTGGGCCACGACGAGGGCCGTCCTTCCCGCCAGGAGCCCGGCCATGCCCTCGCGGATACGGCGCTCGGTATCCGCGTCGACGCTCGCGGTGGCCTCGTCGAGGACCACGACGCGGGGATCGAAGGCCAAGGCCCGCGCGAAGGAGAGGAGCTGCTTCTCGCCCGCCGAGAGGTTGGAGCCCCGTTCCCGCAGGACGCTGCCCAGGCCCTCCGGCAGGGCGGCCACGAAGTCCGCGGCCTGGGCCGCTTCGAGGGCCCTGCATACCTGAGCCTCGTCGAGGCTCTCGTCGTAGAGGCGGATGTTCTCGAGCACCGTGCCCGGGAAGAGGTAGCTCTCCTGGAGGACGAGGCCGAGCATGCGGCGCCAGAGGGCGAGGTCGAGCTCCTCGAGGGGCCGTCCGTCCACGAGTATCTGGCCGCGCTGGGGACGGTAGAAGCGGCAGAGCAGGCCGACCGCCGTGGTCTTGCCCGAGCCCGAGGGCCCGACCAGGGCCGTCGTGCTCCCGAGGGGCATCTCGAACGAGAGGTCCTCGAGGACCCAGTCCTCGCCGCGGTAGGCGAACCAGACGTGGCGGAACTCGATCGAGCCGGCGAAGGAGGGCGGGGCCCCGCCCGCGCCGCCGGCCGGGAGCGAGCCGGGCTCGGGAGGCAGCTCGAGGAGGCCGAAGATCCGCCCCAGGGCGACGCGGGCCTGCTGGACGCCCCGGAGGTTCTCCGCGATGCCCATGACCGGGTCGAAGAGCCGGGCCCCGTAGTCGATGAACACCAGGAGGGTCCCCAGGCTCATGGCCCCGCTGAGTATCCGCGGGGAGGCGAGGAGGACGAGGGCCGCCAGGAAGGCCGGGCCGACGAGGAAGCCGACCATCCCCATGGCGCCGATCTCGAGGAGGCCGGCCCGGGCGTCGTTGTCCCGCATCCTCCGGCCCTTCGCGTCGAGGGAGTCCCGGGCCCAGCGCTCACGCCCGAAGGCCCGGATGACCTCGAAGCCTTGGATGAACTCGGCGGCAGAGGCGCAGATGCCCGCCCAGAGCCTGCGGGACTCGTCGTACATCGGGCGCAGCCGATCGTAGAAGCGGACCACGAGGGCGAGGAGGGGGGGGATGGCGGCGCCCAGGCAGGCGGCCGCCAGGGGCTCGAGGGCGAAGGATACGCCGAGCATGCCCAGGAGGAGGAGGGAGCTCGAGGCGAGGGCTATCCCCGAGCTCGAGAAGAGCTCCTTGATCTTCTCGCAGTCGCTCTCGGTGCGGGCCATGAGCTCGCCCACGGGGTGCTCGTCGAAGAAGGGGACCGGGAGGCTGAGGAGCCGGGCGAAGAGCTCGCCCTTCAGCTCGGTGACGAGGCCGAGGCCGAGGCGGGTGATCGCGAGCAGCTCGAGGTAGGTCAGCGCCCCCGAGGCCGCGACCAGGCAGAGGTAGGCGGCCGCGAGGGCGAGCATGCCGCGCAGGTCCCCCGCCGGTATGCTCCGGTCGATGATCGCGCGGAGGAGGAGGGGGCCGCCGAGGTTGCAGGCCGTCGCCGCGAGCATGGCCACGAGGCCGGCCGCGAGGCGGCCCCGGTGGGCCGACAGGTATCCCGCGAGGCGGCCGATCGCGGCTCTCTCTTCCATGGGCCGACTATAGCCCCCGCTCCCCGCCCGAGCATAGCCGAGCGGGCCCTTCGAAGCCCCGGTTACCCAATTATGGGGAGCCCGAGGCGGGCCTACAGGGGGAGGAGGAGGGCGAGGAGGGGAATGGTCGCGAGGGAGGCCAGGGTCGAGAGGAAGACGAGGGAGCTGGCCGTCTCCGCGTCCCCCCCGTAGGCCTGGGCGAGGATGGCCGAGTTGGCCGCGCCCGGCATGGCGGCGATGATCACGGGAAGGGCGAGGAGCCGCCCGCGGAGGCCGAGGGCGAGGAGGGCGGCGTAGAGGATGAGGGGGAAGGCCAGGAGGCGGTAGGCCGCGGTCGCGTAGAGCCTCCAGTCCCGCGCGGCGCCGCGGAGGGAGCTCCGCGCGAGGATGGCCCCGATGAGGGCCATGGACAGGGGGGTGGTCATGTCGCCGAGGAGGCGCAAAGGCCGGCGCAGCGTCTCGGGCAGGATGATCCCGAAGGAGAAGAGGGAGAAGCCGGCCAAGGCGGCGATCGAGGCCGGCGTCGCGAAGGAGGATGCCGAGAGCCTGGCCCTGCCGCCCGCGCTCCGGGCCAGGAGGTAGGGGCCGACGGAGAAGGCGAGGAGCTGGAAGGGGATGTTGTAGATCGAGACGAGGAAGAGGCTCTCGCGGCCGAGGAGGGCCTCGACGAGGGGGAAGCCCATGAAGGCCACGTTGGAGAAGATCGCGTTGAAGGCGTGCGCGCCTCGAGCCCCGCCCCGGGCGCGGATGAGCTTGACCAGGAGCCAGGCGAGGGGGAAGGAGGCGGCGTAGGCGCCGACGGAGATCGCGAGGGCTGCGTATGCCTCGTCCCGGAGCTCCGGGGAGAAGGGACGCTGCATGGACTCGATGACGAGGGCGGGGATCACGAAGGAGACCAGGAACTTGGAGATTCCCCCGCTCGCCGCCCGATCGAGGTAGCCGAGCTTGCCCGCGGCGAAGCCCGCGGCCATGAGGACGAAGAGGACGAGGATCTGGGAGGCGGCCTGGCTCGCGAGCATCCCGCGAGTATACGACGGATGTCCGGCCGAGGTGAAGCGCTTCCGCGGTGGCGCGCCCTGGCCTGAATCGCTAGTATGGTGGGCAGGGGGGACCATGGCTGGACTGGTGGGGCGGATCGCGAAAGGGCTGACGGAGCGCTTCGCCTCGACCTGGCGCCTCCTCTCCGAGACGACGGCCTTCCTCTCGCGGACCTCCCTCTTCGAGCACTACGAGGCCGAGCTCGCCTCCATGCGCCTCCGCCTCAGCTCGGCCCGCGGCGACGAGGACGAGTTGCGCCGGGTGCGCGAGGAGCTCGTCGAGCTCAGGGCCGCCCTCAGGCTCCAGGGCTACGACCTCGCCTTAGGCGGGCTCGAGCTCGCGGTCAAGGGCTTCCGCAACGACGCCGCACTCTCCCAGGGCTTCCGGCGCCTCGTCCTCTTCATTGGCCCGCGCGAGATCTGGGCCCTGGCGGGGGACGAGAACCACCGGGCCCTCCACGACGCCCTCGAGGCCGACTGCGAGCGGCGCCGCACGAGCGATATCCTCCAGAAGCACTATCTCTGGTTCAATTGGTACAACGGCCTCCTCACCCTCTCCGGCGCCGACTCCGAGTCGGCCGAGGACTTCGAGGAGTTCAAGCTCTGGTGCCAGAATCCGGAGAATCGCCTCCGAATCCTCGGGCGCCTGCGGAAGGTCCGTTGAGCGTGATGCATCTTTGGGATGGCTTCCAGCGACGAGCGGGAGAGCAACCTTTTATCAAAGGTTTTTCCCCCGAGCCCCCTTTTCCAAAGCTGGGGATGGTGGAAAAAAGTAAAGAGAGGCACAGAGGGAAGAGAAGAATACGATTGGGGCTGCTTCGGCGTACTGCGAGCAGCTATCCAGTTCCGTCTATTTCGTATTCTCGTGTTTTTTCTTCTCTGTGCCTCTGTGTCTCTATTCCATAGTTCTTTTTCAGGTGCTGCATGTCCCGCTGGACGTACCACTCGAAACGCCGTGAGTAGTTCTTGACGCTTTCCTGGTTCGACTGTATATTCCTAGTAATCCGATAGGAATAGCAGGTTTTTAGTGTTCAGCGTCTCGATGAAGACCCAGTACGGGATCAGGGCCCTGGTCCACCTCGCCAGGACGGGCTCGGACTCGGCCACGAGCGCCGAGATAGCGAAGGCCGAGGGAATCTCGCCCAAGTACCTCGAGGGCATCCTCGGCCAGCTCAAGGCCGCGGGCCTGGTCACCGCCGAGCGGGGCCAGAAGGGCGGCTATCGCCTAGCCCGCGCCGCGGCCGAGATCCCCATGATCGAGATCGTCGGGGCCCTCGACGGCCAGGTCAAGCCCGTCCTCTGCGTCGACGACTCGCGGAGCTGCGCCCAGGGCGGGGGCTGCCTGCCCCGGCGCTTCTGGCTGGGCCTGAAGGGCGCCATCGACGGGTACCTCGCCTCGCGGACCTTGCAGGACGTGATCGAAGGCTAAGGAGCAGCGCATGCAGCAACGTTTCGTGTATATGGACTACAACGCCACGACTCCGCTCAGGCCCGAGGTGAAGGAGCTCATGGTCCGCGACCTCGAGGTCTACGCCAACGCATCGAGCATGCACGAGGCCGGGCGCCGCGCCCGCGCCGGGATCGAGGCCGCGCGCGCCAGCGTGGCCGCCCTGATCGGCGCCCGCGATCCCCAGGAGCTCTACTTCACCTCCGGGGGCTCCGAGTCGAACAACACCGTCTTCGGGACGATGTACGAGCTCGGCCGCGGCCGCGCGCCCTCCGTCGGCCGCTACCGGGCCGAGGGGCGGCGCAAGGTCATCACCACGGCGATCGAGCATCCCTGCGTCATGAACGCGGCCCGCCGCCTCGCCGACGAGGGCTTCCCCGTGGTCTTCCTCCCCGTGGACGGCCAGGGCCGCGTCGACCTCGCCCGCCTCGAGGCCGAGCTCGATCCCTCCCGCTCGGAGGGCGGCCCGACCCTCCTCGTCTCGGTCATGGCGGCCAACAACGAGATCGGCACGGTCGAGGAGATCGCCCGGATCGCCCTCATGGCCAAGGCCGCGGGCGCCCTGGTCCATACGGACGCGACCCAGGCCGTCGGTAAGATCCCCGTGGACGTCCATGCCTGGGGCGTCGACTACCTCACCCTCTCCTGCCACAAGATCTACGGTCCCAAGGGCGTCGGCGCCCTCTACGCGCGCTCGGGCGCCCCCCTCGAGCCCCTCGTCCGCGGGGGCCACCAGGAGCAGGGGGTCAGGGCCGGGACCTACAACAACCTCGGCATCCTCGGCTTCGGCCTCGCCGCCGAGCTCGCCCGCCGCGACCTGCCCGAGTTCTCGGCCCGCCTGCGCGCGCTGCGCGAGCGGCTCCGCGAGGGCATCGTCGCGCGGATCCCCCAGGTCCGCGTCAACGGCCACCCGACCGAGGTCCTGCCGAACACCCTCAACGCCTCCTTCCCCGGGGCCGAGGGCGAGTCCATCCTCCTCTCCCTCGACATGGAGGGGATCGAGGTCTCGACCGGCTCGGCCTGCGCCTCGGGCAGCCTCGAGCCCAGCCACGTCCTCATGGCGACGGGGGTCGGCCCCGAGCTCGCCCACGGCTCGATCCGCTTCAGCCTAGGGCGGGACACGACCGAGGAGGAGGTGGAGTACGTCCTCGACAAGCTCCCGCCCATCATCGCGCGCCTCAGGCGCATGTCCACCGTGAGCGCCGAGATCCGCTCGGCCTGAATCCCAAGGAGACCATCGTGTCCGACGCCTTCCAGTGGCTCTACTCCGACGTCGTGAAGGAGCACTTCACGAACCCCAAGAACGTCTTCGATCCGGACGAGAAGTTCGAGGCCGACGCCGAGGGCCTCGTCGGGAACGTGAAGTGCGGCGACCAGATGCTCTTCCTCATCAAGATACGGGACGACGTCATCACGGACCTGCGCTGGAAGACCTACGGCTGCGCCAGCGCCATAGCGAGCACCTCTATGCTCTCCGAGGTCGTCAAGGGCATGGGCATCCGCGAGGCCTACGGCATCAAGCCCGCCGACATCGCGCGCAGGCTCGGCGGCCTGCCCGAGAACAAGATCCACTGCTCCGTCCTAGGCGACAAGGCCCTCAGGGCGGCCATCGACTCCTGGCTGGACAAGCGCGGCCGCTCGGGCGAGTTCGCCGGCGAGGACGCGGTGGTCATCTGCTCCTGCCTGGGCATCACGGACAAGGACATCGAGCAGGCGGTCAAGGACGGGGCCCGGAGCTGGGAGCAGCTCCAGGAGGCCACGAAGATCGGCACGGTCTGCGGCGGCTGCAAGGGGAGGGCCCAGGAGCTCCTCCACGAGTACGTCCATATATTCGGAGACTGACGTGGCCGGGCCGGGGCTCCGCGCGAGCGACTTCCTCGATCTGTCGGCCACCCTGGCCTCCTCCCTCTTCGATCCCGAGGGCTACCCCTGGCTCGCCCTGCCGCGGATCTCCGCATTCCTCGCCTCCCTCCTCGCCGAGCCGCCCGCGGGCTATCGCCTGGTCGCCCCGGGGATCCTGGCGGGGGAGGGCTGCTCGATCTCCGGGCGGGCCGAGCTCCTCGGGCCGGCCGTGCTCGGCCCGGGCACTGAAGTGCGCTGCGGCGCCTTCATCCGCGAGAACGTCATCGTGGGCGCGCGCTGCGTCGTCGGCAACTCGACCGAGCTCAAGAACTGCATCCTCCTCGATCTGGCCCAGGCCCCCCACTTCAACTACGTCGGGGACTCCGTCATGGGCCGCAGGTCCCATATAGGCGCGGGGGCCATCCTCTCGAACTACAAGTCCGACGGGAGCGAGGTTTCAGCTCGGGGTCCCGGGGGCGAGGTGATCCCCACGGGCCTCTGCAAGTTCGGGGCCGTCCTCGGGGACGGCGCCGAGCTCGGCTGCAACTCGGTCTGCTTCCCGGGAACCCTCGTGGGCCGCGGCTCGACCGCCTATCCCCTGAGCTCCATCCGGGGCTGGATAAGGCCCGGCTCGATCCTCAAGCAGGGCGGCCTTTTGGTCCTGAAGGAGCCTCGGGGTACCCATGGTTAGAAAAGCCTTAGGAATGAGTTAGGAATGCGTTAAAAAGACCTCGCGCGAAACAGTTAGCCCCGTTATAATCGATCCGGTACGGGAGAGCGGGCGAGCCGCCTTTTCTTTCTTCACTCGCGCGAAGGCGGGCCCGCATCCCGACGGAAAGGAACGGAGGCCCTATGAAGAAAGTCCTGTTCGTCCTCGCTTGCCTCGCCCTCGCGGCCGGCGCCTTCGCCGCGCCTGCCAAGGTCGTCGTCTACACCGCCCACGAGGACTCCATCCTCAACGCCCTCGCCCCCCGCTTCGAGAAGGAGACGGGCATCAAGCTCGAGTACGTGAAGCTCGGCTCGGGCGACGTCATAAAGCGCGCCAAGGCCGAGGCCGCCAATCCCCAGGCCGACGTCATCTGGAGCATCGGCGGCGAGCAGCTCGAGGCCGAGAGCGCCATCCTCGCGCCCTACACCCCCAAGGAGTGGGACAAGATCGCCCCGGTCTTCAAGGTCGGCACGAACTGGCTGCCCTACACCGGCATCATGAACGTCTTCATCGTCAATACGAAGATGGTCGCGGCCGACAAGATGCCCAAGACCTGGAAGGACCTGGCCGACGCCCGCTTCGCCAAGCTCGTCTCCTCCGCCCGCGCCGACAAGTCCGGCTCCTCCTACATGCAGCTCTGCAACACCCTCCTCGTCTACAAGGGCGACGAGGGCTGGAACGTGTACAAGGGCATCATGAAGAACATGGTCATCTCCTCCAGCTCCGGCGCCGTGCCCAAATTCGTCAACGACGGGGAGCAGGCGGTCGGCATCACCCTCGAGGATAACGCCTTCCGCTACGTCCAGGGCGGCGGCCCGGTCAAGATCGTCTACCCCGCCGACGGCACGGTGGCGGCGCCCGACGGCATAGCCCTCCTCAAGGGCGGCCCCAACGCCGAGGCCGGCAAGGCCTTCATCGACTGGTGCCTCTCGAAGCCCGTCCAGGAGTTCCTCGTCGAGCAGATGGCCCGCCGCGCCGTGCGTACCGACTGCAAGGACCCCGCCGGCCTGCCCGCCATCAAGACGATCAAGACCGTGCCCTACGACTTCGGCTGGGCCGCGAAGAACAAGACCGAGTTCTCCAAGAAGTTCGCCGACATCGCGATGGAGCTCGGGCTGTAAGCCGTAGCCATTCAGGAAATAAATGAAGAGAGGCACAGAGGCACAGAGGGAGAATTAGGAGAGGAAAGAGCGAGGATTGGATGAGGCGCTCTGGGCAACAGTAATCCTCCTCTGCCTATTTCCTTTCCTTCCTTTTCACTCTTTGTCTCTGCCTCTCTGTGGTTAATTCTCTTTGCTATCCTATCAGGACGGTGACGCTTTATGACCAGCATACGCATCGTAGGCCTCGAGAAGCGCTTCGGCGAGGTCAAGGCGCTCTCCGAGGTGAACCTCTCCATCGAGAAGGGGGAGTTCTTCACCCTCCTCGGCCCCTCGGGCTGCGGCAAGACGACCCTCCTGCGCACCATAGCGGGCTTCTACCGGCAGGACCGGGGCGAGATCTGGCTCGGCGAGGAGCGCGTGGACGAGGTGCCCGCCCATAGGCGCGATACGGGCATGGTCTTCCAGAACTACGCCGTCTTCCCCCACATGACGGTCTTCGAGAACGTGGCCTACGGCCTCCGCGTGCGCAAGCTGCCCAAGGCCGAGATCGAGCGCCGGGTCGAGGCCTCCCTCAGGACCGTCCATCTCGAGGGCTTCGAGGCTCGCACGCCCGACCAGCTCTCCGGCGGGCAGCAGCAGCGCGTGGGGCTCGCGCGGGCCATGGCCATCGAGCCGCGGGTCCTCCTCTTCGACGAGCCCCTGTCCAACCTCGACGCCAAGCTCCGGGTCGAGATGCGCGAGGAGATCCGGGCGGTCCAGAAGGCCCTCGGCATCACCGCGATCTACGTCACCCACGACCAGGAGGAGGCCCTCGTCATCTCGGACCGGATCGCGGTCGTCTCGGGCGGCCGGATCCAGCAGGTGGGCAGCCCTTGGGAGGTCTACAAGGATCCCGCCAACCTCTTCGTGGCATCCTTCGTCGGCAAGGTGAACCTCCTCGACGGGGAGCTGGCCGGACCCTCCGCCTCGGGGCCCGGCCTCGGGGCCTTCCGCTCGGGCGGCCTCGAGCTGGCCGTCCAGGCCCCCCCCGGCGCGGAGGGCAGGCCCCTCCGCGCGGCCTTCCGCCCCGAGGACGCCGATGAGAATCCCGCTCCGGGTTCGCCCAACGCGCTCAGGGGCCGGGTGGCCGCCTCGAGCTTCCTCGGCTCCGTGGCGAGCTACGAGGTCGAGATCGGCGGCTCGAGGATCGTCGTGGAGCGGCACGGCCCGGCGGCCCTCGGCGCCTCGGGCCCGGGCACGGAGCTGGCCTTCGCCCTCCCGCCCGAGCGTATCCTCCTCTTCGATCCCGCCTCGGGCTCGCGCCTGCGGCCCGAGGGAGCCGCCTCTCCCGAGGGACGGGGAGCCGGCCGATGAGCGGCTTCTCCTCGAACCGCCGCGGCGCCGGCAAGGGGCCGGACCTCTGGACCTTCGTCACCCTCGGCGGCTTCGCCCTGGTCCTCGTCTTCCTCGTCTATCCCCTGGCGGACGTCTTCCGCTACAGCTTCACCGACAAGGAGACCGGCGCCCTCTCCCTGGCGAACTGGGCCGAGTTCCTCGGCAAGAAGTACTACCTCAAGGCCTTCCTCCACTCGATGGTCGTCGCCCTGGCCACGACGGGCCTCTCCCTCGTCCTCGGCATCCCCCTGGCCTTCTTCACCACGCGCTACCGCATCCGCGGCTCGGCCCTCCTCAACACCCTCGCGGTCCTCGCCCTCCTCTCGCCGCCCTTCATCGGGGCCTACTCCTGGGTGACCATGCTCGGCCGCAACGGCTTCCTCAGGCTGGCCCTCGCCTCGCTCGGCCTCAAGCTCCCGCCGATCTACGGGCCCCTGGGCATCATCCTCGCCGACTCGCTCCAGTACTACCCCTTCGTATCGCTCATGACCGCGGGAGCCCTAACCACGATCGACCGCTCGATCGAGGAGGCCTCGGAGAACCTCGGCGCCTCGTCCTTCCGCACCTTCTTCCGCGTCACCATCCCCCTGGTCCTGCCCTCGGTGACCGGCGGCGCCCTCATCACCTTCATGATGTCACTCTCGAACTTCGGCACGCCCATGATCATCGGCGGGAACTACCTGGTCCTGCCGACCCTCGCCTACAACCTCTTCACGAGCGAGGTCGCCGAGCGGCCGGGCATGGCGAGCACGGTCTCCCTCATCCTCATGCTCTGCGCCTCGCTCATCATCGCCCTCCAGCAGTGGGCCTCCTCGCGCCGCAAGTACGCGAGCATGCTCGTCAACCGCCCCGTCCGCAAGCGCCTGCGCGGCTGGTCCTCGGCCCTCGCGCACGCCCTGTGCTACCTCATCGTGGCCCTCTCGACCCTGCCCCTCGCCGTGGTCGTCTTCTTCTCGTTCAAGAACACGAAGGGCCCGGTCTTCGTGCCCGGCTTCGGGCTCGAGAGCTACCGGCAGATCTTCTTCGACGTGCCCAAGACGGTGACGAACAGCTTCCTCTTCTCCCTGGCCGCCGTCGTCCTCATCGCGAGCGTGGGCACCCTCCTGGGCTTCGTCGTCGCGCGCCGCCGGACCCGGGCGGTCAAGGTCCTCGATCCCCTCCTCATGATCCCCTACATCGTGCCGGGCACGGTCCTGGGCATCGGCTACATCGTCGCCTTCAACCGCAGGCCCTTCTTCCTGGTCGGCACGGCGACCATCGTCGTCATGACCTACTTCATCCGCCGGCTCCCCTACTCGGTGAGGTCGGCCTCCTCCATACTCAAGCAGATCGACCCCGCCCTCGAGGAGGCGGGCATCAACCTAGGCTCCCCGCCGGGAAGGACCTTCCGCACCGTCACCCTCCCGCTCATGAAGGCCGGCATCGTCTCCGGCGCCATCATGAGCTGGGTCACCTCGATGAACGAGCTCTCGGCCTCCCTCCTCCTCTACGTCGGGAGGACGATGACCATGCCCATCAAGGTCTACCTCTCGGTGCTCGACGGCTTCTTCGGCACGGCGAGCGCCATGTCGACCATCCTCCTCCTCGTCACGGGCCTCGCCCTCTACCTGGTCAACCGCTGGTCGGGGAGCGGGGCCGAGGCGGCCGTCGGGGCGGCCTGAAGCGCGATCGGGGACCGGGCGGACTTGCCCGGCCCCGAGTCGCGAGATTAGAATTACTATCCATGAAGCCGAGTCCCCGCCGCGCCGCGCGGCACCTCCTCGCCCTCGCCGGGCTCTTCCTGGCCCCCCTCCTCGCCCCGGCCGCGTCGGCCGAGGCCTTCAAGCTCGAGATACCCGAGTGGCGCTGGAGCCTGGGCGACGGCAGGGAGCGAGCGGAGCCCGGCTTCGACGATTCCGCCTGGGAGCCCGTGGAGCTCCCCGCAGCGCTGCCGACCCGGGGCTCCGAGTTCTTCTGGCTCCGCGCCGAGCTGACCATCCCCCCCGGCGCGCCCGACAGGATCTGGCTCCAGATCGGCAAGGGCAGCGCCGCCTGCGAGGCCTACGTCGGAGGTGCCTTCGCCGGCGGCCGGGGCTCCCTCCCGCCGGACTACTACGTCGGCTCGACGAGGGGCAGCGTCTTCCTCCTCCCACCGGCCGCGGCGCCCGGCGCCAAGGTCCTGGTCGCCCTCCGCTGCGCCTTCCGCGGCAGCTCGGCCGAGATGAAGGGCCTGGCCCTCGTGGGCGCCGAGGAGGCCGCCCTCGAGCTCGGGGCGGGCCGCTTCTGGAACGGGACCCTCTACGTCATCCTCTCCGCCCTCTGCCTCTTCATCGCCCTATTCTCCCTCTTCCAGTACCTCGGGGACGCGAAGGACCTGGCCGGCCTCTACTACGCCCTCGTCATGCTCTTCCTCTCCCTCTACCTCCACGACATCGGCGCCGACCGCACCCTGATCGAGGCCGCCTGGTTCCGGGCCCTCGCGCGCTCGAGCCTGGTCCTCTCGATGTCCTTCCTGGCGCCCTTCTTCACCCTCTTCTTCGGCATCCACGATTCGCGCAAGCTCCGTTTCGCCAGCCTGGGGCTGGGCCTTGCCTTCGCGGCGGCCTCCCTGGCCCTCCGCTCCGACGAGAGCGCCATCGAGCTCCTCTTCGTCATCGGCCTCCTCCCCGTCATGGCCTCGATCTTCTTCTGCGCCTACGTCGATATCCGCGCCCTCAAGGCCGGCTCGCGGGAGGCCCTGCCCATCCTCCTCGCCGTGATCGCGGGGCTCGGCCTCGCGGGCTACGACTCCTTCTATAAGGCCACGGGCCGCGAGCCCTTCGCCTGGCTCCAGGGCCTGGCCTTCTTCGCACTCAACGCCACGGTCTTCGCCGCCATAGCCATGCGGCAGGCGAGGCTCAAGGCCGAGCTCGGCGTCTACGCCCGCGAGTCCGAGAAGAAGAAGGCCGAGCTCTCCAGCTACCTCGAGCGGATCCTCCGGGCGGGCGAGGCGGTCGCCTCCATCGCCCGCGAGCTCGACGAGGCGGCCGCCCAGGCCCAGGCCGTGGCCGCCCAGTCCGCGAGCGCCTCCCGGGCCATCGACGGGCGCGCCGCCGGCCAGGCCCAATCCGCCTCGCGGACCGACGAGCTCGTCTCGAGCTTCGCCGAGTCGGCCTCGAGAGTGGAGAAGAGCATCGCCGAGCAGGCGGGCGGGGTCGAGCGGACCGCGGCGGCGGCCACGGAGCTCACGGCCAACGCCGAGTCCGTCGCGGCCAACATAGCCGGGGCGGCCTCCTTCACCGAGGGCCTGGCCGACCAGACCTCAGCGGGCCAGGAGGCGGCCCGGGCCCTCGAGGCCGCGATGGACAAGATCCAGGCCGGCTCCGCAGGGATCGGCGAGATCGTCGAGGCCATGAACCAGTTCGCCGAGCGCACCAACCTCCTGGCCATGAACGCCGCGATAGAGGCGGCCCACTCCGGCGCCTCCGGCAGGGGCTTCGCCATCATCGCCAACGAGGTCAAGAAGCTCGCCCAGGCCCAATCAGAGCGGGCCGCCCTGATCCGGGACGAGGTCGGCGGCATCGAGTCGCGGGTAGCGGAGGGGGCGCGGAACGCCGCCTCCCTGCGCTCGGCCCTGGCCGGCATAGCGGCCGGTGCGGTAGGCGCCGCGGAGCGCCTGGCCGAGGTCCGCGAGGGCACGAAGGAGCAGGTGGCCGCCAGCGTCGAGATCAGGGACGCGATGAGCGATCTCTCCCGGGCCTCCCAGGCGATACGCGAGGAGTCGGTCAAGCAGGCTGCCATGGCGGAGAAGGCCAGCTCGGCGGTGGCCTCCGTCTCGGAGGGGGCCGCCGACCTACGTTCCCAGGCGAGCTCGATAGCCCGCGAGGACGTCAAGCTCGTCGAGGCCACCAAGCTCCTGGTCGACCTCGCCGCCCGCTGCCGCGAGCTCACCGCCTCCCTGGCCTCCGACGGGCAGCCGTGAGGGGCTCCGCTCGCGAGGGCCCCGCGGCCTACGGCCCCCGGCCAGCGGCTCCGAAGCCTCAAGAGGGCGCGGAGGGGCCATGCGCCGGCGAGCCGGGCCTCGGCCGCGACGAGGCTGGCCTCCGCGCCTTCCGCGGCATCGTCCTCGATTTCTACCGGAGGGAGGGCCGCTCCTTCCCCTGGCGCGAGACCCGGGATCCCTGGGCAATCCTCGTCTCGGAGCTGATGCTCCAGCAGACCCAGACCGACCGCGTCCTGCCCAAGTACCTCGCCTGGATGGAGGCCTACCCCGACCCGGCCTCCCTCGCCGCCGCTCCCCTGCCCGAGATCCTGGCCCGCTGGAGCGGCCTTGGCTACAACCGACGCGCCCTCGCCCTGGCCCGCGCGGCCGCCGCGATCCAGAGCCGCGGCTCCTTCCCCGACGAGGAGGACTCCCTCCTCGAGCTCCCCGGGGTCGGGACCTACACGGCCCGGGCCGTCCTCGCCTTCGCCTTCGACCGGCCCGTCGCCCTTATCGAGACCAACGTGCGCTCGGCCTTCCTCCACCACTTCTTCGCGGGGGAGGCGAGGGTGGCCGACGCGGCCATCATGCCCCTCACGTCAGCCTGCGCGGCCGCAGAGGCGGCCGATCCCCGGCGCTGGAACTACGCCCTCATGGACTACGGGGCCGCGCTGAAGCGCCGCCTGGGCAACCCGAACCGCCGGAGCGCCCAGTACGCGAAGCAGAGCCCCTTCGCCGACTCCCCGCGGCGGATCAGGGGCGAGATACTCAAGGCGCTCTGCTCCGGGCCGAGATCGAAGGATGAGCTGGCGGCGGCGATTCCCTTCGCGCGCGAGCGGGTCGAGGCCGCCCTGCTTGAGCTCGAGGCCGAGGGCTTCATTACCTTGCGGGGATCCTCGGTCGGTATCGCGAACTCTCTTTCCTTGTAGAAGAAATAACCTATAATTGTATATAATTTAACAAATAAACAGCATTTCCTCTCAATCCGCAGAGCGATGAGCCGGGCAGAAAAATCGTTTGACAGGTCTGCGATCGCATGGTATTAATTAATTGCTCAAATTGATTAAGTAAAAGACGAGGATACAGGTGGCTAGTTTCCACGGGAAGAATCTGGAAGACGTTCAGGCTATGAACCGAGCGCTCATCCTCCACTATCTCCTCGGCGTAGAAGTCTCCTCCAGGACACTTTTGGCGAACAAGAGCAACTTGAAGCAAGCCACGCTGACGAAGATCATCAGCGACTTCATTTCCTGGGGCCTCGTCGAGGAGACCGGCCTCATCAGCAAGGGCGTAGGCAGGCCGACCATCGGCATCAGGCTTCGTAAGGAGGGCTATCGGGTCCTCTGCGTCCGCCTATCGAGGAATTATGTCGAGACGGCGGTCATGGACTTGGCCGGGAGGATCTACGACGAGGATCGCTTCGAAGTGGACAGCCGAAACGAGCTCGCCGCGACGGTCGACCTGATCATCGAACGCCTGCGGGGCATCCTGGCGCGGAATCCCGAGGAGCGCTTCCTCGGGATCGGGGTGGCGATGCCGGGCCCTTGGGTGAAGGAGCAGCAGCGGCTCGCCTACTTCACGGGTTTTTACAAATGGCAGGATATCGATATCGGCAAGATCATGGAGGAAGCCCTGGGCTTGACCGTCTTCGTCGAGCAGGACGCGAACGCGGCCCTCATGGCGGAGGGCGAGTTCCATTCCTGGGCCCCTAGCGGCGAGCTGGTCCTCCTCGTCATGGTCGGGCAGGGCATAGGAGCCGGGATCTACTCCAACGGCGAGATCCTGCGGGGCAAGCTCGGCATAGCCGGGGAGATCGGGCACATGAGCATCGCCTACGAGGGCATCCCCTGCGAATGCGGCAACGTCGGCTGCCTCGAGCGCTACGCCTCGACCACGGCCGTGGTCGAGCGGGCCCGGGCCCTGATCGGGAGCCGCTCGACCTCGCTGGGGCCGCGCTGCCGGATCGGGGAGATACTCGCGGCGTACAAGGAGGGGGACGGCCTCGCCGTCGCGGTCGTCGACCAGGCCGCGCGCTATCTGGGCTACGCCCTGGCCAGCCTCACGAACGTGCTGAACCCGGGGCTGATCATCCTGGGCGACGAGATGTCCGCCGCGGGGGAGGGCTACCTGAGGAAGGTGCGGGAGGCGATGGGCGAGCGGGTCACGCCGACCGTGCGCGAGAGCACGGAGCTCTCGCTGAGCTCGGTCGAGGGCAACCCCTTCCTCCTCGGCATCGGGCACGCGGTCGTCGAGAACTGCATAAAGACCCCCGAGGTATTCGCTAAAGCAGGCGGGGAATGGAAAAGGAGAGGCTGAGATGGGATACGATCAGCAGATACGGGGCTACTTCGAGACGCTGAAGGCCACGATCGACAAGATCGACCGCGCCGAGATCGAGCGGGCCATGGAGGCGCTCAAGCGGGCGCGGGACGAGAGGCGCTTCATCTACGCCATGGGCAACGGGGGGAGCGCGGCGACGGCCTCGCACTACGCGGGCGACTTCAACAAGGGCCTGAGCCTCGGCCGGGAGAAGCGCTTCCGCGTGATCGCGCTGAACGACAACGCGCCGACCATGCTGAGCCTCGCCAACGACGTCGATTACGCCTCCGTCTTCGTCGAGCAGCTCAGGAACTTCCTCGAGCCCGGGGACCTCGTGCTCGCGATCTCGGGCTCGGGCAACTCCGAGAACGTCCTGAGGGCAGCCCGCTACGCGAGGGAGCGGGGCGCGACGGTTATCGGCCTCACCGGCTTCGACGGGGGCAAGCTCAGGGCCCTCTCGGACGTGAGCCTCCACGTGCCCATCGACAACATGCAGGTCGTCGAGGACCTCCATATGGTCTTCGACCACCTCATGATGTCCATCCTGTACCGGGAATGAGCGGGGATCCCTCGATGGCGGGAGGCGATTGCGTCCTCGAGCTATCCGCCCTCGGCAAGAGCTTCCCGGGGGTCCGCGCCCTCGACGAGGTGAGCATGCGAGTGCTCCGCGGGAGCGTCCACGTCATCGTCGGCGAGAACGGGGCGGGGAAATCGACCTTGATGAAGATCATCGACGGGATCTACGAGCCCGATTCGGGGGAGATGCGCCTCGACGGGGCTCCCTACAGGCCCTCCTCCCCGACCCATGCCCGCTCGCTCGGCATCTCCATGATCTTCCAGGAGCTCAACGTCGTCCCCGAGCTGAGCGTGGCCGAGAACATCTTCCTCGGGCGGGAGCCGATGCGGCCGGGCGGGATATTCATCGACGACGCGCGGCTCAACCGCCTCGCCGCCGAGTACATCGCGGAGCAGGGATTGGGCTTCTCCCCCGCCGATCCGATGAAGAGCCTGTCGGTATCGCAGGCCCAGATGGTGGAGATCGTCAAGGCGATCTCCTGCAAGGCCAAGCTCGTCATCATGGACGAGCCCACCTCCGCCATCACGGATAAGGAGGTCGGCTACCTCTTCGAGAAGATCGCCGAGCTGAAGCGCCAAGGCGTGACCGTCATCTACATCTCCCACAAGATGGACGAGATCTTCAGGATCGCCGACTACATCTCGGTTCTCCGCGACGGCCGGCACATCGAGACCAGGCCCGCGGCGGCCTTCAACCGGGATTCCCTCATCGAGCTCATGGTGGGGCGTGAGCTCGGCTCGGGCTATCCCGGGCAGGGTTCCAGCCCTGGGCCCGAGGCGCTGCGGATCGAGGGATTCACGCGGGGCAGGGCCTTCCGCGGCATATCCTTCTCGGTGCGGAAGGGGGAGATCCTCGGCATCGCCGGCCTCATGGGGGCCGGCAGGACCGAGGTCGCGAGGGCCATCTTCGGCCTCGATCCCCGCGACTCGGGCGAGGTCTACGTGGAGGGCGCGCGCGCGGACATCGGCTGCGTCGACGACGCTATCGGGCTGGGGATCGTCATGGTGAGCGAGGACCGCAGGAAGTACGGGATCATCCCCATGCGGAGCGTCACGGAGAACGCGAACCTCGTAGGGCTCAAGTACCGCGCGGGGAGCTGGTGGATCGACGAGGCCGACGAGCGCGCGGCCGTGCGGGAGCAGGTCGAGCGCCTCGGCATCAAGGCCCCGAGCGCCGAGACCGAGATCGCCAAGCTCTCGGGCGGGAACCAGCAAAAGGTGATACTCGCCAAGTGGCTCTTGGCCGGCCCCAAGGTCATGATCCTCGACGAGCCCACGAGGGGCATCGACGTCGGCGCCAAGTACGAGATCTACAAGCTGATGCGCGAGCTCTGCGAGCGGGGCATCGCCATCGTCATGATCAGCTCGGAGCTGCCCGAGCTCATCGGCATGAGCGACCGGATCCTCGTCATGTGCGCGGGCCGCATCGCCGGGACCTTCGAGCGGGGCGAGGCGACGCAGGTCGAGATAATGCGGAAGGCAACGGGAGGAATCGGAAATGCCTGACATCGCCCAGCGTACCGGGAAGGGGCGCGCGGATCTCAAGGCCCTCTACAACAAGTACGGCATCTTCTGCGTGATGCTCCTGATCCTCGCGACGGCCTCGGGGATCTCGCCGGCCTTCCTCACGCGGACCAACATCATCAACGTCCTCACCCAGATCAGCGTCGTCACCATCGTCGCCTGCGGCATCACCATGCTCATCATCGAGGGGATGACCGACCTCTCCGCCGGCAGCGTGGTAGCGCTGGCGGGCTGCCTCTGCGTCGGGACGAACAAGGCCCTCGCCGCCGGCGGGATGGGAGCGGCGCCTGCATTCGCCCTGGCGCTGGGCTGCGCCGTCCTGGTCGGGGTGGCGGTGAATCTCGCCGGGGCCCTCATCATCGCGCGCTACGACGCGCCCCCCTTCATCGTGACCCTCGCGGCCATGCAGGTGGCCCGCGGACTTGTGTACATCTACACCAACGGCCAGCAGATCTACGACATCGGGCGCATCGCCGCTATCGGGCAAGGGCGGATCGGCATGGTCCCCTATTCAGTCCTCATCATGGCAGCGATACTCGCCGCCTCCTGGGTCATCCTCCGGAAGACCCGCTTCGGCCGCTACATCTATGCCATCGGCGGCAACAAGGCGGCGGCCGTGGCGAGCGGGATCAAGGTCAATCCCGTGATCGTCAAGACCTTCGCGATCCACGGCGTCTTCGTCGGAGTCGCCGGCGTCCTGTACATGACCAGGCTCAACTCGGGCCAGCCCGCAGAGGGCGTCGGCCTCGAGTTCGACGCGATCACCGCGGCGATCATCGGCGGTACGAGCATGGCCGGCGGCCTCGGCACCATCGCGGGCACGATCTGCGGCTCGGTCATCATCGGGGTCGTGAACAACATCCTGAACCTGCTCTTCGTCCAGGCATACTACCAGCAGATCATAAAGGGCCTGATCATCGTCCTGGCCGTGATCCTGGACATCAAGACGAAGGGCAAGCGGAGCTAGGTCTCGAGCGGGAAGGCATCGGCCCCGCGGGGAGCGTCCCGCGGCGGCCGGCCGGCCCGAGAGCATAACCATCTAGGGAGGATCTCATGAAGAAAGGCATCACGGTTCTCGCGGCTGCGCTGATCGCGCTCTCCGCCCTGGGCCTCGCCGGCTGCCACAAGGCGCCGAAGGGGCCGCCCAAGGTCGCCTTCATCTGCAAGTCCTACTCAGACGCCTTCTGCGTCTGGGTCAAGGACGAGATGGAGAAGGGCGCCAAGGCCAACTACTCGGGCCAATTCGAGCTCGTCTGCTTCGACGCCGCCAACAACTCCACGACCCAGATCAACCAGATCGAGAACTGCGTCGCCAGCAAGTTCAGCGCGATCGTCCTCCAGCAGGTCGATGCGCAGGCCCCGGTGCCCGCCGTCAAGAAGGCGATCGAGGCGGGTATCCCCGTCATCATCACCACCGGGCACATCGAGGACGGCGGCGCCTCGACCTACATCGACGCCGACCCGGTCCAGCAGGGCACGGTTGTCGCCGAGTACGCCCTTACCAAGCTCCCCAAGGGCGCCAAGGTCTGCATCCTCCAGGGACCCGCGGGCAACTTCCACGCCAACGGCAGGCAGAAGGGCTTCGAGACGGTGCTCGCGACCAGGCCCGACATCCAGGTCGTCGACGCGCAGATCGGCGAGTGGGGCAAGGAGAAGGCCGTCACCATCACCCAGAACTGGCTCTCGAGCGTCAAGGGCCTCAGCTGCATCATGTCGCACAACGACGACATGGCCCTCGGCGCCTACGAGGCGATCAAGATGGCCGGGAAGGCTGGCCAGATCCAGATATACGGCGTCGATGCCCTCGCCGCGGCCTGCGTCGCGGTCAAGGAAGGGCGCATGGAGGCGACCGTCTTCCAGAACGCCATCGGCTACGCCGAGAAGGCCCTCGAGTTCGCCTCCAAGGCCCTCAAGAAGGAGCCGATCCAGAGCCTCACCCTCGCGAGCGACCTCGTGACCAAGGACAACGTCGACCAGTATCTCGAGTTCCACAAGAAGCTCGGTAACCTCAAGTAGATCCCGAGCCCGCCGCAGCGCGGCCGCAGGCTGAATAGGCCGGCGGCCGCGCTCTTCATTCGAAAGGAGAAAGGGGCCAGGATGCCCGATTCCTGTCTAGCTATCGATATCGGCGGCTCGAAGATCCTCGTCGGGACCGTCGATCCCGCCGGGAAGGTCCTCTCGAGCGAGCGCTTGCCCCTGGCCGACCCGAGCCAGGACTCGATCCTGCGGGCGGCCTACTCCCTCTGCGATCCCCTCGTCGCCCGAGGCGGGCTCTCCTGCATCGGGGTCAGCATCCCGGGGCTGGCCGACCCGGAGCGGGGGCTCTGGCTCGAGGCCGTCTTCTCCAAGGTGCGGGACTTCCCGATCGCGCGGATCCTGCGCGACCGCTACCGCATGCCGGTCTTCATCGAGAACGACGCCAACAACTGCGCGATCGGCGAGCGGCGCTTCGGCTGCGCCCAAGGCCGCGACGACTTCATCTGGCTCACCGTGAGCAACGGCTGCGGCTCGGGCATCTTCCTCGGCGGCGGGCTCTTCGCCGGGGCCCGGGGCAACGCGGGGGAGCTCGGGCATATCCAGGTGACGGAGGGGGACTATCCCTGCCCCTGCGGGAACAGCGGCTGCCTCGAGGCGGTCGCCGCCGGGCCCGGCATCGCCCGGAGGTTCCGGCGCGAATCGGGCATCGAGGAGGAGAAGAGCGCCAAGCAGATCGCCGAGCTGGCCAAGGCCGGCGACCCGGCCGCCCTCGCGGTCTACCGCGAGACCGGGACCTATATCGGCCGCGCCCTGGCGGCGGCGGTCAACGTCCTGAACGTCCCCCTCGTGGTCCTCGGCGGGGGCATCTCGATGGACTATCCCCTGTACGCGGCGGAGCTCGAGGGCTCCCTGCGGGCCCATATCTACCGGAGGGCCAACGAGGGCCTGGAGATCAAGCGGACGGGCCTGGGCTACGAGGCTTCCCTGATCGGGGCGGCGGCGAACGCGATGGGGCGGGCCTAGGCCTCGCCGAAGGCGCGGGCGAGGAACTTGGCGATGGCGTCGAGGAAGGAGCCGAGGAAACCCTTCTTGGCGACCTCTCGCTCGGCCACCAGGTCGACCCGGCGCAGGACCTGGCCGCCCGAGGAGTAGACGACCTCGCCGACTCGTTGGCCCTTGGCGACCGGGGCGTCGATGGAGCGGGGCGCCACGACGCGGACCGAGACATCCGCGGCCGCGGAGCGGGGCGCGCTCACGGCGAGGGCCTCGGCCGGGACGAGCTTGAGCTTCTTGCCTTCCCCGTACCAGGCTCGGAGCTCGGGCAAGGGCCCGAGCTCGGGCGCGAGGGTTACGAAGGAGCCGAAGGCCCAGTCGAGGAGGGCGGAGCCGTCGCGCGAGCGCTGCGCGCCGCCGCCCAAGGCCGTGTTCCCCGAGCCGCCCAGGGTCACTACGATGAGGCGGGTGGAGCCGCGCGAGGCGGTGGCGGCGAGGTTGTAGCCCGCCTCGATGATGTAGCCGGTCTTGAGCCCGTCGCAGCCCTCGTAGGAGAGGACGAGGTTGTTGCGGTTGTACTGGATGATCCTGCCCTGGGGCTTGTAGGCCTCGGTCGCGTGCTCCTCGCGCGGGAACTCGATGTAGCGCAGGGAGTGGAGCTCGGCGAGGGACTCGGGGTGGAGCTCGAGGTAGCGGCGGCAGAAGGAAGCGAAGGAGAGGGCCGTCGCGCGGTTTAGCTCGGAGAGGCCAGAGGGCTCGACGAAGCCGAGCTCGGGCAGGCCGAGCTCCCGCGTCGCCTCGTTCATGCGGGAGGCGAAGGCCTCGTTGCCGCCCGCGATCCGCCGCGCCAGGGCGAAGGCCGCGTCGTTGCCCGAGGCCACGGCCATGCCGCGCATGAGGTCGAGGACAGAGACGCGCATGCCCGGCTGGAGGTAGACCAGGGAGGAGCCGTAGGGGACGTAGGGGGAGCAGTCCCGCTTGTCGATCGTCACGAGCTCGTCCTTGGACAGGCGGCCCGCGGCTATCTCCTCGTAGGCGACGTGGAGGGCCACGAGCTTGGTGAGGGAGGCCGGGGGCACGACGAGGCCGGGATTCTTCGCGAGGAGGACCTGGCCGGTGGCCGCGTCCATGACGACGAGGGCGCGCGCGTTGACCGCGGGCGGCGGAGGGATGCCGAAGGCGCCCGAGCCCGGGGCCGCGAGGGCCGGCGCGGCTATTCCGAGGAAGAGGCAGAGGAAGGCCGCGAGGGCTCGAGAGGTTTCGCGCATCGTCTTCGTTCCGCGCCCCCTAGAAGTCGGCGAGCTTGGGGGCCCGCGGGAAGGGGATGACGTCGCGGATGTTGGCCATGCCCGTGACGTACATGACGAGGCGCTCGAAGCCGAGGCCGAAGCCCGCGTGGGGCGTGGTGCCGAATCGGCGCAGGTCGAGGTACCAGCCGTAGCTCGACTCGTCCATCTTCTTCTCCGCCATCAGCTCGCGGAGGACCTCGAGCCGGTCCTCGCGCTCCGAGCCCCCGACGATCTCGCCGAAGCGGGGCACGAGGAGGTCCATGGCGCGCACGGTCTTGCCGTCGGCGTTGCGCTTCATGTAGAAGGACTTGATCTCCTTGGGGTAGTCGGTGAGGAACAGGGGGCCGCCGGCGATCTTCTCGCAGAGGTACTTCTCGTGCTCGCTCTGGAGGTCGAGGCCCCAGTAGGGCTTGACCTCGAAGGGGGCGGGGGCCTTCTCGAGCTCGGCGACGGCCTCGGTGTAGGTCATGTGCGCGAACTTCCGCGCGAGGACCTTCTCCAGGCTCTCGACGAGGCCCTTCTCGACGCGCTGGTCGAAGAAGCCCAGGTCCTCGGCGCAGTCGGCGAGGGCGGTCTTGACCAGGTGCTTGAGGAAGTCCTCGGCGAGCTCCATGTTGTCGGCCAGCTCGGCGAAGGCGACCTCGGGCTCGATCATCCAGAACTCGGAGAGGTGGCGGCTCGTGTTGGAGTTCTCGGCGCGGAAGGTCGGGCCGAAGGTGTAGACCCGGCCCAGGGCCTCGCAGTAGGTCTCGACGTTGAGCTGGCCCGAGACGGTGAGGAAGGCCGGCTTGCCGAAGAAGTCCTTGCCGTAGTCGGGGGAGCGGCCGGACTTCCCCAGGCGCTCGAGGTCGAGGGTCGTCACCTGGAACATGGCCCCGGCGCCCTCGCAGTCGGAGGCCGTTATGAGGGGTGTGTGCACGTACTGGAAGCCCCGCGCCTGGAAGAACTCGTGGATCGCGAAGGCCATGCGGTTGCGCACGCGGGCCACGGCTCCGAAGGTGTTCGTGCGGGGGCGGAGGTGGGCTATCTCGCGGAGGAACTCCATCGAGTGCGCCTTCTTCTGCAGGGGATAGCTCTCCGGGCTGGCCTCGCCGATGACGCGCAGGGAGGAGGCCCTGAGCTCGACGCTCTGGCCCGCGGCGGGGGAGGCCACGAGGGAGCCCTCGACCGCCACGGAGGCGCCCGTGCCCGCGCGGGCGAGCTCGGAAGCCGCGGCGGCGGCCGCGGCCTCGTCGAAGACGCACTGGAGGTTGCCCAGGCGGGAGCCGTCGTTGACCTCGAGGAAGACCGCGGCCTTGGTCTCCCGCTTGGTGCGGACCCAGCCCTTGACCGTGAGGCTGCGGCCGTCGGGGGGAAGGGCGGAAATTTCCTTGAGCGTCGGGAGCTTCATGCTATCTCCTCTTGATGTAGGGAATATCTACCATAAAAACCGCCCCAGGGTCAAACCCCGAGGCCCGCGGAGCCGCGGGAGGGGGGCCGGGCCCCGTGCTTCACGAGCCTCGCGAGGCCATAGTACAGTATCGGCACGGAACAGGGGGTGAGGACCATGCGCTATACCACCTTGGTCGCCTACGCGCTCTGGCTCTTCTCGGGCTGCGGGGTCATGGACTTCCACAGGTTCTACCTCGGGAAGATCGGGACCGGCATCCTCTGGATGATGACCGGTGGCTGCTTCGGGATCGGCGCCATCTACGACCTGGTGACCATTCCGCGCCAGGTCCAAGAGGCCAACCTCCGCTACGAGGTCGAGGCCCGGGTCCGCGGCGAGCTCGGCTACGCTTCGCGGGGACCGGCCCCGAGGGCCGAGGATCCGGAGAAGACCGTCCTCCGCGTCGCCAAGGCGAACGGGGGCTTCGTGAGCCCCGGCGAGGTCGCCCTCGAGGGGGAGCTCGGCGTCGACGAGGCCCGGAAGCTCCTCGAGAAGATGGCCTCCTCGGGCCTGGCCGAGATGCGGGTCAGGCAGAGCGGGGTCGTCGTCTACTTCTTCGCCGAGTTCGCCCGCGAGGGCCGCGACGACTTCGCGGTCTAGCGCGGCCCGGCCTCAATCGCCCGGGGCTCCCAGGCGCGTGACGGGAGCGGAGGATGCGATGGATAGCAAGGATAGGGAAGTCAGCTTCGAGATAGCGAGCCGGCTCGGCGTCCTGGGCGCGGGCTCGAAGGGCTGGAGCAAGGAGCTCAACCTCGTCTCCTGGAACGGGAGGGAGGCCAAGCTCGACATCCGCGAGTGGTCGCCCGACCACCAGAAGATGGGCAAGGGCACGACCCTCACCAGGGAGGAGGCCGCCGCGTTGCGCGATCTCCTCTCGAGCTACCTGGGCTCCTAGTCCTCGAAGAGCACGAGGTCTCGCGCCCCGCCGGAGATGCGGGGGAGGTAGTCGGCATATAGACCACTGACAGGATCGATACTGCTGTAATACTGAGAATTCCACACTGACTCGAAACGGTTTAAAATGTATCCATACGATTCTGATGCAGTGATGTACCCATCGTTATTCGAATCGCCGTTCTCTGCGGACTCTAGTAAAAGATAGGTGAATATCCCGTGACTGTAATATGGATTTTCATAGGAAAGTTCCTCAGCTCCAGCAGCTGAGATAGTTATCGGTGGGGTTGCATTGTACCGATCGGCGTTATCAGACAGTAGTTCACCGAAATTTCCAAGAGCATAGAGTACGGTTGATGGCTCCGTTCCATCGTCAAAAATCCCGTAATTCTGCGGAGCCGTATCTGTTGCTGAGCCCGTATCCACGAAGCCGCCCGAATAGCAGGTGTCGAGGATCACGAAGACCTTGTCGGTCGGCAGCTCCTCGAGCTTTGCGGCGAGCTCCGCGGGCGAAACGCAGAGCGAGTAGTATAGGCTGGGCGAAGCCTCGTCGCTGATGCCGAGATAGGGGATGAAGTAGGTCGTATCCGTCGAGGAACGGTAGGTTCCGTGGCCGGAGAAGTAGATCAGCACCGTATCGGAGGAGGAGACGCTCGCGGCGAGGTCGTCGAGGTCGGCGAAGAGGTTGGCCTTCGTTGGAAGGGTGGAGGTCGTCGTGCCGCTGCCCCTGGCCCTGACGCGGATGTTGGCTTCTTCCCATCCGGCGGCCGCGAGGATGGAGCCCATCGAGACGGCGTCGTTGTCCGAATAGGTGAGGTTGTTGGTGTAGTCCTCGCCCTCGACGTACATCGATTGGTAAAGCGAGACGCCGTACACCAGCGCATGCCTCGTGGTGGAGACCTTCCCCATCGAGCAGGCCCCGAGGAGGGCGGCGGCCAGGAGGGCCAGGTAGATGAAAGCGCCTAACGCGGCGGAGCGGGCGGGGCCCTTCATCGGCGGGCCCCCTTCCGCGGGGCGGGACGCGATGGGGCTCGGGCGACCGGCCCCATGCGCCAGCCCAGGGCCAAGCCGAGGGAGGCCGTCCTGAAGGCGCCGCGAAACATGTACTCGAAGGGCAGGCCTATCCAGAGGAAGGACTCGCGCTCCGCGGCCAGGTCGAGGCGGAGCTCGGCGAGGAGGGAGGGATAGGCGAAGGCCAGGTTCGTGTCGGTGTAGCCGGCCGCGGTCAAGGCCCCGCCGGCGAGGAGGCCGAGCCTCGACGACCAGAGAGCTTCGAAGGGCTCGAAGCGGTAGCCGGCGAGGGCGGCGACGCGGAGGCCATGCCAGGCCCGGTAGAGCTCCCCCCCCTCGGAGATGGCCGAGGGAGCGTAGCCGAAGTAGGAGAGCTCGAGCCGGCCGGGGACCCAGGCCTCGAGCTCGTACTCAGCGCCGGCCGAGGCCCCCCAGCCCGAGTGCCTGAGGGCAGGGCCATCCGCGTACCAGGTGACGGGGAGGGCCGCATAGGCCGAGAGGTCGAAGCGGAAGCCGCCCGGCGAAGGCAGGGCCGCGAGGGAGCTTCCCAGGGCCAAGGTCAGCAGGACTGCGGATACACGGCGCATTGGGCTTTAAAATGCTCCGAATATTGGATAAATTCAACCGTCGACCCGTAAAAAGGGAGTAAAGCCCTCATGTACCCTCCGGGACGATCGCGCGAAAGGAAATCAGCGGCATGAAGCCCCTCGGATCAGCGGCCCTCCTACTCCTTCTCCTTTTTGTTTCCTCCTGCTCGCCGAGCAAGGAGGGATCCTTGAACCTGCTTCCGACGCCTCCCCTCTCCGGCGGCCCCGCCTGGGCCGTCGTCAAGGAGGTCTACGCCCGCCTTAAGGAGAGCCCGGTCCAGGGGGCGAGGGATCTTTCCCACCTCCGCCGCGGCGAGCTCTTCGAGGTCTCAGGCAGGGACCTGGGCTCTTCCCCGGCCGGAGCGGACAAGCGGGGCCTCTGGTACCGGCTCAAGGCCGAGGGGGCCGAGGGCTGGGCCAGGGCCGAGGATATCGACGTCTTCGCCACCAAGGCCCAGGCCGAGCTCGCCGCCGCGAAGTACCGCTGAGATGGGCCGCCTCTGGACCTGGCTTATCCCCCCCCTCGTCGGGGCGGTCATCGGCTACGTGACCAACTGGCTCGCGATCAAGATGCTCTTCCGCCCCTTGAGCGAGAAGCGCTTCCTCGGGCGGAGGCTCCCCTTCACGCCGGGGCTCCTGCCCCGCGAGCGGGAGCGGCTCGCGCGGAGCGTCGGCGAGACGGTCGCGGCCGAGCTCCTCACCTCCGAGGTATTGCGGCGCCGCCTCCTCGAGCCCGATATCCGCTCGGCCCTCGCCCGGGCCATCGACGCGCGGCTCGAGACCCTCCTCGATACCCGGGCCGCGGGGCTCTTGCCCAGGCCGGGAGCCCAGCCCGGTCCCCTGTCGCGCCTGGTCTCAGGGGCCTGGGCGAGCCTCGCCTCATCGGAGGCCTTCCGTTCGGCCCTGGAGGAGGCCCTCCGCAAGGCCCTCCTCGACGCCGGCTCCATGCCCCTCTCGCGCTTCCTCGGCCCCGAGCTGGCGAGGGAGCTGGCCTCGATCGTCGTGGGCAGGGGCGGGGTCGAGGCCCTCCGCGCGCGGCTCCGCGCCGCTCTCGAGGCGGCCTACGCCGAGCCGGGGGAGGGAGCAGCCTCGGCCCGGGGTAGTCCCTCGCCCAGCATCGGCTCACTCCTTCCCGCCGAGGCCGCCGAGCCCCTCGTCAGAGCCCTCGCCGAGGGGCTCTACCGGGCCGCCCTGCCCGTCCTCGAGCACTTCTTGAACAGCCCCGAGGTCAAGGTCGAGATCGGCTTCTACGCGAAGGACGTCATCCGCTCGGCCATCGGCCGCTTGAGCCTCCTCCAGCGCTTCATCGTCGGGGCGGCCCAGTACGAGCGCAACCTCTCCGAGGGCATGCCAGAGACCGTCGACTCCCTGGTCGAGGCCGCCATGGCCCTCCTCCGCGAGCCCGCCATGGCCGAGCGGGCGGCCCAGGCCGCCTGCCGAGCCTACGAGAAGGCCCAGGAGAGCTCCTTCGGCCGGGCTCTCGCCGGCCTCGTGGCCCGCTCCACGGCCGAGGCTGCCCTCGACGCCGCCCTCGACGCCCTGGCCGAGCGCGGGCCCGAGGTGGCAGAACGGGCCGCCGCCCTGGCCGGCTCGAAGGCGGGCGCGAGCCTCCATGGCTTCCTCGGCTCATTCGGCCTGCCCGCCGAGGAGCTCTCCGCGCGGGCGGCCGCCGCCGTCTCCCGCGCCCTCACGACGGCGGGGGGCGGGAGCGCGAGCCGCATCCTCGGCTCCTCGCTCGCGGCCTTCGTCGAGGCCCTGGGCCTCGGATTCGGGGATGCCAGCCTGGCCCAGGCCATCGGGGCGGGGCCCGGCCTCCGGGCCGAGCTCTCCTCCCTCCTCGCCGACCGGGCCCTCGCCATCCTGGCCGAGGAGGCCGGGCGTATCGTCGAGGGGCTCGACGTCAAGCGCATCGTCGAGGATCGGATCGGGGAGCTCGAGATGGCCGAGGTGGAGCGGATGATCCTGGCGGTGGCGGACAAGGAGCTCCGCTGGATCACCGTCCTGGGAGGGGTCCTCGGCGGGCTCATCGGGCTCGCCCAGAGCCTGCTTTCCTATCTCAGCTCCCGAGCTCCTTAAGGGCCTCGGCGCAGAGGTAGAAGGAGCCGGTGACGAGGAGGGGGAGGCCCGCCGCCCGGGCCCGGCCCGCCGCGGAGATGATAGCCTCGGCCGTATCCCCGACGAGGAGGGCATGGGGCGCGAGGCGGGCGAAGCTCGCGTAGGCGGCCGCGGGATCGCTCTTCTTGAAGCTGCCCGGCGCCGTCACGGTGACCTGGCCGAAGCGCGGCGCGAGGATGGAGGCGAGCTCGGCGTGGCGCTTGTCCTGGGCGCAGGCGAAGAGGAGGGCTTTCGGTCCCGGGAAGAGGGCCTCGAAGCTGGCCAGGGCCGCAGCGGCCGAGCTGGGCGTGTGGGCCCCGTCGAGGACGATGGGCGGCTCCCGGTCGAGGACCTGGAAGCGGGCTGGCAGGCAGGCCTTGGCGAGTCCCGCCGCGGCGGCCTCGGGCCCGAGAGCCGGCTCGGACTCGGCAGCGGCGAGGAGGGCCAAGGACATGTTCCCCGCCTGGACCGCGCCGATCATGGGAGTACGGAGCTGGAGGGGCGAGGGGAAGCGCGAAGCCAGGGGCGAGCCGGGCGCGAAGCGGAGCGAGGCGGCAGTGCCAGAGCGGTCGATGCCGAGGAGCTCGGCCGGGGCGAGGACCGGGGCCTCGCGGAGCTCGCTGCCGCGCCGGGCGCAGGCCGCCTGAATCGCCTCCCTGGCCTCGGCGCGTTGGGCGCAGGAGTAGCAGGGCCGGCCCGCCTTGACGATGCCCGCCTTCTCGGCGGCGATGAGGGCGATCGTGTCCCCGAGGTACTCGGTGTGCTCGAGCTCGATGGGCGTGATGACGCTGGAGGCCGGGCTCACGACGTTGGTCGAGTCGAGCCGGCCGCCCAGCCCCGTCTCGATCACCGCCCAGGCGCAGCCCGCGGCGCGGAAGGCGCAGAAGCCGACTAGGGTGGTGAGCTCGAAGTAGGTGGGCAGCTCCCCGCCGGGGAAGTCCTCGGGGCCGCGGCCCTCGACGAGGGGGAGGAGCTCGGCCATGGCCGAGAGGATGAGCTCCTCCGGCATCTCCTCCCCGGCGAGGCTGATCCGCTCCTTCCAGCGGAGGATGTGGGGGGAGGTGTACAGGCCGGTCCGGAAGCCGGCCGCCTCCAGCATGCTCGCCATCATGGCGGAGACCGAGCCCTTGCCCTTGGATCCGGCGACGTGGATCGAGCGGAAGGCGTCCTGGGGCTCGCCGAGCTCGGAGCAGAGCCAGCTCATCCGGTCGAGCTTGAACTCGGTCTTCTGTCCCTTCTCGACGTTCACGAAGCCCAGGAGGTAGTCGAAGACCTCGTCGCTGGTCTTGAAGCGGGGGCGCGCCATATCGGTCTATAGTGGCGAGCTCTCGCCCCATGGTCAAGCGAGGCTCCGGCCGCGCCGATACTAGGCAAGGAGGCCATCGGTGAAGACAGAAGGAGCGAAGGGGCCCGGGGGAGGCTCGTCCAACCTCCGTCGGGCGCTTCGCCAGGCGCCGCGCCCGGGAAGGCGGCGATCGCCCCAGCGGGCCGACCGGCGCGACCGGGCCAGGGCTCGCAAGGCCGCAGAAGGCCTTAGCGGCAGGGGCGCGGCCGGCCGCCGATCCCCGCCCCGTCTCCTCGTAGCCCTCGATTCCGAGGGCACGGTCCTCGATTCCACCCGGCCGCGCCAGGAGCTCTGCTTCGCCCCGGCCTTCGCCGCCCGCTTCGGGCGCTCCGCCCCGGCCGCGGCCATGGCCGAGGTCTGGCGCTTCGTCAGCCTCGAGTCGCGGCTCAGGGACGCTAACCGCTACAAGATCCTCGCCGCGGCCCTCCGCATCGCCTCGAGGCGGCCCGAGCTGGCAGCGATGCTCCGCGGCGGGGAAGGCCTGGTGGCCGCCCTCGAGGCCTGGCTCTCCTCCTCATCGAGCTGCTCGAGCGAAGCCCTCGAGGCCGCTCTCCGATCCCGCCGCGCGGATCGAGCCCTCGAGCGCGTCCTCGACTGGTCGAGGGCGGTCGACGAATCCCTCGCTGCCCTTCCCCCGCCGCGGCCTTTCGAGGGGGCCCGCGCCCTCCTTCCCGAGCTCGCCGCGCGGGCCGAGCTCCTCGTCCTCTCCTCCTCTACTGCCGAGGAGGCCAAAGGCGAATGGGAAGATGCGGGCATCGCGATCCACGCCGCGCGCTTCATGGGCAGGGAGCTCGGCGGCAAGGCCGCCTGCCTCGCGGCGGCCCGAGCCGAGCTCGGCTGCCCGAGGCTCCTCGTCGTGGGCGATTCCCTCGTCGACCTCGAGGCCGCGAGGAGCTCGGGAGCGGCGTTCTTCCCCGTGGAGCCCGGCGAGGAGGAGGCGAGCTGGTCCGAGCTGGCCTCCTCCTACCTGCCCCGCTTCGTCGCGGGCGAGGCGCCCCGGGGGCCCTTGGCGGCCTTCCTCGCCGCCCTGAGCTCGAGCCCTCCCTGGCGCTGAGGCGGCCGGACGGGCCCGAGGGCCCGTCCCGAGTCCTGCCAGGCCTCCGCCTACGAGGCGGGGCGGCCGAGGACGAGGGCCGCGCCGAGGGGCCAGTCGATGGCCCGGCGGCCGGCGGCCGCGGCGGCCGAGCCCGCGACGCGGGCAAGCTCGCCGGGAGCGAATACTTCGCCTAACGCGGCCCCATAGGGGGAGGATGGCGCGAGCCAGGCCTCGATCTCCTCGCGGCTGAAGCGGCGGGAGTAGGAGAGGGAGAGCCGCTCGAGGGAGAAGCGCCCGCCCGCGGACTGCGCCGCCGCGGCGGCGAGCTCATCGAAGCCCGGCCCGAGGGCCGGGAGGTCGGAGCGGGCGTAGAAGCCTGACTCGAAGTGGGCCAGGCGGACCGCGAGCTCCCCCTCGAGCCCCCCCGCGGCCGCCAGGGCCGAGAGCCTCCCGCCTTCGCGGGGCAGGGCCTCGACCAGGAGGATCCGCGAGCGGGGCAGGGCCGCGGCGACGCGCTCGAGGGCGGCGGCGGGATCGGGGCGGCGGAGGAGCATTCCCATGCCGAGGGCCAGCTCGAAGGAGGCGAAGCCGAAGGCGGCTTCGAGGGCCGCGGCGCTGAGGGCCTCGAGGGGCAGGGCGGCCGAGAGGGGCCGCTCGATCTCCTGCAGGGTGGCCGCGTACTGCTCGACGAGGAGGCGCTCCTCCTCGCCCAGGGCCGCGACGGCCACCGTGCCCTCGGGGCAGCGGCGCAGGGCCTCCCAGGCGAGGTAGCCCTCGCGCGAGTCGAGGATGAGGACCCGGTCGCCCCGGCCCGGCCGGGCCGCCTCGAAGAGGGCGCGGCGAAGGGCCGAGAGCCGGGCGGGGGCCGAGGATTCGGCCCGGGAGCGCCACGTAGCCTTGGCCTCCCCGCCCGAGGACCAGGGAGAGGCCGCCGCGGCCGAGGGCGGCGCGGCGGCTCCCGTCTCGCCCTCCTTGCCCTCCCCGACCGCCGACAGGAGCTGGGCCTCGCGGCGCTCGAGCACCAGGCCGCGTCGCTCGCCCTCGAGGCCGAGGGAGCCGGGCTGGTAGAAGACCCTTCCGCGAAGGGAATCGGGAAGGTACTGCTGGGCGGCCCAGTGCTCGCGGTAGGCGTGGGGATAGAGGTAGCCCTCCCCGTGGCCGAAGCCCTTGGCGTCCCGGTTCGCGTCCTTGAGGTGGTCGGGCACCTCGGCCGCCTCGGCCTCGACGGACTTCAGGGCGTCGAAGTAGCCCAGGGAGGAGTTGGACTTGGGGGCCGTGGCCAGGTAGAGGGCGGCCTGGGTCAGGAAGTACTGGCCCTCGGGCAGGCCGACGCGGTCGAAGGCCTCGGCGCAGGAGACGACGACTCGGAGGGCCTCGGGATCGGCCAGGCCCACGTCCTCGCAGGCCGAGATCATCATGCGGCGGAAGGCGAAGCGGGGATCCTCGCCGGCGTAGACCATGCGGGCGAGCCAGTAGAGGGCCGCGTCGGGATCGGAGCCGCGGAGGCTCTTGATGAAGGCGCTCGCCGCGTCGTAGTGGTAGTCCCCGTCCTTGTCGTAGAGGACGGCCCGCTTCTGGATGCTCTCCTCGGCCGCGGCCATGCCCACGCGGATCTCGGAGCCGTCGGCGGGGGGCCAGGGCTCGGCGCTCGTCTCGACCGCGAGCTCGAGGGCGTTGAGGAGGCTGCGGGCGTCCCCGTCGGCGGTGCCCACGAGGTGCTCGAGGGCGCCTTCCTCGAAGCTCACCTTCCAGCGCCCGTAGCCCCGTTCGGGATCGCGCAACGCGGCCTCGGCCGCACGGCGGAGGTCGGCCTCGCCGAGGGACGCGAGCTGGAAGACCCGGGAGCGGGAGACCAGGGCCCGGTTGACCTCGAAGAAGGGGTTCTCGGTCGTCGCGCCGATAAGGACGAAGGTCCCGTTCTCGACCCAGGGCAGGAGGGCGTCCTGCTGGGCCTTGTTCCAGCGGTGCACCTCGTCGACGAAGAGGATGGTCTTGCGGTCGTAGAGCTCGCGGTGGCGTTTGGCCTCCTCGATGGCGGCGCGGATGTCGGCCACGCCCGCGAGCACCGCGTTCAAGGTGACGAAGCGGCTCGAGGTCGAGTTGGCGATGACCCGGGCCAGGGTCGTCTTGCCGGTGCCCGGGGGGCCGGAGAGGATGATGGAGCTGAGCTGGTCCTTCTGGATGGCGCGCCTGAGCAGGCGCCCGGGGCCGACGATGTGCTCCTGCCCGACGAACTCGTCGAGGCTGCGCGGGCGCATCCGCGAGGCGAGGGGCTCGCGGCCCCCGGCCTCGGGCGCGCCGGGGGAGGGCGCCGAGAAGAGCTCGTCCTCACCCTTCCTCGGCATCGGGGCTACCTAGGCGCGCCGGAGGGCCGGGCTCACTCGGCTTCCCAGCCCGACCAGGTGGAGCCGTCGTAGACGGTGGAGTACAGGCCGTAGTAGCTCGCGCTCGAGGCCCCCGGGGACATGCTGATGAAGAGGGTATCGTTGTCGTCGTCCCAGAAGAAGGCGTTGACGGCGCGGCTCCCGATGGTCGTCGAGTAGATGGACTCCGAGCGGGCGACGTAGCTCTTGTCGTCCTGCTCTCCCGACTTGAGCGAGCTGTATGAGGAGCCCTCGTAGTAGCCGCCCCCGGTCGAGGAGCTCACGAGGGCCTCGCCCACGAGCATCTTGGCGGGGGCCGTGATGTAGCAGAGGGCCGTAGGGGGGCCCTCGAAGTCGGAATCGGTGACGTTGACCCAGCTGCCGCCCGAGAGCCTGTAGAGGTAGGGATCGTCCTCATCGTAATCGTAGACGCCCACGAAGAGGGCGCTGTCGAAGTAGGCGATGCTCGTCGCGGTCAGGCCGCCGGGGCCGGTGCCGGAGGCAAGGGCGGTCGCCAAGGTGTCCGGATTGCCGCTCGAGAAGAGGCCCTTGCGAGTCGCGTACCAGAAGGTAAGCGTGCTCGTATCGTAGGCCACGCCTGAAAATGACCTCTCGTAGTTGAGGCCCTGGAGGTTCGCGTCGCAGGCGAGGAGGCTCGTACCCGACAAATAGAACAGGGAGTAGGTATCGTCGGTCTCGTCGTCCTCGTTCTCGTAGTTGTCGTGGGCCTGGGCGAAGAAGGCCCCGCCGGCGAAGTAGAGGCCGTCGATCCAGGAGCCCGCGGGGATCGCGGAGATGTCGATCTCCGTCCAGGCGGTCGCGGCCTCCCTCTGGAGGAGCTTGCACGCGCCGGAGGCGTAGATCGAGGCGAGGAGGTAGGTGCCGTTCCCCGTCGCCGCGAGGAGTCGGTAGTCCCTCGTCCCGCCGATGGATTCGACGCTCCAGTCGCTATCGGCGAGGCCGCGGGTGTAGAGCTTGGTCCCGGATGCGAAGTAGGCCGTGGAGGCCCCCGAGCCGAGCTTGTAGACCCCGGTGGTGGTGGCCTTCTTGAAGTACTCCGAGCCGCTCTGCTCGGTCTCCTGCTGGATGCTGTAGAAGACCCCGTAGGAGTTGTTGCAGGAGGAGGCGAGGAGGGCCGCGGCGGCGAGCGCGGCGAGCGTTGCGCGATGTAGGATTTTCACGGTCCTGCTCCTAGAGGTGATAGAGGGCCGACACGCTGACCTCGAGGAAGCCCCCGGTCCTCGTGTACTCGGAGTAGCTTCCCCCGTGCAGCTCGGGGACCAGCCAGAAGTAGGTCTGGAGGCCGACGCTCCAGGCCGAGGCGCTCCGCCAGTAGGCCCCGCCTCCCGCCTTGGCGAAGAGGCCGAGCATCCCGTCCCCGTCGTGGCGCATCATGTAGCCGCCTACGCCGCCGCCGACGTCGAACTCGAAGGGGGCTATCGACCACCAGTAGGCGGTCGTGAAGGCAATGGGGGCGGTGAAGAGGGAGAGGCCGCCGACCGTGCCGTTGAAGGCGCCGGCGATGCTGCCGCCGATGGCCAGGCCCCGGGCTACGAAGTACTGGTAGGAGAAGCTGAAGTCCCCGCCGAGGGAGAGGTTGGTGCGCTCGCCCGTAGCCGTGTCGCCGGGCGCGATGAAAAGAGGTATATGGAGGCCGGCCCCGATGGCTATGGTCTGCTCCCCGCGGAGGAAGGGGTTCACGGAGAAATCCTGGGCTGGGTCTATCTCGGGAGCCTCGGCCGGGGAGCCCTCGGCCGGCGCTTCCTGGCAGAAGGCGGAGGGGAGGGCTGCGGTGGCGAGCAGGGCCGCGAGGCCGAGGGCCGCGGCGGTCGTGGGCTTCATGATTCCTCCGTTCATTCGCAGGAATATAGCACGGCGAGTGGGGCTTGAATAGCTCCGCGGGGCTCTCGGGGCTGGCGTCGATGAGCTCGGCTCGATACACTCATGCTGAAAAATCTCCCTGGGCGGCCAGAGGTTACAGGGATGCGGAGTGGGGCGATATGAAAAACGTCTTGGTGAGGAAGGGCGACAGGGGCGGCGGCCCGGCCCTCCTCGAGCAGCTCAGGATCTTCGGCATCACGGTCAGGGAGGTCGAGAGCGCCGAGGAGGCGGGCCGCCTCGTCGAGGCCCTCGGCGACGTCCTCCTCATCGCCGACTCGCAGAGGCTCGAGCGGGAGCCCGCCTTCGCCGCGGAGCTCGCCGAGCTCAAGCGGAGCCACGGCGCCTCGCTGCGCCTCCTGTACTACGCCGACCGGGACGACTTCCCGACGCGGCTCGGGGCCGTGCGCGCCGGCGGGGAGGCCTTCTTCCTCCTCCCGGTCGACGCCTGGGTCCTCGCCGACAAGATCGACGCCCTCTTCAAGGAGCGGGAGGCCCCGCCCTACCGGGTGCTTATCGTGGACGACGATCCGGAGCAGGTGGCCTACAACGCCCTCATACTCCAGGGCGCCGGCATGCAGACGGCCACGGCGACCTCGGCCGATCAGGTGATCCCCCTCCTCGTGGAGACCAAGCCCGAGATCATCCTCATGGACATGTACATGCCCGGCTGCTCGGGTACCGAGCTCGCGAGCATCGTCAGGCAGAACGAGGCCTTCGCGGCCGTCCCGATCATCTTCCTCTCCGTCGAGAAAGATCTCGAGAAGCAGATCTCCGCCATCCGCATGGGCTGCGACGAGTTCCTCGAGAAGCCCATCAAGCCCGAGCACCTCGTCGCCAGCGTCTCCCTCCGCGCCGAGCGCTCCCGCTCCATCCGCTTCTACATGGAGCGAGACGCGCTGACGGGCCTCCTGAACCATACGAACCTCGTCGAGCGCCTCTCGAACGAGCTCCTCCGCTCGCGGCGCTCGGGCTCGATCCTCTCCTTCTGCCTCATCGACGTGGACCGCATGAAGGGGGTAAACGAGGCCAACGGCCACCTGACCGGGGACCGCGTCATCCGCGGCGCGTCCCGGCTCATCTCGGAGCGCCTGCGGCGCACGGACATCGTCGGCCGCTACGGCGGGGACCAGTTCGCCGCCATACTCCCCGGCGCCGACGGGCGCACCGCGCAGCGCCTCGCCGAGGAGCTCAGGCAGAGCTTCGGCAGCCTGCGCCACCCGGGGGCCGAGGGCGAATTCTCGATGAGCCTCTCCTGCGGCATCGCCACCTATCCGGACTTCATGAGCGCGGCCGAGATCGTCGAGGCCGCCGAGCGGGCCCTCGCATCGGCCAAGGCCGGGGGCCGCAACCGGGTCTTCGCCGAGCGCCCGCGGCAGGGCCGGGGAGGCTAAGCCCCTCCTCGCGCGCGGCCCCCGAGGCCCCGGGCCCGGCCCGGCCGTGGGGCGCAGGCCGCTTCGCGCCATACGACAGCCTCGAAGCCCCGCTCGCCCAGGTCGATCCTGTACAGGACGAGGCGGCAATCCCCGAAGGCGAGGGAAGGAGGCTCGCCTCCCGCGGCCCGAGCGGCGGCGGCCTCGCTCGGCAGCCCGCAGAGGAAGAGACCCTCGCGGGCTCCGATCGGGCCAGGGCAGGCCTCGAGCCCGAGGAGGGGGAGGCTCCCCTCGATCCGGCCGGCCAGCTCGGCGACCGGCCCCTCGAGGCCCAGATAGAGGAGAGCTCCGACTGCCCGCAGCCCTCCCGAGCGGAAGCCTCCCTCGATGCCCTTCCAGGCTCCGCGAAGGAGGGCGGAGGCCCGGCGCCGCCTCGCCGGCGTCAAGGTCGCCGGCCCGGCGGCGAAGGCGAGGGGAAGGGCCTCGGGGAAGGCCCGGGCCGAGGCCTCGCCGAGGGAGGAGAAGATGCCGCGGCGGTAGCGGGCCAGGTCGGCGCGTATATTGCCCGGCGGCTCGAGGGCTGCCATGAGGAGGCTCCTCGAAGGGCTACTCGTTTCCAAAGGCACCCGAGCATGATACAATCGACCCAGGGAAGGTACAAGGAAGCGCGATGAAGAAGAAAATTGAACGCCTGACCGCGAGCCTCGCCTCGATGCTCTCCGCCTGGGACGTCGTCGAGTGCGTCACCCTCGCCGAGCATTCGGAAACCGATATCCTGGATCCCTATTTCGCCTTGGTCCTCGACGTCTACTATCGCGACGCCATACCCCCGCCCGAGCAGAGGCGCGCCGCCTTCTCCCAGGCCCTGGACCATCCGGGCGCCTTCGAGAGCGCGGCGGCCCAGACCAAGGACCGCTTCTTCCTCGAGGGGCTGCCCGTACGCGTCGAGTACAAGCCGACCCGGCGCTTCGAGGACTTCCTCTCCCACGAGATCGACGTCAACCTCGTCTGGGTCCTCAAGAACTCCGGGACCTACGTCTTCTACCGGCTCCAGCGCTCGCGCGTCCTCTTCGACCGCAGCGGCTGGATCGAGGGGACGAGGCGGAAGCTCGCTCAGATGCCCGAGGCCTTCTGGAAGGGGCTCCGCGAGGCCTTCCAGGCCAAGATGGAGCATTACCTCTCCGACCTGGGCGCCGCCGCCCTCCGGGACGACGGCTTCTTCTACGCGGAATCCTCGGCCGGCTTCCTGCGCAACGCCGCCGCCGTCCTCTTCATGGCCAACAGGCGCTTCGAGCCCTCGCACCGCCTCGTCGACGCCCAGCTCCGCGAGCTGCCGAGGCTGCCAGACGACTTCTTCGGCCGCTGGGACACCTTCCTCCGCTCGAACATCGACATGAGCCGCGCGCAGAAGTACGAGGTGGCCGAGCTCATCGCGCGGAGCGTCGTGGCCTTCCGCTAAGGCGGAGGCCCGCGGGAAAGGGAAGAGCGGCTCGAGCCTATGAACAGCAAGCCCCTCCTCGTGGCGGCCGCCCTCGCGGCAGCGGCGCTGGCGAGCGCCTGCGCCCGGCCGGCCGTCTCGGGCTTCGCCTGGAAGGACGGGCAGGGGCGAGAGCTGGCCTTCCGGCAGTCGGCGTCCTGGGAAGCGGGGCGCGAGGGCGCCTTCTCGGCGGTGCGAAGGCTCAATCGCTATACCCTCGAGAAGCCCTACGCTCCCGGCAAGGGCAGCTGCCTCGAGCTCTCGGTCGCCGCCGCCCCGCTTGGCGACGCGGCGCCCGCGCTCGGCCTCTCGCTCTACTCCCCGACGGAGCGCTCCAAAGCCCTCGCCGCGGCTTCCTTCCCCCTCCGCGCGGCCCATTCCCGCCTGGTCCTGGAGCTCCCGCCCGGGGCCATCGTCTCCTCGCTCGAGGTCTCGCTCGAGCTGCCGGCCCCGATCCCCGAGGCTGCCATCGAGGCCCAGGTCCTCGGGATAGCCGAGCTCCCCGCTTTCCGCGGCTACGAGGCGGGGAAGGAGGGCGCGAAGGTCTCTTCAGGCTTCTCCTACACGATGCGGGGGGAGGAGAGCCGCCTCGCCATCGACCGGCCCTTCGACGGGCGCGAGCGCCTCGCCCTCGTCCTCGAATACCGGGCTTCGCCTAATCCAGGGCGCATCCAGATCGAGTCCCTGGACCGAGACGGCGCGCCTTCCTCGCTTTCGGCGATCGCTCGCCCGGGGCAGGGACGCCTCCTCCTCGGGGCCGAGGCCTTCGAGGAGGGCTGCGTCTCGATCCGCGCCAGGCTGCCTTCGGGGATCGAGCCCTCGGCCTTCTATACCGCCCAGCTCGAGGCGCGGGATTTCGAGCTGGCCGACCTCGGCCGGGTCCTCCGCTCCCGGCCGCGCGCGTCGGGCGGAGACTACGACCTCTACCGCTGGGACCTCGTCCCCTCGGTCGTCGTCATGGACTTCGCCGACTACGCGACCCAGGACCGCTATCTGAAGCGCCTCGCCTTCTTCGTCGAGAAGGCTGGCTACCGAGGCAGCCTCCAGCCCGACGCGGTGATCGGCCCCCTGCACGGCTGGAACGCCCACGACTACCGCCCCGAGGACCTGGCGGCCTTCTTCCGCGAGGCCGCGGCGAAGGGCTTCCCGCTCAACCGGGAAGAGCTGGCCCTCGAGCTCCTCCTCGCCGAGCGCGGGGTCCTCGTCGGATCGGGGAAGGGCATCGAGGCGGGAAAGGGGGCCCTGATCTCCATCGCGAGGGAGTCCCCGCCCTACCTGCGGCGCACCTTCCTCGTGCACGAGTCCACCCACGCCATCTTCTTCGCCGACCCGGAGTACCGCGCCTTCGTCCAGGCCGAATGGAAGGCCATGGGGAAGGAGGAGCGCTGGTTCTGGAAGCGCTACTTCCAGTGGATGGTCTACGACACCTCCTCGGAATACCTCATGGCCAACGAGTACCAGGCCTACCTCCTCCAGCAGCCCCTGCGGAAGGTCGAGGAGTACTTCACCCGGAACCTGCCCGCCAACCTCCTCGTTCCCGAGGTCCTCGAGCGCGAGCCCGAGCTCCGAAGCAAGGTAGAGGCCTACATGGAGCGGTACGGCTCGAGCTTCGCGCGGAGGGCGGCGACCCTCGATGCCTGGCTTGCCCGGAAGTACGGCCTCGCCGCTGGCCGGACCTACTCCGTCGAATAGGGCCTCAGCCCCGGTCCTCGGCCTCGGCGAGGGCCTCCTCGACGGTCGACGCGGCCCAGTCGCGCGTGAGCTCGAGGAGCTCGGCGGGGGCTATAGGCGCGGTCCTGCCGGCCGAGCGCTGGAAGGCGCTCGCCGCGGGCAGGAGGGTGGTCCAGAGGTCCCGCTCCTCCTCGCCGAGGGCGGCGAGGTAGGGGACCGCGGGGTCCCGCGGCGTCGGCAAGGCGCGGAGCTCGGCGACGTAGCGCTCGAGGAATTCCCGGGCGCCGCAGCTGCTCTGCCCGGCCGCGAAGAGGCGCCGCTCCCTGGCCCGCCGCGCCTTATCCGAGGGAACCCTGATCTCGACCCCGAGCCCGCGCAGGGGGATGATGGCCATGTCCGAAGCGGCGGCGAAGCGCTCCAGGTGCTCCTTGTAGGCGATCAGGGGCTTGGTCAGGTAGCGCGAGGACGAGCCGTCGGCCGAGCTCTCGCGGCTCACCTCGGCGTTCCTGAAGACGAAGCCCGAGAACAGGGACTCGGTCGGGCTCAGGCGGCCTTGGAGCCGGTCGAAATACCCGTAGATGTAGGTGCCCCTCGCGTAGCTCTTCCCCTGGGGGTAGGAGAAGTCGGCCCCGGCGAGGATGGTCGACTCGGCGCCGAGGGCCTCCGCGAGGGAGAGGGCGGCGTGGGTCACGTTCCCGCCGGAGGTGTCGAGGGCGGGGAAGGGGCGGAAGCGGGCGGAGACGTAGGCGCAGAAAGGGTGGCCCGAGGAGAAGAAGCGGGGCGAGGCGGTCAGCCGCGCGAGGCGGTTAGGCGAAGCCAGGTCGATGACGAGGGGTATGCCCTCGGGGATGCCGCCGAGGAAATGGTAATAGCTGATGTGCTGGCAATCGATGGAGACGACGGCCCCGGGGCGGAGCCCCGAGCCTACGAGGGAAGGCAGGCTCGTGTCCGTGGCGATGAGGAAGGCCCCGCCGGCCACCGCCTCGCGCAGCGCCGGGATGGCGAGCTCGAGGGAGGGGCCGGCCGCGGCCACGGCCGCCCGGCGCACGGGGGGAAGGGGGGCCGTAGCCCTGCCGGCGGCGAAGAGGTTGCGGGCCACGTTCTTGAACCAGAGCTTGCCGAAGAAGGCTTGGACGCTGTAGTCGTCGGAGATCCGCCCGAGGACGGCGCGCAGGGAGTCGGCGGCCTCGCCGAAGGGCTCGGGATCGAGGTCGACGCGGCCCCGCAGGGGCAGGGAGCGGATATCGCCGGCGATGGGCGGCACGTAGCGCGAGAGGATCATGGAGGCGAGCCCGGCCGGCTCGGGGTCGAGGAGGAGGGTGAAGCGCTCGTCGAGGAAGAGCTCGGAGAGGTCGGCCTCCTCGAGGAGGGCGCGGAGGAGGGGGGCGGAGTACTCCACGGCCACGATGCCGGTCGTGGCCGGTGAAGCGAGGTAGCGCTTGAGGAGGTAGCCGCAGCCCAGGCCCAGGGCGACGATGAAGCCGCCGGGCGGCTGGGCCTCGAATATGCGCTCGGCCTCCCGCTCGGGATCGATCAGGGAGTGGAAGGCCGCTTCCCGCTCTCCGCGCCTGAGAACGGGCACGGCAGCCCCCGAGCGCGCGCTGCGCAGGGCGAGCGCGGGATCGGGCTGGGACTCCAGGAGCCGGTCGCCGAGATCGGGATCGCTGCGGGAGAGGGCGAGGAGATTGCGCCTGAAGATGCGGTCGCTCATGAGAGGAGATTCCTTTCGAGCGCGCCGAGCTGGAGGAGGGCGCTCTCGGCCAGGGCTCGCGCCGCGGGCCCGGGATCGTCCGAGCGGGACAGGGCTCGGCGAGCGGCGGACCAGAAGGGGAGGTCGAGGGAGCGGAGGAGCTCGGCGATGCCCGGTTCCGAAGGCGAGCACCCCTTCGCGAGGCCCGCGCAGGCTTCCTCCGCCCGGCGGCGCCAGGATCGGAAGCGCGAGGCGAGGAAGAGCTCGCGCTCGGCGCGGCCGGGGATTTCGCGCGAGGCCGGGAGCCAGGGCGCGCGAGGGGGGGCCGCGGCGAGGAGGGAGTCCAGGCCGCCTGCGTCGAGCTCGGCGAAGCCGGGGAGGCCCTGGCCAGAGGGAAGGAAGCGGAAGAGCCGGCCCGGCAGGCGGGCAGCGTCGCTCGCGAGGGCCTGGGCGTAGATAGACAGGCTCCGCGAACCGAACCAGCCTCCGCCGAGCGCGAGGGGCTCTAGGGTCGAGCGCCGCTCCCAGGCCAGGGCCTCCGCCGGCCTCGTCCGCGCGGCGCCGGCGACGATCGCCTGGTCGAAGCCATGGGGCCGGGCATGCTCGGCATCGCCGCGCGCGGCTAGGTCTAGGCCGGTGAAGACGATGGGCCCCGAGCCGAGGGAGGCCGCCAGGGAGAGGGCGCTTCCCGCGACCGTGCCGTGGGGGGGGAGCCGCGGGCCCCCTCCGAGGAAGGGTAGGAGCTCGAGCTCGGCGAAGGAGCCTTGGTCGATGAGATGGAGGCTGCTAGCCCTCCATAGCGAGGCCGAGGGCAGGGCGCTGAGGGGGAGGGCAAGGGGGCCGCCGCGGCGGGCGAGGGGATAGAGGTGGTGGCGGCTCCAGAAGCCCCCGTCCGTGGCCAGGACGAGGTCGGGCTCGAGCCCGGCGGCCTCGCAGGCGGCCAGGGCGGAGGAGACCGCGATAAGGAAGAAGCGACCGCGGCGGTCGGCGAGAAAAGGCGCGGCCGCCTCGAGGCTCGGGCCGGCTGCCGCGACGACGAGGGGCCCTTCGATCTCGGGGAGCTCCCCGAGCCGCTGGGCGAGGAGGAAGGAGCGGCAGGAGTTGGCGAGCCAGGTCCTGCCGCTCGCCTTGACGGTGGCGGCCGAGGAAATAAGGCGATCGAGGGCGGCGAGGAGGGAGGAGCGGAGGGCGGCGGCGATCTCCGGGAAGGCGCGGGAGGCCGGGGGCCAATCGAGGACCGCGAGGCCGGAGGCGGCTTCCTCGCCGATTGCCGAGGAAAGGAAGGACTCGAGGGACAGGGGGGAATCGGGGTACCAGGAAGCGTCGGCCTCGAATAGCTCCCTGCCCAGGAAGAAGGGCGAGTATTGAATCGACAGGACGAGGGCGCCGGGAAGGCGCCTACGGGCCGCGGCGACGGCATAGCCTAAGCAGGGTCCGAGGAGGATGACGATGGAAGGGCTCGAGGAGCCGAGCTTATCCTCCACGAAACGCTCGGCCTCCCGAGCGGGAGCGTAGGGAGAATGGAGGTAAGCTCCCTCGGCGAGGCAGGTGGTCGTACCGTCCCGTGAGTTCGCCAAGGCGAGGGACATGGCTTAACTCGCCAGGAAACGGGAAAGGGATTCGAGGGCGCCCGCTTCCGAGGGATCGAGGGCGATGCAATCGCCCTGGGGAAACTCGAAGCCCTCGAGGAAGGAGAGGGAGCGGGCGAAGGATTTGCGGAACTGGAAGAGGGCGAGCTCGGGATCGATGGGGGAGGGGGAGACCAAGACGAGGGCGACGCGCTCGGGCCCTGCCAGGAGGGCCTTCCCCCTCGAGCTCAGGAGGGAGGCGGCGGCGGAGAGGACGAGGGATTCGGCGACGCCGGGCTGGAGGCCGGGATATCGCCGCAAGGCCCGCGCGCAGAGCTCCCCGAGGTCGAAGCGGAGGGCCAAGCCGACTTGGTCGGCGGGGATGGCCGCGAGGAGCTCGGAGCAGGGATCGGCGGCGATCGAGGTTAGGCCGAAGCCCGGCGCCTCGGAAAGGGGGGCCGAGGAGAAGAGGGAGCCGAGAAGGCGCTGCCCCTGCTGTCCCGAGGCCTCGGCGCCGGGATAGGAATAGAGCCACAGGCCGCCCGGACCGGCATCCTCGGCAGCGGAGAGGGAGGCTCCGAAGAGGGGCAGCTCGGAGGAAAGGCCGAAGGCGGAATGCACCGAGCGGCGGGCCTCGGCGGGAAGGGGCGCGCCGGGGAACTTCAGTTCGGAAGGGAGGGTCGATGCGAGGGGCGAGGGGCGGGGACAGGCGAAGCCCTTCACGGCCGCGGGAAGCAGCCCTTCCTCCGCGGGGAGGAGGAGGCCGAGGAGGGGAAAGGGCAGGAGCTCCGAAAGGAGGGAGAAGGCCGCGAGGAGGCGATCGGCCTGCGGCCTGATCGCCCTAAGCCGGGCCTCGATTTCGGACAGCGCCTCGCGCGAGGGGAGCTGCGAGGACGGCGGCTGCTCCGCGCCGTGGAGAGCCTTTGCGAGAAGACCCATTTCAGACCAGGCCCAGTTCCTCGAACAGGCGTTTGTAGGTATCGAAATGCTCCGAACGAGCGAACTCCTCTATTTTCTCCTCGGGGAGGGAGTCGAGGAGCTTGTCCAGGTAGGACAGGACGCTGCGGATCTCGGTCTTGAGGCGGTCGGAGTCGTCGGAGGCGGGGGCAGGGGGCTCGGACTTCTTGGGCTCCATCCGCTGCGGCGCTGGGGGAATCGAGGCCTGCGGCGCTGGGGCCTCCTCGATGAGGGATTCGGAAAGCTCGGCATCCGCGAAGGATGCCTCGACGGGCGCTTCCATGCCGGGGATCCGATCGATGCTCTCGAGCAGGGAGGCGTCCTCGGCGTCGGGGAGGGTCTCTATCTCGGCAATCTCCTCGATTTCTGGAAGGGGGGCCAGGGTCTCCTCATGGAGGTCGATGCCGGTGAGATGGGACTGGTCGGCCTCGGCGAGCATCTCAACGGGCTCGGCCTCGGGGACGGTCTGGAAGGTGAGGTCGGGCTCGAGGGCGGAGGCTTCCTCGACGAGGGGAAGCTCTTCCTCTATCTCGGACAGGGGCTCGGCCTCGAGCTCCTCGGAGTCGAAATCGGAGAGGTCGGGCTCGACCAGGGGCACGTTGCTCATGCCGAGCTCGCCGAAGCCCTCGGATTCGGCGGGCTCCTCGACCAGGGACTCGGGGAGGGCCTCGGCCTTCTCGGATTCGAGGTAGCTGGTATCCTCGGGGGCCGCGGTCATGGGGGTGACCCCCTCCTCGGCCATGAGCCCGATCTCGCCGAAGTCAGCGGGGAGCTCGTCGGAAGCGCCGCCCGGGAGCGAGCCGGCCTCGGCAGGCTCCTCGGCGGAGAGGTTGATCTCCTCGATGGCGGGAAGATCCTCGGGGGCGGCGGAGTAGTCTCCCGATTCCGGGAGTATGGTTTCGGAGAGGAGATCGTTGTCGGCCAGGGCATCGACCGGGGATTCGGCCTCGGCGGCTTCCATCTCCGAGGGGAGATCGACGGAGGCGGTCTCCTCGGTGAAATCCGCGGTATTGAGGATGTTGTCCAGCTCGTCGCCCGTCAGGGCGATCGTCTCGTCCTCTTCCTCGTCGAAGAAGCCCCCGGCGCGGGAATCGGAGCCCTCGCTGTCGAGGGAGGGCGGGGCTTCCATCCCGGCTCCGGCCTCGGCTTCGCGGCGCAGGTCCCCGAGCTGGGTCTTGAGGGAGACGAGCTCCCCGCGGATGGAGGAAAGCTCCTCCGCTATCTTGAGGAGTATCTCGGTGGAGAGGTCGGGGGAGGAGCTCCTGGGCGCCGGGGCCGGCCGAGGAGGGGCTTCCGATGCGAGGTCGCGCTCGACGGCCGCCAGGTCGTCGAAGGCTTGGGGCTCGGCGGCGGGCCGGGAAGGCTCCTCCTTCGAGAGGAAATCGTCGAATTCGGTGACCTCCTCGAAGCCGGGGAGGGAAGAGGCCGAGGGCGACTCGTCCTGGTGGGGGATGGTGTCGTCGAAATGGAGGTCGATATCGAGGCGCTCGAACTCGGCGTCGGGGATGGCGGGCTTGGCGGCGGGCTCGGCGTCGAGGAAGTCGGCGGTGACGTCCTCGGAAGCGGAAGGTCCGGGCTCGGCGTCGAGGAACTCGGTCGAGACGTCCTCCATGGAGGGAGAGGGGACCGAGGAATCGAGGCCCTGGACGCTCGCCATGTCGATGTGGGCGTCGGGGCGGATGGAGGAAGGCTGGTGCAGGCCGTCGATATCCTCGAGGGAAATGTCGATGGTGCCCGAGCCGAGCTCCTCGATCTCGTCCGTCTTGGGGGAGGGCGATTCGTCGAGGAGGGAAGACTCTATGGTCGGCATGTCGTCGATGCTCGGGAGGGTCGAGAGGTCGGGTTCCTCGCCGGGGCCGGGCAGGTCGAATTCCGCGTCGAAGCTGCCGAGGAGCTTCTCCTCGTCGGGAGAGAGGAAGCTCTCCTCCGCGACGGGGGGCGCGGCCGCCTCCTCGACGATATCCTGGGGCTCGGCCTTGACCCACACGCCGTATTGCTCCAAATCGCCTTTGGGAACTCCCGAACGAGGCGCAGCGCTTTTGAGTTCAGTTTTCGGACGTATGGCCATGGCTACTCCGTTACGGCGGTCGTTAGTATTCAGTATCGGCAGGAAACCGCTACGCATTAACGGACCGCACTTTACTCTAAGCGCCGCGGAGCGGGTTGTCAATGATCGCCCCGGGACGGGGAAGGCGCATTCAAGAAGGAGGGGAAAACGGCCGTTAATCTGAGGACGATGACCAGTCCTTACGTCGACTGGCTCGGGGCGGCCCCCCTCTCCGCGCGTCAGCGCGGAGAGGGCAGGAATCCGGCGCGCGCGGAAGCGCGGCGCGCCGCCGCGCGGGGTATCGCCCTCCGAGCCGGAATCGCGGCCTGGGCCGCGCTCGTCCTCTATTGCCTCCTCTCCCTGGTCGCGGGACCCGCCGGCTTCGCGGCCTACAGGCGCTTGGAGGCGCGGAACGAGGCGATGCGGGACAACATCGATGCCCTGGGAACGGCCAACGCGCGGCTTAGGCAGGAGCTCGAGTCCCTCCGCTCCGACGCCGACCGGGCGGCCCGCGAGGCCAGGAGCCTGGGCTACCTCCGCCCCGGCGAGAGCGCCGTCATCGTGGTCGGAAGGCGGCCGAGCCCGGCGGAGCTCGATCCCGGCCGCGTCCTCGGCTACGAGGATCCCCCCTCCTGGCCGGATTCCGCGCTCAAGGAGATCTCCCTCGGCGCTTTCCTGGCCATCCTCGCCGCGAGCCTTGCCCCGAGGAAGCAGGACAGGGGCCGGCGCGCTGGTTCTTCCTAGCGGAACATCCGCTCCCAGCGGGCATCCCGAACGTAGTTGTTGTCCACGCTGACCTTCCCCTCGGCCTCGAACCTCACGAAGACGGACTCCTTGCTGCCGAACAGGACCGACCGGTCCTCGGAAAGGGAGAAGACCCAGCGCCAAGGCCGAGCCTGGGAGGCGATGGCGCGGGCGGTTTTCAGGTCGATGGAGCCGCCTTTATAAAAATCGGGGAGGTTCGGCTGGTCCTGGGTCACGAGGACCAGCGCGCCGGAGACGACCGCCCTGACCCTCATCGAGCGGCCCGTCGAGAGCAGGGCTATGCCGCGGCCGTCGTTGAAGAGGGTGACGCGGTCGATGCCCTTATCCCCCTTCCAGGTCCCCGCGATCAGGGCCAGGCTGGGAGAAGGGAAGGCCGGGGCGGGCGCGGCTTGAACGGCTCCGGCCCCGCCCGCGGCGGCCGAGTCCGGTTCCGCGCCCGGAGCGGCGGACAAGGGGGCGGAGAAGGCCTCGCCCGAAAGCCCTGCCGTAGCCTGCCCGAACAGGGAGAGCGTCATGCGCCGCAGCGCGAGTATGAGGTCGTTGACCGAGGAGAATGGCTCGGAGAGGCTGCGCTTCTCGCCCGTGGCCACCTTCGTCAGGTCCATGGTGAAGACGATGAGCCCCGCGGCCTTCTGGGCCTCGGAGCTCAGGATGTAGTCGGCGGCGAGAGGCGCCAGGTCGGCGGGGACGCCCAGGCTGACCGCGGTTTCAGCCTCGCGGAGGGCGAGCTCCTGGCCCTTGGCGTCGAGCACCCGGAAGGACTTGAGCTCGACGGCGTAGCTCGTGACGAGGTTCTGCACCGCGGCCGACTCCCCCGGCGAAAGGGCATCGCCGGCGAAGGCCCCGATGCGCAGGACCCGGGGAGCCGCACGGGCTCCGAGGGCGGCGGCGAGGAGGAGGGCTATGGCGGCGGGGCGCGTGGCGGTCATGGGTCGCCTCCTAGGTCAAGTATACCGCGGCGAGGGCCCTGGCGGGCAGGCGAGCTCCCCCTTCAGTCGAGGACGCTCTGCCCCGCGGGCTCCTGCGCTCCCGAAGCCGCCCCGGCTTCGGGGGGCTCCTCGAGGCCGGGGATGTCGAGCTTGAGGAGGCTGTCGATCTCCGGGCGCGAGTCGATGAAGCGCATCTGGTCGCCGATCTTGCCGAGGAGCTCGCGGTCGCGCTCCGAGCTGCCCGGATGGACGTCGCAGAGCCGGTTGGGCTGGGTGCCTTCGTAGAAGAGGAGCTTCACCGTCCCGTCGTCGCAGGATGGGGTCGGCAGGAGGCCGGAGACCGCGCAGACCGAGACCTCCACGAGGCCGGTCTGGGGCATGCTGAAGGCCTTGTAGGGAAGGCCTCGGTGGATATCGCGCATGTAGCGGGACCATATCTCGCCGGCGAGGACGGCTCCCGATTGGTCGACGCCCAGGGAGTTGCCCGGCTTGTCGAAGCCGAACCAGATCGCCGTGGTCCGGTAGGGCGTGAAGCCGACGGACCAGGCGTCCGCCCAGTTCTGCGTGGTGCCCGTCTTGCCGGCCGCCGGGATCGTGTACTTCTGGCCCTGGACGTCCTTGTAGGTGAAGATCTCCCCGCCCGAGGAGGGCCATTGGAGGGTGCCGGAGCGGACTACCCGCTGGAGCATGTCTACCATGACGGCGGCGTTCTGGGGGCTGACGACCTGGAGCGAGGCGCCCTTCTTCTTCTGCTGGGTCCGCAGGTCCTTCTCGGGCTCGAGGATGACGCGGCCGTTGCGGTCCTCGACCGAGCGGATGG
>JAKLFE010000089.1 GCA_022711355.1 Spirochaetota bacterium | reverse complement strand
AGGAGCTCCTTGGGGACGGTCTTGGTGACGGGGAGGAAGCGGGTGCCGTAGCCGGCCGCGACGATGACGCCTTTCATGGGCCCATCCTAGCCGCGCGGGCGGGGCGCATCAAGCGGCGGGCGCGGCTCCGGGCGGCGGCGCGAGGCCCGGGGCCGCGGCTCAGGACGGGGAGCGGAGCTCGTAGACGGCGAGGACCGGCCAGTGGTCGGAGCAGGAGCTCCCGTGGGCCATGTAGTTCGGGACCGAGGCCAGGATCGGGACGAGGGGGCCCCGCGCCATGATCTTGTCGATCGACTCGTTGAGGTAGATCTCCTCGGAGCAGGGCTGGCTCGGGAAGGTCGGGGGGGGCACGAGGCCGAGGGCGTAGAAGGCCTCGACGAAGCCGATCCCCGCGAGGATGCGGGCCGGGTGGAGGGGATCGTTGAAGTCGCCGCAGACGAGGCAGGGCTCGCCCTCGCGCGCGATGCGCGGAATAGCCTCGGCCATGCGGAGGGCCTCGCCGTGGCGGTACGAGGCCCCGGTGGCGAGCTCGTCGGCGTTCTCCTGGTGGGTGAGGTGGACGGTGCCGACGAGGAGGCTGCCCGGGCGGCCCCGGAGGCCGAGCCTGGCCCAGAAGAGGCGGCGGTCGGCCTCGGGCATCTCCAGGTCGACGGCCCCGTGCTCGAGCTCCTCGAAGAGCTCCCGGCGGAAGTAGAGGTTGCCCTCCTCGGTCCAGCCGCGGAAGGGGTCGCGGACCCGGTCGTGTCCCGCGAGGACCCGGTCGAGGAAGGCGACCGTGGGGCTCCGGAGCTCCTGGAAGCAGCAGATGTCGGGATCGAAGGTCCGAAGGAATTTCCCGACGGTCCGCTCGCGGGCCTCCCAGCGCTCGGTGTTCCACAGGTTGAGCGTCAGGACGCTCAGGCGCGGCGCGCTCATCGCCCCTCCCTCCCCGCGGCCTCGAGGGCCTCGGGGTAGCGGGCCTTCACCCGCTGGTAGCCGCCCAGGCCCAGCACCGTCACCCAGGCAATGTCGATGTCGAAGTGGCCGGCCCTCCGGTCGGGGCGGTCGAAGTAGTCCCACTCCGTGTGGTTGATCTGCTCGGGCTGCCAGCCGACCTCCTCGGGTCCCCGGCCGAGCCAGTCCTCGGGCCCGGCGACGAGCTGGCGGCAGGCGCGGAGCAGGAGCTCGGCCTGGGCCCGGTACAGGCCGTCGCCCGATCGCTCGGCGTAGCGGAGGAAATCGTAGGCTATGGACATGCCGTAGAAGTCCAGGTGGTGGTGGGCCACCGAGACCGAGCTCATGCCCCGGGTCGAGAAGGAGCGCGAGCCCAGGGGGCTTCCCGGCGGGAAGGGGCAGTCGTACTGCCAGATCCAGCTGAGGAGGAACTCCGCGGCCATCCGGGCGTGGTCGAGCCAGGCCCGGCCCCCGTCGCGCTCGTGGAGGTCGAGGAAGAGGGCGAGGAGGGCCGCTCCCGCCTCCTTGTCGCAGGAGTCGGCGTCGAGGGTGTCGGCGAAGAACTCGCCCCGCTCCGCCAGGCCGGCGTAGTACCTCCCCGCCGCCTCGATGGCCGAGGAAATGCGGGCCGGATCCTCGAAATGGGGCTCGAGGGCGGCGAGGAAGGAGGCGACGTAGGCCCCGTTCGTGCCCAGGGCGTTGACGCTCTCGCCCGCGGCCGACCACCACCTCCCGAAGGAGCCCGCGCGCTCGCCGCCGAGCTGGCGATCGAGGTAGAAGCGCGCCACGCGCTTGGGCAGCTCGATGAACTCGGGCACCTTCCTCCCCCGGCGGGAAAGCTCCTCGTAGAGCCGCAGGTAGGAGGCCATGACCTCGCCGTTGCAGCGGGCGTTGACCATGGGCCTGAACTCGTCGTTCTCGGAGATGCCGAGGTAGCCGCCCCAGATCCCCCGCTTGAGGTCGCGGCAGTCCTGGTGCAGCCCCGGGGCGAGCTCGCCGCCGAGGAAGAAGCGGCCGATCCGCTCGGCGAGCTCGGCGAGGAGGCCGGGTCCGGGCCGGAGGCCGAGCGCGGAAGTTAGGCGATCGATATAGGGCGAGGCGAGCTCGGGCGGCTCCGGGCTCCGCGCGAGGACGAGGGCGCCCTCGAGGCTCTTCACGAGGAAGGAGCCCGCCGTGTAGTCGTAGATGGCCTGGAGCGCCCCGTTGCCCCGGCCCATGGCCAGGTAGGCCGAGCCGCCGGGCGCGGCCTCCACGAGGGAGAGTAGGTGGGCCGTCTTGCGCGCCTCGTACTCCTCCCAGGAGACGAGCGCCGGACGCGGCGCCGGGGTCGCGGCGGGAGCCGGTCCCTCCCGCCCGAGGGCGGCGGCCGCCGCCGGCAGGGCCTCGACGAAGTCTCGGTAGGCGGAGAGGTGGCTCCTGCCTTCGATGTCGGCCAAGGCGCAGAAGAATACCCGCTCGATTGAGGCGGGAAGCTCGCCCTCCGGGAAGCGGAGCCCCTCCGGGCCCCGAGCCTCGGCGCTCGCGAGCAGCGTCTTGCCGAGGTAGGACCGCGGCCCCTCGCGGCCGGGGATATCGATCGCGATCCTCGCCCTCCCGCCCGAGGCCGTGGCGCGGGCCGAGCCCAGGAGGCCCGCGGCGCGGGCGGGCTCGGCGGCGCAGAGGAGGGAAGAGCCGCCGTTATGGAGCTGGGCGCAGCAGGGCAGGGGGCTGCGGGTCTCCAGGAAGGACCAGAAGGGCTGGTCGGAGCTCTTCGGAAAAGCGCCCTTGCCCGCCTCGTTGCCCCGGTAGAGGACGGCGGGCACGAAGGCCTCCGCCCCCGGGAGCTCGGCGGAGAAGCTCGCCCCCAGGCCCCAGGGCCCGGGGCGGGAGAAGGTCCAGCGCCGGCGCAGGGCGACGAGGCCCCCCGCCTCGGCGAAGGAGTCCTCGACGAGGGCCTCCTCGCCGCGGCTCCCGCGGAAGCGGGCCCGGGCCGAGCGGCCCTCGACCTCGACCGCGATGGGGGCCAGGGCCGCGCCCCGGAGGCTGAGATGGTAGCCCACGCGGAAGGCCGGGGCGCCGGCCGCGGATACGAGGACGCCCGCGGCGTCGAGTTCGTCGAGCTTGAGGAGCATGGTCAACCCTTGATGCCGCTCATCGCGATGCCGGCGATGATGTTCTTCCGGAAGAAGAAGTAGAAGACGAACTGGGGGATCGAAGCTATGGCGGCCCCGGACATGATGAGGGCGTACTCGGTCCCGTGCGTGCCCTCGAAGTTGGCGATGCCGACGGTGATCGTATAGCGCGCCGAGTCGTTTATGACGATGAGGGGCCAGAGGAAGTCGTTCCAGGCGTTGATGAAGGAGAGGATCACCACCGTCGTCATCGCCGCCTTGCCCAGGGGGAGGATCACCGAGCGGAAGACCCTGAGCCGGCTCGCCCCGTCCATGAAGGCGGCCTCCTCGAGCACCGCGGGCAGGCCCTCGTAGAACTGCTTGAGGATGAAGATGCCGATCGGCAGGGCCAGGCGCGGCAGGACGGCGCCCGCGAGGGTGTCCACCAGGCCGTAGGCGTTGAACTGCTGGTACAGGGGGATGATGAGGACCTGGAAGGGCACCATCATGCCCGCCATCACGGCCCAGAAGAGGGCCTTGCTCCCGGGGAAGTCGATCCTCGCGAGGGCGTAGGCGATCGGCGCGTCGACGAGGAGGGTGAGGGCCATGGCCGTCCCCGACACGAGGAGGGAGTTGAGCATCCAGCCGAGGATCTCGGTGGAGCCCAGGGCCTTCGCGTAGTTCCCGAGGGTCGGGGAGGAGGGGAGGAAGCGGAAGGCGGCGGAGACCACGTCGGACTCGCGCTGCAGGCTGGTGATGAGGAGCCAGGCGAGGGGGAAGATCCAGGCGAGCACGAAGGCCAGCTCGATCGCCCTGAGGATGGCCTTCTTCATGCCGCGTCCTTGTCGAGCGCCGCGTACTGGAGCACCGAGGCGACCAGGACTATGAGGAAGAGGACGTAGGACATGGCCGCGGAGTACCCCATCTTGAAGTACTTGAAGCCCGTCTCGTACACGTACTGGGTCAGGACGCGGGTCGTGCCGTAAGGCCCGCCCCCGGTCATGACGTAGACCTGCCCGAAGACGTTGAAGGAGGCGATGATCTGGAGGACGAGGCAGAGGGCGGTCGTGGGCCTGAGCAGGGGGATGGTGATCTTGAACAGGCGCTGGAAGTAGCCGGCGCCGTCCATAGCCGCGGACTCGTAGACCTCGGCGGGGATCTGCTTGATCCCGGCCGAGTAAAGGACCATGTTGAAGCCGGCCGTCCACCAGAGCGTGGCCAGCACGACCGACCACATCGCCAGCTTCGGGTCCACGAGCCAGCCCAGGCCCTTCCCGCCCAGGAGCCGGGCGAGCTGGTTGAAGAAGCCGAAGTCCTTCTGCATGAGCCAGGCCCAGAGGGTCCCGACCACGGTCATGGACAGGATGTAGGGCAGGAAGAAGACGTTCTCGGCGACGTTCTTCAGGGGCGAGGCCGAGGTGACGAGGAGGGCCATCGCGAAGCCCGCGGCCATGAGGGGCGGCGTGGTCATGATGACGAACTGGACCGTATGCCAGAGCGAGCTGTAGAAGGTCGGGTCGGCGAGGAGCTTCGCGTAGTTGCCCAGCCCGAC
>JAKLFE010000088.1 GCA_022711355.1 Spirochaetota bacterium | reverse complement strand
CCGGAGCGGCCTTCCCCGCGAAGGCGGCCTCGATCGCCGACGAGCTGGTCATCAGCAGCCTGGTCTTCGGCGTCGCCCTCCTCGCCTCGCGCGGCGGCTTCAGCCTCCCCGAGGCCCTCGCCTCGGGCGCCTCCTCCGGGCTCGGCTACTGGCTCGCCTGGACCCTCCTCGGAGCCCTCCGGGAACGCCTCGAGCTGAACGGCCTCCCTGGGGGCATGAAGGGTCCCCCGGCCCTCCTGGTCTCGGCCGGGCTCATGGCCATGGCCTTCATGGGCATCGACGCGGTCCTCGTCGCGAACCTGGTCGGCCGATCATGATCTGGCTCACCATACTCCTCTCCTTCCTCCTCGCCTTCGCGGCCGCCTTAGCCTCCTCCTTCCTGACCCTTGCCTGGAGGCGGAGGCGGAAGGCCTCCGAGTCGGCCTTCGGCTTCGAGCTCCTCCTCCCCGGCCACGACTGCGGCTTCTGCGGCTACGAATCCTGCCGCGACTACGCGGAGGCCCTCGACGCGAGGGGAGCCGACCCCGCCCTCTGCTCCCCCGGAGGCTCGGTCCTTGAGCGGAGCCTGCGAGGCCTCATCGCGGAGAGCCGCAAAGCCGACCCGCGCGCCCTCGCGCGGCGGGCCGTCGTGCGCTGCTGCGCCTCGAAGGGCGCCGCCCGGCTCGCCTTCGATTACGACAACCGCGAGGACTGCGCCACCGCGGCCTCGCTCTACGGCGGGCCGCTCCGCTGCAAGGATGGCTGCCTGGGCTTCGGCTCCTGCCTCCCCGCCTGCCCCATCGGCGCCATACGGGTCAAGGCAGGCCTCGCCGTCGTCGACCCCATCCTCTGCACCGGCTGCGGAGCCTGCCTCGACTCCTGCCCCAAGGGCCTCATCGCCCTCCACCCCGCCGAGGATGCCTGGTACGTGGCCTGCTCGGCCTCCGGGGAGCGGGAGCTCCGCCGCGAGGCCTGCGCCTCGGCCTGCGACGCCTGCGGAGCCTGCGTCCGCCTCTCCGCCGCCGGTCAGTTCTCCATAGCCGAGGGCCTCGCCCGCGCCTCGCGGGTCGACGAGGCCTCGGGAGCCGAGGTAGCCCGGAGCTGCCCGAGCGGGACGATACGGCCCGTTTTCCCGGCCCAGGAAGCGCAGGCGGAGCGGGAAGAGCGCGCGAACCGAGCGAAAAAAAACGCCGATCCTCCTTCCGGAAGACCGGCCTCCGGGCTATAATCGGCTTTTCTCAGGAAGGATCATCGCTCGATGCAGAAAAGCCATATTATAATAGGCTCATACAACCATCTTCCCGAGGGGACGGAGGAGTCGGCCTTCGAGGAGACCTACCAAACCTGCTGGCGCCCCTTCCTCTCGGTCCTCTACCGTTTCCCCGACGTCGCGGCCATGCTCCACTACTCGGGCACGACCCTGCGCTGGCTCGAGTCCCGCCATCCCGAGTTCCTCATGCTCCTCGAGGAGATGGGCCTGCGCAAGCAGATCGAGCTACTCGGAGGCGGCTTCTTCGCCCCCCTCATGCCCCTCGTTCCCGCCTCCGACCGGCTCGGCCAGGTGGAGCTCCTCACGACCTACATCCGCAAGGCCTTCGGCAAGCGCCCGCGGGGCTGTTGGCTCCAGGACTACGCCTGGGAGCCGGGCTTCGCCTCGAGCCTCCAGGCCTGCGGCTTCGATTTCACCTTCCTGCCCGAGCGGCATTTCGTCCTCGCGGGGATGACCGGCGCCGGCCTCGGCGCCCCCGTCATGACCGAGGACCAAGGCCGGAGCCTCGCCGTCTTCCCCGCCTTCGACGCGGCGGAGAGCTTCCCCCGGCCCCTCCCGCCCGCCGAGGCGATCGAGTCCCTCCGCTCCCGCCTCGGCGACCTGCCCCTCCTCACCGTCATCTATCCCGGCAACGCGACGAGGTTCCTCTGGGAGGCCTCGGGCCTCGAGTCCCCCGACGTCTTCTTCGAGCGCTCCTTCGCCGCGATCCAGCGGGAGGGGCTCAGCTACGAGACGACGACGCCCTCCCGCTACCTCAAGGGCCTGCGGCACTTCGGACGCGCCTACTTCACGGGCTCGGCCTCGGCCCACCTCATGGAAGGCAGCGCCGTCGCCCACGCGCCGGCCTCCGGGAGCCCTCGGGGGATCCTGCTCAGGCACGAGGACAGCCTCGCCCTCTACGCGAAAATGCACTACGTGCGCATCCTCGTGAGCCAGCTCCGCGGCGACAAGTCCCGCAAGAAGACCGCGCAGGAGGAGCTCTGGCGGGGACAGTGCGGGGACGCCTACTGGACGGGCGCGGCCGGGGGCATCGGCCGCCTCCCGGTCCGGGCCGCGGCCTACGCCGCCCTCATCGAGGCGGAGAAGACGACCCGCCAGCGCGGCTCCTTCACGCCCGGCCTCATCACGACCGACATCGACTTCGACGGCGAGAAGGAGATCCTCTACCAGGGCTCCGACTTCAACGCCTACGTCCACCTCCGAGGAGGCTGCCTCGCCGAGCTCGATTCCTTCCGGACCCGCACGAACTACGTGAACGTCATGGACGGCAACGACCCGCGCCGCACCGCCTTCCGCGACAGGGTCTGCGAGGCGGGGAGCTTCGGCCCCGATTCGGGCTCCTTCTCGGCTGCCCATTACGCCTACTCCGATGCCGACAAATCCTCCCAGCTCGTCACCCTCGCCAGGGAGGGCTGGGCCAACCTCGCCGGCCGGCGGCGGGGCCTCTCCCTGCGCAAGACCTACGCCTTCCGCAAGGGGGGGCTCTCGGTCCAGTACGAGCTCGAGAACAAGGAGCCGGAAAGCCTTCGCCTCCGCTTCGCCGTCGAGCTGAACCTGGCGGCGGGCTTCGAGCCCGCGGCGATCGCCTTGAACGGGCTCCGCGCCCGCGAGGCCCTCTCCCTCGACCCGGCCTCGGCCTGCGAGGCCGAGGGCCTGAGCGGCCTCCGCCTCGAGAACCTGCGCCAGGAGGAGCGCCTCGAGCTCCGCGCCGACGAGCTCTTCCAGCTCTCCCACCAGCCCGTGTTCGCCGAGGTCGGCGGCTGCCCCTGCGTGCCCGGCGGCCGCCGCTACCAGGGCTGCGAGCTCCTCCTCGGCCTGGACCTCGAGCTCCCCGCCGACTCCTCCCGTCGCTTCGGCTTCACCCTCGAGCTCGCCGGCTCGCCCAAGCAGCGATGAGCGGGCGACTCGCCTTGCCCATCGGCCGCCGTCCCGCTAGAATGCCCCTATGAGCTCGCCCCTCCTCCCCGAGCAGCTGCGCGGCCTCAAGATACACCTGGTCGGCGCCAAGGGCACGGGCATGGCGGCCCTGGCCGAGCTCCTCGCCGCCCGCGGCGCCTGCTTGAGCGGGAGCGACGTGGCCGAGGTCTTCTACACCGACGCCATCCTCGCTTCCATCGGCCTCAAGCCCTACGCCGGCTTCGAGGCTGCCCATATCGATCCCTCGATCCGCCTCGTCGTCCATTCGGCGGCCTACCGCCGCGACGCCAACCCCGAGCTCCTCGAGGCCTCCCGGCTCGGCATCCCCGTCCTCAATTACCCCGAGGCCCTCGGCGAGCTCTCCCGCCGCTCCGACTCCTCGGGCATAGCCGGGGTCCACGGCAAGACCACGACCACGGCCCTGGCCGGCTCCGTCATCGCCGCCCTCGGCCTCCCCGCCACCATCCTCGCCGGCTCGGCCGTCGCGAGCTTCGGCGGGCGCTCCACCTTGATCCGCGGCGAGCGCTACTTCGTCGCCGAGACCTGCGAGTACCGCCGGCACTTCCTCTCCTTCCGGCCGCGGCGCATCCTCCTGACGAGCGTCGAGCCCGACCACCAGGATTACTACCCGACCTACGCCGACATCCTCGCCGCCTTCGTCGAGTACGCCCTCCTCCTTCCCCCGGGAGGCGAGCTCATCCACTGCGCCGACGACCCGGGCGCGGTCGAGGCCGCCCGCGCCGCGAGCGCTGCCCGCCCCGACCTCAGGCTCCTGCCCTACGGCCGCGGGGCCGAGGGTCCCTTCCGCCTCCTGTCCTACCGTGCGGGCGAGGGGAGGGCGGGCTTCCGCCTCGCCGGCTTCGCGCGGGACTTCGAGCTCCGCGTCCCCGGCGAGCACCTCGCCCTCGACGCCTGCGCCGCCCTGGCCCTGGCCTTCTCCCTCCTCGCCGCCGAGCGGGGCCTCGCCGACCCGGCCGCCGCCCCCGGGACCGCGGAGCTCGACGCGGCCGCCGCGGCCCTCGCCGCCTTCGCCGGCTCCAAGCGGCGCTCCGAGATCCTCGGCGAGGCGGGGGGCATCCTCTTCATGGACGACTACGGCCACCACCCCACGGCCATCCGCGCGACTATAGCCGGCATCAAGGCCTTCTGGCCCGGAAGGCGGCTCGTGGTCGACTTCATGTCCCACACCTCATCCCGGACCAAGGCCCTCTTCGCCGAGTTCGCCTCCTGCCTCGACGGTGCGGACGCCCTCGTCCTCCACAAGATATACCCCTCGGCCAGGGAGCTCCCCGATCCCGAGGTCTCGGGCCGGTCCCTCGAGCGCGCGGTCGCCGAGCGCTGGGCCTCCTTGGGCAAGGCCGGACCCATCCTCTACTCCGAGGAGGTCCTCGAGGCCGAGGGGCCCCTCCGCTCCGAGCTCCGCCCCGGGGATCTCTTCCTCACCATGGGCGCCGGCGACAACTGGAGGCTCGGCGCGGCCCTCTACGAAACCTTCAAGGCGGGAGACAGCGGCAGATGATCAAGAGCATGACCGGCTTCGCCCAGCGCGAGATCGAGACCGGGAGCCTCCGCGGCAGCATCGGGATCAAGTCCTACAACAACCGCTACCTCGACCTCTCGATCTCCCTGCCGCCCTACTTCGCCCGCCTCGAGCCCCGCTTCCGCGACTACCTCGCCGGCCGCGTCGTCCACGGCAAGGTGGAGGCCTGGCTCAGGGTCCGCGGCCTCGACCTCCCCGTCCGGGCCAGCGCCGACCTCGGGGCGGCCCGGGCCGTGGCCGGGGTCCTCCGGGAGATATCCGAGGCCTGCGGCCTGTCCGAGCCGCTCCGGCTCTCGAACATCCTCTCCTTCGACGGGGTCGTCGCCTACGAGCGCGAGGTGGACGAGGACGCGACCTGGGCCCTCCTCGAGCCCGAGCTCGGACGCTGCTTCGCCGAGTACGAGGAGGCGCGGCTCCGCGAGGGCGAGGCCACCCGCGCCGACATCGCCGCCCAGCTCGAGCGGGTCTCGCGCCAGGCCGAGTCGGTCAGGTCGAGGCTGCCGGAGATCGAGGCCACGATCAGGGGCCAGCTCCAATCCCGTTTCAAGGAAGCCCTCGGCGAGGCCGTGGACGAGCAGCGGATCCTCGCCGAGACCGCCTCCCTCCTCATGAAGTACACGGTCAACGAGGAGCTCGCCAGGCTCTCGGCCCACATCTCCTCCTTCGCGAGGATCGCGGATTCCGAGGCCGCGCCGGGCAAGAAGCTCGACTTCCTCTGCCAGGAGATGAACCGGGAAGTGAATACCATCGGCTCGAAGAGCATGCTCCTCCCGGTGAGCCAGGCCGTGGTCGAGCT
>JAKLFE010000087.1 GCA_022711355.1 Spirochaetota bacterium | reverse complement strand
GCCATCGCCATCTGCTTCGGCCTCATGCTCTCCACCGTGGGCATCGACGCGATGACCGGCATCATCCGCTTCACCTACAAGGTCGAGAGCCTCAACGACGGGATCGACTTCCTCGTCATCATCATCGGGGTCTACGCCGTCTGCGAGGTCTACAAGAACTTCAAGGACATAGGCGCGGTCTACAAGTTCGACTCCAAGCACATCGGCAAGGTCTGGATCACCAAGGAGGACTGGAAGCGGAGCTTCTGGCCCATGATCCGCAACTCGCCCCTGGGCTTCGTCATCGGGGTCCTCCCCGGTATGGGCGGCACCATCGCCACCTTCATGTCCTACGCGATGGAGAAGAACCTGAGCAAGAAGCCCGAGGAGTTCGGCAAGGGCGCGATCGAGGGGCTCGCCGCCCCCGAAGCCTCCAACAACGCCTGCTCCTGCGGGGCCATGGTGCCCCTCCTCACCCTCGGCATCCCCGGCTCCGGCACGACCGCGGTCATGCTCGGCGCCCTCATGCTCCTCGGCGTGCGTCCCGGCCCGACGCTGTTCACCGACCATCCCGAGATCGCCTGGGGCGTCATCGCCTCCATGCTCCTGGGGAACATTATCCTCATCATCATCAACCTCCCCCTGGCCATACCCCTCGTCCAGATCCTCCGGGTGCCGACCCGCATCATGCTTCCCATCATCATGGGCTTGGCCCTGATCGGGACCTACTTCCTCAACTACAGCTCCTTCGACTTCGTCATCGTGATGGTCGCGGCCCTGATCGGCTTCCTCCTGATCAAGCTCGAGATCCCCTTGCCGCCCCTGGTCCTCGCGCTCATACTCGGCGGCATGACCGAGCAGTACCTGCGCAACTCCATGGTCCTGTCCGACGGCAGCATCGGCATCTTCGTGCAGAAGCCGATCTCGGCCGTCTTCCTCGTCCTGGCCGCCTTCTCCCTCGTGTACGCCATAGTCAGGCAGAAGAGGACGCAGAAGGCCGCATGATGAGCTCGCCTCGCTCGGGGGGGCGCCCGCGGCGCTCCCTCCTGTATATCCCCGGGAACAACCCGGGCATGATCCAGAACTGCGCGATCTACGGCGCCGACGGCGTCCTCCTCGACCTCGAGGACGCGATAGCCCTCGCCGAGAAGGACGCCGCGCGCGCGCTCGTCCGCCACGCGCTCGAGGCCCTCGACTTCGGGGGCGTCGAGCGCGTGGTCAGGATCAACGCCCGGGACACGCCTTTCTTCGCCGCCGACCTCGCCGAGATAATCCCGGCGAGGCCGGACGCGATCCGCCTGCCCAAGGTCGACTCGGCCGAGGACGTCCTCGAGGCCGACCGCCTCATCTCGAGGATCGAGGCCGAGCGGGGCCTCCCGCCGGGGGGCATCGGCATCCAGGCCATGCTCGAAACGGCCCGGGCCATCGTCAACGCCGCCTCCATCGCGGCCGCGTCCCCGCGGCTCGTGGGGCTCACGCTGGGCGGGCAGGACCTCGCCGCCGACCTCGGCATCAAGGCCACGGCCGGCGGCCTCGAGCTCCTCTACGCGAAGAGCGCCGTGGTCATCGCCGCAAAGGCCTTCGGCCTCGAGGCCTTCGACACGGTCTACACCGCGATAGACGACCTCGCGGGCCTGGCCGAGCAGGCCGCCCTCGCCCTGTCCCTGGGCTTCTCGGGCAAGGCGGCCATACATCCCTCGCAGGTACCCGTCATCCACGCGGCCTTCGCGCCGACCGAGAAGGAGCTGCGCAAGGCCCTCGCCGTGGTCAAGGCCGCGCGCGAGGCCGAGGAGCGCCGCTCGGGCGTCGTCGCCGTCGACGGCAAGATGGTGGACGCCCCCGTGGTGGCCCAGGCGGAGCGGACCCTCGAGCTCGCCCGCCTCGCGGGCATGGAGGTCCCGTCCGCATGAAGCTCGACATGACGCAGAATTCCCTGGGCCGCCTGGTGCCGCGCGGCGCGCCGGGCCTCGGCGAGCTGGCTCCCTTCGCCGGAGCCTACGCCCGGCTGGACGGCACCTACGAGTGGACGCCCCGGGCCTTCCCCCGCCGCGTGCCCGCCCCGAGCTCCGACAAGGTGGCGCCGAGCCTCGAGGAGACGATCAGGCGCTCCGGCCTCGACAGCGGCATGACCGTCTCCTTCCACCACCACCTGCGCAACGGGGACGCCGTGGTCGACCTCGTGCTCGGCGCCGCGGAGCGCCTGGGCATCCGGAACCTCACCCTGGCGCCGAGCTCCCTGGGCGACTCCCACGACTGCGTGGCCGAGTACCTCCGCCGCGGCGTCGTGACGAGGCTCAACACCTCCGGCGTGCGCGGCGAGGTGGGCAAGGCCATTTCCCAGGGCCGCTTCGAGGCCCCCGTCGTCATCCGCAGCCACGGCGGCCGCGCGCGCGCCATCGAGGAGGGGAGCCTGCGGATCGACGTGGCCTTCCTCGCGGCCCCCGCCTGCGACCGCCTGGGCAACATGACCGGCTCGTCGGGCAAGACCGCCTGCGGCTCCCTGGGCTACGCGATGCACGACGCACGCTACGCGGGCCACGTCGTCGCGGTCACCGACAACCTCGTCCCCTATCCCCTCGCCCCGCGCATCTCCGTCCCCCAGCACCTCGTCGACCAGGTCGCCGTGGTGGACTCCATAGGCGATCCCTCCCGGATCGCCACGGGGGCCACGCGCATCTCGCGCGACCCGGTGCAGCTCCGGATCGCCGAGCTCGCCTTCGGCCTGGTCCGGGCCTCGGGCCTCCTGGTCGAGGGCTGCTCCTTCCAGACCGGGGGCGGGGGGCCGAGCCTCGCGGTGGCCCGCTACGTGCGCGACTACATGAAGGAGAAGGGCGTCAAGGGGAGCTACTGCATCGGCGGCATCACCGGCTACATGGCCGACATGCTCAAGGAGGGCCTCTTCGACGCCCTCTTCGACGTGCAGAGCTTCGACGCCGCGGTGACGGGCTCCATCGCCGGGAACCCCCGCCACCTGGAGGTCGACGTCTCCTGCTACGCCAATCCCTTCAACAAGGGCTGCCTGGTGAACGACCTCGACATCGTCGCCCTCGCGGCCCTCGACGTCGACGTCGACTTCAACGTGGACGTGCTCACCGGCCACGACGGGGTCCTGCGCGGGGCCTCGGGCGGGCACTCGGACACGGCGGCCGGAGCGAAGCTCGCCATCATCACCGTGCCCTCCATGCGCAACGGGGTGCCCTCGATCCGCGAGCGCGTCCAGACGGCCGTCACCCCCGGCGAGACGGTGGACGCCATCGTCACGGAGCGGGGCATGGCCATCAACCCGCGGCGCGAGGACCTTGCCCGGGCGGCGCGCGCGGCGGGCCTGCCCGTGAAGGGCATCCGCGAGCTCAAGGCCGAGATCGAGCGCGTAACCGGCGTGCCCGACGAGGTGAGGTTCTCCGACGAGGTCGTGGGGATCGTGGAGTACCGCGACGGGACGATCATCGACTCGATCAGGAGAGTCGACTAAGCTCGGCTCGGAGGCCGGGACGCATGAACAATCAGCTCGTCATCATGGCCGCCATCGGGGCCGGCGCCTTCCTGGGCAATTACCTGAAGCTTCCCTCGGGGATCCTCACCGGCGGCATGGTGGCCGGCCTCGTGGCCAAGGGAATAGTGTCGGGCAACGTGCCCTCGGGCAGCGTCCTCTCGATCGCCTCCCAGCTCCTCGTGGCCTACGTCGTGGTCTCCAACTCGGACGTGGCCACCATCCGCAAGCACCCCGAGGTCGTGCCCGTCGCCTTGGGCTACATCGCCGTCCTCGTGCTCTTCTGCCTGGGCGCGGCCTTCCTGCTCAACAAGGTCTTCCATATCGACATGCGCACGGCCATCTACGCGACGGCCCCCGGGGGCCTGTCGGGCATGGCCCTCTCGGCGGCCGACGCGGGGGCCGAGACGCCCATCTCGATGATGTTCCACCTCTTCAGGCTGACCCTCATCCTCGTCTCGACCCCCTTCCTGGCGCGGCTCTTCGCCCGCTAGGGGGCCGCCGCGCGGCCGTAATAATAGGCGGGGCCGCGTTCGCGCGCGGCCCCGCCGGTGCCTCGGCCCGAGGACCAGGCCGCTCAGCCCTCGATGGCGGCCGTCAGCTCGCTCTCCCAGAAGGCCGCGCTGTAGCGCTCGGGCTTGGGCGGCGGGGGAGGGGCGGGCGGATTGGCCGCCTCCCACTCGCGCCGGCGCTGGCCGCGGAGGAACTTGTCCGCCACGCTCGGGAAGAGCTCGAGGAGGAGCTCCTCCTTCTCGTTCAGCGCGAGCCGGGCGCCGCCGAACTCGGGCAGCTCGGGATTAGGCTGCTTCTTGTACTTCGATGTGTCGTAGGGCGTCTCCTCGCGTACCCCGCAGATCCTCTCGCGGAAGGCCGGGTCGACGGGCCAGGGGGTCTTGCCGTAGGCCCCCTTCACGAGCTCGGCGAAGTTCTTGGAGACGTTGCTGTAGAAGGCTTTCCCCTGGGCGCGGTCCACGACGCAGTTGACCGCCTGGACGCCGACGATCTGGCTCGTGGGGGTGACGAGGGGGGGCACGCCGCAGGCCAGCCGGACCTCGGGCACCACGGCGAGGACCTCGGCCGTGTGCTGCTCGAGCTTGGCCTCCTTGAGCTGGGCCAGCATGTTCGTGTACATGCCGCCGGGGATCTGGGCGTGGCGGACGATCTCGTCGGGGTCGGGGTAGTTGAAGCGCTTCTCGATCCGGTGGCAGAGCTCGAGGACCTTGGCGTAGCTCGGCCTGGGGGCGGTGGCCGCCTCGAGGGCGGCGTCGAAGAGGGCGGCGTCCTCGCTCGGCAGCTTGTGCTTGGAGAGGTCGAGGATGGGCGGGCGGTTGCCCTTGTACTGGTCGAACTGCTCGAGCTCGATGCGGGCGGCGCGGAGCTGGGTGTCGATGGCCGCCACCGCGGCCTTGTCCACGCCCGTGTCCAGGCCCATCCGGTCGGCGAAGAGCTGGACGATCTCGTAGGCCGGGGCCGCGGGGCCGCCCGACCAAGAGAGGATCACGCTGTCCACGATGTCGACCCCGCTCGCCATGGCCATGAGGATGGACGCGACGCCGTAGCCGGGGGTGCAGTGGGTGTGGAGGTCGATGGGCAGGCCGACCTCGGCCTTGAGGGCCTTGACCAGCTCGGCGGAGCGCGCGGGATCGACGAGGCCGGCCATGTCCTTGATCGAGATCATGTCGGCGCCAGCGGCGGCGAGCTCCTTGGCCTTGTCGACGAAGTAGCGGACCGTGAAGAGCTCCTTGGGGAGCTTCGCGCCCTTGAGGAGGGCCCGGAGGCGCTCGCGGCGCGAGAACTTGGGATCGACGGTGTAGCAGACCGCGCAGTCCGCGAGCCCCCCCGCCTCCTTCACGAAGCGGATCGAGGAGCGCATGTTGTCCACGTCGTTCAGGGCGTCGAAGATGCGCATGATGCCGATGCCCGAGCGCACCGCGTTCCTGCAGAAGCCCTCGATGACCGAGTCGGGGTAGGGCGTGTAGCCGAAGAGGTTGCGGCCGCGCGAGAGGGCCGTGAGCTTGGAGGCCTCGCCGATCCCCGCCTTGATGGACTCGAGCCTCGCCCAGGGGCTCTCGTCGAGGTAGCGCATGACCGAGTCGGGCACGGCGCC
>JAKLFE010000086.1 GCA_022711355.1 Spirochaetota bacterium | reverse complement strand
CCCCATGGTCATCGAGAAGAACCGCGTCGTAACCATCGATTACAAGCTCCAGGATACCGAAGGCGAGGTCCTCGACTCCTCCGAGGGCGCCGAGCCCCTCGTCTACCTCCACGGCAACGACAACATCATAGCCGGCCTCGAGAAGCACCTCCTGGGCAAGAAGGCCGGCGACGACGTCGACTGCCTCGTGCCGGCCGTCGAGGCCTACGGCGAGCGGGACAACGCCCTCGTCTTCACCGTCCCCAAGTCGGAGTTCGGGCCCGAGGCCGAGCTCGAGATCGGCGCCCAGTTCGAGGCCCACGGCGAGGGCGGGGCCCAGATCGTCACCGTCGTCGCGATCGACGGCGACGAGGTCACCATCGACGCGAACCACCCCCTGGCGGGCGAGGATCTGCACTTCACCGTCAAGGTCGTCGACGTGCGCGAGGCCACGGCCGAGGAGCTCGAGCACGGCCACGTCCACGGCGGCTGCTCCTGCGGCTGCGAGGGCGAGGAGGACTGCGGCGACGGCTGCGGCGACGGGGGCTGCGGCTGCGGGGGCTGCCACTAGGACGGAGCCTCCCGGACGATGCGCCTCCGCCCCCTCGACTTCGTAGCCCTCCTCGCCGCGGCAGCCGCCGTGGCCATGGCCTGCGTCTCGGCCTACTCCCCCAAGGGCGGGGAGCCGTTCGTCGTCGTCACCGCCCCCGGGGGCGAGTGGATCTACCCCCTCGGCGAGGATCGCGAGCTCGAGATCGAGGGCTCGCTGGGCGCCACCCGGATCTGCATCTCGGGAGGCTCGGTCCGCATCGAGAGTTCGCCCTGCCCCAACCAGACCTGCGTCGCCGCCGGCGCGGTCTCGGTCCCCGGCCAGTGGCTCGCCTGCCTGCCCAACGAGGTCTTCGTGCGGATCGAGGGCCGAGGCGCCGAGGGAGGGGTCGATGCGGGAAGCTTCTGAGCGCCGCCTCGGCGACAAGGCCGACGTCACCGCCCTCCTCGGGGCCTTCTGCTTCTTCCTCTCCGCCATCGAGTACATGGTCCCCAAGCCCCTGCCCTTCATGCGCCTGGGGATCGCCAACCTCCCCATACTCCTCGCGGCCGACCTCCTCCCCCTGCCCTGGTTCCTCGTCCTCGCCCTGGTCAAGGTCGTGGGCATGAGCGTGATCTCGGGCTCCCTGTTCTCCTACATAGCCCTCTTCTCCCTGGCCGGGACCCTCGTCGCCGCCCTCGTCATGTGGGCCGCGCGCCGGGCCGGTGGGCGGCTCATCTCGGCGGTCGGGGTCTCGGTCCTCGGGGCGGTCAGCTCCAACGCGGTCCAGGTCCTCCTCGCCCGGGTCGTGGTCTTCGGCGAGGCGGCCCGGCTCATCGCCCCGGCCTTCCTCGCCATGGGCCTGGTCACGGGGACCCTCCTCGGCCTCTTCGCCGAGGCCTTCGCGGCCAAGTCCTCCTGGTACGCCCTCGCCAGCTCCCAGCTCGCCGCCCGGCCCGGGGAGGGACGCGATGAGCCCTGAGCCGGGCCGGCCCGCCGCGGCCCGGGCCGCGGCGAGGAAGGCACGGGCCGCCGAGGCTCGGGGCCGCAGGCGCGAGCGCTGGGAGGCCCTCTTCGCCCCCTGGGCACTCGCCGCGGCCGGGGCGGCCGTCTCGGCCGCCTTCCTCTTCCAGCCGGCCCTCGGCTCGCGGATCCTCATGCTCCTCGCCTTCATGGCCGCGGCCCGGGGGGCCGGCAAGCGCGTCTCGGTACTTGCGACGGTCCTCATCTCGGCGGGCATCGTCGCGGCCAACCTCCTCGTGCCGGTCGGCCGGGTGCTGGCCCGCCTGGGCCCCCTCGTCCTCACCGAGACGGCCCTCCTCGAGGGCATCGAGCGGGCCGTGACCTTCGAGGGCCTGATCTACGCCTCCAAGGCCTCGATCCTCCCGGGCCTCCGCCTCCCCGGCCGCTTCGGCTCGATCGTCGCCTCGGCCTTCGTGTATTACGAGCGCATCGTCGAGTACAAGGGCAGGCTCCGGCCCGCCTCCCTCGTCGCCGACGCCGACGAGCTCATGCTCCGGGTCTGGGAGGAGCCGCCCGCGGGCCCGCGGCGCGACGCCGGCGCGCGGAGGCCCGCCCGCGGCTGGGCCCTCCTCGCCCTCGCGGTCGCCGCGGCCTGGGCCCTCCTCGCCCTCTCCTGATCTCTCCGCCTAGAGCCGGAAGCGGTCGGCGGCCAGCCTGACCTCGGCGATGCGCTCGGCGTTCGCCGCCGAGAGCCCGTCGGTCGCGGCGGCCGCGGCCTTGATGGCCTCGGAGCCGAGCCCGATCTCCTCGGCGTCCTTGGCCGCGGCCGCGCTCGCCTCGCGCAGCCTCGTCACCTGGGCCACGATGGAGGCGTTCCCCTCCCGCATCTCCGCGGCCCCCCGCGTGATCTCCCCCGTGATGCCCCGGAGCCTCCCCAGGCCCTCGAGGACCTGCCGCCCCCCCTCGCGCTGCTCCACGAGGGCCCGGCCGCTCTCGCCCACCGCCTTGTCCACGGCCCCGGCTCCCGCGAGGACCGAGGCGAAGGAGGCCACCGCCGCCGTGGAGGAGGCGCGCACCTTCTCGATCGCCTCGGCCACCCGGCCGAGGCTCGCGGAGATCTCCGCGGCCTGGGAGGTGGACTGCTCGGCGAGCTGGCGGATCTCGTCCGCGACCACCGAGAAGCCCCTGCCCGCCTCGCCGGCGTGGGCGGCCTCGATGGCCGCGTTCATGGCCAGGAGGTCGGTCCGCGAGGCGATCTGGGTGATGACCCGCGCCGCCTCCCCGAGCCCCTCGGAGTAGGCCACGATGGAGACGGCCTGGGCCCCCGCCTCGTCGATGAGGGCCCTGCCGGCCTCTCCCTCGGCGGCGAGGGCCGCCGCGGCCTCGCCGGCTCTGCCGGCGGACGCGGCCACGGAGTCCACGTTGGCGATCATCTCCTCGATGGAGGCCGCCGACTCCTCGACGATGGCGGACTGGCTCGAGATCATGAGGGCGAGGGACTCGAAGCTGCGGGCGAGCTCCTCCACCGCGGCCGAGGCCTCCCGCACCGAGGACTCCTGGTCCTCGAGGCGGCGCTTGGCCCCCTCCACGCCGGAGCCGATGAGGGCGACCGCCGCCTTGGTCCCGGACATGTTGTCCCGGAGCTCCCTTCCCGTCGACTCGAGCTCGGCGACGCGGGCCTTGACCGTGCCGATGAGGGAACGCATCGAGGCGACGAGCTCGTCGACGCTCGCGGCCATCCGCGCGACCTCGTCCCTGCCCCCGATGCCCGAGCCCGCGGTGAAGTCGCCGGAGCCGAGCCGCTCGAGCACGAGCTGGAGGGCGGCTATGGGCCGCGAGATCGAGCGCGCGGCGGCGAAGGCCGCGGCGAGGACGGCGGCCATGATGGCCGCCGACAGGGCGGCCAGGGTCGCCGTGGCCCGCGACTCGGCGGAGGCCGCCGCCGCCGTGGAGGCCTCGATCCCGGCCCGCACGAGCTCGTCGAGGGCGCCGAGGGAGCGCTTGAGCATGGAGAAGCCCCGCTCGAGGCCCGGGAGCGCGGGCGCCACCTCCTCTGGGGACTCGCGCAGGATCCCTGCGAGGGTGGTCACGTAGGAGGCGTAGTCCGCGTAGGAGTCGCGCGCCGCCCCGGCCGCCTCGCGCTCGCCCTCCCCGGCCGCGGGGAAGGCGGCGAGCTCCTCGGCGGCGGCGGCGCCCGCGGCTACCGTCGCGTCGAGCTCCGCGGCCATGGCCGCCGCGGCGTCGCCGCCCGAGCCCCGCAGGCCAGCGACCGCCGCCTTGAGAAGGAGGACCTCGATGCCGTAGGAGAAGCGCTCGACGGACGAGGCCAGGCCGAAGAACTCCGCTCCCGCGCGCAGCTCCCCCACCGCCGCGGAGAGCGAGCGGAAGGTGCGCGCCGAGCCGACGAAGAGCAGGCCCATGGCCGCGGCCACGGCGGCGCACAGGAGCAATAGCTTGGCCCGCACCGTCAGGCGAGAGGCTCGCGATCCGCGCATGTTCCCTCCTCGAGCTCGGGAGGCCAGGATACGCGAGCTCCGGGGGACTGTCAAATTCGGGGGGATCGAAGCCCGGTTTCGACGTTGCGCGACACCGAGCCTTCGACTAAACCTCAACTAAAGGCTACTAAAGCATACTAAACGCCGCCCGCGCCCGGCGGGCCCCCGGCGCGCCCTAGACCCGGAAGCGGTCGGCGGCCTCGCGGACCTCGCCGATGAGGCCGGAGTTCCGCGCCCCGAGCCCGAGGGTCTGGCCCACGGCCTCGCTGATCTCCGCGGTCCCGCGCGAGATCTCGTCGCTGTTCCGCACGACGGCGGCGTTCGCGGACTTGAGGCGCTCGACCTGGCCGAGGATCGACGCGTTGCCCGACGCCATCTCGACCGAGCCGCGGGAGATCTCCTTGGTGAGGTCCCGCAGCCGCGCGAGGGCCTCGAGGACCTGCTTGCCGCCCTCGCGCTGCTCGGCCATGGAGCGCGAGATCTCGCGCACGGCGCCGCTGACCCCGCCGGCCCCGCCGAGGACGGCGCCGAAGGAGTCGACCGCGGCCGAGGCCGCGCCCCGCACCGACTCGATCGCCTGGCTCACCCGGGCGAGGTCGTCGGAGATGTCCTTGGAGCGCTCGGTCGACTGCTCGGCGAGCTTTCGGATCTCGTCGGCGACGACCGAGAAGCCTCGTCCCGCCTCGCCGGCGTGCGCCGCCTCGATGGCGGCGTTCATCGCCAGGAGGTTGGTCCGCTCGGCGATCTCCGTGATCAGGCGCGCGGCCTCGCCGAGGTTCTCCGAGTAGCGCACGATGGCCGCCACCGAGTCCGAGACCTCGTCGATCCGGGCCTTGCCCTCGGCGCCCTCGACGAGGTTCCGCTCGCTGGCGGCGCCGGCCCGCTCCGCGTTGGCGGCCACGGACTCGACGTTCGCGATCATCTGCTCGACCGAGGCCGAGGACTGGGAGATCAGGGCGGACTGGCTGCCGATGAGGGCCGAGAGGGCGTCGACGCTCCTGGCGAGCTCCTCGATCGCGGAGGAGACCTCGCTGACGGCCGCCGACTGCTCGCCGAGCTGGGCCTGGGTGCTGGACACGTTGGCGTTGATCTGGACCACCGAGGCCCCGGTCTCCTCCATGGTCGCGGAGAGCCCCTGGCCGGCCTCCTCGAGGGCGGCGACGCGCTCCTTGATCACGACGAGGAGGCCGCGGAGGTGCTCCACGAGCTCGTCCGCGACCGCCGCCATCGCGGCGATCTCGTTCCGGCCGGCCATGCCCGAGGAGCCGCTGAGGTCGCCGGAGCCGATCCGCTCGAGGAAGCCCGACAGGGCGGCGATGGGGCGCGTGACGCTCCGGACGATAAAGGCCGAGACCAGGGCGGCGAGGGCCAGGGCGACGAGGACCGCGAGGGCCTGGGCGGCCCGGGCCTTCCTGACCGTCGCGATCGACGCGTCGAGCCGGGCCTGGCCGCCTTCGCGGACGAGCTCGATGAAGCGGCCGAGCGTCTCCTCGAGGGGCTTGAAGGCCTCGTCGACCTCGCCCAGGGACTCGAGGGCGGCCACGGGATCGTCGCAGGCGAGCTCGGCCGCGGGCCGGGCGACCAGGGTGTACATGACGAAGTGGCCCTCGAGCTGCTCCACGATCCCGGCTTCCTCCGGGCTGAGCCCCTCGGTCTTGG
>JAKLFE010000085.1 GCA_022711355.1 Spirochaetota bacterium | reverse complement strand
GGCACCCGCTTCGTGCCCGACACCAACCTCAAGAGCCGCGGCCACAGCCTCGACGGGGTCCTCGAGCTGATGAAGGGCAAGGTCGCCCTCAAGCCCGAGGGCTACGCCCTGGACCTGGCCCACCCGAGCATCGTCTACCTCCCCGAGGACGCGGTGATCTCCCTCGAGGACCAGACCGCCCGCTGGAAGTGGGAGGGCGAGGCCCGGAGCCTCCGCATCCTCCCCGAGGAGTTCTACGTCCACCCCACCGGCTACATCGTGCGCATGGACCGCCACCTCGGCTCCGGCGCCTGGCGCCTGGTGGGCACGGCCGCCGAGGGCCTTTTGTGCCACAAGCCCTGCACCGTCTCCGGCGGCGGCAAGTCCGAGATCGCCAAGTCCATCCTCGACGCCATCTCCTACTCGCCCATCATCATCGGCGACTACGCCGAGGACCTCGCCGCGGTCAAGGCCATCATCGAGCGCAACTACGGCGACCGCAACCGCAACCGGGAGGAGAACCACGGCGCCGACTCGCGTCCCATCCTCTCGGACAAGCGCTCCCTGGGCTCGGTCATCAAGCTCCTCTCGCCCTCGCCCCTGTACACCGATGAGTACAACGCCTGGCTCCGCTCCGTCCCCGAGCGGATCAAGGCCCTCGTCTTCCTCGTCAAGCGCTTCTACCGCCCCGACTGGGAGGGCGACTGGATGTCGCGCTTCTCCGTCGACGCGGTGAACGGCACCACGGGCAACATCCTCAAGTACGAGGGCCGGCCGGTGCAGGGCTCCTACCTCCGCGTCGGCCGCGACGATACGGGCATGCGCCGCACCTTCAAGCTCAGGCAGGACTTCATGCCCGCGGTCAAGATCCAGTGGGAGGACGACATCACCGCGAGCGTCGTGGCCCCCGCGGCCCGGCTCGCCGGCCTGCCCGCCTGGGCCGACCAGGCCCGGAGCCTCAAGTTCTGCGCGAACGTCGAGGCCCGCTTCTTCCAGCGCCCCGACGACGCCGTGGTCCGAGGCTACGACAAGCAGGCCGAGAAGGATATGGCGAGGCAGGACAACTTCATCTCGAACTTCGAGCCCCTCTCCCGCGCCACGGCCGCCGCCATGGCCGAGAAGGCGGTCAGCCTCTCGGAATACTCCGAGCCCATGCGCGAGTTCATCGCGGCCATGGCCAAGGACCAGGCCTTCGAGTGGTTCGTCGCCTCCGACCGGCCGCGCCTGGTCGACGGGGCACCCTCCAAGAATCCCCGCTACCTCCAGCTCGACCCGACCTACGTGAACCCCCTTCCCCGCTACCTCGCCGACGTCAGCTCGCGGCTCTATCGCCGCATCCCCGCCGACGCCCCCATCCTCCACCCCGTCGGGGCCGCCCTCCCCGGCCGCCGCAACAATCCCCCCGACCCCAAGTCGGGCATCAGGCCGTTGGCCGTCTACGGGCCCATCCACTACCAGGACCTGCCCGAGCTCTTCATGGACTTCGTCTGCTCGCTGACCGGCAAGAGCCCCTCGACCACCGGGGCCGGCAGCGAGGGCGCCCTAACCAAGGGCCCCTTCAACGCCCTCGTGCCCACGACCGACCTCAACAACGCCCTCCTCTCCTTCATCCTCACCGGCTACGGCGGCTTCAGCACGGCGGCGGGCCACATCGGCCGCAAGTACAAGATGGAGCACGACCTCTCCCTCCTCGTGCCCGAGCTCTGGGCCCGCATGGGGCCGGAGGAGCGCAATCCCGAGTTCCTGAAGCGCCAGGGCTACCTCGAGAAGATCGAGGACCTCGAGTACGAGGGCCGCTCCGTGCCGGCGAGCCGGCTCGGATGGCGCATAACGCCCCTGTTCGCCGCCATCTACCTCGGCCGCATCTTCGACACGCCCTCGTCGGTCTTCTCCGAGGACATGCTCCGCCCCGAGCTCCAGTCCCTCCCCGACTTCGTCGACGGCGTCGAGAACATCGCCGAGGCCCAGGCCAAGGCGGCCCGGGCCTACCTCGAGGACGGCTCGATCGAGGCGGCCATACCGCCCCTCAAGGCGGTCCTCCTCGCCATGGTCGGGGAGAAGTACGAGGGCAAGGGCATCCAGGACCCGGAGGTGCGCCGCCTCTTCGAGCGCGACTACGTCCTGGGCTCGGACTGGTACCGCGCGCGGCTCGAGGCCTACCGCGGCCGCGAGATCGAGTACATGAAGCGCTCCGCCGAGGGCATCAGGGCCTACCTCGCCGAGCAGGCCGAGCCCGGCTCCCTCCCCGCACGCCGCGCCCAGACCGAGCTCGCCCGCGCAGAGGACCGCCTCGCCGAGCTCGGCCGCGAGGGCTACCTCGCCTCGATCCAGGGCACCCTCGGCCTCGACCCCCTGTTCCGGGGAGCCAAGTGAGCGGAGCTCGGGCCGCCGCCGAGGGCGCCGACCTCCTCGTCACCGGCATCGGCGAGCTCGCCACCCCCCTGGGCGCCGAGGCCCGCCGCGGCCAGGCGATGCGCGACATCGCGACCGTCCCCGACGCGGCTATCCTCGTGCTGGGCGGCGAGATTGTCTACGCGGGGCCGGCGGCTGGCCTCGCCCCGGCAGCGGCCGCCCTGGGCCTGGGCGAGGGCGGGCTCGCCGCCCTGCCCTCCCTCGAGGCCGGCGGCCGCGCCGTCGTCCCCGGCTTCGTCGACAGCCACAGCCACTTCGTCTTCGCCGGCCACCGCGCCGACGAGTTCCTCTGGCGGGCCGGGGGCCTGGGCTACATGGAGATCCACCGCCGGGGCGGCGGCATCCGCCGCAGCGTCGAGGCCACCCGGGCCGCCAGCCTCGAGCGGCTCGTCGAGCTCGGCGAGAAGCGCCTGTGGACCATGCTCTCCCTGGGCGTCACGACCGTCGAGGGCAAGTCGGGCTACGGCCTGGACAAGGAGACCGAGCTCCGCCAGCTCGAGGCCATGGGCGTCCTGGCCGGCCGCGTCCCCGTCGAGATCGTCCCCACCTACCTGGGTCCCCACTCCGTGCCGCCCGAGTTCGAGGGCAGGCCCGGGGCCTACGTCGACTACGTGATAACCGAGGTCCTACCCGCCATCCGCCCCCTGGCACCGGGCGAGTCCCTGTCCCCGAGCGGCGAAACGGGCGCCCCGGCGGCCCGCTTCTGCGACGTCTTCTGCGAGAAGGGCGTCTTCGAGCTCGCCGACTCGCGGCGCTACCTCGAGGCCGCCCGGGCCCGGGGCTTCGGCCTCAAGCTCCACGCAGACGAGATCGAGTCCCTGGGCGGCGCCGGCCTCGCGGCCGAGCTCGGCGCGACGAGCGCCGACCACCTCCTCAAGGCCTCGCGGCCCGACCTCGAGCGCATGGCCGCGGCGGGGGTCGTCGCCACCTGCCTGCCCCTGACCGCCTTCACCCTCCGCGAGCGCTACGCCGAGGCCCGCGCCATGATCGAATCAGGCTGCGCCCTGGCCCTCGCCTCGGACCTCAACCCCGGCTCCTGCTACAGCCAGTCCATTCCCCTCGTCTTCGCCCTCGCCGTCCTGTACATGGGCCTCTCGGTCGCGGAGGCCCTCACGGCCCTCACGCTCAACGGCGCCGCCGCCCTCGGCCTCGCGGACCGGATCGGCTCCCTCGAGCCGGGCAAGGCCGGCGACCTCGTCGTCCTCGACGCTCCCTCGGCCTCCTTCCTGCCCTACCACGTCGGCATGAACCTCGCGGCCGCCGTCGTCAAGCGCGGGGAAATCGTCTACCGGGCCTAGCCCAGCCGCTGCCTCGAAGCCCTCAGCCAGCCCGGCGCCTCGTCGTCGCGTAGAGGGCCGCCGCCGCGATGACCGAGGCGAAGGCCACCGCCAGGGGCGGCGTCAGCTTCTCCCCGTAGACGACGAGCCCCAGGACGAGCTGGATGCTCGGCGAGAGGTACTGGACGAAGCCCATGCGCTGGAGCGTTATGCGATTCGAGGCGTAGCCGAAGCAGAGCAGGGGGATCGCGGTCACGACGCCCGACAGGACCAGCATGAGGTTCGGCTTGAGCCCGGGCCCGCCCAGGGCCCCGCGCCCGGCCAGGTGCTCGGCGGCGAGGTAGGCCAGGGCCAGGGGCGCGACCGCGAGGGTCTCGGCGGCCAGTCCCTCGACCGGGTCGAAGCCGGCCTTCTTCTTGACCGCCCCGTAGAGGGCGAAGGTGAGGGCGAGGACCAGGGATATCCAGGGCGGCACCCCCATCATGATCGAGGCCGCGGCCACGCCGACGGCCGCGATCGCGACGGCCCAGGCGGTGAAGCTGTCGAAGCTCTCCTTGAAGAAGAGGGCCCCGAGGGCGATCGACAGGAGGGGGTTGATGTAGTAGCCCAGGGCCGACTCGGCTATGAAGCCGGCGTTGACCGCCCAGATGTAGATGCCCCAGTTCGCGGCGATGAGGATGCCCCCCGCGATCGCGGCCCCCCTCCTCCTTCGGTCGCGGTAGATGGCCGCGAGGGCGCCGAGCCTCCCTCGGGCCGCGAGGACGAGGAAGGCGAAGAGGAGGGCCCAGACGACCCGGTGGCAGATGATCTGCAGGGGATCGACCTCGTGGAGCTGCTTCCAGTACAGGGGCAGGAGTCCCCACATGCCGTAGGTGGCGAAGGCCACGGCCGTCCCGCGGCCCGATTCTGAGGGGATATCGTCTCTGAGCATGGGACGATGATAGCTCCTCGGCCGGGGCTCGGGCTAGGGGCGAAAAAAGCGCCCCCCGCTTGTCCGGCGGGGGGCGCTCTCGATGGCCTATGACCTGCCGCCGCGCGCGGCTCAGGTCGCGAGGGGCCTGAGCCCGGTCTTGCGCTTCCAGCTCCCGCCTGCGGGGGCGAGCCAGAAGGCCTGCCGCGGGGCGGGTCTTCCTCCCTCAGGCGCCGAGTGCGCGGGGTTCCGAGCGGGCAGCCCGGGCAGGACCGGGGCCGGGGAGTAGGAGGCCTCGAGGGCGATATCGTCGAGGCTCGGGGCCTTCCCCTCGTCCTCGATCGCCCGGGCCAAGGCCGTCTCGGCCGCGGCCGCCGCCGAGAGGAGCTCCGCCTCGACCTCGTGCGAGGTCTCGGCGGCCGGCCCGGCCGGCGCCTCGGCTACGGCCGCGCGGGGCTTCGCGGCGGGCGCGGCCTCGGCCGCCTTCCTCCGCCGCGCCACGATGGAGAGCCCGGCATCCTCGCGGCGAAGGCCCGCTGCTTGGGCGATGGCGGCGGCCGGCGACGCGGCCGCGGGCCGTAGAAGCCCGCTCGCCTGGTCGGCGGCCTTCGCGAAGTCGATATCCCGGAGCGCCCCGCCCGGCCCCGCCTCGCCCCAGCTCGGCAGGACGGCGTAGGGCGCCAAGGAGGCGGCGCGAGCTGCCCGCCCGGTGCTCTGGTCGGACTCGTACTTCTCGACGAGGGCGACCGTCTTGGGGTTGTCCGTCGCGGGGGTATAGGTGTTGCTCGCATAGGTGAAGCCGTAGGCTGCGCTCTCGTTGCCGGCCGCGTCGACGACGAGGAAACCGAAGGCGCCATTTGCGCTGAGCTTCGAGAGAACGTAATCCTCGATAGCCGCGCTAGCGGCCCAGGAGATATCGTCCTCCAATATCTCGGAATCCGCGTCTATCGCCGCCGCCTTCGAGTAATTCCCGCTCCAGTAGCGCACCTTGGCGATCGCCGTCGTCCCTATCGTCAAGTTGATCCTCGGACAGGCTGGGGAAGTGTTGCGCTCCGCGCTGATGCCGCTGATCGCGGGCGGATCCGAGCGCGCGATCGTACCCGTGGCCACGGCGGCCGTGCAGGTGTTCAGGAGCTCGTCGCGCGTGAAGATGTAGACATCCACGCTATTGCCCGCGGTCGAGAAGGAGGCATCCGTGATCGCGTAGGTGATCGACAGATCGCCGGCGGAGACCGCCGTCGGCCAGCTAGTGGGGACGTCGGGCTCGTCGGCTCCATGGACGACGTCCCTGATGACGTAGGAGAATTTGCCGGTCGTATCGGCCGCGGTGAAGGTGAGGCCGATCGTCGCCTTGTTGCTCGTCGTGGCCCCGGCGCTGAGGATGAAGTCGGAGATGGCAGGAGGAGAGATATCCAGCGTCGCCACCGTCCGCGTCGCCGAGAGCATCACGTTCCCGGCCCCGTCGGCCGCGCTCGTGATCACCGCCGACAGCGTGTCCCCGCTCGCCCAGCCCGTCTCCGTACCCAGCACCGCGTAGGTCACCGTGTACGGATACGAGGTCCCGCTCACCGTCCCCGGCACCACGTTCGCCGCGGGCACCGCGTACGCCGTCACCCCGTCCGTGATCGT
>JAKLFE010000084.1 GCA_022711355.1 Spirochaetota bacterium | reverse complement strand
GCGCCAAGGTCATCTCCGGCGTGCCCTCGCCCTTCTGGCCGACGGTGCCCCTCGTGATCGCCTGCGGCGCCCTCTCGGGCTTCCACTCCCTCGTGGCCTCGGGCACGAGCTCGAAGCAGCTCAAGGAGGAGAAGGACGCCCTATTCGTCGGCTACGGCGCCATGCTCGTCGAGGGCTTCCTCTCCACCCTCGTCCTCGTCTCCATCGCCGGCTTCGGCGCCGCCGCCCTCGGCGACAAGCTCATGGCCACCCCGGCCCTCGGCCGCTTCGTCCAGTCCTTCTCCAAGATGGTCAGCACCAAGCTGCCCTTCCTGCCGATGAGCTTCATGACCCTCTTCTCGGCGGTCTGGGTCTCCACCTTCGCCCTCACCACCCTGGACACCACGAACCGCCTGGGCCGCTACATCATCCAGGAGATGGTGGAGCCGCTCAAGGGCAAGAAGGACGGGGTCTACAAGCTCTTCAGCAACAAGTGGGTCGCCTCCGTCATCATCGCCTTCGGCGGCATCTTCCTCGCCCGCTCCGGCGGCTACAGCTTCCTCTGGCCCGCCTTCTCCGGCGCCAACCAGCTCCTGGCCTCGGTGGTCATGCTCACCGTCGCCGTCTGGGTCAAGAAGAAGCTCAACCCGAAGTACTTCGCCGCGGTCATCATCCCCGCGATCTTCCTCTGGGTCACGGTCACCGCGGCCCTCATCTGGTACGTCGCGGCCGTGGTCCCGACCTACTTCGTCGCGGGCAAGCCCGTGGCGAGCCAGATCACCGGCGGCATCGTCGGCGGCATCACCGTCGTCATGCTCGTCATGAACTTCAGCATGATCGCCGGCTTCCTCAAGAACATAAAGGGCAAGGCGGCAGCGGCCTAAGGCCCGCTTCCCCGCTCGCCGCCCGCTCCGCGCTTCGCGCGCGGGCGGCGGGGAAGGGCTTCCTCGGGAAGCCCTTTCTTTTTATAGTTAGCCTTGCGACGCGACGAGGGAGGCCGGCAGCATGAGGGGCGAAGCGATCATCGGGTTCTTGAGGAAGGCACTAGGCACGGTCATCCAGGTCAACCGCGAGCACGCCGTGGAGATGCTCGAGTTCGAGCTCAAGGAGCTCGAGAACATCTTCGCCCTCCTCATCCTCGGCGGCTTCGTCGGGCTTCCCTCGCCGCCCGCGCCCATAGCCCTCGAGCTCCTGCCCTCGATGGAGCGCGAGCTCACCGTGATGCTCTCCCGGGCGGATTTCGCCCAGGACGCCTTGGCGCCCCTCGCGGGCCTCCTGCAGATCGACTGAGGGCGGGGCCGCGCATGCTATCCAACGCCTTCTTCCTCGGCAAGGGCGGGGTCGGCAAGACCACGGTCTCGGCCTCCTTCGCCCTCCGCCTCGCGCGCTCGGGCAAGCGGGTCCTCATCGCCTCCCTGGACCCGGCGCACAACCTGGGCGACGTCCTCGGCGCGAGCCTCGCCGACTCGCCGAGGAAGGTCGAGGAGGGCCTCGAGGCCCTCGAGGTGGACCTGGGCTCCTGGGTCGACCGCTACCTCGCGGACAGCCGGGACGAGCTGAAGTCCACCTACTCCTACAACCTCACCCTCAACCTGGACTCCTTCTTCGACATCATGAAGTACTCGCCGGGCACCGAGGAGTACGCGGTGCTCTGGGCCATCGAGCACATCCGCTGCGACCTGGCCGGCGACTACGACGTCGTGGTCTTCGACACGCCGCCCACCGCCCTCTCCCTCCGCTTCCTCGCCATGCCCGCGATATCGGAGCGCTGGGTCTCGGAGCTGACGAAGCTCCGCGAGCGCATCCTCGAGCGGCGGCAGACCATCGTGCGGATCAACCCCGGCTCGCCGGCGGTGGCGGGCTGCGTCGACAAGGACGAGGACTCGGTCTACGGCAAGCTCGGCTCGATCAAGCGCCGGCTCGCCGGCCTCCGCTCCCTCTTCGGCCGGGAGAGCTTCGTCGCCGTCGTGGTGAATAAGGACATCCTCTCGATCTCCGAGGCCCTGCGGATATCCGGCGAGCTCGCGCGCATCGACATCCCGCTGTCCGCGCTCTGCGTCAACAAGAGCGGCCTTTCCGGCGCGCCCTGGGTCCTCGATCCGCGGCTCGCCGGGACGCCTTCCTTCGAGCTCGACTTCCTGCCCGGGGGCCTGCGCGGGCGCGGGGACCTCGCCTCCATCGACACGACCGCCCTCGTGGCCGCCTTCCAGGCCTCGGACGGGAAAGGAACCGCATGAACCTCGGCAGCGTCAATCCCTACTTCCTGACCGCCCTCGTCATCCTGGCCATCGCGGCTACCGTCCAGTACTACCTCGGCATGAAGCGGAACCGCTTCCTCGCCTCCTCCATCTCGAGGGGCGCGGAGGAGGCCCTGAAGCCCCGCTCGACGAACTACGTGAACATCGGCGGCGCCATCGGCCACAACTTCGCCTACGCGATGCCCGCCGGTCCCTGGACGAGCGCCAAGGGGACGATGACCCTGACGCCGCGGCAATCCCTCCTGTACATGCCCCTGTCGAAGCTCATCGTGGGCGGGGACCGCTTCTACATCAACCTCTTCACCAAGCGCAAGCTCCGGGGCGAGGGCCACATCGTCGAGGCAGGCCAGCTCCGCCGGGCCAAGATCGACGGGATCGAGGCGATGGAGCGGCGCGAGGCCGAGGCGGGCGGCCGCCGCTTCGTGCTCCTGTGGCGGGGCGCGGAGCTCTCCAAGGAGCTCGGCGCGATACTCGACGCGATGCCCGATCCCGCCCGCCTGCGGCACTTCTGCGCCTACGCGGACAACAAGACCTTCTTCCTCCACACCAATCCCATCGGAGGCAACGTGAAGGACGACCTGGCCGCCCTCCTGCCGAGGCTGGAGGCCTTCTTCGAGGGGAAGGGGGAAGCGTGAAGGAGCTCGACGCTGCTACCAGGGGCAAGCTCGACGCGGTGTTGGGCCGGGTCCGGGAACCCCAGTCCGAGCTCAGCCTGGCCGAGCTCGGACTGGTCAAGAAATTCACCTACTCGGCAGCGGAGCGGACCATCGTGGTGCGCCTCGAGGTCGGCGAGGATCCCTACGCCTGCCCAGCCTGCGCCGTCGGCGCGGGCCTGGTCCGCCAGGGGATCGAGCGGGCCCTGCGCGCGGAGCTCGAGCGGGAGTTCCCCGGCTTCTCCGTCGAGTTCGCCTAAGGGCCCCCGGGCTGGCCGCGCCGCATCCCTACTTCTCTTCCCGCATGTAGGCGACCCCGAGCGAGGCGGGGGCGCCCACCCGTTTCGAGAGGGTCTCCCACCAGGTCATGAGGACGAGGACAGCGATCGTCGCGAGGTAGGGCAGCATGTTCAGGAAGCTCGCCGGGATGTCCGTGCCCGCGGCCTGGAGCCGGAACTGCACCGCGTTGATCCCCCCGAAGAGCAGCGCCCCCCAGATGGCCCGGGCGGGGTTCCACATGGAGAAGATGACCAGGGCGATGACGATCCAGCCCCGGCCCCCGGTGATGTTCTCGGCCCAGCCGGGGGTGTAGGCCAGGGAGAGGTGGGCGCCGCCCAGGCCGACCAGGAGGCCGCCCCCGATCGTGTAGGCGTACTTCGTCCGCGCGACGTCGATGCCCATCGCGTCCGCGGCCTGGGGATCCTCGCCGACCGAGCGGAGCCAGAGCCCCGCTCGCGTCCGGTAGAGGTAGAACCAGGCCAGGGGGATGAGGAGGAGGACGGCGTAGGTGACGAGGTCCTGGTCGAAGACCGAGCGCAGGACGGGCAGGTCGCCGAGGAAGGGTATCTTGACCTGGCCGAAGCGCGGCCCCGAGAGACCGACGAGGCGGCGGTTGTTCGCCGCCGGCCCAAGGCGCTGGCCGAGGAAGCTCGCGAGGCCGGAGCCGAAGAGGGTGATGGACAGGCCGCTCACGACCTGGTTGGCGCGCATCGTCACGGTGAGGAAGGCGTGCACGGCGGCGAGGGCGGCCCCGACGGCCGCCGCCGCGAGGAGGGCGAAGGCCAGGCTGCCGGTGTGGAAGGCCGCGGCGAAGGCGCTCAGGGCGCCCATCATCATGATGCCCTCGAGCCCGAGGTTGAGGATGCCGGCCCGCTCGGTCATGATTTCGCCTATCGTGGCGATGACGAGGCTCGTGCCGGCGCGGATCGTGATGGTGAGGATGGAGGATACGAGGTCCATCAGGCTGCTCCTTCGCGGCCGGGCGCCGGCCCGCCGGCCCTCGGGGCCGAGCGGCGGATCCGGAATTCGGTGAACAGGGAGCCAGCGAGCATGGGGAAGAGGATCATGCCCTGCATGACCTGGCCCATGGCCGAGGGCAGGCCCATCTTCATCTGCACCTGGTCGCCTCCGACCAGGATGGCGGCCATGAGGATCGAGACCGGCGCGATGGCGAGGGGATTGAGCTGGGACATCCAGGCCACGATGATGGCGGTGAAGCCGTAGCCTATGGCGAGCCCCTGCTGCAGCCGGTGCGAGATGGCCGTGACCTCGCAGGCCCCGGCGAGGCCGCAGAGGGCGCCGGAGAGGAGGACGGCCAGCACGACGTTGCGCTCGACCGCTATGCCCTCGTAGCGGGCGGCCCGCGGGCTCGAGCCGATGATCTTGAGCTCGAAGCCCCAGCGCGTGCGGTTGAGGAGGAACCACAGGACCAGGGCCAGGGCCAGGGCGAAGTACAGGCCCACGTGGGCGCGGCCCGAGATGCGGGGCAGCCAGGCCTCCTTGGGGAAGGGTGCCGTGCCGGGGAAGCCGTAGCCCTTGGGGTCGCGCCAGGGGCCGTAGTAGAGGGAGTCGGCGAAGAGGATGGCCACGTAGTTGAGCATGAGGGTGACCAGGGTCTCGTCCACCGCGAGCGAGGTCTTCAGGAGGGCGGGCACGCTCGCCCAGAGGGCGCCCGCCGCGCAGCCGACGAGGATGGCGAGGGGGAGGAGGAGGGCGCCGGGCACCCAGCCGCTCCAGAAGAGGGCCACCCAGGAGGCCGCGACGCCGGCCATGACGAGCTGGCCCTCGGCCCCGATGTTCCAGAAGCGGAGCTTGAAGGCGAGGGCGACGCCGAGGCTCGTGAGCATGAGGGGGATGGCCTTGACCAGGGTCTCCGTGAAGGCCCGCCAGCTGCCGAAGGCCCCCTTGAACATGGCGGCGAAGGTGGCGGCCGGGTTCACCTCGAAGGCGAGGAGGAGGAGGGAGGTCAGGGCCAGGGAGGCGAGGAAGGAGGCGAGGGGGACGATGAAGAGGGCCGCGGTCGAGGCGCTCTTCCTCTTCTCGAAGTGGAGGGCCATGCCTAGGCCTCCTTCTTGGCGCCGGACATCAGGAGGCCCAGGGTCTCGGGGTCGGCCTCGCAGGCCGGGAAGGTGCCCATGACCCGGCCCTCGAAGAGGACGGCTATGGTGTCGGCGACCTGGGCCAGCTCCTCGAGGTCCTCGGATACGAGGAGGACGGCCCTGCCCGCGTCGCGCTGGGCCACGAGCTCCTTGCGGACGGCCTCGGTGGCGCCGACGTCGAGGCCCCGCGAGGGGTAGACCGCCACGAGGAGGCTCGTGCAGGCCCCGATCTCGCGGGCGAGGATGGTCTTCTGGACGTTCCCGCCGGAGAGGAACTTCACCCTGGTCTGGGGCGAGGGCGTGGCTATGCCGAAGGCCGCTATCAGGCGCTTGGCCAGCTCGAGGATGCGCGAGGGGCGCAGGACCGGCCCGACGGATACCGGCCTCGAGCGGTAGCCCTTCATGGCGAGGTTGGCGGCCACGCTCAGGTCGCCCACGGCCCCGACGGAGCTGCGGTCCTGGGGCACGTGGCCGACGCCGGAGCGGATGAGGGAGAGGGGGCTGCCGTTCGTCACGTCGCGGCCCTTGAGGCGGATCCTCCCGGCCGTAGCGGGGCGCAGCCCCGTGATCACCTCGGCGAGCTCGCGCTGGCCGTTCCCCGCGACCCCCGCGATGCCGAGGATCTCGCCCGAGCGGAGGCGGAGGTCCAGCCCGTCGAGGGCCGGCAGGCCCCGCTCGTCCTCGGCCCGGACCCCCTCGAGCTCGAGGACGCAGTCCCCGGGCGAGAAGGGCCGCTTGTCGACGCAGAAGAGGACCTCGCGGCCGACCATGAGGCGGGCGAGCTCCCGGGGATCGGTGTCGGCGGTGCGCCTCTCGGCGACGAGCTTGCCGCGCCGCAGGACCATGACCCGGTCGGAGAAGGTCATGACCTCCTCCATCTTGTGGGTGATGAAGATCGCGGCCTTGCCCTCCGAGCGCATGCGGCGCACGACGGCGTTGAGCTCCGCGGACTCCTGGGGCGTGAGCACGGCCGTGGGCTCGTCGAGGATGAGGATCTCGGCCCTGCGGTACAGGAGCTTGAGGATCTCCACCCGCTGCTGCTCGCCCACCGAGAGCTGCCAGACGTAGGCCTCGGGATCGACCCTGAGGTTGTAGCGCTCCGAGAGCTCGCGGATGCCGGCCTTCACCTTCCGCAGGTCGGGCACGAAGGGCAGGCCCTTCATCCCGAGGACGACGTTCTCGGCCACGCTCATCGAGTCGACCAGCATGAAGTTCTGGTGGACCATGCCGATGCCGAGGGCGGCGGCGTCGCGCGGCGAGGATATCCTCGCCGCCCGGCCCCGGACGAGGATCTGGCCGGCGTCGGGATGGTAGAGGCCGGCCAGGATGTTCATGAGGGTGCTCTTGCCCGCCCCGTTCTCGCCGAGGAGGGCGAGGACCTCGCCCGAGTCCAGGGAGAGGCAGACGTCGTCGGAGGCCTGCACGCCGGGGAAGCTCTTCCGGATGCCGCGCATCTCGACCAGGCGCGTCCCGGCGCCAGCTTGTGGATCGCTCATCGCTTCTGTCCTGGGTCTTCCGATTTGGCCCGCCCCATGGGCGGCCCCGCCCGGCGGGGCGGGAAAAAATCCCGGCGCCCCCGTAGCGGGGCGCCGGGAGGATACGCGGTTCAGCGGGAGCGGGTCACTTGACCTTGCCGACGACGCCCTGGACGAACCAGTCCATGTTGAGCTGCTCCTCGTCGCCGATGCTCGCGCCCTTGGCGATCCGGACCTTGCCGCTCTGGTCGGCGATGGGGCCGGCGTAGATGTTCAGCTTGCCCGAGAGGATGTCGGCCTTGGCCTTGGCCACGAGGTCGGCGACGGCCTTGGGGACCTTCTTGCTCAGGGGGGCGATGTCGACGACCCC
>JAKLFE010000083.1 GCA_022711355.1 Spirochaetota bacterium | reverse complement strand
GCCCTGGGCGGCTTCAAGCGCATCGCCGACGCCGCCTCCGACCCCGAGTACTCGGCCAAGGCCCTGTTCGACATGGGGAGATGCCTGTTCATGCTCCAGCAGTACGACCTGTGCATCAAGCACTTCACCCAGCTCGTGCAGACCAAGCCCAAGCACCCCGACCTCGTCGAGACCCTCTACTACCTCGGCCAGTCCTACGAGAAGAAGGGCGACCTCGAGCGGGCCAAGGGCTTCTTCAAGAAGATCCTGTCCATGGAGGCGGACGAGGACGCGTCCACGCGCATCAAGGCCAAGAAGGCGCTGCGCCAGCTCGAGGAGGCCGCCCGTGGCTGACCTCGCCGCCTTCACCCGCTTCGCGCGCACCTACCAGCCCGGCGAGCTCATCTTCGCCGAGTACGAGCCGGGCGACAGCTTCTACCTGATCCAGGCCGGCAAGGTGAAGATCTCCAAGATCGTCGGCGAGCTCGAGAAGACCATCGACATCCTCCAGCCGCCGGAGATCTTCGGCGAGATGGCCATCCTCGAGGGCACCCCCCGCTCGGCGACGGCCCAGGCCATCGACACGGTCAAGGTCCTCGAGTTCAACCGCGCCAACTTCGAGGTCCTCATGATGGGCAACCCGCAGATCGCCCTCAGGCTCCTGAAGCTCTTCACCAAGCGCATCTGGGACCAGAAGCGGCGCTTCATGATCCTCACCCTCGACGAGCCCCAGGCCAGGATCGCCGACGTCTTCCTCATGCTCGACGAGACGAACGCGGCCGTGGCCGGCGGCACGGACCAGGAGGGCGAGAAGCGCGAGTTCAAGGTCACGATGGACGACGTCTCCCACTGGGCGGGCATGTCGGGCTCCGAGGTCCAGACCATCCTCGGCCACTTCGCCAACCAGCGCCGCCTCGAGCTCTATCCCGACCGGATCGTCGTCAAGAACATCAACGACTTCATCCGCTTCGTGAACTCCAAGCGCAAGAAGTAGGCGGCCTCGCGCGCACGGGCAGGAAGGGCGCCCCGCGGGGCGCCTTTTCGTATGCTCGAGGGCTCAGGCCCTGCGCGAGTCCCGCGCGGCGAGGCGCCCGAGCTCGGCGGTGTCCAGGACGAGGACCATGGAGCCGTCGCCCAGGGTGGCGTGCCCGGCGATGCCCGGCGAGGAGGCCAGGTTCCGGTCGAGGGGGCGCACCGCCGCCGAGAGGGCCTCGCCCACCTCGTCGACGAGGAGGGCCGTCCTCCCTCCCCCGTCCTCCAGGACCACCGCGATGCGCCGCCCCGAGCGCCGCCCCTCGCCGTAGAGCTCGGCCAGGTCCACCGCGGGCAGGAGGGAGCCCCGGAGCTCGACGAGGCGGAAGCCCTGGCCGGGGGCGCCGGGGTCCTCGATCTCGACGCAGGTCGAGACCGCGTCGAAGGGCACGAGGAGGCTCATCTCCCCGACCTTGGCCACGAAGCCCTCGACCAGCGAGAGGGCGAGGGGGAGGCGGATGATCGCCGCCGAGCCCGAGCCGGGCTCGCTCTCGATGCGGACCGTGCCGCGGAGGGCCGCGACCGCCCGCTTGACCGCGTCGAGGCCGACTCCCCGGCCCGACCACTTGGTGACCTCGCCGGAGAGGGAGAATCCGGCCAGGAAGAGGAGGTCCATGAGCTCGTCGGCGGGAGGCCGGGCCTCGGGGGCCAGGAGGCCCGAGCCGACGGCGCGCAGGCGCACTTCCTCGGGGTCGATGCCCCGGCCGTCGTCCTCGATCCGGATGGACAGGAGGCCCGACTCGCGGCGGGCCCGGAGGGCGACGAGGCCCTCGCGGCCCTTGCCCGCGGCCTCGCGGGCGGCGGGGGACTCGACGCCGTGGTCGGCCGCGTTGCGCACGAGGTGGAGGATGGGCTCGGCGATGCGGTCGGCCAGGCTCTTGTCGATCTCCGTCTCGGCCCCGGAGAGCTCGAAGCGGATCAGCTTGCCGCGGTCGCGCGCGATGTCCTCGACCGCCCGCTTGAAGCGGCCGGCCACGCTGCCGAAGCTGACCATCCTGGTCTCCAGCACCGAGCGGTAGAGCGAGGCGGCAAGGCCCTCGACCGCGCCGAGCTCGTCCACCAGGGCCTGGGCGCCCGAGGCCCGCGCCACCTGCCCGAGGTTCGAGACCGCCACGACGATCTCGCTCGACAGGGAGAGGATGGTCTCGAGCTTGGCGCTCGGCACCCGGGCCACGGACTCGGCCGCGCCGCGGGCGCGGGCCCCCGCGGCCGCCTCGGCGGCTCCGGTTCCCGGCCCGGCGAAGCTCGGGGCTGGGACCGGCCCGGGAGGGGAGGCTGGCAGGGCCGCGGCCGCCTCGCAGGCGGCGAGGGACTCGTCGAGGGCCGCGAGGACGAGCTCGTCCCCCGGGAGGAGCCCCGCTCGGGCGGCCTCGGCCGCCGGGCCCTCGGCCCCGATAGCCGGCTCGCCCTGGCCGAGGATGCCCAGGGAATGGTCGCGCAGGGCGTAGAGGGCGCCCATGCAATCCGGTCCCGAGCAGGGCCCGCCCTCGCGGATCTTGCCGAGCCTCGACTCCCAGGCGTGGGCGAAGGCCTCGAGCCGGCCGAGCCCGACGATGCCGGCGGAGCCCTTGAGGGTATGGACGTGGCGGAAGAGCCGGTCCACCGCCCCCTCCTCGCCCGAGTCGAGGTCCTGGATCGCCGCCTCGATGGCCTCGAAGATCTCGGCGGACTCGGCGGCGAAGGCCGCGAGGATCTCGTCGCTCACGGGGAGGCCTCGACGCGGTTGCGCCCGCCCGCCTTGGCGGCGTAGAGGGCCTCGTCGGCCCGCCTGAGGAGCTCGTCGGGGCCGTCGCCCTCGCGGGAGGCCGCGGCTCCCGCGCTGATCGTCAGGTCGGCCACCCGGCCGAAGGCCCTGACCGGGCTGCGCTCGACGGCGGCCCGCACCCGCTCGGCCAGGGCGGCGGTCTCCGCGAGGTCGGTCTCGGGCAGGAGGAGGCAGAACTCCTCGCCGCCGTAGCGCGCGAGGACGTCGCTCGCCCGGATCGCCTGGCCGCAGACCGCGGCCAGGTTCTTGAGCGCCTCGTCGCCGAACTGGTGGCCGAAGCCGTCGTTGACCGCCTTGAAGTGGTCGATGTCGATCATGACCAGGCCGAGGCTATGGCCGTAGCGCCGGGTCCGCTCGAGCTCCTCGCCCAGGCGCCGGTCGAAGAAGCGGCGGTTGAAGGCCGAGGTGAGCACGTCCCGCAGGGCGAGCTCGGCGAGGCGGCGCTGGAAGGAGACCGTCTCCGTCACGTCCTCGACGGTGAGGTAGACCGAGGCCACCCTCCCCTCCTCGCGCAGGGGGCCCATCGCGCAGCGCTGCTGCATGAGCTCGAAGCCCTCGGGGGAGCCGGGGGCGGGGGCGAAGGGGAAGAGCTGCCCGTGGATCCGCTGCGAGAAGTAGGCGACGATGCCGAAGGAGAGGACGCTCTTGAGGTTGCGGCGGAAGGCCGGCGTGTCGATGCCGGGGTAGAGCTCGAGGAGGGAGGCGCCGAGGGCCTCGGCCGCCCCCCGGCCCGAGGCCCGCTCCATCCAGCGGTTCCAGTACAGGACGCGGCAGCCGGGGTCCAGCACGACCACCCCCTGCCCGAGGCCGTCGAGGACCTGGACGAGGTCGGGCGGGCTCACGCGAGGGACCCCAGGTACTCGTCCACCGCGGCGCGCATCCACTCGAGGGAGCCCTCGGAGGCGACGAGGAAGAGGAAGCCGAAGACGTCCTGCCGCTCGAAGTGGAAGACCGTCTTGAACACGAGGGCGAGGTCCTTGGCCCCGGCGAGGCGCCGCTCGAGGGAGGAGCGGTCGACCGGGGCCTCGATGAAGCGGGGCGCCTGGAAGGCGACCTGGTCCTTGAGGATCTCCGCGATCTTCCCGACGCAGGCCCCGATGATGATGTTGCCGATCTCGACCACGGTCTCGCGCTCGAGGGAGCCCGTCTCGAGCTCCGGCGGCAAGGGGGCCGCCTCGGCGCCGAAGAGGCTGGCGAGCTTGCGCCCCTCCTCCTCGGGGAGGAGGAGGAAGCTCGTGCCCTCGAAATGGCCGAAGAAGAACTGCTCGACCATGCTGAAGGAGGAGGGCATCTCCACCTCGGCATCGATGAAGGCCGGCACCTCCTCGGGCTTCAGGACGAGGATCTTGGGCACGGTGAGGATGACCCTGAGGTCGATGACCTCGGAGAGGGCCGCCGCCGCCTGGCCGAAGCCGATGTTCATGAGCTCCCGGAGCGCGTCCAGCTGCAGGTCGGAGAGCTCGCAGCCGAGGCTCACGGGGCGGCGCCTTCGCCTCGAGCGCGGGAGACGAGGGCCAGGACGGCCGCCCGATCGGCCGGCTTGCGGATGACCTCGTAGGCCCCGCAGGCGCGGACCTCCGCGAGGGTGCGGGCCTGGATATCGGCCGTCACGACGGCGACCTTGACGGAGGGATGGCCGGACCTGATGGCCTTGAGCGCCTCGATGCCGCCCATGCCCGGCATGGTCAGGTCGAGGAAGACCAGGTCGGGCTCCCGCCCTCCCGCGAGGAGGTCGAGGGCCGCCTCGCCGCTCGAGGCCTCGGCCAGCGAATCCACCGAATCCTTGACGATGCCCTTGATGGCCAGCCGAGCGACCATCGAATCGTCGACGATAAGCACCTTGAAGCCCATGCCGAAAAGTATAGGCCCGAAGGGCTTCAATACAATAGGAGGCGGCCTGCGCCCCTCGCTCCGGACGAGCTCCGCTTGATTCTCCGCCCGGAACTCGGCTATAGTCGCCTGTCTCAAGCCGAGATAGCTCACTTGGCAGAGCGGCGCACTCGTAATGCGCAGGTACCGGGTTCGATTCCCGGTCTCGGCTTTCACCGGCGAAGGGCCCGTCCGCAGGACGGGCCCTACCTGTCTAGCGGGGAGCCTCCGAAGAGGCTCGCCCGCCCGAGCCGCGGAGCGCTGAACGCTCCTTCTTGACTGGCTCACCCCAAAACACTATATTCGGACCCAATTACTCCTATTTAAGGGGAACCATGAGTCTGATCAGCACCCGCTCCCGCTACGGCCTTCGCCTCCTCGTCGAGCTCGCCGAGCGGGGCGCCTCGGGGCCGGTGGACCTGAAGCGCATAGCGTCGAGCCAGGAGATACCCGAACCCTACCTGGCCAAGCTCGTGGCGCCCCTGAAGGCGGCGGGCCTCCTGCGCGCCTCGCGGGGGGCCAAGGGCGGCTACGAGCTGGCGAGGCGGCCGGAGGACATCGACCTCCTGACGGTCGTGGAGGCCCTGGAGGGACGCTCGTCCCTCCTCGAGTGTACGGCCGAGCCCGAGCTCTGCCCCCGCTCGGGCGACTGCCGTACCCTTCCGATATGGAGGGGGCTCGACAGGGCGGTCAAGGACTACCTCCGGGGCCGGAGCGTGGCGGACGCCGCCCGCTCCCCGGCGCCCGACTACGCCATTTAGCGTCGCGCGACGCGCGAAAGATCCAGGAGAACACCATGGCTTACGCAGAACGCATCACAGACCTCATCGGCGACACGCCCCTCGTCAAGATCAAGGCCGCGGGACCCGGCGCCCTCGTCCTGGCCAAGCTCGAGTCCTTCAATCCCTTCTCGAGCGTGAAGGACCGCATCGGCCTCGCGATGATCGAGGCCGCCGAGCGCGCCGGCGCCCTAAAGGCCGGCTCGGTCATCGTCGAGCCGACGAGCGGCAACACGGGCATCGCCCTGGCGGCGATCGCCGCGGCCAAGGGCTACCGGATCATCCTCACGATGCCCGAGACCATGAGCGTGGAGCGGCGCAAGCTCCTCGCGGCCTACGGGGCCGAGCTCGTCCTCACGGAGGGGCCTAAGGGGATGAAGGGCGCCATAGCCAAGGCCGAGGAGCTCGCCGCGAGCACGCCTAACGCCTTCATGCCGATGCAGTTCGACAATCCCGCGAACCCCGAGGTCCACCGCAGGACCACCGCCGAGGAGATCTGGCGCGACACGGGGGGCAAGGTCGACATCGTCGTGGCCGGCGTGGGCACGGGAGGCACGATCACGGGCCTCGCCGAGGCGCTCAAGGCCAGGAAGCCGGGCCTCCTCGCGGTCGCCGTCGAGCCCCTCGACTCGCCGGTCCTCTCCGGGGGCCAGCCGGGGCCGCACAAGATACAGGGCATCGGCGCGGGCTTCGTGCCCAAGGTCTTCAACCGCGGCGCGATAGACGAGATCATCCAGGCGAGGCACGAGGACGCGGGCGCCGTGGCGCGCAAGCTGGCCAGGGAGGAGGGCATCCTCGTCGGCATCTCCTCGGGAGCCGCGCTCTGGGCCGCCCTCGAGCTCGCGAAGCGGCCCGCGAACCGGGGCAAGACCATCGTGGTCATACTGCCCGACACGGGGGAGCGGTACCTCTCGACCTGGCTCTTCGAGGAGCCTGCGGCCGAGCGCGGCTAAGTAGCCGGCCCTCAGCGCCGGGACGAGGACTTCCTGATCTCCTCCGCCGCCTGCCCGAGGACCTCGGCGAGGGCCTGGAGGGTATCGGCGGGAAGCTCGTCCATCCGGCCCTCGAGCTCGCCCAGGAGCTTCTCGAGCTCGGCGACCTTGGCGGCCGTCTCGCCGCTCGCTGCCACCTGGGCGGAGAGCTCGTCGAGGCGGCGCGCGGTCTGGGCATCGCGCTCCTCCACCGACTTCACCGTGGCCACGCCGAGGGTCCTCCAGACCGTCGCGCAGCCGGAGAGGGCGAGGGAGAGGGCGAGGGAGGCGAGGATCAGCTTCTTCATGGTCGGCTCCTTGCTGGGTTATCGAATGGTAGCGCTCCGGCTCGATCCCGTCAAACCGTCCCGGGCGGGCCACCTCGGCTCGCCTGGGAGCGGCCGGCCGAGGCCGTTAGCGGCCCTCACTCGGTCTTGAAGAAGCCGATGGCCTCGTCGAGGATCGCGATCGTGTCCATGGCTCCCCTGGCAATGTTCGAGACCCGCTTCGAGCTCTCCGCTATGCCCCCGGCGCCGCTGGTCATCTCGTCCAGGCTTCGGGAGATGTCCGAGGTGGCCGCCCGGAGCCGGCCGATCTCGTCGAGGACGGTCCGGTTGCCCGCCCCCATCTCGGCCGAGCCGCTCTTGACCTCGGCGGTGATGTCGTTCATCGACTTGAGGGCCTCGAGGACCTGGGAGGATCCCTCCCGCTGTTCCGCCATGGCCTGCCGCACCTCCCGCACGAGGAGCTCCGTCGCCCCGATGCGCTCGGCCACGCGGCGGAAGGACTCCTCCGAGCCCTGGGAGGATACGACGACCTCGTCGATGGCCCGCTGGACCTGGCCG
>JAKLFE010000082.1 GCA_022711355.1 Spirochaetota bacterium | reverse complement strand
CTGTGCTGATTGATTTCCGCCGCGTGCCGACGGCCGTTCCCGGCGTCGCCGCTCTCAGGGCGCTCGATCAACCTAATCCAATCGACCCATCACTGTCAAGGCCCGCGTTCCGGCCTATCGCTTTTTTATCGCTCTGGAGCCATGCCCCGGAGCGAGGGAATAGATACCCGGAACCGCCTTTCCTTGTCAATGCGGGATCGCCGTTTTTCTACCTTTTCGCGGCATCAATCCGGCCAGAGGGCCTCGTCGTCCCCGAATCGCCGGTGCTGCACCGCCTCGAGCACTTCCTCCTCGCCGATATCGCCCCTGTCCTCGAGGTCCGCGATCGTCCTGGCCACCTTCATGATCGAATGGCAGGCCCGCGACGAGAGGGAAAGGCGGTCCACCGCCACCTCGAAGGCTCGGGCGGCATGCTCGTCGAGGCGGCAGAAGGACTCGATCTGCTCCGGCCTGAGCCGGGCGTTCCTGGCCAGGCCGAGCCCCCGGTAGCGCTCTTCCTGCAGGAATGCCGCCGCCTCGACCCGGCGCCGCAGGGCCTCGCTGGGCTCGCCCGGGGGGCCGAGGAGCTCTCGCGCCGGGGTAGGCTCGACCGGGACGCGGATGTCGATCCGGTCGAGGAGGGGCCCGCCCATCTTGCGCCGATGGCGGCGGATATCCTGGGCGGAGCAGAGGCAAGCCTTGCCGCGGCGGCCGAGGTTCCCGCAGGGGCAGGGATTGGCGGCGAGGATGACCTGGCAGTCCGCGGGGAAGCGCGAGGCCGAGCCCGCGCGGACGATGCTCACCCTCCCCTCCTCGAGGGGCTCCCGCAGGGACTGGAGGACGTCGGCGCGGAATTCGGAGGCCTCGTCGAGGAAGAGGACGCCCCCGTGGGCGAGGCTGATCTCGCCGGGGCGGAGGGGCCGGCCCCCGCCGATCATGCCCTCGAGGGAGGCCGAATGGTGGGGGGCTCGGAATGGAGGCCGGAGCTCGAGGCGGCCTTCGCTCGCGAGGAGGCCCGAAATCGAGTAGAGGGCGGCCACGGAGACGGCCGTCTCCTCGCGGAGGTCGGGAAGGAGGCCGGGGAAGCGGCGCGCCGCCATGGTCTTGCCGGAGCCGGGAGGGCCGCAGAGGAGGACGTTGTGGCCCCCGGCCGCCGCGATCTCGAGGGCGCGGCGGAGCCGGGCCTGGCCGCGGAGCTCGGCGAAGTCCCCCGCCTCGGGTGCGCGGGGCCTGGCCGAAGGGGAGAGCGGCGCCGCGTCGGGAGCGGCCCCCGATCGGGCGAGGGCGAGGAGGGCGACGGCCTCGTCGAGGCGGGCCATGGGATAGACGGCCCCCGCCCCGAGGGCCCGGGCCTCGGGGGCGTTCTCGGCCGGGACGAAGTAGCGCCCGATGCCGGCCCCGCGCGCCGCCGCCACGGCCGGGAGGACGCCGCGGACGGGCCGGACGCTCCCGTCCAGGCGGAGCTCCCCGAGGGCGAGGAAGGCTTCCCCGGGGTCGGGCAGGGAGCCCGCGGCCCCGAGGACGGCGAGGGCTATGGGAAGGTCGTAGGCCGAGCCCTCCTTGGGCAGGTCGGCCGGGGCGAGGTTGATGAGGACCCGGTCCTGGGGGAAGTCGAAGCCCGAGTTTCGGACGGCGGCCCGGACCCGCTCGCGCGATTCCCGGACCGCGCCGGCTGCGAGGCCCACGAGGTCGACCCCTGGTATGCCGCGGCGGATATCGACCTCGACCTGGACGAGGACGCCCTCGAGCGAGGAGGGCTCGTGAGCGAGGACCTGCATGGGGCCTCCCTGCGGAGGCTACGCGCGCGCGGCGCCGCGGCGCTTGAGCCCGGGCCCCGGGCGCCCCTAGCGGAGGTATTTCCGCTTGATCATGACGGCCAGGGCCGCGCAGAGGAAGAGGAAGGGCAGGTTCGAAAGGAGGATCCGGCCGATGGGGAGGCCGAAGAGGTCGAAGCGGGCCTCGTCGACGAGGCCGAGCCGGGAGAGGAGGGAGAAGAGGATGTCGGCGTAGCTCGAGATCGCCCCGATGACGATGAGCATCCAGGCGAGGTCCCTCGTCCGCGACCAGAGGACGATCGCGAGGAAGGCGGCGAGCGCCGCGGTCCCGAGCCTCGATACGAGGTAGGCGGTTTCTCCGACGTTCATGCTACACCGCGAGTATCGGCCTCCGCGGGCTCGTCCTTGACAGGGGAAGCGAACGTGCTACCCTGGGGCGGGAGATCAACATGGACCTGTGGTACACGCGGGGCGAGAGCGCGGGCACGGCCTGGTGCGTCAAGGTCGAGCGGCCCCTCTACTCCGCGGACGGGAGCTCGGGCAGGATCGAGGCCTTCGAGACGGGGGACTTCGGCCTCGTCCTGGCCGCCGAGGGCGCGATAACCCTGACCGAGGCGGAGGGCTTCGCCCTGCGCGAGATGATGGTGCATCCGCCGCTCAACGCGCACGCCGGCCTCCGCTCCGCCCTCGTCGTCGGCGGGGGCGACGGCTGCCTCGCCTCCGAGCTCCTCCGCTACCCCGGCGTCGAGCGGGTGGCCGTGACCGAGGACGACGAGGCCTATATCGAGGCGGCGCGGCGCTTCCTCCCCGGCCTCGCCGCCTCCCTCGACGACGGGCGGGTCGCCCTCGCGCGCGCGCGGGGCGACGAGTTCGTCCGCGAGACCCGCGAGCGCTTCGACCTGATCCTCGTGACCGCCCGCGCCGCGCGCCGGGAGGGAGCCACGGGGCAGAGCTTCTACTGCGACTGCTTCCGGGCCCTCGCGGGCGACGGCATCCTCGTGGCCCAGCTCGGCTGCCCCTTCTTCCCCGAGGGCAGGCGGGAGCTCGTGACGACCTCGGGACGGCTCAAGCGGCTCTTCCCCATCTTCCGGCCCTACTTCTGCCTCTCCCCGGCGAGCTCGTCGGGCCTCGGGCTCCTGGCCTTCGCCTCGAAGAAGTACGACCCCACGCGCGACTTCCAGGAGGAGCGCTGGGCCCGCGAGCGCCTCGAGACGAGGTACTACGACGCGGAGGTCCACCGCGCGGCCTTCGCCCTGCCGCGCTGCGTGGCGGAGGTCTTCAAGGGCGCCTGAGCGAGGGCTGCGACGGCAACCAAGGATAGCCGCGCTAGAATTGGCGCGAAGGGGAGATGCTCAGGGGCCGGGCTCGAGGAACTGGAGGACGTAGCCGCCCTCCCTGCCCATCGTGCCGCAGAGGATTTCCCCGGAGGGCGTCGCCGCGATCGCATCGCATCGCGAGATGCGCGGCTACTAGGCCAGGGGCGCGGCCACTCGCGCCCGGGCGCCCCCGAGGGGGCCTCCGTGGGCGAGGATCGAGAGCTCGGCGCCGATCTGCGCGGAGAGGAGCCGTACGAGGAGGAGCCCCGTCCGCTCGGCCGCGCCCTCGGGCACGCCCTCCCCGTTATCGGCGACCTCGATGATGGCCGAGTCGCCCTCGAGGAGGAGGGAGACCTCGATGGCCGGCTCGCGAAGGCTCGAGGCGCCGTGCTCGTAGGCGTTCGCGACCAGCTCCTGGGCGATGAGGCCGAGGGGCACGGCCAGCTCCATCCTGAGCCGGCAGGGCTCGAGGCGCTCGCTGCGGGCCACGCGGGGCCTGCCCGGGCCGACGCTGCACTGGTAGTAGGCCAGGAGGTCGCGGAGGTATTCGTCGAAGGGGATGCGCGAGTACTCGCCGGATTCGACGAGCTGCTGATAGGCCTGAGCCATCGAGGCGATACGGCCCCTCGTCCGGGAGAGGACGGCCCTGACATCCTCGCCTTCGGCCTCGTCGAGCTGGAGCGACACGATGCTCGCGAGCACCGAGAGGTTGTTCTTCACCCGGTGGTGGACTTCCTGGAGGAGGGCGTTCTTCTCCTCGATCTCCACCTCGAGGGCCCCTTGCCGGGCGAGGATCTGGCCCTCCATGCCGACCATCGCCGCCGCGAGGATGTCGAGCTCCCGGATGCCGCTCCTCGGCGGCTCGCTCACCGGGCCGAGCGCCGCGGCCGTCGACTCCGAGAAGCGGGTCAGCTCGGCGAGGGCCCCGTTCACGCGGCGGAGGATGCCGAGGAGCAGGGCTATCGTGATCGCCCCGATCGCGAGGACCATCGCGACGAAGAAGAGGGAGGCCGCCTGGGCGGGCAGGAAATACTCGTCCTCGTAGAGCCCCGCGCAGACGACGATGCCCGAGTCCGGGAGATAGCGTAGGAGGGTGATCTTCCGGCGCTCGCCCCGGTCGCCCGGGTTCTTCCAGGCGTAGTCGTAGCGGACGAGCTCGTTCTCCCGCTCCGTGCCAAGGAGCCCGCGGAGGCGGGAGATCTCGACGCCGATCCGCTCGCCCGCCGCGTTCGCGAGCTCCTCGACGTCGACGGCCTCGATCTGGGGATGGAGGAGCTCGAAGGCTGGCTTGCCCGGCGCGTAGCCCGAGGTGATCGCCCAGATGTAGCCCGCGCGGCCGACCCGGAGCACCGCCTTCGTGATGTCCCGCTCGGCCCGGATGTAGACCGGCGCGTTCGCGAGCCGCCGCCTCTCCTCCTCGGAGGCTCCGTCCCAGAGGGCGGCGCAGCGGGCGACCCAGCCGGGCTCGTCGAGGGACCAGGTGCCGTCGGCCTTCCTCGACCCGACCCTGGCGCCGCTCGCGTCCGCGATGGCGTCGCCCGATGCCTTCAGGGCGGCCTGGCCGAGGAAGGAGGCCAATGCGGCCTCGACCTCCGCAGGCCCGGCGTCGCCGAGGCGGAGGGAGGCGATCGGCCCGTTGACCAGGCGCCGGACCTGGGCGAAGGAGCTCGAGTCTCGGATGAGGGAGGCTACGGGAGGGTAGGACTCGAGGAGGGCGGCGGTGCCGTCGAGCGCGTCCCGGATCTGGGACAGGCCGAGGGAGGTGGTCGCGTCGGCCGAGTAGACGAAACGCCAGAGGAGCAGCGTGGCGGCGAGGGGGAGGAGGGTGGCGGCCGTCATCGCCGCAGCGAAGACGGTCGCGAGACTGGGCCCCCGCCCGCCGCGACTGCCCCTCATGGCCCTTCCTCAGCCCTCGATGAGGGTCTCCAGGTCGATCTCCCCGCCGGCGCAGGGCAGGGCGATGCCCCAGGCCTCGAGGACCTTGGGGTGGAGCTCGCCGAAGACTCCCAGGTCGCGGCCCTTGTACAGGACCCGCGCCTGGCGCCCGGGGATGAAGCGCCCGTCCTCGGCGGCCTCGATGGCGTACTCCTTGCCGAGGTAGAACAGGAGGGTCGCGACGTGGCTCGCCGCCTCGTTGTAGTCGGCGGCGGCGTGGGCGACCAGGAAGCCGAGGCGCTGCCGGGTGGCGACCCCGTAGTTCCGCGACTCGTCGCGATAGGCGACCTTGCCGACCTCGAAGATGCGGTGGGGGTAGGCCGCCCGGCTCGAGACGGACTCGGAGCCCAGGAGGCAGGGCAGGATCGAGTCGCGGAGGTACTCGAAGCTCTCGGACATGGGATTCGAGATGCGGACGGCGGCGGAGCCGTCCGAGCCCATTCGCTCGACGAGGTCCTTCCCGCTGCCGAGGTAGTTGTAGATCATCTCCTGGTAGCCCAAGCCCACCAGCACGCCCTTGGCCTTGCGGGAGAAGGCCTCCACCGGCGAGAGCCGGCCGATGGTGAAGTCGCGGGGGCGCTCGGGCTCGAAGGCGGCCATGCCCTTGCCCATCATGACGTCCTCGATGATGTCGACCGGATGGAGGAAGTCGTTGCGGTACTCGGGGGGGAAGACGGTGACGTACTGGCCGTGGGCCTCGGTGGCCGAGCCCATGCGCTCGACCGCCTCGCGGACGGCCTGCACGGAGAGGGGGACGCCGAGGATGCGGGAGGCCTTGGCCGCCTCGACGCTGACCGGGGCCTGGAAGTAGTAGGGGAAGGTCACCCGGCGGCCGAAGGGCGTATCGTAGGGGTACTCCACCTCCACCGGCTCCACCGTGTAGCCCATGTCCGCCAGGTCGCAGGCCACCATCGAGGCGGAGAGGGCGATCGAGGCCATGTCCGTGCCCGTGAGCTCGACGAAGAGGTCGGTGTCGCCGACCTGGACGGCGCCGAGGTCGGCCGAGTTGATGACGGGCGGATAGGAGAGGACGGAGTCCTTCGCGTCGACGAGGAGGGGATGGAGCTTGTAGGGCCCGTTGATGTGGCCGTACTCCTTGCCCTTGGGGTGCTCCGCGTTGATCTCGGTGAGGGTCATGGGCCGGTCGCCCTGGAGGGGGACGAAGCGCACCGAGCCGGGCTCCACGGCCTTGTAGTGGACGGGCCACTGGATGATGGCGGTGCGGTACAGGCCCATGGAGACGGAGCGCCGCTTGCGGCCGAAGTTCCAGCAGAGCTTCTCCTGGGTCTGGATCATGTCCTTGAGGGCCGCGTCCGTGATGGGCTTGCCGGTCACGACGAAGCCCGCCAGGTAGGGGCGCGCCTCCTGGACGCTCGGCTCGACGAGGACGCGGCGCTTGGCCGGCCTGGCCTCCCCCTCGCGCGAGAAGAAGCCGTAGGCAGGGCGCTTGCCCGTCTCGCGGGCCCTGAGCTGGCGGGCCAGGCCCGCGGTGGACCAGAGGTCGGGGCGGTTCGTGTCGTTGAGCTCGATCTTGATGGAGCGGGCCTCGGAGCCCGGGCCGCCCGGGACGGCGCCCGCGGGGAGCTCCCAGCCGTCGAGCTCGGCCTTGGCGCCGGGGAGGATATCCTCGAGCTCGGCCGGCGAGTAGGCGCGGCCGACGAGGGAGAAGAAGAGGCTCTCGTTGACTTCTATCTTGGGCATGACGCTTCTCTCCCTTAGATGGTCTTGGCGCGCCTCATGCGCACGCTCTCGATGTCGGGGCTGAAGAGCTCGCGGAGGTCGTTGAGGCCGAGGGCCATGAGGGCCATCCGGTCGATGCCGATGCCCCAGGCGAGGACGGGGCAGGTGACCCCGAGGGGCTCGGTGACCTCGGGCCGGAAGATGCCGGAGCCGCCGAGCTCGAACCAGCCGAGGACGGGGTGCTTGATGTGGACCTCGACCGAGGGCTCGGTGAAGGGGAAGTATCCGGGCACGTACTTCACTTCCTTGGCGCCTGCCACCTCGACCGCGAACATCTCGAGGAAGCCGAGGAGGGTGCGGAGGTTGACCTCCTCGCCCAGGACGATGCCCTCGGTCTGGTAGAAGTCCGAGAGGTGGGTCGCGTCGACCCGGTCGTAGCGGAAGCAGCGGGCGATGCCGAAGTACTTGCCCGGCACCTTGGCCGTGGGAAGCTGCCGGGCCGAGAGCACGGTGCCCTGGCTGCGGAGGATCAGGCGCTTGGTGAACTCGCGGTCGAAGCCGTAGCGCCAGCCCCGGCTGCCCGTGGGGCCGCCGTTCTCGTGGGTCTCGGCGACCGCCGAGAGGTAGGGCTCCTCGATGGACTTGGCCTTGGTAGGCTCGGCCACGTTGTAGACGTCGTGGATGTCGCGGGCCGAGTGGAACTGGGGCATGAAGAGGGCGTCGGAGTTCCAGAACTCGGTCTCGACGAGGCTGCCGTCGAACTCCTCGAAGCCGAGGCCG
>JAKLFE010000081.1 GCA_022711355.1 Spirochaetota bacterium | reverse complement strand
CGAGGTCATTGAGGAAATAGAGGTTGTGGTAGGTGGCGAGCATCGCGTAGAGGATCTCCTGGCTCTTGAAGAGGTGGCGCAGGTAGGCCCGCGTGTGGCCGCGGCAGACCTTGCAGCCGCAGCTCGGATCGGGAGGGAGGAAATCCCGCTCGTACTGGGCCCGCTTGATCGAGAGGGGGCCGAAGCGCGTGAACAGCAGGCCGTTGCGGGCGGTGCGGGTCGGGAAGACGCAGTCGAAGAGGTCTATGCCGTTCTCCACCGCCTCGAGGATGTACTCGGGCGTCCCGATGCCCATGAGGTAGCGGGGCTTCCCCTCGGGCAGGAAGGCGGCGACGTGGGCCAGGTGCTCGGCGAAGACCTCGCGGGGCTCGCCCACGGAGAGGCCTCCGACGGCCACGCCGGGCAGGTCGAAGGAGAGTATCTCCTCGGCGCTCTGCGCCCGGAGCTCCTTGTAGAAGTTGCCCTGCACGATGCCGAAGAGCTCGCCGCGGTAGCCTTGGTCCCGCCGCTGGAGCCAGCGCTCCTTGGCTCGGCGGGCCCACTCCGTGGTGAGCCTGAGCGCCTTCTTCGCCTCGCGCTCCTCGGTCCCCCAGGGGGTGCAGACGTCGAGCTGCATCTGGATGTCGCTATTGAGGGCGGCCTGAACGTCGACCACGTCCTCCGGCCTGAGGAAGTGGCTCGAGCCGTCGATGTGGGAGCGGAACTTCACCCCCTCCTCCGTGATCTTCCGGAAGGGGGCGAGGGAGAAGACCTGGTAGCCGCCCGAGTCGGTGAGGAAGTTGCCCCTCCAGCCGGTGAAGCCGTGGAGGCCGCCCGCCTCCCGCACGATCTCGTGGCCCGGCTTGAGATAGAGGTGGTAGGTGTTGGCGAGGATGATCTTGAAGCCGATCTCGGCGAGCTCCTCCGCGGAGATGGCCTTCACGGTCGCGTTCGTGCCGACGGGCATGAAGGCTGGGGTCTCGAGCCTCCCGTGCGGGAGCGCGACGTAGCCCGAGCGGGCGCGCGTGGCCTCGTCGCGGGCCCTGAGGGAGAATATCGGCTCGTTAGTCATCGGGCTTTCCCTTTCGCGCGCTCTCAGTTCCGCGCGAGGCGGAAGAGGATCGCCCCCGCCGCCGTGAAGATTATGAGCGGCGACCAGGCCCCCGCCCAGGGCTGGATGAGGCCCGTCTTGGCGAAGAGCATCGTCATCATCTGCGCCACGTAGTAGCTCGTGGCAGCCAGGAGGCTCGAGAGGAGGCTCATCAGGAGGACGTTCTTGCGGAAGCGGCCTCCCACCGCGCCGGCGATGAGCATGACGACGAGGGGGGTGAAGGCGAAGGCGTAGCGCTTGTGCCGTTCCGCGAGGGCCTGGGCGAAGGGGAGGCCGGCCCTCCGCAGGAAGCCCACGTAGACGCCGAGCTCATCGGCGGAGAGCTCTCGCAGGTCGCGGTTCTGGCGGCGGAAGGCGCTCGGCCCCTCGTCGAGCTCCTCGCCCGCCCAGCTCCCGAAGCTCTGGTCCCTCCAGGAGCCGTCCTTGGCCCGCTCGAAGCGCCTGACCTTGCCGAGGACCCAGCGCGAGCCGTCCCAGCGGGCGCTCGCCGCCTCGGTGCGGGAGATCGGCTCGCCCGCGCCGTCGCGCTCGAGGATGGTGAGGCCGGTCAGGGACTGGCTGGAGTCGTCGAAGTACTCGGCCAGGTAGACGATCCTGCCGTCCTTGGCTATCACCGCGACGTCCGGGTTGCTCATGGAGATGCCCTGCCTGAGTATCTCGCGCGAGAGGCGGTTCTTCTCCCGTATGGTCGGGAGGACGAGGGCGTCGTCGAAGTAGAAGGAGCCGACCGAGAGGAGGGCCCCGAGGACGAGGAGGGGAGCCATGAACTGAGGGAGGGAAACGCCCGAGCCGAAGACCACGGTCAGCTCGTTGTCCGCGTACAGGCGTCCCAGGCAGAAGGCCGCCGCGAAGAGTATCGCGATGGGGAGGGCGTTCGATAGGGCGGTCGGGGCGTAGAGGAGCATGACCTTGAGCACCGCCAGGAGGGGGGCGTCGAGTGCCAGGTAGCGCCAGAGGCTCCCGAAGAGGTCTACGAGCTCGAGGATGAGGCTGAAGAGGGCCAGGGCCGCTGCGAAGGCGGGGAGGAAGGCGAGGACGAGGTAGAGCCGCAGGGTGGTCGCGCGCCGCATGCCGGCCTAGCCTCGCGCCGCCCGCGCCGCCCACAGGAGGGCGGCCGAGGCCATCACGGTCAGGTTGGGAGCCCACATCGCCCAGAAGGGAGGCCAGCCGAGCCTCGTGCCCAAGGTTTGCCCCCCGAGGAGGAGGGCCCAATAGAGGACCGATACGAGGAGTCCCAGGCCGAAGCCGACGGCCCTGCCCGCCCGCCTGGCCCTGAGCCCGAGGGGGAAGGCGAGGAAGACGAAGCAGAGAGCTCCGAAGGGGATGGAGAATTTCTTGTAGTACTCGAGCTTGTAGACCTGGAGGGTCCGGTCGGCGGGCGGCGGGAGCTCGAGGGGCCTGAGGGAGGAGAGCTTTGGCCCCAGGCGCTCGGCCGCGTTGGCCCAGGCCCGTAAGGCCGCGGCCTCGAGCTCGTAGGCCTCCGCGAGGCGTTCCCGGGCCTTGGCGGCGTCCTCGCGCTTGCGTTCGGATCGAACGGCGAAGGCGGCTTCCTTCTCGCCGATCACCCGGGCAAGATCGACCGAGGCCATGTCGTGGGGGCCGACGGAGGAGGAGATCTCCCCCGGCTCGCCCTCCCTGAGCCGGTACTCCATCGACGACGCCTGGGCCCACTCGAAGCGGTCGGGCTCGTCCCTCTCGACCGACTGCTCCCAGACATCCTGAAGGCGGAGCAGGACCCCGTCCTCGCTCGCCTCGAGGCTGGCCCGAGCCGCGGAGATGACCCGCTCGGCGTCGCCGTCGCCCTTGTCGAAGATGAGGAGTCCCCCGAGCTCAGAGCCGCTCGTATCGCCGGTGACGACGGTCACGTCCCGGTATTTCTTGACCGACCAGGGCTTGAGCTCGAGGGCCGGGGTCGAGGCGAGGAGCTTGCGATAGAGCTTGGCGAAGCGCATCGTGCCGAGGGGGAGGAAGAAGTCGTTCATCGAGAAGGAGACGAGGGAGAAGGCCAGGCCGAGGACGACGAAGGGCAGGAAGGCCCGTTTCGGGGCTATGCCCCCGGCCATCATGGCGAGGAATTCGTTGTCCGAGGACATGCGTCCCGCGGCCATGAGGGCGCCTACGAGGGAGGCGAAGGGGAAGGACATGGCCACGACGGAGGGCAGGGAATACAGGAGGAGGAGGAGTACGTCGCGGAGCGGGGCCTTCTTGGAGAGGATCTCCTCGGCCATGAGGAGGATCTGGTTGACGAAGAAGACGGCGAAGAAGAACAGGAAGCAGACGAGGAAGCCGAATAGGAACTCCCTCGCCGCGTAGAGCAGAACGGTCCGGAAACGGCGCCGAGGCCCCCGCATCCCGCCCTACTTTCCCGTCGAGCCGAAGCCGCCGGTTCCCCGGGCCGTGCCGCCGAGCGCCCCCGAGCCGACGAAGGCCGCCCTGGATACGGGCGCCACGACGAGCTGGGCGATGCGGTCGCCGTTCGAGATCAGCGCCTCCTCCCGGCCATGGTTGATCAGGATCACCTTGAGCTCCCCGCGGTAGTCCGCGTCGATGGTCCCCGGGGAGTTGAGGCAGGTGAGGCCCTGCTTGAGGGCCAGGCCTGATCTCGGCCGGACCTGGGCTTCGTAGCCGGGAGGGAGCTCGATGCGCAGGCCCGTGGGCACGGCCGCCCGCTCGCCCGGGCCGAGCCGGAGGGGAGCGGCGAGGAAGGCCCGCAGGTCGGCTCCGGCCGCTCCCGGGCTCTCGTAGCTGGGGAGAGAGGCGCCCTCCTCGGCGAGCACGAGCACGCGGGGCCGCTCAAGCATGGTCCCTCCCCGCCGGCGGAAGCTCCTCGAGGCCGAGGGCCTTCGCGGCCGAGGCCGAGCGCCGCCCGTAGGCGAAGCGGGCCCGCGGGGCGCCGAGGAGGCGGCCGGCCATGGCGGCGAGCTCGCCGGGGCCGATGGCGGCGATGCGACTGGCGGCCTCGGCCGGCTCGAGGGCCGCGCCTTGGAAGAGGACCTGCCTGCCGAGCCTGCGCATGCGGAAGTCGGCGTCGTCGAGGGATATCTCCAGGGAACCCGAGAGCCGCGAGACGGCTTCCTTCGCCTCCGCCTCGCCGAGGCCGCCCGAGGCCAAGGAATCGAGCTCCCGGTCCATGCCCTCGGCGAGGCGGGGCAGATCCTTGGGCGAGGCGTTGGCCGCGGCCATCCACAGGCACTCGCTGCGGCCCATGGAGAAGGCGCTGTAGACCGAGTAGCACAGGCCCTGGCGCTCGCGGAGGGCCAGGAAGAGCCGGGAGCTCGAGGCCTCGCCGATGGCCCCGTTGAGCGCCGCCAAGGCGTAGTAATCGGCCTCGTCGAAGGGCGGGTCGAGCTGGACCGCCTCGAAGTAGTTTACCTGGCCCATCGGCGCGGGGCGGTAGGCCCTGACGGGACGGAACGAGGGCGTCGCCTCGGCGGGCTCGGGGAGGGCCTCGAGCGCTTCGAGCCCCTCGAGCGCCGCGAGGCGGGAGGAAAGCTCCCGCGAGACCTCCTCGGGGGTGACGGGCCCCGCCGCGGTGACGAGGAGGGCCGCGGGGCGGAAGCGCCCGCGGTAGAAGCGGTGCAGGGCCTCGCGCGTCGCGCGCGCGAGATCCTCGGGCTCTCCCGCGATCTTGCGGGACAGGGGATCCCCCGGCCAGATCGCGTCAAGGAGCTCGTCGTGGGAGCACTCCTCGGGATCGTCCCGGCCGGAGAGGATCTCGTTGACGATGACCTCGCGCTCGCGCTCGAAGTCCTCGTCCTTGAAGAGCGAATGGAAGGCCATGTCGGCGAGGACGTCGAGGGCGAGCTTCCATTCCCGCGCGGGCACGAGGCAGTGGAGGCAGATCGAGTCCCGGTCGGTGAAGGCGTTCAGGTAGCCGCCCACGCGGTCCACGTCGCGCGAGATGCGCTCGGCGTCCCGGCGGGCGGTGCCCTTGAATACCATGTGCTCGACGAAGTGCACGAAGCCCCGCTCATGCGGGGCTTCGTGCCGCGAGCCCAAGGGGAACCAGAAGCCCGCGGCGAAGGATCTCGCCCCCTCCGCGAGCTCCGCCGCGAGGGCGGCGCCGCAGGGGAGGCGCTCAGGCATGATCACCGCCTATCGCCTTCGGTGGTCGTCCCTCCGGCCCCGGTCGTCCCGGTCGCGGGGGCCGCGGTCCCCGCCGTAGGGCCGGCGCTCGTGGGCCTCGTCGCGGCCGCGATCGCCGCCGCCCGACTCGCGCTGGGCGTCGACGACCGGGTTGCCGTTCTCGTCGAGGGAGTCGGCGAGGGCGAGGTTGAGGCGCCCGAGCCGGTCGACCTCGAGGAGCTTGACCTTGACCTTGTCGCCCTCGTGGACGACGTCGGTGACGCGGTCGACCCTGGTCTTGGAGAGGCGCGATATGTGGCACAGGCCTTCCTTGCCCGGGAGGATCTCGATGAAGGCCCCGAAGTCCATGATCCGCTTGACGGTGCCGTCGTACATCGTGCCGACCTCGGGATCCTCGGCGATGCCCATCACGGCGTCCTTGGCGTCGTAGGCCGCCTTCTGGTTGGAGCCGTAGATGGTGATGGAGCCGTCGTCGTCGACGTTGATCTTGACGCCGTACTGCTCGCAGAGGGCCTTGATGTTCTTGCCGCCGGGGCCGATGATCGCGCCGATCTTGTCGATGTCGATCTTGGCGGAGACGACCTTGGGAGCGTAGACGGAGATCTCGCTCGCGGGGGCCGGGAGGGTCTTCTCCATGATGCCGAGGATGTGCATCCGGCCGCGCTTGGCCTGCTGGAGGGCCTTGGTGAGGATCTCGGTGGAGACCCCGGCGATCTTGATGTCCATCTGGAAGCCGGTGATGCCCTTGGTGGAGCCGGCGACCTTGAAGTCCATGTCCCCGAGGTGGTCCTCGTCGCCGAGGATGTCCGAGAGGACCGCGTAGCGCGAGCCCTCGGTGATGAGGCCCATGGCGATGCCCGCGACGGGCGCCTTGAGGGGCACGCCGGCGGCCATCAGGGAGAGGGTGCCCGCGCAGACCGTGGCCATGGAGGAGGAGCCGTTGGACTCGAGGACCTCCGAGACGACGCGCACGGTGTAGGGGAAGTCCTCCTTGGCGGGCAGGACCTGCTCGATGGCGCGGCGGGCGAGGTTGCCGTGGCCGATCTCGCGCCGGCCGGTGCCGAGCCTGCCGACCTCGCCGACGGAGAAGGGCGGGAAGTTGTAGTGGAGCATGAAGCGGTCGCGGCGGTCGCCCTCGATGTCGTCGAGGATCTGCTCGTCGAAGACCGTGCCGAGGGTGGTCACGCCGAGGGCCTGGGTCTCGCCCCGGGTGAAGAGGGCCGAGCCGTGGGTGCGGGGCAGGACGGCGATCTCGCAGCTTATCGGCCTGATGTCCTCGAGGCCGCGGCCGTCGACTCGCATGCCCTTGTCGAGGATGCCGCCGCGGAGGATCTCGTAGCAGAGATCCTCCATGAGGGCGTCGAAAAGCTTGCGCTGGATATCGTCAGTCAGGGCCTCGGCGAACTTGGCCGCGGCCTCCTTCTTGGCCGCCGAGACAGCGTCCTGGCGCTCGAGCTTCTCCTTGGTGAAGAGGGCCTTCTGGAGGAGGGGCCGGGCGCAGGCCTCGATCTCGGAGCGCTTGTTGAGCTCGACCTTGAGGGGGGCCAGGGGGAGCTTGTCCTTGCCGGCGAGCTCGCGGAGCTTGACGATGAGGGCGCAGATGTCGGCGATGGGCTTCTTGGCCACCTCTATGGCGCCGAGCATCTCCTCCTCGCTGACCTGGTCCGCGTGGCCCTCGACCATCGTGATGCCCTCGGCCGAGCCGGCCACGACGATCTCGAGCCGCGAGGCCTTGATCTGGTCGTAGGTCGGGTTGACGAGGTACTGGCCGTCGACGAGGCAGACCCGCACGCCGGCGATGGGGCCGTTGAAGGGGATGTCCGAGATGTGGACGGCGGCGCTCGCGGCGGCGAGGCCCAGGACGTCGGGAGGGTTCACGCTGTCGAAGGAGATGCAGGTCGGCACGACCTGGATCTCGCGGCCGAAGGCCTTGTCGAAGAGGGGGCGCATGGGCCGGTCGATGATCCTCGACACGAGGATCTCGCGGTCCTTGGGCCTGGTCTCGCGCTTGATGAAGCCGCCGGGGATCTTGCCCGCGGCGTAGAACTTCTCGTTGTACTCGACGGTGAGGGGGACGAAGTCGAGGCCCTCGGTGACCTTGTCGGAGGCGCAGGCGGTGGCGATCACCGCGGAGCCGCCGAAGGTCGCGAAGACCGCGCCGTTGGCCTGCTTGGCCATGCGGCCCGTCTCGAGGACGAGCTCCTCGTTCCCGATCTTACAGGAAAGCTTGTGTACCATATGTCCTTCTTTTCTCGCAGGCAAGAACGCGAATAGGCCCGCGCCTCATCGAGGCCGGGCCTTCCTCGGGCGCCGATCCGCTTTCGCGGCGCGGCGCCGGCCTCGGGGGATGGGATTCCCCGAGGGACGGGCTACTTGCGTATATTGAGCTTCTCGATGAGCTCACGGTAGCCCGCCAGGTCCGTGCGCTGCATGTACTTGAGCAGGCGGCGGCGCTGCCCGACGAGCTTGAGCAGCCCCCGCCGCGAGTTGGTGTCCTTCTTGTGCTCCTTGAAATGCTCGGTGAGCGACGTGATGCGCTCGGTGAGGAGGGCGATCTGGGTCTCGGTGGAGCCGGTGTTCTTCTCGCTCTTGCCGTGCTCGAGCACGATCCGGGCCTTGTCCTCTTTGGTCAACGCCATTCTCTATCTCCTTCTACTCTCTTGAT
>JAKLFE010000080.1 GCA_022711355.1 Spirochaetota bacterium | reverse complement strand
CCATCGTCCAGCCGCGGATGGAGGAGATCTTCCGCATGTCGCGCGAGCGGGTCGAGAAGATGGGCCATTGGCGCCACATCAAGGGCGGCGTCGTGCTCACCGGGGGCGGGGCCCTCATGCAGGGGGCCGCGGAGCTGGCCCAGGAGATATTCCAGCTGCCCGTCCGCGTCGGCTCGCCCATCACGCTCGGGGGCCTCGTGGGCGAGTACCGCAGCCCCCTGTACGCGACGGGGGTGGGCCTGGTCCTCCTCGGCGCGGAGGCCGCGGGCATCGAGGCCAAGGGCGCGCCCCGCGGGCCGGAGCGGCCGCCCCGCGCGAAGGGCCCGGCCAAGGAAGGGACCTTGAGCCGGATATCCGGCTGGATCAAGAACGGGTTCTTCTGAGGGCGCGGGCGCGGCCGCTCCATCGGGGCGCCGCGCGGGGACGCGCCCCGGCATTCGAGCAAGGAACGGGGAAGGGGAGGGGAACATGAATATCGAAGTCGTCGAGGATAGGACGCCCGGGGCCAACCTGGCGGTGATCAAGGTGATCGGGGCCGGGGGCGGCGGGACGAACGCCGTCAACCGGATGATCGATTCCGGGCTGCGCAACGTCCGGTTCATCGCGGCCAACACCGACGTGCAGGCCCTCGGCCTCTCGAAGGCCGAGGTGAAGCTCGGCCTCGGGGCCAAGGTGACCCACGGCCTCGGGGCGGGCGGCAAGCCCGAGGTCGGCGAGAAGGCGGCCCTCGAGGACCGCGACGCCATAGCCGAGGCCCTCCGCGGCGCCGACATGGTCTTCGTGACCGCCGGCATGGGAGGCGGGACCGGCACGGGCTCCGCGCCGGTGATCGCCCAGGTCGCCCGCGACCTCGGGGCCCTCACCGTGGGCGTCGTCACCAGGCCCTTCGACTTCGAGGGCCGGGTCAAGGCCCGCCTCGCCGAGGAGGGCATCGAGAAGCTCCGCCAGGCCGTCGATACCCTCATCGTCATACCCAACCAGCACCTCTTGAAGATCGTCGAGCGGCGCACGCCCATCAAGCAGGCCTTCTTCCTCGCGGACGACGTCCTTCGCCAGGGCGTGCAGGCCATCTCGGACCTGATCACCGTCACCGGCGAGATCAACATCGACTTCGCCGACGTGACCACCGTCATGCAGGGCCAAGGCGACGCGATCATGGGAATCGGGGCCGCCTCGGGCGACAACCGGGCCGTGGAGGCCGCCGCCAAGGCCATCAACAACCCCCTGCTCGAGGACGCCCGGATCGAGGGGGCGCGCAACCTCCTGATCAACGTGACCGGCGGCGAGGACTTCGCGCTCACCGAGTACGAGGAGATCATCAACCTGATCACCGAGAGCGCCGACCACGAGTTCTTCCAGAAGCCCGGCCTGATCATCGACCCGAACCTCGGCGACGAGGTCCGCGTCACCGTGATCGCCACCGGCTTCCAGCGGGGGATCAAGGCCGAGTCCCGGCCCGCGGCGGCCCGCGCCGCGCGCACGGGCGGCTTCGAGGACTACCTATCCCCTGACGAGTGGAAGCGCATCACCGAATCTCCGGGCGCGAAGGGCAAGCAGTACCTCCTCGGCCGCAACGACGAGGAGGACGAGCTGGACATCCCGACGGTCCTCCGCGACCGGCGCTTCGCCTCCGAGAAGAGCGAGGCCTAGCCTTGGACGCTCTCGCCGAGCGCTATCGCGCCTACCTCCTCTCCGCGCGCAGGCGCTCGCCCCTCACCGCCGAGGTCTACCTGCGCGAGGCCTCCCTCCTCGGGCGCTGGCTCGGCGAGCGCGGCTCCTCTCCCGAGGCCGCCGCGAGCTCGGACATCCTCGGCTACCTCGTCTGGAGGCAGACGGGGGGCGCTCGCGAGGATACGCGCCGCGAGGATACGCGCCGCGAGGATACGCGCCGCGAGCCGCTCTCCCGGAAAACGATGGCGCGCATCGTGTCGAGCGTCCACGCCTTCTACAAATTCATGCGCCTCGAGGGCATCAGGGCCGACGACCCGAGCGAGCTCATCGAGACCCCGAAGCAGGACCGCGTCCTGCCCTCGGTCCTCCCCCCCGAGGAGGTCGACCGCTTCCTGGCCTCGATCGACCCGGGGAGCCCCCGCGGCCTGCGCGACCGGGCCCTCTTCGAGCTCATCTACTCCTGCGGGCTCCGCATCTCCGAGGCGGCCTGCCTCACCTTCGACCAGCTCTACCTGAAGGAGCGGGTCATCCGCGTCATCGGCAAGCGGCGCAAGGAGCGGCTCGTGCCCTTCGGCGAGGAGGCCGCCTCCTGGCTCTCGCGCTACCTCGAGGAGGGCAGGCCCGCCCTCGTCAAGGGCAGGACCGACCGCGTCTTCCTGAACCAGGCGGGCCGGGGCATCTCCCGCAAGGGCATCTGGAAGCGCTTCGACGGCTTCCGCGACGCCTCGGGGCTGGAGGCCAAGGTCCATACCTTCCGCCACAGCTTCGCGACCCATCTCCTGGCGGGCGGGGCCGACCTCCGCACCGTCCAGGAGCTCCTCGGGCACTCGGACATCGCCACGACCCAGATCTACACCCATATCGAGCCCGAGTCCCTGCGCTCCTACCACCGGGACTACTTCCCGCGGAAATGAGGGCCCCGGCGGCGCCGGCCCCGGCCGAGGCCGCCCCGGGCGCAAGCGAGCGGGCTCGCCGCGCGCGTATACGAGGAATGAGGCGAAAGGAGGATGAGGGATATGGAAACGAGAAGCGATGAACGCCGCGTCGAAGGGGCCTGGGCCCTCGTCCTGGCCTCCTGCCTCGCCGCTGCCCTCCTCGCGGGCTGCTCGGACAAGCTCGCCCTCCAGCGGGCCTTCCGCCCGAACCTGGTGATCGAGCACGATACGAACGTCATGGACGAGGACCAGCTGAAGGCCGCCATCGGCGAGCAGCTGTCCAAGGCGGAGGCGGCCAAGTACCGCGACGCGGCCATGGCCGGGCTCAAGGCATCGGCCAACGTCGGGACCTTCCGGGTCGTCCTCGCCGAGCGGTACATGGAGAAGAAGATGTACCGCGACGCCTACGACGTGCTTGTCCTCGCCTCCCAGAGCTTCCCCGACGATTGGCGCATCTACTACAACGCCGGGACGGCCTCGGCCTTCGTCGCCAAGTCCCTCGACATCAAGGGCCCCCGGGGCCTCGAGGAGCGGGATGCCTGGTACGCCACCGCCGAGGCCTCCTATAAGCGGGCCCTCCGCATCAATCCCCGCGCGGCCGCGGTCAAGTACGGGCTGGCCGTCCTCTACGCCTTCGAGCTCGGGAGGGTGGAGGAGGCCATCGGCCTCTTGAACGAGGTCCTCGCCGTCGAGACGAAGGACGTCGACGCCATGCTCCTCCTCGCGCGCTGCTACGCCGTGGCCGGGCGCCTCGAGGACGCGGTGAGCTGGTACCGGGCCGCCGCCGAGGCGACGGTCGTGCCCGAGAAGCGCAAGGCCGCGGAGGATAACGCGGCCGCCCTGCAGCGGGAAGCGGAGGCGGGCGGCGATGGCGAGTAGGGAGCTCCTGGGCCTCGCCGTCCAGCGGATGCCCGCCCTCCGCCCCGACGAGAAGCTCCTCCTCTGGGACCTCGTCTCGGACGAGGCCTCCTTCGCCTCACTCTCCCGCCCCGACCTCCAGTCCATCCTGGGCCGGAGGCTCGAGGCGGCGTCCTGGACCTGCTCGGGCCTCCTCGCCGAGGCCGAGTCCGACGCGGCCTTCCTCGCGCGCATCGGCGCCTTCCACCTCCGCTTCGACGATCCCCGCTATCCCGCCGCCCTCCGCGAGGCATTCAGGGCCCCCTTCGGGCTCTACTGCCGGGGCCTGCCCCCGCCCCAGGACCGGCCCTGCGCCGCGATCGTCGGGACCCGCCTGCCCACCGGCCGCGGCCTCGAGGCTGCGATCGCCCTGGCCTCGGGCCTCGCCGCGGCCGGCATACCCGTCGCCTCGGGCCTCGCCCGGGGCATCGACGCGGCGGCCCATCGCGGCGCGCTCCGCGAGCGGGGCTACACCTGCGCCGTCCTGCCCTGCGGCCTGGACGCGGTCTACCCGCCCTCGAACCGGTCCCTGGCCGCGGCCATCGTGGAGTCGGGCGGCCTCCTGGCGACCGAGTACCCCCCGGGATCGGCGATGCACAAGTACCGCTTCCCGGAGAGGAACCGCATCATCGCCGGGCTCGCGCGAGCCTGCGTGGTCGTCGAGGCTCCCCTCGGCTCCGGAGCCCTCATCACCGCCGAGCACGCCCTCCAGGAGGGCCGCGACGTCTGGGTTTCGAAGGCCTGCCTCGGCGGCTCGCGCAGCGCGGGCCTGGACAGGCTCGCCTCCGAGGGGGCCCCCGCCCTCGAGGACGCCGCGGGGCTCCTGGCCGACTGGGGCCTCCTTCCCCCTTCCTCCGCGGCGCGGGGAAGGGCGGCCGGCTCCGCTCCCGCCCCCGCCGAGGGCGGGAGGCTCGCGTCCTCCCTGCGCGGCGAGCTCGGCCTGGAAGAGGCGGAAAGCGCCGGGGCGGCCTGCGGATGAGGGCGGCCGGGGCCCGGTCGGAGAAGGGCGTCCTCGTCATCGTCGAGTCGCCGGCCAAGGCCAAGACCATCGAGAAGTACCTCGGGCCCCGCTATACGGTGCTCGCCTCCATGGGCCACCTCATCGACCTGCCCAAGTCGCGGATCGGCATCGACGTCGAGGGGGATTTCGAGCCCGAGTACCGCACGGTCCGCGGCAAGGCGCCCCTGCTCAGGGAGCTGCGGAAGGCCGCGCGGAAGTCGAGCCTCGTCCTCCTCGCCTCGGACAACGACCGGGAGGGCGAGGCCATCGCCTACCACATCGGCGTGGCCCTGGGGCTCGAGGGGGGCAAGCCGCCGGTCGAGCGCATCGCCTTCGACGAGATCACCCCGCAGGCCATCCGGGACGCGGTGCTGGCCCCCCGCGGCATCGACGAGGCCAGGGTCGCCGCGCAGAAGGCGCGCCGGGTCCTCGACCGCCTCGTCGGCTACAACCTCTCCCCCCTGCTGTGGAAGAAGGTCAAGAACGGCCTCTCCGCGGGACGGGTGCAGTCGGTGGCCCTCCGCCTCATCTGCGAGCGCGAGAAGGAGGTCGAGTCCTTCATCCCCGAGGAGTCCTGGGGCCTCGAGGCCAGGCTGCGGAAGGGGAGGGGCGGCTTCGGGGCCGAGCTCCTCTCCCTCGGGGACGCGGCCATCGCGCCGAGGAGCGAGGCCGAGGCCGCGGCCGCCGCCGCCGCCCTCGAGGCCGCCCTCGCCGCCGCCGGGGGCAGGGCCCTCGTGGCCGAGCTCGTCGAGAGCGAGCGGCTCGCCTGGCCCGAGCCTCCCTTCACCACCTCGACGCTCCTCCAAGCCGCGGCCGAGCGCCTCGGCTTCACCGGGAAGAAGACCATGCAGGTCGCCCAGCAGCTCTACGAGGGCGTCGCCCTCGGCGAGGAGCGCATCGGCCTCGTCACCTACCTGCGCAGCGATTCCACGCGCGTATCCGCCCTCGCCGCGGAGGAGGCCCGAGCCTACATCCGCGAGCGCTACCCGGCCGAGCTCCCCCCGCGGCCCAACGAGTACGCCGTCGAGGGGAAGTCCCAGGACGCCCACGAGGCCATCAGGCCCACGATGGTCGGCTACCATCCCGATATGCTGCGGGAGCGACTGAGCAAGGACCAGCACAAGCTCTACGCCCTCGTCTGGGAGCGCTTCCTCGCCAGCCAGATGATCCCCGCCAAATTCCGCCAGTCAAGGGCCGACATCTCCCTGGGCGAGGCCCGGTTCCGCTCGACCTCGGCCCGGCTCGTGGAGCAGGGCTTCTACAAGGTGCTCAAGCTCGGCGTCTCCAAGGAGGAGCGGGCCGCGGCCGGGGCGCCCGAGCTCCGCGCGGGCGAGCCGCTCAAGGTCGAGGGCTTCCTGGCCCAGCAGCGCTTCAGCCGGGGGCCAGAGCGCTACACGGAGGCCTCGATCATCAAGGCCCTCGACGAGGAGGGGATCGGCAGGCCCTCCACCTACGCGCCGATCATCTCCGTCCTCCTCGAGCGCTACTACGTCACCCGCGAGGATCGCCGGCTCGCGCCCACGACCCTCGGGCGCATGATCGGCGATATCCTCGCGGAATCCTTCCCCGAGCTCCTCGATCCCGGCTTCACGGCCGGGATGGAGGGGCGCCTGGACGAGGTCGAGGAGGGCAAGGCCGACTGGCTGGCCCTGATCCGCGATTTCTACGGGCCCTTCAAGGTGCGGGTGGACGAGGTCATGGAGCGCCTCGAGCCCTGCCGCGGCAGCCTCGACGAGGCCACGGACGAGCTCTGCGGGAAGTGCGGAAAGCCCATGGTGAAGAAGCTCGGCCGCTTCGGCTTCTTCCTGGCCTGCTCGGGCTTCCCCGAGTGCCGCAGCACGCGCTCCCTTGCCCTGGCGACCTGCCCCCGCTGCGGCGGCGACATCGTCGCGAGGCGGAAGGCCTCCGGCCGGGGGCGCGAGTTCTACGGCTGCTCCCGCTATCCCGAATGCGGCTTCGTCACCTACGCGAAGCCCAGCTCCTCGAGCTGCCCCAAGTGCGGCTGGTTCCTCGTGGAGAAGCGCGGCAAGAAAACGGGGCCGCATAAGGCCTGCATCAACCCGGACTGCGACTACCTGCACGACCGCGGCTGCGAAGCCCGGGCCGCCGGGACGGGGGGCTCGCGTGGATAAGAGGATCGAGGCCTATCTCGCCTACCAGGGCGCCGTCCGCGGCTTGGCGGCCCGGACCCTCCGTTCCTACGGCGAGGACCTCGGCGCCTACGAGGCCTTCGCCGCGGCGCGGGGCCTCGACCTGGACGCCGCCGCGGCCGCCGACCTGCGCGCCTTCGCCGCCGTGCTCGTGGCCGGGGGCAAGGCGCCGGCCAGCGTCAACCGCGCCCTCTCGGCCGTGCGCGGCTACTACCGCTACCGCGTCCGCTTCGGCGGCCTGGCCGTCGACCCCTCGCGCGACATCGAGGGCCTGCCCGCCCGCCGCAAGCTCCCGCGCTTCCTCTTCGAGGACGAGGCGGCGGCCTTCCTGGCCCTGCCCGAGGGCGGGGACTTCGCCGCGAGCCGCGATCGGGCCCTCCTCGAGCTCCTGTACAGCACCGGCTGCCGCGTCGGCGAGGCCTCGTCCCTCCTCCTCGCGAAGCTCGACCTCGCCGACGGCATCGCCTACGTGACGGGCAAGGGCTCCAAGGAGCGGGCCGTCTTCCTCGCCCCCCCGGCGCGGCGGGCCGTCGCCGACTACCTCCCCCTCCGCGAGGCCCTCCTCGCGAGGCGGCCCGCTCTTTCCCCGGCGTCCCGGGGGAAGGCGGCGCCCCCGACCAAGGCCGAGACCGAGGGAGCGGCCCTCGAGGAGGAGGAGGCCCAAGCGGGGCCCGAGGCCCGGAGCGAGGGCCGGGACTACCTCTTCGTGAATTCCCGGGGCGGGAGGCTCAGCTCCCGCGGCATCGAGTGGATAGTCCAGGGCTACGCCGAGCGCTCGGGCTTCGCGCGCCGCGTCACGCCCCACGCATTCAGGCACAGCTTCGCGACCCATCTGGTCTCCGCGGGGGCCGACATCAGGGCCGTCCAGGAGCTCCTCGGGCACTCGAGCGTCTCGACGACCCAGGTCTACGCCCACGTCGACATGGAGCGGCTGCGCAAGGTATACGATCAGGCCCATCCCCACGGGGGAAGGAAGTAGGGAGCATATGAGCGGAACTAGGATACGGTCCACGACGGTCGTCGCGGTGCGCCGCGGCGGGCGCGTGGCCATGGCCGGCGACGGCCAAGTGACGATGGGCGAAACCGTCATGAAGAGCAACGCCCGCAAGGTCCGCGCGATCTGCGACGGGAAGGTGCTCATCGGCTTCGCGGGCGCCACGGCGGACGCCTTCACCCTCTTCGAGCACTTCGAGGCCAAGCTCAAGGAGTACCAGAACGACATCACGCGGGCGGCGGTCGAGCTCGCGAAGGACTGGCGTACCGACAAAATCCTGCGCAAGCTCGAGGCCCTCCTCCTCGTCGCCGACGCCTCGAAGTCCCTCCTCCTCTCCGGCACGGGCGACGTCATAGAGCCGGCCGAGGACGTCATCGCCATCGGCTCGGGCGGGAACTACG
>JAKLFE010000008.1 GCA_022711355.1 Spirochaetota bacterium | reverse complement strand
GGCCCTGCGCCTGGCGCCCCTGGCGGACCGCATCAACAAGGTCCTGTCCACGGTCCCGACGATCTACTAGGAGGAGCGCGATGCCGAGGAACGACGACAAGACCAGCCCCTACTACATCGACAATCCAGCGCGCGTGCGGGCGATCCAGGCCGCGATGCGCGACCGAGGCCTCGCCGCCTACCTGGGCACGAGGCCGCGGACCCTCTCCTGGGTCCTCGACGCCTTCTGCCCCTGGCACAGCTACCTCGTGATCCCCGCCCAGGGCGACCCCGCCGTCTTCACCTTCCTGGTCGACGCGACCCGCCTGGCCGACGAGACCTGGTTCCCCGCCGACTGGGTGCGGGCCTACGCCCCCATGGGCGGCCAGGATCCGGTGTCGTGCATCGCGTCCTTCCTGGCCGAGGAGCTGGGGCTCGGCGGCGGCAAGCTCGGGGTCGAGACGGGCATCTCGGTCTACACCCCCGAGGGCAACCTCACCAAGTACGAGTGGGACGCCCTCGAGGGGGCCCTGCCCGGCTGGGAGCTCGTCAATTCGCACGAGATCGTGGACGAGCTCCAGCTCATCAAGGACCCCGGCACCGTGGCCCGCTTCCGCGAGGCCTCGCGCATCGTGGACGTCGGCCAGGCCGCGGCCCGCGCCGCCCTCGAGAAGGGGGGCTGGAAGGGCATGACCGAGACCGTGATCGCGGGCATCGCGGCCCTGGCCATGCGCCGCGCGGGCTCGGTCTCGGAGTGGAACTTCGCGGGCCTGAACGAGATATCCTCGGGCTACCGCACGGGCCTCGGCGCCTGCACCCCCCCGACCACCCGCGAGTTCCAGGCGGGGGAGCCGCTCATGCTCGATTTCCACTCCATGTTCAAGCTCGCCCTGGGCGACCACTCGCACAACTACCTCATCGGGCCCGCCTCGGCCCGGCTGCGACGCCACGCGGACAACTTCGTGGAGCTCGTCTCCACCGTGCTCGGCGCCTACCGGGCGGGGCGCACGCCCTCGGACATGGCCTCCATCATGGTCGGCCGGGCCGAGGAGCTCGGCTGCGCCGATTTCGTCGTGCCCGGCTGCGAGCACGGCATAGGCCTCTTCGGCGACGAGTGGCGCATCGGCGGCAGGATCGAGGGGCCCTTCCCCTACTGGACGGATCCTGACCACGAGTACGCCGCGGGCGAGCTCCTCATCTGCGCCATGCAGTACGCCGCGCCGGACGAGGGGGTGGGCTTCCGCTACGAGAATCCCATCCTCCTCTCCGGCAAGGGCTGCGAGCCCCTGTCCAAGTACCCGCTCGCCATAGAGGAGATCGCATAACGGCCCTATAGGGAAGGCCAGGGACCCTTTCCCGGGCCATGATGGGGGGGGTATACTCCCCCATCATGGCCACCATACGCTCAGGCAAGATCGAGGTAAGCGCCGCCGAGAAGGGCGCGGAGCTCCAGAGCATCAAGGGCCCCGACGGCACCGAGTATCTCTGGCAGGGCGACGCGGCCTTCTGGAACCGGCGCTCGCCCCTCCTCTTCCCCAACGTCGGCGCGCTGCCCGGCGGGACCTTCTCGCACCGGGGCAGGACCTACTCGCTCGGGAACCACGGCTTCGCGCGGGGCAGGGACTTCCGCCTGGCCTCCTCCTCCCCCGGCCGCATGCGCTTCGAGCTCCGGAGCGACGAGGCGACGAGGGCCCTGTATCCCTTCGACTTCCTCCTCGCGGTCTCCTACGAGGTCGAGGGCGACCGCCTCTCAGTCGGCTGGGAAGTGAGGAACGAGGGCGGCGAGGAGATGAGCTTCTCCATCGGAGCCCACCCCGGCTTCAATGTCCCGCTGGCCCCGGGCGAGCGGCGCGAGGACTACGAGATCCTCTTCGAGAAGGCCGAGCGCGTCGACCGGCTCCTCCTCAACTCGGACAACGTCCGCACGGGCGAGGCCGAGCCCTTCCTCGCGGGCCAGGACCGCGTCGGCCTTCAGGCGGCGCTGTTCGAGAAGGGCGCGGTCGTCCTCGCGAGCCCCGCCTCGCGGCGCGCGACCCTGCGGAGCAGGAGGTCGGGCCGCTTCGTAGAGCTGTCCTTCCCCGGCTTCCCGAGCCTGGGGCTCTGGTCGCCCAAGGACAACGACCATGGCCCCTGCCCCTTCGTCTGCATCGAGCCCTGGTACGGCATCATGCCGCTGGCCGGCTCGACCCAGGAGCTGCGGGACAAGGAGGGCGTCCTCCGCCTCGCGCCGGACAAGTCCTTCGAGGCGGAGTACTCGATCAGGATCGGCTAACGCGTCATTCCGGCGGCCTAGAGGCTTAAGCCCCGGTAGCGCATGTAGAGGAAGAGGGCCGCGGTCATGAGGGCGTGGGCGTTGTCCTCGGCCGCGACGAGGTCGATGGCCTCGCGCTCCGGCACGAGGAGGACCTCGATCTCCTCGTTCTCGTCGAGCTCCTGGACCCGCGCGGGCCGGCAGCCCTCGGCGACGAAGGCGTGGAAGGCGTTGGTCATGAAGGCGGGATTGGGCGAGAGGTCCCCGATGGGGATCAGCATCTCGGGAGCGTAGCCCGTCTCCTCGACGAGCTCGCGGGCCACGGCCAGCGAGGGGTCCTCGCCGGGCTCCACCGCGCCGCCGGGGAACTCGAGGCAGAGCCGTCCCGTCCCGTGGCGGAACTGCCGGATCATGACGAGCATCCGCCCCGCGCTCGAGTCCACCACGGGGATGACCCCCGCCCAGTCGAGGCTGTTGACGAGGTAGAAGCTGCCCCGCTTGCCCGAGTCGGACTCGCGCTCGCTCGCGCTCACGTCGAAGATGCGGCAGTCGGCGAGGCTGCGCGAGGAGAGCTCTTTCCAGCGCCCGGGCTTGATCATGCCTTGAGCCTAGCGCGGGCGAGGCCCCGGGGCAAGCTCCGCGGCCGAGCCTTCCCCGCGGGGCTCCGGGCGGCGTATGATCCAGGCCCAGCCGGGAGGCAGCATGATGGATCGAGCCTCGCCCAGAGCCCGCGCCGCCCTCGCGGCGGCGGCCCTCGCCCTCGCCGCGGCGCGGAGCTCCCCCGCGGACCCCGCCTCAGCCCCGAGCGCCGCGGCCCTCCCCGCCCCGGCAGGGCCGCGCGCCGGGCTCTACGACGAGGCAGGCCTGCCCCGCCCCATCCGCCGTCCCGCGCCCGCGGCGGGCCGGAGCCTCGACGTGACGGCCGCCCCCTTCCTGGCCGACCGGGGCGGGAAGGCCGACGCGCGGCCCGCCATCGAGGCCGCCCTCGCCGCGGCCCGGCCCGGGGACGAGCTCTACTTCCCCGAGGGAACCTACCTCCTGGCCTCGCCGAGCTCCGCTGATCGACGCGCGAACATCCTCCTTAAGTGCGGGGTCTCGCTCCGGGGCCAGAGCCGCGAGGGAACGATCCTCCGGACGAGCTTCGACGAGGCCTACTCGGCGCGGAAGCCCGCGGGCTCGAACCGCTACGTCGCGGTCCTCGGCTCGGGCGTCAGCGAGCTCGCGATCTCGAGCCTGACCCTCTCCTCGACCTGGACCGGCGAGCTCTCCCTCGACGCGACGCGGAACAATCCCGGCCACGGGGGGCCGAACAACCAGCTCCGCCTCGAGGCCGGGGGCGGCAGGCCCTGCGAGCGGGTCCTCGTCGAGGACGTAGCGGTGGAGAGGTTCATCAACATCGGGATCAGGGTCGACCGGGGCTGCCGCGAGGTCCTGGTCTCGCGCTGCGTCGCCCGCCTGGCCACCGACCTGGGCGGGGGGGGCTGCGGCTACGGCTTCCAGCTCTCCGGCAAGCCCGACAACTCCCTCGACAACTCGGAGCGTTACGCGAACCCGAACCTGGGCACGCTCGACGACAGCTGCTACAACGCGATCCTCGAGTGCCGGAGCGAGGGGCCCTACATCCGGCACGCCGCCCTCATCCAGTACTGGGCCCACCACAACCTCGTCTCGGGCTGCTCCTTCGAGGGCACGGCCCTCGACTCGATCGACCTCCACGGCGAGGACGAGTACGCCAACGAGATCTCCGGCAACACGGTGCGTGGCTGCCGGGGAGGGGCGGCGATAGGGCTAGGCAACTCCGGCGGGACGAGCGTCGCCCACGACAAGAGCGGCCCGGGCAACCTCGTCGCCGGGAACGAGATACTCGATTGCCTCCAGGGGATCTCGGTCCGCTACGGGAGCCCGGGCACGGTGATCAGGGGCAACCGCATACGCGGCTGCTCGCGGCCGCGGGGGATCGGCATCCTCCTGGGCTTCGCCCCGGGCACGGCGGTCGAGGGGAACCTGATCGAGGGCAATCCGGGGGAGGGCTTCGTCGGCATAGCCCTGGCCCGCGACAAGGCCGAGGGCCATTCCCGCGCCGGGGCCCCCTCGGCCTGCTCGATCAGGGAGAACCGCGTCTTCGACAATCCCCGGGGCAGGGCCTTCGCGGTCTACGCCGAGGAGGGCGGGAACCGCTTCGCGGGGAACCTGTCCTCGGGCAACGCCGACGACCGGCTCCCGCCCGAGGCCGGGGGGCCCTGAGCGGGGAGTCGCCGCCGCCGGGACGGAGTGGGGGTGCCGGAAGCGACCGCAGGCGCCGCGCATCGCGGTAGGCGACGCCGAGGACGCTGGAGGCAGGGGGAGCCGCGTCTTGAATGCTTGAGTCCCGTCCGTGTGCCGTGGCGGGGCGGGAACGGGGCGGCCGGCGCGACGGGGATGAGCGCCGCGGCGCTTCGAGGCGTCGGAGTAGGGCGGCGGGTGCCCGAAAAAAAACGGCGGTCCGCGAGTCTTGAGCGGATCGCCGTTTTTTTCCGGGCAGGCCCTGCCCTGCGTTGTCGTAGAAAGGCTCGCGCCGGCTTGATCGGATGAGCCGCATTCGAGGGGGCGCTCCCCCTTTAGGATTACTTCGCGCGCTCGATGAAGGTCCCGTCGCGGGTGTCGAAGAGGATCTTCGTGCCGATGTCGCAGAACAGGGGGACGTTGCACTGGACCCCCGTGTCGAGGGTGGCCGGCTTGAAGGTCTTGCCGGAGGTGTCGCCCTTGACCCCGGGCTCGCAGTAGGTGATGGTGCGGACGATGGAGGTGGGCAGGGTGACGCCGACGGGCTTGCCCTCGTAGAAGGCGACCTCGACCTCGAAGTCGTCCTCGGGGGTCATGTAGCCGGCGTTGTCGCCCAGGTCTTCCTTGGTCAGCTCGAACTGCTCGAAGCTGTCCTGGTCCATGAAGACCCAGGTCTCGCCGTCGATGTAGGAGAGCTTCATCTTGTGGTAGTCGAGGGAGACGTCCTCGAACTTCTCGCCCATGTCCAGGCCGAGCTCGGAGGTCTGGCCGGTGAGGATGCTCTTGACGCGGAGCCGCTTGACTTGGCCGTTGCGGCCGCCCTTGATGCCGAGCATGCGCTGGACGACGACGACGTCGTTGCCGCTCTTGAAGACGGTCCCGCCCTTGATATCGGAGGTCATCAGCATAGGTGGTTTCCTTGCCTGCATATGAAGTGCGCCGGATGGCCGCCCAAGGCGGCTCCCGCCCCCCGAGGGGCAGGCCGGCTTTTTTACGGGTTCAGGGAGCCATTCTACACGATTTCGCGGATGAATGTCACGAGGTTGGCGGCCAGGTCCCCGAGGCCCCCGATCCCGGCGGCGAAGGCCTCGAAGGCGGGGCCCAGGGCCTCGGCGCGGCCCAGGAGGGCCGGGAGGGGCGGCTCCGCCCCGGGGCTCCCGGGGCCCGGGCCGGGAGCCGGCCGCTCCTCGTTGAAGGCGAGCCAGGCTGCCTCGAGGAGGGCGAAGTCGGCCGGCCCGAGGCGGGGGCGGAGGAGCTCGAGGAGGGCCCGGACCTTGACCTGCTGGTAGCCGCCCTCCTGGCGGTAAGCCTGCCAGAGGAAGGGCCGGCCGGCGAGGGCGGCGCGGGCCAGGGATTCCTCGCCGCGCACCACGGAGAAGTCCGCGGCGAGGAGGAGCTCGTCCCAGGCCTCCTGGGGGAGGAAGGGGAGGGCTATGGCCGGGAAGGGACGGCCGGCGGCCTCCCAAGCCTCGAGGAAGGGGCCCTGGCTCCGGCCCGCCGCCGCGAGGACGAGGAGGGGCCGGCCAACAAGCTTCGAGGCACCGGGGGAAGGCTCCGGCGAGCCCCCGCCCGCGTAGGCCCCCAGCCGGGCCACGAGGCCGGCGAAGTCCCGCTCGTAGCAGAACAGGGGGAGCCAGGAGGCGGCCGCGGCGCCGGGGGCCAGGGCCAGGCCGAGGCGGGCGGCGAGCTCGGCCCGGGCGGCGGCCAGGGGCCCGGGGCCGGCGGCGCGCGCTTCCCGCCAGCGGGAGGCGGCCTCGCGGAAGGCCCGGTCGATGAGGAGGCCGCCCGTGCCCGGGACGAAGCCGGGCATGAAGAAGGTCTTGCGCACGAGGCCTGAGCGGGTGGCCGCGGGGAGGAGGTGGAAGCCGGGGACCCATCCCTCCGCGCTCAGGTGCTCGATGTTCACGACGCTCCGGGGCTCGGGGTCGGCCGGGTCGAAAAGGAGCTCCTCGAGGCCCTCGGGGCGGCCGCAGGCGAAGCATTCGAGGACGAGGCGGGGGCGGGGCTCGAGGCGGCACTCGGCCGGGGAGCCCCAGCGCAGGAGCTGCCAGCCGCGGAGCTCCTGGACCTCGGCGGCCGGGTCGACCTCGGGGCAGAGGGAGGCGAAGGCGGCGAGGTCGTCGACGTGGAGGCGGAGGGAGAGGCCGGGATCGAGGTCGGCGAGGGCCTTGGCGAGGCGGTAGGCCACGCCGATGTCGCCGTAGTTGTCCACGACCTTGCAGAGGATGTCGATGGTCACGCCGCCAATAGTAGCTTAGGGGAGCATCCCGCGCAAAGCGCTCCTTCTTCCGATTCCCGTATGCTCCAAGGCCCTTCCGGCGGTATCCCGCCTCGCGGAGCTGGGCCTTGGGATGCTCCTGGCAGCGCCGGACTATCGCAGTGTCGCGCAACGCGCAGGCGAAGTGCCGAAGGCCCGGCGCGCTCTACGGCGCTTTCGGCTTCGCCGGGCCTTCGAAGCGCGCGCTGCCGCTCATCGCCGGCCTCGCGGCCGGACCCGCGACCGTCCTTCCCGCGCCTCTATCCTCGGCTTGGCCGCGCAAGCACGAGTACGAGGCGGACGCCTGCTCCGCCCGGGCGGCGGGAGCCGCGAGCGTCGCCTCGGCCCTTCTGCGCCTGGGCCGGGAGAATGCCTCGAACCTCTGGCCGGAAAAAGGCCGTTCGCGGGGTATCCGCGAACGGCCTTTGGAATCAGTCGCTTCGGTTCTATGCGCCGTATATCGCGTCGACGATTTCGCAGTTCTTGGCGGCCAGGGTCTTATCCACCCAAGCGCGGTCGGCGGTGCCGTTCGCGGCGGCTTCGACCTTCGCCCTGTCGCTGGCCGAGAATGCGCGCGCGGCGGCCAGGATGCCGGCCGCATCGCGCTTGGGGATCACGATGACGCCGTCGGCGTCGCCGAGAAGGATGTCGCCCGGCTCGATATGGATTCCGCCGCAGGCGATGGGCACGTTCACCTCGCCGGGGCCCTCCTTGTACGGGCCGCCCGGGGTCGTGCCCGTCCCGTAGACGGGGATGCCCATCTCGGAAATCGCGTCGATGTCGCGGATGGGGCCGTCGAATACGAGCCCGGCGAGGCCTTTGTACTGGGCGTAGGTCACGATGATCTCGCCCACCAGGGACTGGCTGCGGTCCCCTTCGTTCGAGACGACTATCACGTCGCCGGGGCCGGCCATGTTGAGGGCCTTGTGGATCATGAGATTGTCTCCCGGCCTCGCCTTCACCGTCAGGGCGACGCCAGCCATGATGGGCTTGTCCGGCGAGGACAGGAGCCTGATTTGCGAAGAAAGAGCGCAGAGCCGGCCCATGCAGTCCGCGACGTTCGCGGGGGGCAGGGACTTGAAGGCTTCCACGATATCCGGGGAGGGAAGCTCGCGCTTGAGAAACACTCTGAATCCGACAGGCATTTTCGCTCCTATGCGTCACGTGGACGCTTTATTTCAAGAACTGGCCGTTGACGAGGACCTTCGCCGGAAGCTCCTTCTTGTCGCGGACCGTCAAGATGTTCTGCAGGCAGATATCGACCATTTCGACGCTCATGTCCGCGGTGTTGCCGCCGACATGGGGCGTCATGACGACGTTGTCCAGGCTCCTGAGCGGGCTCTCCGGGGAGAGCGGCTCGGAATCGAACACGTCCAGCCCCGCCCCCGCAATGCGTTTCTCGCGCAGCGCCGCGGCGAGGGCGCCGGAATCCATGATCTCGCCCCGAGCCGTGTTGACGAGGATGGCGGTCGGCTTCATCAGGCCGATCTCGCGCGCCCCGATCATCCCGCGGGTACTATCCAATAGCGGCAGATGAAGGCTGATGATATCGGCGGTCGACAGGACCTCGTCGAGCCCGAGATACTTGAGGCCGAGCTCCCGCTCGGTCTCTTCCGGCAGCCGGCGCGCGTCGAAATAGACGACCTCGGCGCCGAAGGCCTGCGCCTTTTTCGCCACCAGCGAGCCGATGGCCCCGCAGCCGATCAAGCCGACGGTCTTTCCCTTGATCATGAAGGAATTGTCGATGAACTTCTCTTTTTCCCAGCGTCCCTGGACGATCCCGTTGTGGAGCCCGACGAGATTGCGGTACGTGGCCAGCATGAGGAGCAGGGCCAGCTCCGATACGGGAGCCGCATTGGCGCCGGGAGCGATGGCGACGGGGATGCCGCGCTCGCCCGCGGCGGCGATGTCCACCTTGTCGAAGCCCACGCCCCAGCGCTGGATCAGCTTGAGCCTGGGCATCGACTCGATCGTGGCGCGGTTCATGGGAAGGACCCGCAGGATCACGTACTCGATATCGGCGAGGCGGCCGAATCCCCCCGCGTCGGGGATCGACACGAGCTCCATGGCGCCGCCCAGCCGCTTTTCGAGCATTGATCGGACATCGGAGCCATACGGCCCGACGAGCGCTATCTTCTCCATCCCAGGTCCCTCCATATCCTTCGCCGCGCGCCGCCCGCCCGGCGGTCCCGCCGCGAGGCGGGACCCCGGTTCGTGAGGCGGCGCGTGGCATTCATCGCGTCTAGAATGAGGCTTACTTGTTCTTGCTGAGGGGAATGAGCTCTTTGACGACGGTCCCGTACTCATCCCAGATCTTCGTGTACTCCTCGGCGTTCATGTAGCGGATCTGGAGGCCGAGCTTGGCCATCGACGACTTGACTTCCTCGGTCTCGAGCGCCGTCTTCATCGCGGCGGAGAGCTTGTCCACGATGGCCTTCGGCGTGCCGGCGGGAGCCAGGTAGCCGCGCCACGAGCCGCCGAGGAGGGAGATGCCCTGGGATTCGAAGGTCTTCACCCCGGGCATGAAGGGGCTTTCCTGCGTGTCCATGACGCCGAGGATGCGGATATCGCCCGACTTGAGCTGCGAGAGCACGTCGCCCACGTTCCCCACGTAGGCATCGATCTTCTTGCCGAGGAGCGAGGTCATCGCGGTACCCGCGCCGTCGAAGTGGACGATCGCGAACTCCGCGCCCGTGAGCTTCTGCAGCTGGAGGATGGAGAAATGGTCGCCGGTCTGAAGCCCGGTGGTGGAGACGGTGATCTTCCTCGGCCGCGCTTTCGCGTCTTCGATGAGGTCCTTGATGGACTGGTAGGGGCTGTCCGCCTTGACGGCGAGCACGCCCGCGTCCAGGACCTGGAGCCCGATGGGCTGGAAGCTGTCCTTCTTGTACGCGGCCTTGCGGTCGGCGTCCATGATGCTGACCATGATGCCGGGAAGGCTGGCCAGGCCGATGGTGTAGCCGTTGGGCTTGGCCTGCGAAAGCATGGTGTAGCCGATCTGGCCCGAGGCGCCGGGCTTGTTGAGCACTTCGACCTTGGCGCCGAGGACCTTTTCCATCCCGCTCGCCAGTATGCGCGCCCCCGCGTCGGAGCTGCCGCCCGCCGAGAATCCGACGATCAGGGTGATCGCCTTGTTCTTCGCGGGGAAGGCCTGCGCGCCCGCCGATACGGCGGCCAAGAGCATGCACGCCGCGGCCAGGACCGTCACGCGCATCCGGAGTGATGATAGGATCATATTCCCTCCTTGCTATTTCCCGACGCTCCCGCTGTCCGATTTGCCTTTCCCGGTACCCGGGAAGACCTTGAGCGCGGAAGAGACGAGTACGACCAATGAGATCACGAGGAGCGTCGCGGCCAGGGGGCTCGCGAACAGGATCGAGAAATCGCCCTGGGACATTTCCATGGACCGCCTGAGCGAGCGTTCCATCGTCGGCCCGAGGATGAGCGTGAGGATCATGGGGGCCAGCGGGAAATCGAATTTCTTGAGCGCGTATCCGAGGATGCCGAACAGCAGCATGATGAAGACGTCGAAGATGGAGCTTTCCGCGCCGTAGGCTCCGATCACCATGAAGGCCAGGATGACCGCGAACAGGATCGAATAGGGGATCTTCAGCATCTTCACCCAGACGCCGACGAGGGGCAGGTTGAGCACCAGCAGGATGACGTTCCCGACGAAGAAGCTCGCGATCACGCCCCACACGAGCTCGGGCTGCTCGCGGAACAGGAAGGGCCCCGGGATCAGTCCGTTCATGAGGAAGGCGCCCATTAGGACGGCCACGGTGGGCGAGGCGGGGATGCCGAGCGTGAAGAGAGGGATAAGCGCGCCGTTCGCGTGCGCGTTGTTCGCCGTTTCCGGCCCCGCGACGCCCTCGATGGCGCCTTGCCCGAATTTTTCCGGGTGCTTCGAGGCTTTCTTCTCGGTCGAGTAGGACAGGAATGAGGCCATCGAGCCGGTCATTCCCGGGATCAGCCCGAGGACCGTGCCCAGCACGGAGCCGCGGGCGATAGGGCCGACCGAGTCCTTGATTTCCTGCTTGCTCGGCATCAGCGAGCCGACCTTCGCGCTGACGGTCGACGACAAGGACTCCTCGGCGTTTTCCAGGATGTCGGCCAGGCCGAACAGGCCCATGATGACCGGCACGAAATTCAAGCCGTCCATCAGCTCCATCCTCCCGAAGGTGAAGCGCGGCGCGCCTCGCACGGGATCCATGCCGACCATGGCGAGAATCAGCCCGAGGATGCCCATCATCAGCGCCTTCACCATGGATTTGCCCGCCAAGCCCATCAGTAGGGAGATGCCGAGGACCATCAGGGCGAAGAACTCCACGGGGCCGAATTCGAGGGCGACTTTCGTGAGGGGGCCCGCCAGGAAAACGAGCGCTATCGTGGCGAACAGGCCGCCTATGAAGGAGCCGATCGCCGCGATGCTCAGGGCCGCGCCGGCGCGGCCCTTGAGCGCCATCTTGTGGCCATCGATGCACGTGATGGCCGAGGCCGCCTCGCCGGGCACGTTGAGCAGGATGCTGGTTATCGTCCCGCCGTATTGGGTGCCGTAGAAGATCGCCGTGAGCATGATGATCGCGCCGGTCGGGGGCAATCTCGCGGTGAGCGGGATGAGGAGCGCCGTTCCCGCCGCCGGGCCTATCCCCGGCAGCACGCCGATGAGGGTGCCGAAGGCGCTGCCTAAGAAGGCGTACAGCAGGTTGCCCGGAGAGAGGGCGACCGAGAAACCCATCAACAGATCCTGCAGGACACTCAAGGTAGGCCTCCCTCAAAGACCGATGGCGGCCAGGAACCGAATGGCCGATTGCGGCAGCTGCACGTCGAGCAGCAGCGTGAAGACGCGGAACAGGCCAAAGCTTCCGATGCCCGCGATGATCAGGGTCATCCAGGTCTTGACATGGCCGAGGGCGACGAGGAGGAACGCGAGGAAGGCGAACATGGCGAGCTGGAAGCCGAGCGGCTCCATGAAGGCGATCATGAAGCAAAGGGCGCCGAAGAGCGAAAGGATCCTGAGGAGCCCGCCCCCGCGAGGGAACAGCGTTTCCTCGCCTTCCGTTTTCGCGCTGGCGGGAGCGGAGCGCACGATCTGCACGATCCAGATGATCGAGAGCAGGCCGAGGATGAGGCTAAGCCAGAAGGGGAAGAAACCGGGCCCGGGGCCGATCGACGAGTAGTACTCCATCGACACGGAGGCGATCATCAGCGCGGCTGAAAACACGAGGAATATGCTGCTGGCTATCAGACGGCTTTTCCGCATTGCTGTCTCTCCTAAGAAAGAGTTGTGATTAAAAGCATATTCGGCGGTTCCTTGGTGTGTTAGTAAAAGGGTACAAGGTGTTTCCGTGTACGCAACTCTGTACCACACAGTGAAACATCGTTCTGGTGATCTGTCAAGAAAAAACTGCCTAAGATGTACAGAGGAAGAAAAAGAGGAGCGATATAAGTAATTTTTGTGTGACTGATGCCTGTAACTGCGGGGTATGGATCCGCGCGCGAATCAGAGCCGGCCGAGACGCTCCGCTGCGGAGGCCGCGGCGCGGCGCACTTCCAGAATGATGGAATCGACTTTAGAGTCGATGCGATCCGTGGATCCGGCTACTGAAATCGCCGCCGCGACGTGCTGCGATGCGTCGAAGACGGGGGCCGCCACCGAGGCGACGCCCATCTCGCGTTCATTGCGGGACAGGGCGTAGCCCTGCTCCCGGACCCTGGCGAATTCCGCGAGCAGCTCCGCCCCCGACACGGTTTCGCCCCTCGCGTACCGCACTTCGCCCAGGCCGGCGACCATCTCCGCCAGCTCATCCGCGGGCAGGGCGGCCGCGAGCACTTTGCCGACGCCCATATGGAGAGGGAGCCTCCGCCCGATGGGCAGCGCGTACCGGAGGGGATGGATGCCCTCGACCCTTTGCACCGCGACGCGGTAGTAGCCGATGCGCACGAAGAGGGATGCCGTCTCCTGGGAAACCGATGCGAGCTCTTGGAGGACCGGCAGGGCCACGCGGGAGAGCTCGTTTCCCATTATATAGGAATAGGCGAGGGGTAGGACGACCGGACCCAAGTGATACCTGTTGTGTGATCGCTCGGCATAGCCGTATCGCTCGAGCACGCCGAGCAGCCGCTGCACGGTGGGTTTTTGCAGCTGCGCCTTGGTGCTGATCTCGGTGAGGGTCAGCGGCTTGCCCGTCTCTTCGAGGATGGAAAGGAGGCTGAGCGCCCTTTCGAGCGAACGGTTTCGGCTGCTTTCTCGCTCTCCGATATCCACCATGATCCCCTCCGGGCGACAACGCTGCGAGCTTGAAGGCGGCGCCATCGAGGCTCGACGATCGATAGTATCATGTGGCCCGGTCTTCATCAAAGCGGGGATGCGAGGACGGCGCCCCATAGACCCCCGCGGCGCCGTTTCGGTATCCTTGCGCACATGCCCGAAAGTTCGACGCCTCCCGACGGCCAGCGGCGCAAGACCGACTTCCTCGGCCGCGACGCCATCTTCCCCCTCCTCCTCAAGATGGGCCTGCCCGCGGCCGTGGGCATGCTCGTCAACGCCCTGTACAACGTCGTCGACACGATCTTCGTCGGCCAGGGCGTGGGGCCGCTGGCCATCGCGGCCCTGTCCATCGTCTTCCCCCTCCAGACCCTCGTGTCCGCCATCGCCCAGGCCATGGGCACGGGGGCCGCCTCCATCGTGTCGCGGCGCCTGGGCGAGAAGCGGCCCGAGGAGGCGGCCTCGGCCATGGGCGCGACCCTGGCCTCGGTCCTCGTGGTGAACCTCGTCCTGGTGGCCCTGGCTTTCGCTTTCATGGAGCCCCTCCTGGCCTTCTTCGGCGCGAGCCCCGCCATCATGCCCTACGCCCTCGAGTACACGGGCATCGTCGCCGCCGGCTTTTTCTTCTTCTCGCTGTCCCTGTGCGCGAGCAACCTCGTGCGGTCCGAGGGCAACGCCAAGGCAGCCATGGCCGGCATGGTCCTCGGGGCCATCCTCAACACGGGCCTCGATCCCCTGTTCATCTTCGGCTTCGGCTGGGGCGTGCGGGGCGCGGCCCTCGCGACCGTGCTGAGCCAGGCGGCATCCTGCCTCTACCTCCTCTCGCACTACCTCCGCGGCCGCTCCCACGTCCCCCTCCGCCCGCGCCACCTCCGCTATCGCCCCGCGGTCCTGCGCGAGGTGGCCGCCCTCGGCGCCCCCACCTTCGTCCAGTCCGCGGGCATGTCGATCCTCGTCCTCGTCGCCAACCACAGCCTCGTGCGCTACGGGGGGGACGAGGCGGTGACGATCTACGGCATGATCACCAAGTTCAACATGATCATCATCCTGCCGATCATCGGGATCGTGCAGGGCTTCCAGCCCATCGCGGGCTACAACTTCGGGGCCCGGCGCTTCGACCGGGTGCGCGCGAGCATCACGACGGCGATAGCGACGGCCTTCGCCCTCTCCCTCTTCGGCTACGCGGTGATCCAGCTCGCGCCCCGCCTGGCCATGTCCCTGTTCACGCCCGATCCCGGGCTCATCGCGAAGAGCGCGCGGGACTTCCGGATCTTCGGCCTCTTCATCCCCCTGGCGGCGGTGCAGATCGCGGGCTCCACCTACTTCCAGGCCGTGGGCAAGCCCCTCCAGGCCTTCTTCCTCGGCATCTCGCGGCAGTTCATCGTCCTCATCCCCCTGCTCCTCGTCCTGCCCCGCTTCCTCGGCCTCGACGGGATCTGGATCGCCTACCCCGCGGCCGACCTCCTGTCGAGCTCGATCACGGTCGGCGTCCTGGCGCGCGAGCTGCGGAGGCTCGGCCGGGCGGCCTCGGCCGCGGGCGGCCCCGCCTAGGGCCGGCGCGGCGCCCGAGCCCGCTCAGCGCGGCGCGTAGCCCTCGATGTCCCGGAAGCTCGTCCGCGAGGCGGCGAGGGACTCGTAGTAGGCCCGCTTGCGCCGGTACTCGCCCCGGCCCTTGAGGAAGAGCTCGAGGCCGTTCCAGACGAAGAACCAGGCCGGGATGAGGAGGAAGTCGGTGAGGAGGGGCCGGGCGCCCAGGCGGGCGGCTGCCAGGCTGGCGGCGGGGGAGAGGGCGAGGCCGATCGCCACGAAGAGGGCGGCGAGGCGCGCGTTCCTTCGGTCCTCCCTGAGGTAATGGGCGCGCCGCTCCTCGAAGAAGCGGCGCAGGCGCTCGACGATGAGCTCCTCGTCGCCCTCCTTCCTCGCCTCCCGCGGGACGAGGAAGACGAGGTCGGAGGCCGAGCCGGGCCCCGCCTTGCGCAGGCGGAGCCGGAGCTCGTCGAGCAGGTCGCGCGAGATGGCCCGCTCCCCGTAGCTGCGGATGTCGAAGTCCGAGAAGAGGTCGTCGTACGAGTCGATCGCGATGGCGATTTCCATGCGAAGCTCCCCGACGGGCCCGCGGAGCGCGGCGCGGCGCGCTCCGCGCGGAAGGCCCGTCCCTACTGCAGGACCTCGTTGATCGCGGCGGCCGCGCGCCTGCCTTCCCCCATGGCGAGGATCACGGTGGCCGCGCCGAGGACGATGTCGCCGCCGGCGTAGACCCGCTCGATGCTCGTCTTCTGCCGCTCGTCGACGATGATGTGGCCCTTGCGGTCGACCTTGAGCTCGGGCGTCGTGCGGGCGAGCAAGGGGTTCGACTCGTTGCCGATGGCGACGATCACCGTGTCGTAGGGCAGGACTTTCTCGCTGCCCTTGATCGCGACGGGGCTGCGGCGCCCCGAGGCGTCGGGCTCGCCTAACGCGTAGGACAGGACCTCGAGGGCCTCGCACCTGCCGTCCGCGCCCGCCAGCACGCGGGTCGGGCTCGAGAGGAAGTCGAAGACGACTCCCTCCTCCATGGCGTGCCCGACCTCCTCGGCCCGCGCGGGCATCTCCTCCCGCGTGCGGCGGTAGAGGATATGGACCTCCTCCGCCCCGAGGCGCAGGGCCATGCGGGCCGAGTCCATGGCGACGTTGCCGCCGCCCAGGACCGCGACGCGGCGGCTGGGGTAGATGGGCGTGGCCGCGCGGGGGCGGTCGTAGGCCTTCATGAGGTTGGCCCGGGTGAGGTACTCGTTCGCGCTGAACACGCCGACGAGGTTCTCGCCGGGGATGTCCATGAACTTGGGCAGGCCGGCGCCCGCGCCGATGAAGACCGCGTCGAAGCCGTCCTCGGCCAGGAGGGCGCGGAGCTTGCGCGTCCGGCCGACGAGGTAGTTGAGCTCGAAGCGGACGCCCATGGACTCGAGGACCCCCGCCTCGGAGCGGACGAGCTCCTTCGGGAGGCGGAACTCGGGGATGCCGTAGACCATGACGCCGCCGGCCTTCTGGAAGGCCTCGTAGATGACGACCTCGTGGCCCTGCCGCCGGACGTCCACCGCGCAGGTGAGGCCCGCCGGGCCCGAGCCGACGATGGCGACGCGCTTGCCCGTGGCGTGGCCCGCGGCCGGGGCCCCGGCCGCGCCGGAGGAGCGCTCCCAGTCGGCGACGAAGCGCTCGAGGCGGCCGATCTGGACGGCCTTGTCGATGGACTTCAGGGACTTGCCGAGGGTGCAGGGGGCCTGGCACTGGCCCTCCTGGGGGCAGACCCGGCCGCAGATCGAGGGCAGGAGGTTCGTGCGCTTGATGACCCGGGCGGCCTGGGCGAAGTCGCCCTTCTGGATCTCGGCTATGAAGCCGGGTATGTCGACCCTGACGGGGCAGCCCGAGACGCAGGGCGCGTTCTTGCAGCCCAGGCAGCGGTTCGCCTCGATGCGGGCCTGGGCCTCGTCGTAGCCCTGGGCCACCTCGTGCATGTTCTGGCCCCGGGCGACGGGATCCTGGCAGGGCATGTCCTGGACGGGCAGGGCCAGGCGGTCCTTGGGGGAGAGGGCCTTTCCCTCGATGCCTTCGAGGGCCGCGCGCGCGCCGGCCGCGAGGGCTTCCTTGCTGAGATCGCTCATCGCGCGCCTCCCGCGGCGAGCCGCTCCGCGGCCTGCTCGAGGTGGCAGCGCTCGTGCGCCTCGTCCTCGAGCTTCTTGTACGACTTCAGGCGCGACATCATGAGCTCCCAGTCCACGAGGTGGCCGTCGAACTCCGGGCCGTCGACGCAGACGAACTTGGTCTCGCCGCCGACGGTGACGCGGCAGCCGCCGCACATCCCCGTCCCGTCGATCATGATCGTGTTGAGGGAGACGAGGGTCCTCACGCCGAAGGGCCTCGTGGCCTCGGCGCAGAACTTCATCATGACGGGGGGGCCGATGGCCACGGCGATGTCCGGCTTCGGCGACTGCCCGCAGAGCTCCTTCAGGGGCTCGGTGACGAGGGCCTTGCGGCCGGCCGAGCCGTCGTCGGTCACGACGAGGTGCTCGTCGGCGAGGGCCTGCATCTCCTCCTGCATGATGAGGAGGTCCTTCGTGCGGGCGCCGGAGATCACCGTCACGCGGTTGCCCGCGGCCTTGAGGGCCTCGACGATGGGGTGGAGGGGGGCCAGCCCGATGCCGCCGCCCACGCAGACCGCCCAGCCGAAGCGCTCGATGTGGGTGGGGTTGCCCAGGGGCCCCAAGAGGACGATCTCCGCGCCGGGCTCCTTGGCGGCGAGCTTGTGGGTGCTCGCGCCGACGGCCTGGAAGATGAGGCTGATGCTCCCGCGCCCTGGATCCGCGTCCGCGATCGTGAGGGGGATCCGCTCGCCGTACTCGGCGTCGGCCTGCACTATGACGAACTGGCCTGCCTTGCGCTCCCGCGCGACCAGGGGGGCCTCGACCTCGATCCTATAGACTTCCTCGGAGAGCCGCCGCTTGGCGAGTATCCTGCTCATCTGGCCTCCAGCTTGGGGTAACGTCGAGGATGCTATCTGCCGCCGATCCCGATGTCAAGGCGAAGGCCTTCCCGAAAAACGCCGATCCGGCCTTGCGGGAGCCCGATTACCGTGTTTAATTTGAGGTGAGAGACGAGTCCGCCCGGGAGGCGAGCCCGCCCCGGCGGCCTTTACCTTCACAGGAGGCGCCATGTACCTTACGAGCATGTCCTTCTACGACGGCAAGGAGCTCCCGGCCAAGACCCACCTCGACCAGGGGAACCGCTCCCCCGACCTCGCCTTCCACGAGCTCCCCGCCGGGGCCAAGAGCCTCGCCCTGGTCTGCGAGGACTTCGACTCGCCCTCGGGCTGCTGGGACATGTGGGTGGCCTGGGACCTGCCGCCCACCTCGCCGGGCCTCCGCGAAGGCCTGCCCCCCCATGACGTGATCGAGGGAATCTGCCACCAGGGCCGCAACAGCTACGGCCACACGGGCTGGGGCGGGCCCCGGCCCCCCGCCGGCACCGGCATCCACCACTACTGCTTCCGCCTCTTCGCCCTCGACCTCGCCCTCGGGCCCCATACGGGCATGGGCAAGGACGAGCTCCTCGACGCCATCGACGGCCACGTCCTGGACGAAGCCGAGATCACCGGCACGGCCCAGGCCCCCGACCAGGCGCTGAGCCCGGCCGGCGCCTCGGCCCTCCGCTAAGGAATTCCATGCCCGTACCCCTGGACTCGAGCAAGTACGAATCCTCGCCCTTCTTCAACCCCGCGGACTTCGTGGGCTACATCGCGGGCCTCGGCCGCCTCGGACCGGCCCCTGTCCCCGAGGCCGTCATCCTCTCCTACCAGGCCTCCCTCTTCGAGCACGCCTCGTCGGCCCATGCCAGCAGCCCGGCCGAGGGCTACTTCGGCAAGTGGCTGCGCTACCTCGACGGCAGCGATGGCCGCGTGGCCATAGCCGGGCACTTCGGCGTCGGGGCCCCGGCCGCGGCCGTCATGCTCGAGGAGCTCATCGCCTTCGGCGCGCGGCGCTTCGTCTCCGTGGGCACGGCCGGCAGCCTCAGGCTCGACCTCCCGCCCGGCTCCCTCGTGGTCTGCGACTCGGCCTTCCGCGACGAGGGCACCTCCTACCACTACCTGCCCGGCGGGGCCCCGGTCTACCCCTCCGAGGAGCTGACCGCGGCCCTCCGCGCCGCCCTCGCCAAGCGCGGGCTCGAGCACCGGGTCGGGCCCTCCTGGACCACCGACGCGATCTACCGCGAGACGGCCGAGGAGGTGGTGAAGTTCCGCGACGAGGGGGCCCTCGTCGTCGAGATGGAGGCCTCGGCCCTCTTCGCCGTGGCCCGCTTCCGCGGCGTCAGGATCGCCTCCTGCTTCAGCGTGAGCGACACCCTGGCCGAGCTGGCCTGGCGCCCCGAGTTCCACGCCGAGACCACCGAGGAGGGCCTCGAGCTCCTCTTCGCCGCCGCGGTCGAGGCCCTGGGAGCCGATCAGCCCACGCAGTAGTCCCTCTCGACCTTCAGGACCCGGCGCTCGGGGTGGATGGCGGCGCGGAAGCCCGAGCCGCCCTCCTCGCCCCGCTCCCGCCTCGGGGCCGGGCAATAGTTTCCCGCCTTGGGCAAAAATGACCCCGGCGCCCTCGCCGCAGATCCACGGGGAAGCCCGTATTCCCGCGAATTCCGCCGGGATCCCGCGTTTCCCGCCCGCGCCGAGCCCTGGCACGCTTCTTGCATATAGCAATATTCGAATACTGCTATATCAGGAGGCGAACATGGCGCGAAAGCTGCCGGCGATTCAGAAGCTGCGGAGGGCGACCCTCGGGCTGGCCCTCGCGGGGGTCACGATCCTCTCGATACTCCACCAGCGGATGCAGGGCATTCCCTCGATCGACGCGATCGATCCCTTCGGGGGGCTCGAGACTCTGCTCAAGTTCGTGGCGGGCGGCGAGCTCATCAAGAAGATCGAGCCGGGCACGGTAGTCCTCTTCGGCGCGATCCTCGCCTTAGGCCTCCTCCTCTCGCGCTTCTTCTGCGGCTGGTTCTGCGCCTTCGGCGCCCTCCAGGGCCTCTTCGGCTGGCTCGGCAAGAAGCTCTTCGGCCGCCGCTTCGAGGTCCCGCGGAAGCTCGACTCCGTCCTGCGCCTGCTCAAGTACCCCATCCTCGCCGCCATCGTCCTCTTCACCTGGCGGGCCGGCGAGCTCGTCATCAGGCCCTACGAGCCCATGGCCGCCTTCGGCCACCTCGCCGCCGGGCTCCCCGCGGTATGGGCCGAGTTCGCCGTCGGCCTCGTCCTCCTCGCGGCGATCCTCCTGCTCTCGATGCTCTACGAGCGGGCTTTCTGCAAGTACCTCTGCCCCCTCGGCGCCCTGAACGCCCTGCTCGGGCGCCTGCCCCTGTTCCGCGTCAAGCGCGAGGCCTCGACCTGCATCTCCTGCTCCCTGTGCGACAAGGCCTGCCCCATGAACGTCGAGGTCTCGAAGGCCGGCGCGGTGAGCTCCCCCGAGTGCATCGCCTGCCTGGAGTGCGTGACGGCCTGCCCGACCAAGAAGGCCACGCTGACGGCCAACCTGGGGGGGAAGGCGGTCAAGGCCGGCGCCATCGTCGCGATCGGCTTCGGCGTCTACCTCGGCGCGGCGGCCATCGGCCAGGCCCTCGGCATGCTCTCCTTCGTCGCGCCCTCGCTCGCGGACCGCGCCGCCGCCGGGTCGCTCAAGGTCGAGAACATCAAGGGCTCCTCGACCTACGCCATGGTGGCCGAGTCCTTCGGCGTCGAGCTCGAGCGGCTCTACCGCGAGGCCGGGGTCGACCCGGCGAAGGTGCCGCCCGAGAGCATGCTGAAGGACACGGGCAAGCTCGCGGGCATCGAGGGCTTCGAGGCCGACGCGGTGCGCGTCGCCGTGGCGCGGATACTCGGCCTGCCCTACGCGGGGGAGAGCAAGGAAGCGGCGCCGGCGCCTAACGCGCCCGCGGCTCCCAAGCCCGCGCCGGCGCCTGCTCCCGCCGCGTCCGCGCCTGCCGCGCCCGCGCCTGCCGCGCCCGCGCCTGCCGCGCCCGCGCCTGCCGCGCCCGCGAAGGCCCTCGTCGTCCCGGCCGACTTCGCCCTCGAGGGCACGATGAGCGTCGACGAGGTCGCGCGGGCCCTCGGGGCCGAGCCTGCCGCAGTCATCGAGAAGCTCGGCCTCCCCGCGGACTTCCCGCGGGACAAGCCCCTGCGCGACCTGAAAGACAGCTACGGCTACACGATGCCGGCGCTCAAGGAGCGCTTCAGGCCCTAGCTCCGCGCGAAGGCCGCCTCGACGGCGCCGCGCATCGCGTCCCACTGGGCCTCCATCGAGCGCGCGAGCTCGATGGAGGCCCGGGCCCGGTCGAGGTTCTGGCCCGGGCGCGCTATGCGGTAGTAGGTGTCGCCGTCGAGGTGGTCCGCGAGGAAGCGAAGGCCCTGCTCGACCGCGATGATCCGCGCCCCCCAAGGTAGGCTCTCGCGCTCCGGCCCGGATAGGAAGGAGGCCGCCTCCGACGCGTAGCCCTCCGCGAGGGCCGCGAAGAGGCCGAGCTCGAGGCCCATGCCCTCGGCCCGGTCCTCGGGGGAGGTGGCGCTCACCGTGCGCGCGAGGTCGCCGAAGTCGTAGGCCGCCGCCCCGGGCATGACCGTGTCCAGGTCGACGAGGCAGAGAGGCTCGCCCGTGGCCGCGTCGACCAGGAGGTTGTCGGCCTTGGCGTCGTTGTGCGTTATGCGCTCGCGCAGGGAGCCCGAGGCGAGGGCCCCGGCGATCCGGCCCAGGCCCTCGCCCCGCTCCTCGAAGAAGGCGATCTCGCGGCGGACCGAGGCGGCCCGGCCCGCGCGGTCCTCCGCGGCCGCCTCCTCGAAGGCCGCGAAGCGCGCGCTCGCGTCGTGGAAGCGCGGGATGGTCTCGGCCAGGCGGGGGCCGGGGAGGTCGGCGAGCATGGCCTGGAAGCTGCCGACCGCCGCCCCGAGCCCCCGCGCCGCCGCAGGATGCGAGGCGGCCGGGCTCGAGCGCGAGTCCTCGATGAAGCGGTAGGCGCGCCAGTAGCCGCCCTCCGCGTCGCGGGCGAAGGCCCTCCCGTCCCGGGCGGGGACCAGGGAGAGGCAGCGGCGCTCGGGCTCGGGGTGGCCGTCCTCCTCGAGCTTGGCCCGGATGTGGCGCGTGACGCGCAGGAGGTTCCCCATCAGGGCCTCCGGATCGCGGAAGACGGCCTGGTTGATCCTCTGGAGGAGGAGGCGCCTCGCGGGGGCGCCCGGGCCCTCGACCGAGAGGGCGTAGCTCTCGTTGATGTGGCCGTCGCCGTAGGCCGCGAGCCCGGCCGGCCTGCCCCCGAGCTCGAAGAGGCCGGCGGCCTCGCGGGCCGCCGCCAGCCGGCCCGCTGCGGCCGCCCCCTGATCCTCGGCGCCGCTCATCGCGGGAGCCCCGCCCCCCACAGGGGGCTCGGGTAGGCGCCGGCCCGGACGAGCTCGGCGATCCGCGCGCGGGCCGCCGGGGCGTCCTCGCGGTAGGTCAGGCCGAACCAGGCCTCGGGCGTGGGCAGGACCGAGACCGAGGCCTCGCCGCGGCGGACGAGCTCGTCGACCAGGGAGGGCAGGTAGAACTCGGCCTTCGGCGAGCCGCGGCCCTCCGCGAGGAAGGCGCGGAAGCGGGGCTCGGCCAGGCCGAAGACCGCGGGCGTGAAGCCCCAAAAGTTCATGGAGACCAGCTCCCCGCCTCCGAGCTCGAGCTCGGCCCCGGGAGCCGCGCCCCCGCGCGAGACGAAGCGGCCCCCTGCCTCCTCGATCGCGGTATGCTCGGTCACCGAGGCGAGCCTGCCATCGGGCCCCAGGCCGCAGAGGCCCCGGGACACGGAGCCGTGGGGGCTCGTCGTGCGGCGCAGCTCGTAGCCAGCCATGCACCAGTCCCGGCTCTCCGGCCCCCGCGCGGCGAGGAAATCGCGCACGAGGCGGAAGGACTCGCGGCCGTAGAAGTCGTCCGCGTTGATGACGGCGAAGGGCGAGCCGATCGCGGAGGCGGCGCAGAGGAGGGCGTGGCCCGTGCCCCAGGGCTTGGTCCTGCCCGCCTCCCGCGCGGCCGCGGCCTCGCCGGGCGCAAGGAGGCTCTCGAGCTCCTGGAAGGCCAGGCGGGAGCGGAGCGGGGCGGGCAGGCGGCCGAGGACCGTCTCGCGGAAGTCGGCCTCGATGCCGCGGCGGATCAGGAAGACGACCTCGTCGAAGCCCGCGGCCAGGGCGTCGTAGACCGAGTACTCGAGGATGGTCTCGCCGGCGGGGCCGACGGGATCGACCTGCTTGACCCCGCCGTAGCGGGAGCCCAGGCCGGCGGCGAGGACGAGGAGGGCTGTTTCCATGGGCCCCAGTATGGCGCGGAAATCGGGCCTTTGGGAATCCGGAAGGCGCTTCCATGTATTTCGCAAATTGAAATACGCGGTTCAGCGCGCGACACGGACCGCGCGTATTGATCAAAAGCCGGAATCAAACTACTATTCTTCCGAGCTCCGGACAGAGCCCCATCCTCATCCACAAGGAATCCGTATGCCCGATACGAAGAACATGGTGATGATCGACGGCAACACCGCCGCCGCCCACGTGGCCCACGCCGTGAGCGAGGTGATCGCGATCTACCCCATCACCCCCTCCTCCCCCATGGGCGAGCTCGCCGACGAGTTCTCCGCGATGGGGCGGAAGAACATCTGGGGCACGGTTCCCCAGGTGGTCGAGCTCCAGTCCGAGGCCGGCGCCGCCGGCGCGGTCCACGGCGCCCTCAGCTCCGGCTCCCTGACCACGACCTTCACCGCCAGCCAGGGCCTCCTCCTCATGATCCCGAACATGTACAAGATCGCCGGCGAGTGCACCTCCGCGGTCTTCCACATCGCCGCCCGCGCCGTCGCGGCCCACGCCCTCTCCATCTACGGCGACCACCAGGACGTCATGGCCGCCCGCGCCACCGGCTGGGCCCAGCTGGCCTCCAACAACGTGCAGGAGGTCATGGACCTCGCCCTCGTGGCCCACGCCGCCACCCTCGAGGCCCGCGTGCCCTTCCTCCACTTCTTCGACGGCTTCCGCACCTCCCACGAGGTGGCCAAGGTCGAGGAGCTCTCCTACGACGCGATGAAGGCCATGATCTCCGACGAGCTCGTGCGCGCCCACCGCGCCCGGGGCCTCACGCCCGAGCGCCCGATGATCCGCGGCACCAGCCAGAATCCCGACGTCTACTTCACCTCGCGCGAGACCACGAACAAGCTCTACGCCGCCGTGCCCGAGATCGTCCAGCGGGCCATGGACAAGTTCGCCAAGGTCGCCGGCCGCCAGTACAAGCTCTACGAGTACGCCGGCGCCCCCGACGCCGAGCGCCTGGTCATCGTCATGGGCTCCGGCGCCGACGTCGTCGAGAGCACCGCCGCCTACCTGGCCAAGAAGGGCGAGAAGGTCGGCGTGCTCAAGGTGCGCCTCTTCCGGCCCTTCTCGGTCGAGCACTTCATGAAGGCCATCCCCGCCACCGTCAAGTCCATCGCCGTCCTCGACCGCACCAAGGAGCCCGGCGCCATCGGCGAGCCCCTCTACGAGGACGTCCGCACCGCCATCGGCGAGGCCATGGGAGCCGGCAAGGGCCCCTTCAAGGCCTGGCCCACCGTCATCGGCGGCCGCTACGGCCTGGGCTCCGCGGAGTTCACCCCGACCATGGCCAAGGCCGTCTACGACGAGCTCTCCAAGCCCGCTCCCAAGAACCACTTCTGCGTCGGGCCCCAGGACGACGTGAGCTTCAGCTCCCTCGACTACGACAAGGACTTCGACATCGAGACCGAGGGCGAGGTCGAGTGCCTCTTCTACGGCCTGGGCTCCGACGGCACCGTCGGCGCGAACAAGAACTCCATCAAGATCATCGGCGACGACACCCCGAACAGCGCCCAGGGCTACTTCTTCTACGACTCGAAGAAGGCCGGCTCCTACACCATCAGCCACCTCCGCTTCGGCCCCAAGGCCATCAAGAAGCCCTACCTCATCGGCAAGGCCAACTTCATCGCCTGCCACAAGTTCGCCTTCCTCGAGAAGCTGGACATGCTCAAGAACGCCAAGCCCGGCGCCGTCTTCCTCCTCAACAGCCCCTACCCGGCCGACAAGGTCTGGGCCGAGGTCCCCGTCGAGGTCCAGAAGGCCATGATCGCGAAGAAGATCAGGTTCTACGTGGTCGACGGCTCGGCCATCGCCGAGAAGGCCGGCATGGGCGGCCGCGTCAACACCATCATGCAGACCGCCTTCTTCAAGATCTCCGGCGTCCTGCCCGAGGCCGAGGCCGTCAAGCTCGTCAAGAAGTACACGGAGAAGACCTACTCCCGCAAGGGCAAGGACGTCGTCGCCAAGAACATCGCGGCCATCGACCTCGCCCTCACCGAGATCCACGAGGTGAAGTACGGCGCCGCCGACGGCAAGCTCCGCATGAAGAGCCCCGTGCCCGCCGACGCCCCCGCCTTCGTCAAGGAAGTCCTCGGCGCCATGATCGCCAACGAGGGCGAGAGCCTCAAGGTGAGCCAGATGCCGCTGGACGGCACCTTCCCCACCGGCACCACCAAGTACGAGCGCCGCAACATCGCCGAGAAGATCCCCGTGTGGAACGAGGCGATCTGCATCCAGTGCGGCAACTGCACCATGGTCTGCCCCCACGCCGTCATCCGCCTCAAGGCCTACGATCCCAAATACGCCGCCGGCGCCCCGAAGACCTTCAAGTCCGTCGACGCCAAGGGCAAGGAGTTCGCGGGCCTCAAGGCCACCCTCCAGGTCGCGCCCGAGGACTGCACCGGCTGCGGCGCCTGCGTGAACATCTGCCCCGTCAAGGACAAGGCGGACGAGACCCGCAAGGCCATCAACCTCGAGCCCCAGATCCCCCTTAGGGAGACCGAGGCCGCCAACTGGGAGTTCTTCAAGAAGATCCCCAACACGGATTCCAAGCTCTTGAACCTCTCCCTGGCCAAGGGCATCGCCATGCGCGAGCCGTTGTTCGAGTTCTCCGGCGCCTGCGCCGGCTGCGGCGAGACCCCCTACATCAAGCTCATGACCCAGCTCGTCGGCGACCACGCCATTATCGGCAACGCCACCGGCTGCTCCTCGATCTACGGCGGCAACCTGCCCACCACCCCCTACACCCACCGCGCCGACGGCCGCGGCCCCGCCTGGTCCAACAGCCTCTTCGAGGACGCCGCCGAGTTCGGCTACGGCATGCGCCTGTCCGCGGACAAGCGCCTGGAGTACGCCCGCGAGCTCCTCGCCGCCCAGAAGGGCAAGGGCGTCCCGGCCGCGCTGGCCGACAAGGTCCTCGGCAACGCCCAGACCGACGAGGCCGGCATCGAGGCGCAGCGCGCCGCGGTCGCCGAGCTGAAGGCCCTCTGCGCCAAATCGAAGGAGCCCTGGGCCAAGGAGCTCGACTCCGTCGCCGAGGACCTCATCGTCCGCTCCGTGTGGATCATCGGCGGCGACGGCTGGGCCTACGACATCGGCTTCGGCGGCCTGGACCACGTCATCGCCTCCGGGCGCAACGTGAACATCCTCGTCCTCGACACCGAGGTCTACTCCAACACCGGCGGCCAGGCCTCCAAGTCCACCCCCTTCGGCGCCGTCGCCAAGTTCGCCACCGCGGGCAAGGACGTCGCCAAGAAGGACCTGGGCGCCATCGCCATGAGCTACGGCTACGTCTACGTCGCCGCGGTCAACATGGGCGCCAACATGGCCCAGACCATCAAGGCCTTCCGCGAGGCCGCGAGCTACGAGGGCCCCTCCATCATCGTCGCCTACTCGCACTGCGCGATGCACGGCATCGACATGCAGAAGGGCATGAACCAGCAGAAGCTCGCCGCCGATTCCGGCATCCAGCTCCTGTACCGCTACGACCCCCGCCTCAAGGCCGAGGGCAAGAACCCCCTGCAGCTCGACTCCAAGGAGCCCGACTACTCGAAGATCGAGCAGTTCATGTACTCCGAGGTCCGCTTCAAGACCCTCCAGGCCGCCAACCCCGAGCGCGCCGCCATGCTCCTGGCCAAGGAGAAGGAGCTCGTCGAGCGCCGCTACAAGGAGTACCGCTACCTCGCGGACCGGGGCTTCTGATCAGCAAAGAATCGAATGATTAGGAAGGGGGGCGCCTGCGGGCGCCCCCCTTTCGCTTCGGCCTCCTCGGCCGCGCCCTTCGCCCTGTGCTGCGGCGCGGCCTGCGGTGGCCTCCGCTATCCCCCCTCTTAGGGGCTCCGCCCCTAAGACCCCGCGGCCTTCCCGCTGGACAACGAGTTTGACCGTTGTCCGTAAGCGATATATCATTAGCCCATCATTGTGAGTTGCCTGCTGGGAGCTCAGATGCCCGAGAACGAGTATACGACTCGGAAAATGCGTATCGACACCGTCCTTCGCTCGATGACCCCCCCGTGGAGCATCGTTCAATGGAGCGAGGGCATGGACGTCTCTCGCCTCGAGCGCCATGCCGTGGAGGAGTACCCGACCGACAACGGCCCGGCCGATTACGCGCTTTTCGTCGGCGGCAGGCTCCTCGGCATACTCGAGGCCAAGAAGGTCGGCACCGATTCCCAGAACGTGCTCGAGCAAGCCAAGCGCTATTCGCGGGGCGCGCCGAACAGCATCGGCGACTGGAACGGATACCGGGTGCCCTTCCTGTATTCCTCCAACGGCGAGGTGGTCTGGTTCGTCGATGTACGCGACGAGACGTATTACCAACGGCAGCTCCGCGGCTACCATACTTCAGACGCCCTCGGGGAAATGTGGGCGCGAGACTCCGCCATGTATTCGAGCTGGCTCGCCTCCTCGCCGATGGATATCGCGGGACTGCGCGATTATCAGGCCGAGGCGGTTAAGGCCGTGGAAGAGGCGATAGCGGACGGCAATCGCTCCATGCTCTTGGCCATGGCGACCGGCACCGGCAAGACTTTTACGACCGTCTCTCTCGTCTACCGGCTCTTAAGATCCGGAAGGGCCAGGAGGATCCTCTTCCTCGTGGACCGCCGGGCCCTAGCCGCCCAGGCCGCGCAGGCCTTCTCCTCCTTCGCGACCCCCAAGGGCCTCAAATTCAAGGACGAGTACGAGCTCTTCAGCCAGCGTTTCAAGACCGATGAGCTGGATGAGGACGAGAGTTTCGACGTCGCCGTCCTCCCGCGGGACTATCTCTGCAAGCCCTCGAGCGCGCATACCTTCGTCTACGTCGCGACCATCCAGCGCATGGCGATCAACCTCTTCGGTCGAGAGGGCTCTTTCGGGCAAGCCGAGGGCGAGGCCGAGATCGACGACGAGGCGGAGCGGATATCCATCCCGATCCACGCCTTCGACGTGGTGATAGCCGACGAATGCCACCGGGGCTACACCGCCAAAGATACCGCTATCTGGCGCGCCGTCCTCGAGCACTTCGACGCGGTCAAGGTGGGCCTCACCGCGACGCCGGCGGCGCATACAGTCGCCTACTTCGGCCTCCCCATCTTCCGCTACGACTACGCGCAAGCCGTGCTGGACGGCTGGCTCGTGGACTACGAGGCCGTAAAGATCCGCTCGGACGTGCGCATGAACGGCGTGTTCCTCTCCGAGGGCGAGCAGCTGGTCCTCGTGGATACCGAGACGGGCCGCGAGCGGCTCGATCAGCTCGAGGACGAGCGGTCCTTCGACGCCTCCGAGATCGAGCGAAAGATCACCGCCCCCGACAGCAACCGCAGGATCCTCGAGGAGGTCTTTCGCTACGCCCGGGAGCGCGAGTCGCGGACCGGCCGCTTCCCCAAGACGCTCATCTTCGCGGTCAACGATATCGCCCACGCCTCCCATTCGGACCAGCTCGTGCGGACCGCGCGCTCGCTTCTCGGACGGGGAGACGAGTTCGTGCAGAAGATCACCGGCAGCCCCTCGGTGGACAAGCCTCTCGAGAAGATCAAGCGCTTCCGCAACAGGCCCGAGCCAAGCGTGGTCGTCACCGTGGATATGCTCTCCACGGGCGTGGACATACCGGCGCTCGAGTTCATCGTCTTCCTCCGGCCGGTCAAGTCGCGCATCCTCTGGACGCAGATGCTCGGGCGCGGAACCCGCAAGTGCCCGGCGATCCACAAGGAATGCTTCACGATATTCGACTGCTTCGACGGGACCCTCATCGAATACTTCAAGCAAGCGACCGACTTCCCGGTTTCCGTGACCGAGAGCGTCGAAATCGCAAGCGCGCGGGAGATCATCGAAAACATCTGGAACAACGTAGAGCGCGACTACAACGCCAAGCGGCTCGTGAAGCGCTTGCGGCGCGTCGCGGATACCATGAGCGCCAAGGCCCGCGCCGATTTCTCGGCATTCATCCTCGAGGGCGACATGGACGCCTTCGCCGACGGCCTGCGCGAGGCGATCAAGAATAACTTCGCCGCTACCATGCGCATACTCCGGAATCCCGCCTTCCAGAGGCTCCTCGAAGGCTACGATCGAGCCGGGACCCCGTTCATCGTAGCGCAGGGCATTCAGGACAAGGTCGAATCGGAGTATCTCTTCCGCCGCGGGGACGAGGAGCTCCGTCCCCAGGAGTACCTGGAAGCCTTCTCGGCCTTCGTGCGGGAGAACGCGGAGAGGATCGAGGCCCTGTCCCTCCTCCTCAAGAGCCCCCGGAAGTGGGATTACGGCGCGCTCGAGGGGATACGGACGGAGCTTGTCCGAGCCGAATTCCGCGAGGAGTCCCTCGCTAAGGCCCACGAGCTCTCGGGGCACGGGGCCATGCGGGACATCATCTCCTGCATCAAGCATGCGGCCGCGCCCGTATCGCCGCTTCTCACCGCCGAGGAGCGGGTGGACGGGGCCATAGCGGCCCTGCGGGGCGCCCACGACTTCACGCCCCTCCAGCTCGAGTGGCTCGGGCGCATCCGCGAGCACCTCGTCGTCAACCTGGCGATCAACGAGGAGTTCTTTGATACAATGCCAGCCTTGGAACGGCACGGCGGCCTCGGGGCGGCGCGCCGCGCCTTCGGAGAGAGCCTCTCGAGCCTGATCTCCGAGCTCAATTACCATATCGCCGCGTAGGGAGTCAGCATGTCGGACATCGTAGGCAAGCTCTGGGGCATGTGCCACACGCTGAGGCACGACGGCGTCGACTACGGCGACTACATCGAGCAGCTCACCTACCTCCTCTTCCTCAAGATGGCCGACGAGCGGGGAGTGGCGCTGCCCAGCTACGCGGTCCTCGACGCGAACGACAGGAAGCGCAGGATCCCCTGCAACTGGGAGAGCCTCAAGGCTTTCTCCGGCACCGACCTGACCGACCACTACACCCAGGTCCTCCAAGCCCTCCGGGAGGCGAAGGGCCTCCTCGGGGACATCTTCGCCGAGGCCATGCCCAAGTTCTCCAAGCCCGTGAGCCTCAAGAAGGTCATAACCCTCATCGACGAGGAGGAGTGGACCAGCCTCGACCTGGACGTCAAGGCGGCTGCCTTCGAGGGCCTCCTCGAGAAGGCCGCGAGCGAGGGCAAGAAGGGAGCGGGCCAGTACTTCACTCCGCGACCCCTCATCCAGAGCATCGTGCAGGTCATGAAGCCCGATCCCCTCTCCTCGCCCGAGTTCACGATCTGCGATCCCGCCTGCGGCACCGGCGGCTTCCTCGTCGCCGCCTACGAGTGGTTCATGGAGAAGACCAAGGGCGCGATCCCCGCGCGCGAGGCGCCCCGCGTCAGGAAGTCGACCTACTACGGCCAGGACCTCGTGGCCCGGCCCCGCAGGCTCGCCCTCATGAACCTCTACCTCCACGGCCTCGAGCCGAAGATCGGCCTCGGGGACACGATCTACGACCCCTACGACGGGGTCCAGCACGACCTCATCCTCACGAACCCGCCCTTCGGCACCAAGGGCGCGGGGCAGGCCCCGGCCAGGGACGACTTCACCATCGGGACCTCGAACAAGCAGCTCAACTTCCTCCAGCACGTGATGACCTGCCTCAAGCCCGGCGGCCGGGCGGCCGTGGTCCTGCCGGACAACTGCCTCTTCGAGGACGTGGCCGGGTCGGTCTTCGAGCTCCTCATGAAAGACTGCGACCTGCACACGATCCTCCGCCTGCCCCGGGGCACCTTCGTGCCCTACGCCAACGCCCAGGCCAACGTGGTCTTCTTCCGCAAGGGCCTGGCCACGAGGAAGACCTGGATCTACGATTGCCGCTCCAACATCTCCAGCCGCACGAAGAAGGACAGGCCCCTCACCGCCGAGATGTTCGCCGACTTCGAAGCCTGCTACGGCAAGGACCCCGACGGGCAGTCCAAGCGCAAGGATCAAGGCGAGGAAGGGCGCTTCCGGGCCTTCGGCATCGACGATATCAAGGAGCGGGGCTACAAGCTCGACATCAAGTGGCTCAAGGACGAGGGGCGGGACGATCCCGACGAGCTCGGCGAGCCCGCCGAGCTCATCGCCCGGGCCGTGGAGGAGCTCAAGGCGGCGACGAGGGAACTCGAGGAGATCGCCAAGCTCGTCTAAAAAGGCTTTACATATTCGGTAAAACGTTTTATATTCCATCATGCGGATCTGGTTCAAGTCCAGGAAGCTCGAGCGGACCTTCGGCAGCGAGGCCGAGCTGCGGAGGGCCTACGGCGGCGAGCGGGCCCGCAAGATACGGATGCGGATGATGGTCCTCAAATCCACCCCGAGGCTCGCCGACGTGCCGACCATCCCCCCGGATCGCTGCCATCAGCTCAAGGGCGACCGTCGGGGGGAGTTCGCCGTCGACATAGCGCAGCCCTTCCGCATCGTATTCGAGCCGAAAGAGACCGGCACAAAGGGAAAAGGCGGCGCGATAGACCTCTCCGAGGTCACCGAAATCGTCATTCTCGGCGTGGAGGATTACCATGGCGACTGAGTCCCGCGCCAAGCCCCCGGCAGGCGCGCTCTACGAGTACAGGCCCGACTACGCGGTCCACCCCGGGGAGTACCTCGAGGAAGTCCTCGAGGCCCGGGGCCTCAAGAAGGGCGAGCTGGCCGATCGCCTCGGCATCAGCTTCAAGCACCTCTCCCAGGTCGTGAACCGCCAGGCCCCCTTGAGCGCCGCCCTCGCGGTCCAGCTCGAGCTGGTCCTCGGCGTCTCGGCGGAGATCTGGAACAACCTCAACGCCGACTACGAGCTCTTCCAGGAGCGGCAACGATCCAAGGCCGAGCTCGAAACGCGGCAGGAATGGCTCTCCGGATTTCCCGTCCGCGACTTGAAGCGCCTGGGCTTCCTGCCCGACACGAGGGACAGGGGCCGGCTCCTGAGCGCCCTCCTCGGCTTCTTCGAGATACCCGGGCCCGACCAGTGGGGCGCCTTCTACGGCAACCTCGAGGCGACGAGCTTCCGCAAGTCCCCCGCGTTCAAGTCCGACCTGCCCCACCTCGCCGCCTGGCTCAAGGCCGGCGAGCTCCAGGCGCGGGCGATCGGCACCAAGCCGTACTCGAAGGAAGCCTTCAAGGACGCCCTTACGCAGATCAGGCTCCTCACCGCCAAGCGGCCCGAGGACTTCGAGCCCGCCATGGTCGAGCTCTGCGCCGAGGCGGGCCTGGCCCTGGCCTTCGTGCCCGAGCTCGAGAAGACCCACGTGAGCGGCGCGGCCCGCTGGCTCTCCAGCGAAAAGGCCCTCATCGTCCTCTCCCTCCGCTACAAGACCAACGACCACTTCTGGTTCACCTTCTTCCACGAGGCGGGGCACATCCTCCTCCACGGCCGCAAGGACATCTTCCTCGACGAGAGCGAGGGCTTCGAGTCCCAGGCCGAGGCCGAGGCCGACCGCTTCGCTAGGAACCTCCTCATCCCCGAGCAGGACTGGAGAGCCTTCGTCGCGGCCGCCTCCTTCGACGAGGCCGACATCCTCGCCTTCGCCAAGACCGAGCGCATCCACCCCGGCATCGTGGTGGGCAGGCTCCAGCACGAGAAGCGCATCGCGTATCAATGGCACAACGAGCTGAAACAGAAGCTGGAGTTCGGGAGATGAGTACGTTTTCTACAACCGGTACTGAATGGGTGGATACGTCTCTTGGAGAGATCGCCATCTGGCAATCGGGAGGAACCCCGCAATCGACCAAAAATGAGTACTATAATGGATCAATACCCTGGCTGATAATTTCTGACCTGAATGACAGCATCATAGTCTCAAGTAAAAACACCATCAGTCAATTGGGAATGGCCAATAGCTCAACGAAGTGGATAGAGAAAAATGCTGTACTCATCGCCATGTATGGAAGCATAGGGAAGCTTGGAATCGCAGGAATCAGGTGTACTTCAAACCAAGCGATTGCATCCACAAGAAAAATACTGGGTGGTATATCATATCGGTTCCTTTTCTATCTTTTAATGTCGATCAAGGCTGAACTAGTCGAAAAAGGGAAAGGTGGAGCACAATCAAACATCAGCCTAACCGTAATTAACTCCTTTCCGATCCTACTCCCACCCCTCGCCGAACAGCGCCGCATCGTGGCCAAACTCGACGAGCTCCTGCCTCGCATCAAGGCCGCGCGATCGCGGCTCGAGGGAATGCCGGGCATCCTGGCGGAATTCCGGAAAGCAGTGCTCGCGGCGGCCTGCGATGGGAGGCTGACGGAGGAATGGCGCGAGAAAGAATCATTCTCTCCGATCGATATCGATGGAATCCACGCCGACGGAAAGATCCGTAGGGGCGTTCCAGAAACAGAAACTCCAAACGATGCTATTAATGCATGGGAACTCCCGACTACCTGGATAGCAAAGTCCGTAGGGATGCTCCTGAGGCATGGGGCACTAATTGATGTCAAGGATGGCAATCACGGCACGAACCATCCAAAAGTCGCAGAGTTTACTACAAGTGGCTTGCCATTTATTACGGCTGCACAAGTTAACTCGTTTACTATTAATTATGATTCTGCATATAAACTACAGGGGAAGGCACTGGAAAAAATCCAAGTGGGATTTGCGAAGCAAGCGGATGTGATTTATACCCATAAGGGTTCAGTAGGACGCGTCGCAATTGCTGATCGAAATTGTATTCTCACGCCCCAGACTACGTATTATAGATGCAATCCTGGTTATCTAGATAATCGCTATTTGATGTATTACCTTGCCAGTTCCTCGCTCTCTGAACAAGTTGATTTGATCAAATCTCAGACAACACGTGATTTTGTACCTATTTCTGCTCAATACCTGCTATATATCAAACTCCCGCCCCTCCCCGAGCAGCGCGAGATCGTGCGCAGGGTCGACGAGCTCTTCGCCCTGGCCGACAGGGCCGAGGCGAGCTACCAGGCGGCGATGGAGCGGGTCGATTCGATCGAGCAGGCCATCCTTGCCAAGGCCTTCCGGGGGGAGCTCGTGCCCCAGGACCCGAACGACGAGCCCGCGGAGGAATTACTCAAGCGCATACTCGCGGAGAAGGCGAGGCTCGAGGCCGAGCGGCCGAGGCGGTCTCGGGGCAGGCCAGCGAAGGCAGGAGAGGTCAAAGGCGCCGCGAGATCTTCGCCCAGGGCCGCCGATGGGGCTCCTCCCAAGAAACGCGGGCGGCCTCGCAAGAATCCGGCGTAACGCGCGCCCCTCGTCTCACCAGTCGTCGAACTTCCCGATGATATCGGCCTTGCCGATCGGATTGGTCATGGACACGAGGAAGGCGATGATGTCGCTCGCCCTCAGGCGATTCCTCGTCTTGTAGGCCAGGAGATAGAGGAGCGCCTCGGTTTCCAAGAGTATGAAGCGCTTGATGTCGGTCTCCCAGGTCAGCTCGACGGCGAGATCCTCCAGGTCGTCCTTGAAGGAGTTGCTGACGACGATGAAGCCGACCTTCTTGTAGCCGTCGCTTCTGAGCCGCGGGCAGTGGGTGGCGATGTACTCGCGCATGGCGCGGTCGTCCCGTCCCAGGCTGTAGCCTTCGCTGTAGGCCTTGGCGTCGACGATGAAGGCGCTGCTCTCCTCCCGGCTCCTCGCGATGAAGTCGGGATTGCGTCCCCTGCCCTGGCCGAGGCTCGTCGTCTCGAAGTCGAGGAGCTGGAAGGCCTCGGCGGTCATCTGCTCGAAGATGTAGCCCTTCCTCGCGCCGCTGTTCTCGGTATCGGCCCCGAGCTCCACGAGCCCGGCGATCCTGGGAATGAGGTAGTCGGCGAGGACGATCGACCCTTCGGCCGGCGTCGGCCTGACCGGAGCGGCTTCGGGAGCCGGCGCCTGCCCTCGCCCCTGCCTGGGCTGGCTCGGCCGCGTCGAGGCGCCCGGCCGCCGTATGAAGCGCCAGAAGGCGTGCTCGATCTCCCAGTGGCTCGGTTTGGCGCCGCCGCCCGATCCGATCAGCTCCTCGATATCCGCGTTGACGCGATAGAAGCGCTCATAGTCGGCCCGAGGGCTTTCGGAAGGCTCCCAGACGCCGAGCGCGTCGAGGGCTTCGATGAGGGAGCTGTACATGATCGGCCAGGCGAGCCGATCCTGGACCTGCCAGAAATAGGAGAGGAAGTAGCAGACCGATCCGGGATTGGGCGCGGTCCTTTTGTCCGCGGCTTTGTCAAAATGGACTTTGCAGTACGCCGCGAGCTCCTCGACCTTAGCGAGAGCCCCATCGAGGCCCTGAGGCAGGGCGAGAGCCGATTTCAGGATGCCGACGAGGGCGGCTAAATCGCTCGCTCCCGCCTTGGCCAGCTGGTTGAAGAACATCTGGCCCTTGGTCGCCGTGAATCCCCATAGGTTATTGCGCTTGTTGAAGCTGTCGATCGAGGACTTGAAGCTCCCGATCTCCATGCTTCCGCCCAGGAAGTCGTTCAGCAGTCCCCTAAGAGCCGGCAGTGCCTCTTCGCGCTGCGAATCGATGTCGGGAACCGCGTTCCCCTTCGCGTCGATGATGGTCTTGTCCGATCGAGAATAGTCGCGCCAGATGTCGAGGATCTTCCTCTGCTGCTCTTCGCCGAACATGTAGGCTCCTTGCGCACTCTGCGGCTGCCAGGCCGCACGATAGTATACACCGAGGAATCGATTCGGCGGCAATCGCCTCGCCCGGTCCCGGCCCTTGCCGCGCCCCGCGAAGACGCGCTGCCGGTTGCCATGGGGAGGTTGACGACGGCCAGGCCTTCCATCTCGTTCATCCTGGGCTCGAGCTTGCGGGGGTAGGCGTTCATGATGACGGAGAGCAGCAGGGTTGATTAGGACGGTCGCTATGCTGATCGAAAGGAAACCGCAGCCGCCTTCATGGCTCTGAAGGGATTCGCATAGGGTCCGGAATTGTTAATAAAACTTGACAGGCGGTCATACATGCCGCTTCACTATACGCATCGCCGCGAACTATGGCCGAAGGCCATGCCGCCGTGGCTGAGGGAGAGCGGAAACCGGACGAAGGCCGCGGGAACGGGGAGGAAGCCCGCGAGAGAAGGGACGAAGCTCGCCGAGGAAGGGGCGCAGCGCGCGGGTACGCGCTCGCCGGGCGCGGGAAAACGGCCGCGGGCCGCGAAAAAGCGGCAGCGGGCCGCGCGAAAACGCCCGCGGGCCGCGCGAGAGCGCTCGCAGGTCTCCGGCGAGATCTGCCAGGTCGCCGGAATCCGGCTCGAGCTCAGCGGAAAAGGCTCCACGGCCGCCCGAGCGGGGCGCCGGGGCGCCCTTCGGGGAGTTTCGCGGGCGGTTCCGCCGCTTCGCGCTGCCCTTCGGGCGCCGGGCGGCGGGCTTAGCGCATTTCAAAGAACGCGGGAGGTAATAATGAGCATCGCTTCCATCGCATCCTTCATCGAGTCGTCGCGGATCCTCATCGAGAACGCCCGTTCCCTGCCCGAGATCTCGGCGGTCCTGGCCGGCTACGGCTACGACGAGGCCCGCCTGGCCGAGGGCGAGCGTCTCCGGGCCGAGGCCGAGGCCCTGGTGCGGCGCCAGGTCAAGGAGTACGGCGAGCAGCGCGAGGCCATCGCCGATTCCGAGCGCTCGCGGGCCGCGTTCGAGGCGGTCTACATGCGCTCGCTCAAGGTGGCGCGGGTGGCCTTCTCCGAGGACGCCCTGGCCTCGGGCTCCCTCAAGCTCTACGGCCCGCGCAAGCAGAGCGCCGCGGGCCAGATCGACCAGGCGGCCACCTTCTACGCCAACCTCCTGGCCGATCCCAAGCTCGCGGCCAAGATGCGGCGCTTCGGCTACGACGCGGCCAAGCTCCGCGCCGAGTCCGAGCTCCTCGAGGCCCTGCGGGCCAAGCTCCTGGCCAAGGCCAAGGAGTCGGGGGAGGCCCAGGCGGCCACGGTGGAGCGCAACGCCAAGCTCCGGACCCTCGACGCCTGGGTGAGCGACCTGCGCGCCATCTGCAAGGTGGCCTTCTACGGCTCCCGCGAGGAGCTCGAGAAGCTCGGCCTTGCCTCGGTCCCGGCGGGGCGGAGGAAGAAGGCCGCGCCCCAGGCGGCGGCCAAGGCCTAGGCTCGGGCCGGAGGGAATGAGCCGCGGCCGCCCCCGGGCAAGGGGGCGGCCGCTTTGTCGGCGCGGGCCGCTCGATGCGGACGAGGCTCGGCTCCTCGCCGCCCTCGCGCCTCCCGTGCTATGCTCCCATCCCGAGAGGTAACGTCATGCAGGTCATCGCGATCAACGGCAGCCCCCGGGCCCGGGGCAACACCAACGCGGCCCTCGAGCTCATGGGCGCGCGCCTCGGCGCCGAGGGGATCGGCTTCGAGATCATCCAGGTGGGCCAGGAGCGGATCCGCGGCTGCCTAAGCTGCGGGGAGTGCGGGCGGCGCAAGGACGGAAAGTGCGTCTTCGACGACGACCCCGTGAACGGGGCGGTGGCCAGGATGGCCGCGGCCGACGGCATCGTCCTCGCCTCGCCGGTCCACTACTCGGGGCTGGCCGGGGCGATGAAGTGCTTCCTCGACCGGGCCTTCGTCGTGGCGGGGGCCAACGGGGGCCTGTTCCGGCACAAGGCGGGGGCCGCCCTGGTCGTCCTCCGCCGCTCCGGCGGCTCGGCCGCCCTCGACGGGCTCTACCACTACCTGGCCTACGCGGAGATGCTCCTGGCCACCTCGAGCTACTGGAACATCGCCCACGGCTCCTCGCCCGGCGAGCTCGCCGGCGACGCCGAGGGCCTGCAGATCGTCGAGGTCCTGGCCGGGAACCTGGCCTGGCTCCTCAAGATGCGCGAGCTCTCGCGCTCCTCCCTGCCCGAGCCGCCGGCGGCCGCCAAGGTCAGGACGAACTTCGTGCGCTAGGGCCCCGCGCGATGGACCGGCTTCCGCGATGGTAGTATGCTATCCGGTAGAGAGGACGCGCCATGAAAGCCGAATTCATCGCCATCATCGAGCCGGCCCCCGAGGGGGGCTACTGGGCGATGTGCCCCGAGATACCCGGCGCCAACGGCCAGGGCGAGACCGTGGCGGAAGCCAAGGAGAGCCTGCGCGCCGCCGTAGAGCTCATCCTCGAGGACCGGCGCGAGGATATGCTGCGCGGCCTCCCGAGCGGCGCGATCCGCGAGGCGATCCAGGTAGGATGAAGCGGACAGATCTCGAGCGCGCGCTCCGGATGGCGGGCTGCTACCTCAAGCGCGAAGGCGCCTCGCATTGCCTGTGGATCAATCCCCGAACGGGTGTCGTCGAGGCGGTCCCTCGGCACGCCGAGATCAAGGAGCCGCTCGCCCGGAAGATCCTCAAGAGCTTGTCGGCCTGAGGCCCTCGTCTCCCGGGCATGTCATCGTTCGATCCAAGCTCCTCCTCCCCTAGTCCCCCTAGCTCCTCGACAGCACCTCCTCGCGGACCTTCGCCATATCGCGGCGGCGCTCGTAGAGGGGCCGGGGATCGCGGGCGTAGACGCCCAGGCCCTCCTCGAAGGTTAGGCGCTCGCTCTCGTAGAGGACGCCGAGGGGGAAGGGCTCCTCCTCGAGGGCCTTCGCGAAGGCCGCGGCCCGGTCGCGGGGATCGTAGTCCTCGGGCAGGCGGTAGCTGTTGCGCTTGAACCAGTCGAAGCTGTTGAGCTTGTTGAAGGAGACGCAGGGCTGGAAGATGTCCACCAGGGCGAGGCCCTTGTGGCGGATGGCCTTCTTCATCATCTCCTTCAGGTGCTCCGGGTCGCCGGAGAAGGAGCGGGCCACGAAGCTCGCGTCCAGGGAGATGGCGAGGGCCAGGGGGTTCAGGGGCTTCTGGTAGACTCCCGCGACCTGGAGGGGGGTCTTCATGCCCGGCCGCGAGGTGGGGGCGGCCTGGCCCTTGGTGAGGCCGTAGACCATGTTGTCGTGGACGAAGAGGGCGATGTCGGGGTTGCGCCTGATGGCGTGCATGAAGTGGTTGCCGCCCTCGCCGTACATGTCCCCGTCCCCGCCCACGGCGATGACGCTGAGCTCGGGGTTGCAGGCCTTGACGGCCGCGGCCACGGGGAGGGCCCTGCCGTGGAGGCCGTTGAGGTAGCTCGTGTTGAGGTACTGGGGCATCTTGGCCGCCTGGCCGATGCCCGAGACGAGGACGACCTTCTCGCGCTCGAGGCCGAGCTCGTCCAGGGCGGCGATGAGGGTCTGGCGGATGGCGAAGTTCCCGCAGCCGGGGCACCAGCCGATGTCCAGCTTCTGTTCGTAGTCGAAGGCGCTCGTCATGGCCTCCCCCTTTCTACAGCAGCCGCTCGATGGCGGCGGCCAGGCCTTCGGTCCCGAAGGGAAGGCCGTCGTACTTGAGCACTTTCTCCTCGATCGCGCAACCTGTGGCCCCGTGGAGGAGCTGCGCGAGCTGGGCCTGCGAGGAGCACTCGACGTCGATGCGCTTCCGCGCCCGGCGGAGGTAGTCCCCGGCCTGGTCGGGGACGGGGTAGAGCCAGGGGAAGTGGAGGACGGCGAGGTCCTTCCGCCCGAGCCGCTCCGCGGCCTCGAGGAGGGTCCCGAGGGTCGAGCCCCAGCACAAAAGGAGGGTCCGGTAGTCCTCGGGGCCGTAGAGCCGCGGAGGGAGGGCGGCCGCGCGGGCGGCCTCGCCCTTGCGGCGGCGCTTGTCCACCATCCGCGCGCGGAGCTCGAGGTCCTCGCTCAGGTGGCCTGACTCGTCGTGCTCGTGGCTGTCGGCCCGCACCATGCCTTTGCCGTAGCCCGGGATGCCCCGCGGGGAGCGGCCGTCCTCGGTGAGTACGTAGCGGCGGTAGCCGGGGCCGGTCTCCACGACGGAGCGCTCGGGCTCCCGATCGAGGCCGGCGAAGGCGGGGCAGTCCTGGACGGAGTCGGCGAAGAACTGGTCGGTGAGGATGAAGACGGGAAGCTGGTAGCGGTCGGCGAGGTCGAAGGCGAGGCGGCCGAGCTCGAAGCCCTCGGCCATGCTCCCGGGGGCCAGGAGGATGCGGGGGAAGTCCCCGTGGCCGGCGTAGAGGGCCAGGTTGAGGTCCCCCTGCTCGGTGCGGGTGGGCAGGCCCGTCGCGGGGCCGGGGCGCTGGCAGAGGTGGATCACGAGGGGGCTCTCGGCGGCGCCGGCCAGGCTCAGGCCCTCGCACATGAGGGCGAAGCCCCCGCCGGAGGTGCTCACCAGGGCCCGGGCCCCGGCGTACCAGGCACCGATGGCCATGTTGACGACGCCGACCTCGTCCTCGACCTGCTCCACGGCGATGTCGAATTTCTCCGAGAGGGCGGCCATCTTCTCGAGGAGGGCCGTGGCCGGCGACATGGGGTAGCCGCAGACGAAGTCGCAGCCTCCGGCCAGGGCCCCGAGGGCGACGGCGTCGGAGCCGGAGACCAGGAGGTTGCCCTTCGCCCCCTCGTCGGGGGTTATCTCGATCCTGATGCCGCCCTCGCCCGCGGCGGCGCCAGCGGCGTGGCCGAGGCGCATGGCCGCGGCGTTGCGCTCGGCTGCCTCGGGACCCTTGCGCGCGAAGAACTCGCGGATGTAGGCGAGGCAGTCCTCGGCCTTAAGGCTGAGGAGGCCGCAGAGGTAGCCCGCGGCCGCGGTGCTGGCGTAGAGGGCGCCCCCGGCCTCGGCCGCCAGCTTCGAGAAGGGGGCGTCGATCATGCCGGGGTAGCCGATCTTCTCCGCCTCCCCGACCACGAGGGTGGCGGGGGAGATGCGCTTGCCCAGGCGGGGCAGGGCCTCGGCGTGGAGGGCTACGAGGAGGTCGATGCCCTCGCGGTAGGCCGAGACGGGCCGACTCGAGACGCGGATCTCCGTCGAGTTGGCCCCGCCCCTGACCCGGGACATGAACTCCGAGGCGGAAAGGTAGTGGCGGCCCGAGCGCTTGACCAGGGGGCCCACGATGGCCTCGATCGACTGGATGCCCTGTCCCGCCTGGCCCGCGATCGCGAGCGTGACCTCGTCCTTGAAGAGCCTGGCCATGCGCCCCCCTTTGCCGCGACTATAGCGCGGGCCCGGGCCGGGCGATACTCCCCCGCGGGCGGGCCGGGACGAGGGGCGGCGGGCGGGGGCGACGCCCCTCGGCGAGGGTGGCTTGCGGCCGGCGGCGCTTAAGCTATAGTTGTCGTATGAAAACCCGATGCCTCGCCATCCTCGTCTTCGCGGCCTCCGCCTCCCTCGCCGCCTGGGCCGTCGATATCGACGGCAGGATCGGCCCCGCGGAATACGCCTTCTCGCAGGTCCTCGCGAAGGATACCTTCACCCTCCACTGGCGGATCGAGGGCGACCGCATCCACCTGGCCATGGAGGCCCTGAGCAAGGGCTGGGTTTCGCTGGGCTTCGACCCCGGCGCGGTCATGGCGAGGTCGGACATGCTCTTCGGCCTCGTCGCCGAAGGCGGCAAGACCGAGGCCGTCGACGCCTGGTGCACGGGGACCTTCGGCCCCCATCCCGCCGACGTCGACCAGGGAGGCAGGGGCGACCTCCTCGCCTGGGCCGGCTCCCGCTCGGGCGACCGGGTGGTCTTCGAGTGCACGAGGCTCCTCGATACCAAGGACAAGTTCGACAAGGTCATCGTCCCCGGCGCCGAGATGAAGCTGATCTGGGCCACGGGGCGGGACCTCGTGTTCACGAGCAAGCACGCCAAGGCGGGCGCGGCCAAGCTCCGCTTCGAGGCCGCGAAATGAGCCTTTTGCGCCTCCACCTCTCCCTCATGTCCCTCGCCTGCCTCCTCATGCTCTCCGCCATCTGCGTGGCGCGCTGCCTCAAAGCGAGGAGGTGGTGGATGAAGGCCCACAAGGCCCTGATCTACGCGGCCCTGGCTTCCCTCGCCTCCGGCCTGGCCGCCGCGGCCGTCATGGTCGAGACGGCGGGCGAGAGCCCGGAGGGGGCGCCGCACCGGATCGCGGGCGGCCTCGCGATCGGCCTCGCCGCGGCGGCGGCCGTCCTCGGCCTCTCCATCTTCAAGGCTACGGGCAAGGAGGCTATCGCCTCGCGCAAGGGCCTCCACCGCTGGGCTGGCCGGGTCGAGGCCCTCCTCATGCTCGGCGCCATCGGCCTCGGGCTCAGGCTCATCGGCCTCGTCTAGCCGTCGCCCGCGTCGGGCGATCCCGGGCCGGGCCTGCGCGGGCTGCGGATTCAGGGGCGGCTGTAGACGTTCAGTCCCATCCGGACGGCCTTCCTGCCGGGGATGGATACATTGCCCTCGGTCGTCGCGATGATGCGGCTCTTGCCGGTGGGGGAGAGGCCGAATTCTTGGGCGATGTCCACGACGATGGTGAGGATGTCGCCGTCCAACTTCATATCAACGTTCTTCATGGGGGCTCCAGGTTGGGAAGATGGGCCAGTATAGCAGGTAAGCAGAAATTAATCTGCCGGCGGTGCGGGGCCTAGAGGGCGAAGAGGCCGAGCTCCCTCGACAGGCCCTCGACGATGCTGAGGCCCGCCGCGGAGTTGCCCCGCGGGTCGAGGGCGGGGCCGTAGCTCCCGATGCCCGCTCGGCCCCGGGCCGAGGCCAGGATGCCCCCGCCCACGCCGCTCTTAGCGGGGATGCCGGCCTCGACGCAGAAAGCGCCCGAGCCGTCGTAGAGGCCGCAGCTGCACATGAGGGCCTTGGTGACCCGGGCAGCCCGCTCGCTCATGAGCCGCCGGCCCGAGCCCCCCGCGCTCCCCGGCTCCAGGCCGTCGAGGGCGAGGCAGGCGCCGCAGCGCGAGAGGGAGGCGGCGTCGACCAGCGTCGCGCACTGGCGGAAGTAGCCGTCGAGGGCCTCGTCGACCTCGCCCTCGACCAGGCCGAGCTCCTTGAGGAACCAGGCTATGGAGCGGTTCTTGTTCGCCGTGGCCGCCTCGGAGCGGTAGACCTCCTCGTCCAAGGCCAAGGAGGGCAGGCCGAGGAGGGCCGCCGCGTAGCCGCGGAAGCCCGCGGCCCGCTCCTCGCCGGTGGAGCCGGGCATGAGGGAGCTCAGCACGATGGCGCCGGCGTTGATCATGGGGTTGTAGGGCTTCTTGAGCGAGGAGGCCTCGAGGCGGATGATGGAGTTGAAGGGGTCCCCCGTCGGCTCCTTGCCCACCCGCGAGAAGACCGCCTCCTCGCCGCGCGCGTCGATGACGTAGGGGAGGGCGATGGCCTTGGAGACGCTCTGGAGGGTGAAGCCCGCGCGCGCTTCCCCCGATTCGAGGAGCTCGCCCTCGACGCTCGTGATCGCCGCGCCGACCGCCTCGGGCCGGGCCCGGGCGAGGGCCGGTATGTAGTCGGCGACGCGGCCGGCCCGAGCCGCCGCCCGAGCGCCCTCGACGAGGCGGTCGAGGAGCTCCTGCGTCGCGCGGCCGGAGCTCACGGCCGCGACCCGCCCAGGGGCTCGATGCCGAGGATGGCCTCGCCGGGGAAGGGCGAGCCGTGGCCCGGGTAGACGGTCGCTATCGAGCCGGCCAGGCCCTGGAGCCGCGCGAGGGACTCGTCGTAGCGCCTCGCGTCCCAGACGAAGGGCGAGAGGCCGGGCCGGCGCATGTTGGCGAGGATGTCGCCGGCGACCAGGCTCCCGTCGCCGAGGAGGAGGGCGATCGAGCCGGGCGTGTGGCCCGGCAGGTGGAGGACCCGCGCCTCGAGGCCGTACTCGGCGAGGGAGCTTCCCTCGCCGAGCTCGAGGGCGGAGCGCCCCGCCGCGGCGGGCTTCCCGGGCCGGTTCGCGAAGGCGACGAAGAGCTTCGCCGCGAGCCCCCGCCCACTCCGCCGGGGCGTCTCGCCCCGCTCGAACTGGGGGAGCTCGCCGGGGTGGAGGGCGATGGGCGCTCCGTAGGCCGCCGCGAGGGCCGCCGCGCAGCCGCCGTGGTCCGGGTCGGCGTGGCTCAGGACGATGAGCCGCAGGTCGCCCTTGCCGCAGCCGGCCCGGCCGAGGGCCGCCTCGAGCTTGGCGCAGTGAGCCGCCGTGCCCGCGTCGACGAGGACGAAGCCCTCCGCGGCCGGGAGGAGGTAGGCGTTCACGAAGCCGAGGTCGATCCTGATGGGTCCTCGCGCTTCATTCCCTGCGGCCCGCGCATCCTCGCCCAAGCGCTCATCCATAGTCCCTCCTCGCTTCCGCGCCCGTACTGTACCGCCTTCGCGCCTCCGTGTCAGCACGGCTCGCCCGGGATCAGCCCGCGGCCCGCCCTTGACGGCCCGCGGCCGCTCGCCCTTAATGGTCTCATGAGCAGCCCAGCCGACGTCCGCCTGATCCTCGCCTTCCTCCGCGAGCTCGCGGCCAACAACGATCGCGACTGGTTCGAGGCCAACCGGGGCCGCTACGAGGCGGCCCGCGAGGCCTTCCTCGGCCTGGTCGCCGAGCTCCTCTCCGGGCTCGCCGCGACCGAGGAGCTGGGCGGGGTCTCGCCCAAGGACTGCGTCTTCCGGATCAACCGCGACCTGCGCTTCTCGCGGGACAAGTCCCCCTACAAGACGAACATGGGCGCCCTCCTGGGGGCGGGGGGCCGCAAGGCGGGGCTCCGCTCGTATTACTTCCACCTCGAGCCCGCGGGGGCCTCCATGCTCGCCGGCGGCCTCTACGAGCCCGCGCCCGCCGAGCTCGCCGCGGTCAGGGAGGCCATAGCGCGGGACCCCAAGCCCCTCAAGCGGATCCTCGCCGCTCCCGCCTTCGCGCGGGAGTTCGGCGGCCTCGCGGGGGACTCGCTCAAGACCGCGCCCCAGGGCTATCCCAAGGAGCACCCCGAGATCGAGCTGCTTAGGCATAAGCAGTTCCTCGTCGTCCATCCCTTGAGCGACCGGGAGGCCGCCGCCGCGGACCTGGTGCCGCGGGCCCTCGAGTCGTTCAAGGCGATGCGGCCCTTCCTCGCCTACCTCGAGTCGGTCCTGGCCCGCTGAGTGCGGCCCGGCCTCACTCGATGGTCCAGCCCCCGTCCACGAGGAGGAATGCGCCGGTGACGAGGTCCGCCGCGTCGGAGGCGAGGTACTGCACGGCGGCAGCTATGTCGCCTATCGTCCCGACGCGGCCGCGGGGGATCTTGGCCAGGACGGCGGCGCGGAAGGCCGGATCGTCGAGGCGCTCGGCCGTGCCCGGGGTGTAGGTGAAGGTGGGGCCCACCGCGTTGACCGTGACGCCCCGGCCCGACCACTCGAGGGCCAGGGCCTTGGTCAGCTGGTTGAGACCGCCCTTGGAGGCGCAGTAGGCTGCCTCGCCGGGGATGGCGACCACGGCCGCCTGCGAGCTCATGTTGACGATGCGGCCCTTCCCCGCGGCGAGCATGTGCCGGGCCGCGGCCTGGGCGCAGAAGAAGGCGGCCTTGAGGTTGAGAGAGAGCATCTCGTCCCAGTCGGCCTCGCTCAGTTCGAGGGCGGGGATGGGCTTGCCCATGCCCGCGTTGTTCACCAGGACGTCGATCCGCCCCTCCTCGGCCGCGACGGCGTCGAAGGCGGGCCCGATGGCGGCCGCGTCCCTGAGGTCGAGGGCGCGGATCGAGCAGGAGCCGCCCTTCGATCCGATCTCCTCCCGGAGCTCCTCGAGGAGGGGGAGGGATCGGGCCAGGGCGACGACGCGGGCCCCCCGCAGCGCGAGGTCGAGGGCGAGGCCATGGCCGATGCCGCGGCTCGCGCCGGTGACGAGGACGACCTTGCCCTCCATGCCGAAGCGCTCATCCATGGCCTTCCTCCTCGCGCCGCGCTCGCGGCGCCGCCCGGCTGCGGGCCCTGCGGCGGCCCGGGTCCGGGCCCTTCGATACTAGCCTCCCGCGGCCCCGAAGGGAATGGGAAGGGCCTTTCCCGTTTTTTCCCGTCCCGGGAAAGAGTCGGGACATGGCGAGGCCGGGATGTCGAGCGGCGCCGCCTCCCGTGATGGCCCGGGCCGTGCTGGAGGCCCTTTCCCGCGCCCTCCGCCCCTCCGGGGCGTTGGCACGTTGTTTGCTATATGCTCAGCGGGTTCTCGGGCGAGGCTTAGGAGGAGAACGGGAATGCGGGCCTTGGCATCCATGCGCGGGATATCGAAGAGCTTCGGAGGGGCGCCCGTCCTCGACGGGGTGGACTTCGACGTCTTCCCCGGCGAAGTCCACGTGCTCGCTGGGGAGAACGGCGCCGGCAAGAGCACCCTCATCAAGATCCTCGCGGGGGCCTATTCCGACTATCGCGGGACGATCGAGCTCGACGGCCGGCGGGTCAGGCCGGTCTCGCCCCTCGAGGCCAAACGGCTTGGCATCGCGGTGATCCACCAGGAGCTCTCGCTGGTCCCGCCCATGAGCGTGGCGGAGAACCTCCTCCTGGGCAGCCCCCTGGTCCGGGCGGGCTTCGTCCGCGCCAGGGCCCAGCGCGCGGGAGCGTCGGCCGCCCTCGCCGAGGTCGGGCTCAACCTCGACCTGGACGGGGCGGTGGAGGATCTCCCGATCTCCTCGCGGCAGCTACTCGAGATCGCCAAGGCCGTCCGGCTCGAAGCCCGGGTCATCGTCATGGACGAGCCCTCGAGCGCCCTGAACGCCCAGGATGCCGAGCTGCTCTTCTCCATTATCGCCCGGCTCAAGGCGACGGGCCGGGGCATCGTCTACATCACCCACCGCATGGAGGAGATACAGAGGCTCGCCGACCGGGTCACCGTGCTCCGGGACGGGCGCATGGTGGGGAGCCGGGAGGCGGCCCGCATGCCGGAACGGGAGCTGGTCGCCCTGATGGTGGGCCGCGAAGTGGATGACCGCTTCCCGCGCCATGGCTCCGCGCCCGGGAGCGTGGCCCTCCGGGTGGAGGGCTTCAGCGTCAGGGGCGCCGACCGCTCGGCGCGGCCCTTGGTCGACGCGGTCTCGCTCTCCGTCCGCAGGGGCGAGATCCTCGGCCTCGGGGGCCTGCAGGATTCCGGGGCCAGCCAGCTCCTCCTGGGGATATTCGGAGGCCTGCCTGGGCGCGCGTCGGGCCGGCTGGAGGTCGAGGGCCGCGAGCTCTCGGTCCGCCGGCCTCGGGACGCGATCGACGCCGGGCTTGCCCTCCTCTCGAACGACCGCAAGGCCACGGGGCTTGTCCTCTCGCAGTCGGTTACGGCCAACATCTGCGCGGCCAGCCTCGGCCGGCTCTCGACCTGGGGCTGGAGGAATCCGGCCCGGGAGGCCGGGCTGGCGGCGCGCATCGGCGCCTCGCTCAGGCTCAAGGCGGCCTCCCTCGACATGGAGGCCGAGTCCCTCTCGGGCGGCAACCAGCAGAAGGCGGCGATAGGGAAGTGGCTGGCGGCCGATCCGCGGATACTCCTCCTCGACGAGCCGACCAGGGGCATCGACGTCGGAGCCAAGCACGATATATACCAGCTCATGAACGAGTGGACCGCGCGCGGGATAGCCATACTCCTCATCACATCCGAGATGCCGGAGCTGCTCGCGATGAGCGACCGCATACTGGTGATGCATCGGGGGCGCATAACCTCCGAGCTCTCGCGGGACGAGGCCAGCGCCGAGCGGGTCCTCTCCGCCGCCATGGGCAAAGTCGAGGCGGCCGAGGCGGCCGCCGAGGGGAAGGTGCGACGATGCTGAAGACGCTACGGAAGGCCCTGTCGAGCTCTGCGGGGCGGGCCGCCCTGGAATTCCTCCTCGTGCTCGCCCTCGGCATGGCCTTCAACGCGGACGGGGCCTTCTTCAAGCTCGGCACCCATCGCGACACGCTCAGGCAGGCCTCCGTCTACGGCATCCTCGCCTGCGGGATGACCATGGTAGTCATCACCGGGGGCATCGACCTCTCGGTCGGCAGCATCCTCGGCGTCTCGGCCGTCTCCTTCTCCATCCTGACCATGCATATGGACTGGCCCTGGCCTGCCGCGGTGCTCGCCTGCGTCCTCCTCGGCGCGGCCCTCGGGGGCGTCTCCGGGGGGCTGGTCGCGCGGGCCAAGCTCCAGCCCTTCATCGCCACCCTCGCGATGCAGTACTTCGCCCGGGGCCTGGCGAAGTACATAACGGGGGGCAAGAAGATATCCACCTACGTGACCGCCAAGAGCGGGGAGGTCGTCATCAAGGAGCTGCCGAGTATCTTCAAGGACATCGACTCCCGGATCCTGTGGGGCAACCTGTCCATCGTCTCGGTCATCTTCTTCGTCTGCATCGCGGTGGCCTGGGTCTTCCTGGCGCGGCACAAGTGGGGCCGGGAGCTCTACTCCGTGGGCGGGAACGAGGAAGCGGCGCGGCTCTCGGGAGTCCCGGTCCGGATGACGAAGTTCCTGGCCTACGCCTTCGCCGGGATCATGTGCGCGGTGGCCGGCATAGCCCAGGCGGCCCAGGAGACCCAGGGGGACCCCGAGGCGGGGAAGGATTACGAGGTCATCGCCATCGCTATGGTGGTCATCGGCGGCACGAGCCTGTCCGGCGGCCGCGGTAGCATGGGGCTCACCCTCCTCGGGATCCTCACGATCGGCTACCTCCAGAAGATACTCTCCATCAACGCGGTCCCCGAGGCTTGGAGGCTCATGGTTACCGGCGTGATCGTCGTGCTCGCGGTGCTCACCCAGAGGAGGCGGGCCAAGTGAGTCCCCGCCCGAAGCTTCGTGAACGGCGCGGCCCCCCGGACCGCCTGAGATATCGTCAAGGAGGCAAAGGTATGAGGAGAATCGGAAAGGCCTGGGCCTGCGCGCTCGTCGTCGCGGCCCTCTTCGCCATGGGCGCCTCGGCGCAGGCGAAATGGACCATCGGCATGAGCCAGTGCAACCTCGGGGAGCCCTGGCGCGTGCAGATGAACGCGGACATCAAGGGCGAGGCCGACAAGCACCCCGAGATCAAGATGGTGTTCAAGGATGCGCAGAACGACACGTTGATCCAGCGCTCCCACGTCGAGGAGTTCATCAGCGCGAAGGTCAACCTCATCATCATCAGCCCGAAGGAGGCCCAGCCCCTCGCCGAGCCCGTCTCCAAGGCCATGGCCGCGGGGATCCCGGTCATCGTACTGGATCGCGACATCATCGGAGAGAACTACACCCAGTTCATCGGCGCGGACAACAAGAAGATCGGCAAGGCCGTGGGCGAGTGGCTCGTCAGGAAGTACGGCGGCAAGGGCGCTACCATCGTCGAGCTCATGGGGCTCCAGACCTCGACCCCGGGCCAGGACCGGCACAACGGCTTCATCGAGGCCATCAGGGGCTCCGACCTAAAGGTGATCTTCCAAGCGGACTGCAAATGGCTCGAGCCCGATGCCCGCAAGGAGATGGAGTCGGCCCTCGCGCGCTACAAGAGGATCGACGTCGTCTACGGGCACAACGACCCCTCGGCCCACGGCGCCTTCCTTGCCGCTCAGTCCGTGGGGAGGGAGAAGGGGATGGCCTTCGTCGGCATCGACTCCCTGCCCCACGAAGGCATCGCCTACGTCAAGCAGGGCATCCTCACGGCGACCTTCCAGTACCCGACCGGCGGCGATGTCGCGGTCGTCGAGGCCCTCAAGGTCCTCGGCGGCCAGAAGGTCGCGAAGCGTATAGTCCTGGGCTCCCGGATCTTCACCGCCGACAACGTCGCGGCCGGGGGCGAGCCGCTCAAGTGAGTCGGTGACGGGATCAGTATCCGGCCTGGGCGCGCGCAGCCTCGGGGCGGCGCGCCCCTTTTCCGCTCGACCGCGGTTTCAGCCCGTGGTAGAATCCGCAGAGCCGGTGGCGAGCATGGAATACCGCGTTCTGATCGTCGACGACGAGCGAGAGCTCTGCGCGACGCTGTCCGAGATCCTCTCCGACGAAGGCTACGCCACGCGGTATACGAGCGATCCCCTCGAGACGATACCCATCCTCGAGCGGGAGCGGATCGACCTCGTCATCCTCGATATCCGGATGCCGGGCATCGGCGGCATCGACCTGCTCAAGCTCGTGCGCAAGGCCAACCCGGCGATCAAGGCGATGATCCTCACCGGCCACCCGAGCGTGGAGAACGCCGTCCTCTCGATGAAGTACGGCGCCGTGGACTTCTTCGAGAAGCCCCCGAACCTCAAGAGGCTCCTCGGCGCGATCCGCGAGTTCGCCGCGAGCGGAGAGGCCGCGGGCGAGCCCGCCGGACCGGGGCGGGGCCGGATCGTCACCGGCGATCCGCGCATGCAGAAGCTCCTCCAGGCGGCGAGGACGGCCGCGGCCACCGCGGCCCCCGTCCTCATCACCGGCGAGAGCGGGACGGGCAAGGAGCTCATCGCCGGGGAGCTGCACGCCGCGAGCCCGCGGGCGGACCGGCCCTTCGTGAAGGTGAACTGCGCCGCCATACCGGAGGCCCTCCTCGAGAGCGAGCTCTTCGGCCACGAGAAGGGGGCCTTCACGAGCGCCGTCGCCCAGCGGAAGGGCAAGTTCGAGCTCGCCCACGAGGGCACCATCTTCCTCGACGAGATAGGCGACATGAGCCCGAGCACCCAGGCCAAGATCCTCAGGGCCCTCCAGGAACGAGAGTTCGAGCGGGTCGGCGGCAGCGAAGTGATCAGGTCCGACATCCGGGTCATCGCGGCCACCAACAAGGACCTCCGCGGGCTGATCGCGGAGGGACGCTTCCGGCAGGATCTCTACTACCGGCTCTGCGTCATTCCCCTGGAGGTGCCGCCCCTGCGCGAGCGGACGGGGGACATCGCCCTCCTCATCGACCATTTCCTCCGGTACTTCGACGCGCAGTACGGCAAGAGCGTCCGGGGCCTCGACGCCGAGACCTCGGAGCTCCTGCTCGCCCACGACTGGCCCGGCAACGTCCGCGAGCTCCGCAACTGCGTCGAGCGGGCGGTGATCTTCTGCGAGGGCGACTCCATCGGGCTCCAGGACCTGCCCTCGCAGTACATGGAGCTCGACGGCTCCCGCCCGGGGACTACCCTGCGGAGCGGCTACGAGCAGCTGAGCCGCACGATGATCCTCGACGCCCTGCAGCGCAGCAAGGGAAAGAAGGTCGAGGCGGCCGGCATGCTCAATATCGACCGCAGGACCCTCTATAACCGCATGAAGCGGCTCGGGCTCAGCTGATGGCCCAGGGGTCGGGTCGGCCGCCCATCGTGTCGATGCGCGGCGTCCGCGCCAGCTACGACGAGGTCAGGGCCCTGCGCGGCGTGGATTTCGAGGTGGAGCAGGGCGAGATCCACGGCCTCGTCGGCGAGCATCGCGCGGGGAAGTCGACCCTCGTGAAGATCCTCTCGGGGGCCGTCTCCATGGACGGGGGATCCCTCCGCTACAAGGGCCGCGAGGTGGCCGGCTTCACCCCCCGCTCGGCGATCCAGAGCGGCATCGCCATCGTCTACCAGGGGATGAACGTAATCCCGACCCTGAGCTCGGCGGAGAACATCTTCACGGGCCGGAGGCTCGTCCGGCGCCTGGGCTTCCTCGACGAGGCGGCGATGGAGGAGCGGGCGCGGGATCTGTTCCGCCGCCTCGGGGCCGACATCGACCCGCGGGCCCGCCTCGAGGACCTCACCGAGGCGCAGCGCCTCATGGTCGAGGTCGCCAAGGCGATCTCGACGGAACCGGAGCTCCTCATCTTCGACGAGATATCGAGCAAGCTTACCCCCCGCGAGATGGAAGCCGTGTACAGGCTCCTGTTCGAGTTCAAGGCGAGCGGCCGGAGCGTCGTCTACATCACCCACGACATCGACGAGATCTTCCAGTTCGCCGACCGGGTGACGATACTCAAGAACGGCCTCAGGCAGGGCACCGAGGAGATCCGGGACCTCGACAAGCTCAAGCTCATCAAGATGGCCTACTCCTTCGCACAGAGCCGGGAGGAGCTCGAGCAGGACAACCGGGAGCTCTTCCTCCTCAAGCGCTACAACGAGGACGTCATCCGGAACATACCCGTGGGGATCCTCATCGTCGACCAGGCGGGGATCGTGTCGACTGCCAACTTCGCCGCCCTCGAGGCACTCGATCTGCGTGGCGTCGAGGCGCTCGGCCGGGCGGCGGGCGAGCTCCTGGCCTCGGCGGGGCTCGAACGGGCGGATGAGGTGGCCCAGGCACTCTCGCGGAAGGAGGAGCGCTCCTGGGACGAGCTCCGGCGCGGCGGCGGGGCCGAGGCGGCCGGGCCCGGCCCGGCCCTGCTCCGGCTCAAGTCCTTCCCCTTCAAGAACGAGGACCTGAAGCGTCTCGGCACCATCCTCGTGGTCGAGGACATAACCTCGGAGCGCTGCCTGCAGGACTACCTCCTCCGCTCCGAGAAGATCGCCTCGGTGGCCGAGCTGGCCACCGGGATCGCCCACGAGATATCCAATCCCTTGAGCGTGGTCCTCAACCACGTCGACCTGCTCAGGCGCAGGTCCGAGGGACCGGAGCTCGAGCGCCTCGGAAAGATCGAGCGGGAGCTCAACCGGATCGGCGAGATCATCGGGAGCCTCCTCTCCTTCTCCCGGGTCCGGAGCCTCCCCATGCGGCCCCTGCGCCTGGGGGCCCTCCTCGCCGATGTGGCCCTCCTCGTCGAGCACCGCCTGCGGGAGAAGGCGGTGGATTTCCGACTGCCTAGGCTGACCGGGGAGCTCTCGGTATACGGCGACGAGAACAGCCTGAAGCAGGTCTTCGTCAACCTCATCATCAACAGCGTCGAGGCCGTCTCCGAGGGGGGGGTGATCGAGTTGCGGGCCCAAGCCAAGGAGCCGGAGGGCTACGTGGAGATCGCGGTCCTCGACGACGGCTGCGGCATCCCTCCTGGCATAGCCGAGCGCATATTCGATCCCTTCTTCAGCACCAAGGAGGGGAAGAAGAATACCGGCCTCGGGCTGTCGATCTGCCAGCACATCATCGAGTCCCACGAGGGCGCGATCTTTTGCTCTCCCGGCGAGATGACCTCGATGGTCGTCAGGCTGCCGGCCTGGGGAGAGGGATCGGCCGGACGGGGCGGGGCCGAGGAGGGGCGGGGCTAGCCCCCGGGGGCCGCCCGCCCACCCTTGTGCGACCCCTCGGGAAGTCGTTAACCTTATAGGGCAACGATATCGGCAGCAGGCAAAGGACATCATGGGCAAATCTCTGGTCATCGTCGAGTCTCCGGCCAAGGCCAAGACCATCAACAAGTACCTCGGCTCGGGCTTCGTGGTGAAGTCCAGCATCGGTCATATCCGCGACCTGCCCTCCGGCGGCGGCCCGGGCGCCAAGGCCGCGAAGGCCCCCAAGGCGAAGTCCTCGGCCAAGCTCTCGGCCAAGCGCTTGGAGGCCGAGCGCAAGGCCAAGGCCGCCGCCGGGCTCGTCGCCCGCATGGGGGTCGACCCCGAGCAGGGATGGAAGGTGCGCTACGAGATCCTCCCGGGCAAGGAGAAGGTGGCCGAGGAGCTGCGCAAGCTCGCCCAGGGGGCCGACGCCGTCTACCTCGCGACGGACTTGGACCGCGAGGGGGAGGCCATAGCCTGGCACCTCGCGGAGGTCATCGGCGGCGAGGCCGCGAAGTTCAAGCGGGTCGTCTTCAACGAGATCACGCAGAAGGCCATCAAGGCCGCCTTCGAGAGGCCGGGCAGGATCGACATGGACCGGGTCAAGGCCCAGCAGGCGCGCCGCATCCTCGACCGGGTCGTCGGCTTCATGCTCTCGCCCCTCCTGTGGAAGAAGGTGGCGCGGGGCCTCTCGGCGGGGCGGGTCCAGTCGGTGGCCGTCCGCCTCGTCGTCGAGCGCGAGCGCGAGATCCACGCCTTCGTGCCCGAGGAGTACTGGGAGCTCTGGGCGGACGCCCGCACGCCGCGGGACCAGCTCCTCGCCCTCGAGGTCAAGAAGGCCGGGGACGAGGCCTTCCGCCCGACGAGCGAGGCCGAGGCCGGGAAGGCGGTACAGGCCCTCCGCAAGGCCGTCTTCAAGGTCGCGCAACGCGAGGACAAGCCCACCCGGGCCAATCCGCCGGCCCCCTTCATCACCTCGACCCTGCAGCAGGCGGCGAGCACGCGCCTGGGCTTCGGCGTCAAGAAGACCATGGCCCTCGCCCAGCGCCTCTACGAGGCCGGCTACATCACCTACATGCGCACCGACTCCACCCACCTCGCCGAGGACGCGGTGGCCGCCGTCCGGTCCCACATCGGCGCCGAGTACGGCGCGGCCTACCTCCCCGACTCGCCCCGCGTCTATACGAGCAAGGAGGGGGCCCAGGAGGCCCACGAGGCCATCCGGCCCTCCGACGTGGGACGCTCCGCGGGCGCCCTGGCCGACATGGAGCGCGACGCCGAGCGGCTCTACGACCTCATCTGGCGCCAGTTCGTCGCCTGCCAGATGAGCGAGGCCCGCTACACCTCGAGCCGGATCGAGGTCGAAGCCGGCTCCTACTCCCTCCGGGCCCGCGGCCGCGTCATGCAGTTCGACGGCTTCACCCGCGTCCTCCCGCCCCAGGCGAGCCGGGACGAGGAGGGCGAGGGCCTCCTGCCCGAGGTCGCGGTGGGCGACGTCCTCACGCTCGAGGCGCTGCGCCCGAGCCGCCACTTCACGAGCCCGCCCCCGCGCTACACGGAGGCGAGCCTGGTCAAGGAGCTCGAGAAGCGGGGCATCGGCCGGCCCTCGACCTACGCATCCATCATCTCGACCATCCAGGACCGCGGCTACGTGCGCCTGGAGAAGCGGCGCCTCTACGCGGAGAAGATGGGCGGCATCGTCACCGACCGCCTCCTGGAGAACTTCGACGACCTCATGGACTACGGCTTCACCGCGGCCATGGAGGAGGAGCTCGACGAGGTGGCCGAGGCCAAGCGCGGCTGGACCGAGCTCCTCGACGAGTTCTACGGCGGCTTCAAGGCGAGGCTCGAGGCGGCCGAGGCCGACTCAGGCGGCATGCGCCCCAACGAGCCCGTCGAGATCGGCCTTCCCTGCCCGAAGTGCGGCAGGCCCATGCAGATCCGCACGGCCTCCACCGGCGTCTTCCTCGGCTGCTCGGGCTACGCCCTCCCGCCCAAGGAGCGCTGCACCCAGACCATGAACCTCGTCTCCGGCGACGAGGCCGTCGACGTCGAGGACGACGAGGCCGAGGCCGAGGCCGAGGGGCTGCGGCTCCGCGAGCGGCGGCGCTGCCCGATCTGCGGCACCTCGATGGACTCCTACCTCATCGACGCGGGCCGCAAGCTCCACGTCTGCGGCAACAATCCCGACTGCCGCGGCTACGAGATCGAGGAAGGGGAATTCAAGCTCCGCGGCTACGAGGGCCCCAAGCTCGAGTGCGACAAGTGCGGGCACGAGATGCAGCTGAAGTCTGGAAGATTCGGCAAGTACTTCGGCTGCACCAATCCCGACTGCAAGAACACCCGCAAACTCCTGCGCAACGGGCAGGCCGCCCCGCCCAAGAGCGACCCCGTGCCCCTCCCCGAGCTGCGCTGCTCGAAGGTCGAGGACTTCTTCCTCCTGCGCGACGGGGCCGCCGGCCTCTTCCTCGCGGCGAGCCAGTTCCCCAAGCACCGCGAGACCAGGGCCCCCCTCGTCTCCGAGCTTCTGCCCCACCGCGCCGAGATCGCGGAGAAGTACCGCTATCTCCTCGACGCCCCCGAGGCCGATCCCGAGGGCAGGCCCGCGGTGATCCGCTACAGCCGCAAGGCGGCGGAGCACTACGTCCAGTCCGAGATCGAGGGCAAGCCATCTGGCTGGCGCGCGCTCTTCCGCGAGGGGCGCTGGATCGAGGAGCGGGGCTCCGCCGAAGTCCCCGCGAGGCGCGCGGGGGCGAAGCCCGCCCCGAAGGCCGCGGCCGCGCGGAAGGCGGCGGCCAAGGAGCCGGCGGCCCCGAAGGCGGCCCCCGCGAAGAAGGACGCCGCCCCCAAGAAGGCGGCAGCGAAGAAGGCCGCCCCCGCGAAGAAGACCGCCAAGAAAGCCCCCGTAAAGAAGCCTGCCACGCCGAAGAAGAAGGCGTAGCGCCGCGAGGGAAGAGACACGGAAGGATAAACGCAGAGGGCGCGGAGGGACGCGGAGGGAAGAGAGAGGCGTAGATTGATTGGAAAGGGGATCGTATCCTCTTTTCTCATTCTTCCCCCTTTGCGTCCTCCGCGTTCCTATATCCTCCGCGTCCTCCGCGTCCTCCGCGTTTCCTATTCCCCCGCGTTTCGTTTGCCGCAAAGAAAGGGCCGCCCCGGCGAGCTGTTCGCTCCCGGGGCGGCCCTCGCCGTCTTGCGGCTTGACGTCATGCGCTCGTGGCGACCAGCGAGGGGAAGTCGTAATCGGTCTGGATGAAGTACTTCAGGTCGAAGTCCTCGTGGGTCACGACGATGAGGATGGCCTTGCTCTCGGCGAGATACTCGGAGATGGCCTTCATGACGAGGGCCCTGGTCTCGAAATCGATGTGGGCGAAGGGCTCGTCGAGGAGGATCACCTCGGGCCGCGAGGCGAGGACGCGCACGATGTCCATGCGCTTCATCTCGCCCGAGCTCAGGGACTTGGGGAAGCTGTCGAGGATGGCCTCGGGCAGGTGGATCATCTCCATGAGCCGCTCGAGTCCCTCGAGGCTGAACTCCGCCTCCGGCTCGAGCACCTTGTGGATCTCCTTGAGCGAGGCCCGGATCCGCAGGTCGGGGAAGAAGGAGAAGCGCGAGTCCTGCTGGACGATGGCTATCTTCTTCCTGAAGGGCTTGAAGGCCTCCGGGTCGTAGCCCCGCTCCGAGGGCTTCAGGGCCACGAGATCCTGGCCGCCGAGCATGATCTGGCCCGAGCTGTGGTCCAGGAGCCTGAGTATGGCGCGGATCATGCTCGTCTTGCCGCAGCCCGAGGGGCCGGTGATGCCGTAGATGTGGCCCGGGCGGAAGCTGACGTCGAGGTCCTTGAAGGCCGAGGTGCGGCGCTCGCCGAAGAGGCTGCGCACCATGTAGCCCTGGGTGACCTTCTTGAGCACGAGTCCCGCGGCGCTGTCCGCCTCGTCCTCGGCCTTCTCCATGCCTTCGGTCTCGGGCAGCCTGTCCATGGGCGTCAGGCGCGCGTTCTCGAGGGCGATGATCTTGTCCAGCTCGAGCGAGCGGACGAAGTCGAGGTCGTGGCTCACCATGAGGACGGTCCTGCCGTCCTTGCCGAGGATCTCCTTGTTGAGGAACTCGGAGAAGCGCCTGCGGAGCTGGCGGTCCAGGTTCACGGTCGGCTCGTCGAGGAAGACGATGTCCGACTTGTGGGAGAGGAGGATGATGAGCGTTATGCGCTGCAGTTCCCCTCCGGAGACCTCGTCCGGGTACTTGGCCGCGTACTTCTTGAAGTCGAGGGAGAAGTACTGCGCGAGACGCGACTCCACGAGCTCGCGGGCCTCGGGGGCGATGATGTTGAGGTTCTGGTCGAGGGAGAGGGCGGGGTTGACCGCCTGGGCGGTCTCCGCGGGCACGAAGGTGATGCCCGCCCGCCGGATCTTCTTCCACTCGTCGAAGCCGGCCTTCCGGCCGCCCGCGTAGGCGGCGACGCCGTGGAGCTCCATGTCGCCCGCGACCGCGAAGGGGCCCGCGGGGAGGAGGCCGGAGATCGCCTTGAGGAGGACCGACTTGCCCGAGCCCGTCGCGCCGATGATGACCGTGGAGCTCCCGGCCTCGGGCGCGAACTCGTCGATGTCGAACAGGAGGCGGTCCCCCAGTCTCACGGAGAAGCCCGAGAGCTTCAGGGGGGCGGGTTTCGCGCCGCTCATAGGGAGGCCTCCTTCTTGTCGCTCAGGACCGCGAGGAACGAGAGGCTGATCATGACCAGGAGGGCCGAGGGCAGCCAGAACATGGCCGGCGAGCGTCCCGCCTTCTCGATGGCCGAGAAGATGGCGTCGCGGTTGGCCGCGATCAGGGCGCCCGGGCTCGTGTGCGCCGGGGTTCCGTAGCTCCCCATGCCGATCTGGATGATGAAGCCGAAGGAGCAGTCGAGCACCAGGGTCTTCAGGAGGATGGCGGCGCAGCTGCGCTTGATGGCGTCGCGCATCGCGCGCGAGTTCATGAGGATGAGGAGGATGCCCGCCTTGGTGAAGCCGTAGGCCCGGAAGGAGACCGAGTACTTGCGGTGGTAGAGCTCGGCGAGGGGGAGGGTCACGCTGCGCACCGCCTCGGGCAGGGTCGTCAGGAAGGCCGCGAAGATGAAGACGAAGAGGGAAAGGAGGGCCGATGCCGACTCCGGGTTCTTGGCGAGGACCACCGAGACCGGCGCGTAGCAGAAGAGGGCCACCAGGATGGAGGGGATGGACTCGACGACGTCGAGGATCATGCGGAGGGTCTTGCCGAAGGCCCACCACAGGATGCTGAAGTAGCTCATGACGACGGTGACGGCCGTCGTGATCGCCAGGGTGGCCAGGAGGGTGATCGAGACCTGGCGGAAGGAGCGCACGAGGCCCGCCCAGTAGGGCGCGGGCAGGTCGAGCAGGGGCGAGGCGCCCAGCCGGGGGATCCAGGCGGCGAGGAGGGGGGAGGCGAGGAGGAGGGCGGCCGCCATGGCGAGTCTGTCAGATCGCTTTTTCATACCACCTCGGATACATCAGGAATAGCACCGTCTTGACCAGGAAGGTGACGAAGGCGTTCACCGAGAGCAAGACGAAGACCGACGAGATGAGCTGCCCGTCGTTTCGCAGGAGGAGGGCCTCGAGGAGGGTCCGCCCGAGGCCGGGGAAGGAGAAGACCATCTCCGCGATCGTGATGCCGCCGATGATGGCGGGGACCTTGCCCGCGATGTAGGGGATGAAGCGCGGCGCGCAGGAGTTGAGCAGGTAGCCGGTCATGGTCCCGGGCATGGGGAAGAGCCGGCCCACCGAGGGCCCGAGCATGCTGTAGACCATCGTGTGGGTCGCGTCGATCTGGCGGTCCATCTCCATGATGAGGAAGCGCGAGGCGTCCCAGCCGGAGCCGCCGACGAGCACGGTCATGAGGGCGATGAGGATCATCGGCGGGTTCATGCCGAACAGGCCGTACAGGAGCCAGAAGCCGACGAACAGGGGCGTCGCCGAGAGGACCGAGGCGGCCAGGCCCGCGCCGCCCGAGAGGGCGGCGCCGAGCCTCAGGCCGTGCTCGCCGGCCAGGTAGCGCGAGGAGGCCGAGGCCGAGGCGCTCATGAGGGCGATCATCGTCATGAAGAAGAGGGCGCCGAGGGCGAGGGGGAAGGTGATGGCCGCCCCGCTGGCGATGATCGCCTGGGCCGAGAAGCCGACCTGGGCCTGGGAGAACTCCGGCGAGCCGGAGATGAACAGCCCGAAGGTCCTCGCGGCCCGCGAGTAGTCCTCCGCGGGCGCGCCGATGGACAGGAGGTACAGCGTCACGAGGGCGACCGTCCCGAAGACCGTGAACAGGATGGCCCTGAGCACGAGCTCCTTGAGGAGGAAGCGTACGAAACGCATCGCTACTTGCCTCCCTGGGACCAGTCCTCCGCGGAGAGGAAGGGGTTGTCGCTCGCGATCTTGATGTTGCTGATGCCCCGCGAGTAGACGTCCTTCTCGAGGGAGAACAGGGGTATGGCCGGGGCGGCGGCGCAGATCCGCTCGTGGAGCTCGCGGGTGATCTCGATCCAGTCCGCGGTGACGACGGTCGCGTCCCACTTGTCCAGGAGCGCGTCGAGCTCGGGATCGGCGAGGCCGTAGATGTTCAGGCTCCCCTTGGACTTGTAGTACTTGGTGAGGTCGGAGTAGAGGTTGTCGAAGCCGTCGCAGTACTGGAGGGCGAGGTCGTAGCTCTTCTCGCCCTGGACGAGGCGCTTGAAGACCTGGTCGCCGGTGCGCTTGACCTCGACGGTGATCCCCGCCTTGCCCAGCTGGGCGGCGATGCCCTCGGCCACGGACTGCCCGAACTCGCCCATCGAGTCGGGGAACATGAGGGCGAAGGTCTTGCCCGCCAGCCCCGCGTCGGCGACCGCGGCCTTCACCGCCGCCTCGCCCTCGACCCAGGGATCGCGCAGGGGCTCCACGTCGTAGTCGGCGAAGTTGCGCGCGAAGAGGTTCGAGGGGAAGGGCCCGAAGTTCACCAGGGCGAGCTCCTTCTTATCCGTGATGCCGGGCACCACGGAGGCCGGGTCGACGGCCGCCGCGAGGGCGGCGCGGGCGGCCGCGGCCCGGAAGGCGGGGGCCTTGGCGTTGATGGCCACCTGGTAGAAGGAGAAGGGGAGGAAGGAGTTGATGTCCACGCTGCCCATCTTCTCCACCGCGGCCCGGTCGGCCGGGGAGGTCTCGAGGATGAGGTTGATGCGCTTCTGCTGGAACTCGTTCATCCGGATCACGGGGTCGATGATGTTCTGGAGGACGAGGGACTCGGCGGCGGGCTTGCGCCGGAAGTAGGTCGGGTTCGCCTTGAAGGAGACCCACTTCCCGATCTCCCAGGAGTCCAGGACGAAGGGGCCGGTGCCCACGGGCGAGACGGCGAACTGCCGCTCGAGCTCGCCTGCGCGCAGGTCGGCGGCGAGCTTCTTGCCCTTGTACTCCGAGGGGATGATCTTGAAGCTGAGGACGGGATAGGCGCGGAACTCGGGCAGGGGCTTGCGGAACTCGATCACGAGGTTCTGCTCGTCCACGGCCTTCACGCTCTCGATGAAGGACTCGAGGTAGGCGCGCTTGGGCGACTCGTTCTTGGGCTCCATGTAGGCGGCGAAGGAGAACTCCACGTCCGCCGCGGAGAGCTTCCGGCCGTCGTGCCAGGCCACGTCCTTGAGGGCCACCTGGTAGGTCTTCTTCGTGGCCGGGTCCTGGGTGATGGACTCGGCGAGGGCGAACTCGGAGATGAGGGAGCCCGAGGCCTGGTCGATCTCGAAGTTCACCAGGCCGTCGAACACCAGCTCGTCGGCGTTGAGGCCGACGTTGTTCTGGGCTAGCACGGGGTTGAGCGAGTCGGGCAGGGTGGAGATGCCCACCTTGAGCCCCTTGGGCTCGGGCTTGTACAGGAGGAAGAAGGCGCCGGCGAAGAGGGCGACGAGGCCGACGACGATCGCGACGATCAGGACAGTCCGGTTTTTCTGAACCATTACCGCATCCTCGATATGAAAGAGCTGTAGACGACTACCTCGCCGGCGTAGTCCGGCTTGGCGTTGGCCATGATCCGCACGTAGTACTGGCCGTCCTTGAGCAGGGAGCCCGCGTTGAGGACGGGCCAGGAGTTGCCGATCTTGTTCCCCTTGCTGACCAGGTTGGGCAGCTTGTTCTTCTTGATCTTCGAGCCGGAGAGGGTGTTCTCGGCGTAGACCTGGACCTCCTTGCCGTCCTTGAGGGTGACGACGAGGTCGTTCATCTTGCCCGCCTCGATGGAGACCATGCCCCACCAGTAGGCGGCCTCGCCCTCGAGCTTGCCGCGGATCACCGCGGGGCGGCTCTTCTCGCCCTCGGCCTTGGAGCCGGGGGCGGGGTTGAACAGGCCGATGAGGAGGGGCATGGCTGCCTTGCCGCGGCTCGCGATGTCCTTCGCGCGGCGGATCTCGGCGGCGATCGCCGAGATCCGGTCGTCGAGGGCCTTCTTCTGCTGGTCGATGTCGCGGATCATGTCCTTGTCGATGACGGTGGGATAGCGCTCGCCGAAGGCGACCATCTCCTGGTACTGCTTCTCGATGGCGGCCTGGATCCCCTCGTTGAACTTGAGGATGTCCTCGGGACCCATGTTGCCGACCTGGTTGCCCTCGGGCACGCGGGCGAACTCCTCGCCGATGCGCTCCTTGAAGCTGGTGCCCCGGTCGCGGACGAGTCGCTCCATCTCGATGCGCACGTTGCCCCGCTTCCGCTTGATCTTGGCGGCCTGGCCCGCGAGGGCCGAGTCGGCGGCCGCGCCGAGCTTCTTGATCTCGGCGGCCGAGGCCTCCTCGACCTTGCGGTAGGCCGTTATCGCGCCCTCGTAGGCCGCGATCCGCGCGTTGAACTCCTCCACGGCCTTGGCGTCGGCGTAGGCCTTGTCGGCCTTCTGCTCCTGGGCCTGGACGCGGGCGTAGGCCTCCATCTCGCGGCGCGGGGGGTCGTAGTCGGGACTGTCCCCGAGGAAGGCGACGGCCTCCTTGATGAAGGCCTCGGCGGCCTCCATCTTGGCGGCCTTGACCTTGGCCTTGGCGACGTCGACGGTCAGGGGCCGCAGGCCTTCCTTGAGGTCGGCGGGCAGCTTGAGCCCCTCGGGGAAGGCCTTGTACGCGGCGACGAAGCCGGCGAAGGCCTCCTCCTGCTTGGCGCTCTCAGAGCTCGGGATCGCCAGGGCCGCGGCGTGGAGGGCGTCGAGCTCCGCGGCCTTGTCGTAGCTCGAGAGGTACTTCTCGCGGGTCGCCGGGTCCTTGATCGCCTCCCAGTAGGGGCGGGCGTCCTCGGCCTTCTTCGCGTTCCAGGCGTCCACGCCGGCCTGGACGAGCTCGGCGTCCTGCATGCGCGAGAGCTTGACCGTGGCGCAGGAGGCCGCCAGGAGGGCGGCCAGGGCCGCCGCGAGGATCTTCTTCGCGTTGCGCGGGTTACTCATTGCCAGCCTCGCTTACGAGACGGAAGCCGACGTCGGGATAGCGCTCGCCCGGGTCGCGGAGGACGCGGTTGGATATCCTGAGCTCGTACTGCCCGTCCAGGTAGGAGCCGCCCTTGACGATGCGGTGCTCCGGGTTGCCGCTCATGCTGCCCGCGGGGGCGGTCGTGGTCCACTCCCAGACGTTGCCCGCCATGTCGGCGAGGCCGAGGGCGTTCTTGCCGTTGGCCCGGGAGCCGACGGCCGTAGTGAAGGGGGCGCTGCCCTTGAAGGTAGCCCGGGCGCCGTCGGAGGGGAGCTCGTCGCCCCAGGGGTACACGACCTCCCTGCCGCCGCGCGCCGCGATCTCGAACTCGTCCTCGGTGGGCAGCCGCTTCTTGACGCCCTGGGCCGAGGAGAGCCAGGCCGCGTACTTCTCGGCCTCCGCGAGGGAGACGCCGACGACCGGCTGGTCGGGCTTGTTGAGGTCGGCGTTCTCCCAGTAGTCGGGGTACTCGAGCTCGGAGGCGTTCACCGCCTCGAGGTAGGTCTTGTACTCGGCGTTGGTCACGAGGTTCGCGTCGATGTAGAAGGCCGCGACGGTCGCCTTGCGGGGCTTCTCGATGCTGCCCGCGCGCTTGTCCTGCTTGACCGCGCCGACCGCGTAGCTGCCGCCGGGGACCTTCACGGCCTTGTCCAGGCCGCTGCCGACCGCGGAGTTGCGGTAGGCGAACTCGGCGGCGATCCCCTGGTCGAGCTTGCGCAGGAAGGGGCAGTCGCCCTGGAGGGAGGCGAGGTCGGCGGCGACCGCGAGGATGACCTTCTTGTCGGCGAGGGCCGGGTCGTCGGGTAGGAGGGCCGAGGCCTTGCCCTTCGCGTCGGCGACCGCGGCGATCGGCCCCTTGGCCGCGCCCTCGGCCTTCCAGGTCAGGGAGAGGGGGAAGGAGGGAAGGCCCTTGCCGCCCTTGTCGACGACCGAGAGGCCGATGGCCGCGCCGGCCTTGACCAGGCCGCTCGCGGGCTCGGCCGCGATGGAGATCCCCTCGACCAGGCCGCGGCAGTAGTCCTCGACCCGGTCGTTCAGGATGGGCCCGCCGGACTCGGCGCCGACGATCTTGTTGAGCGCGCCCGAGCGCTCGATGGCCACGAGGAGGGCGGCCGCTTCCTTGATCCGGGCGGCCGCGGACTTGGAGGCTCCCGCCTTGACCGCGGCGAAGGCGGCGCCCAGCTCCTTGTTCAGCCGCTCGAGGCGCAGGGCCTCGGCCTTGGCCCACTGCTCGCGGGAGAGGGAGTAGACGACGTCGAAGCGCGTCTCGCTCTTCTTCTCCGCCCGCTCGGGCTTGAGCTTGAAGCCCGCGAAGGCCTCCTTGATCTCCGGCGTCAGGACGAAGCTCGCCTGCTTGACCGGCCGCATGCTGCTCGTCTCCGTCAGCACGTTGTAGATCAGGTCGGCGTAGGCCTTCTCCTCGGCGGCGGCCTGGGTCGCGGCGAAGGCCGAGCCGTAGAAGGAGCCCGGATCCTTGTTTACGAGGATGTCCGCCGTCGAGGCGCAGGAGGCCAGGAGGGCGCAGCCGAGCGCGAGGGCGGCGAGTGCGGGAAAGAGTTTCCGTTTAAACATGGGATTCTCCCGAAACAGCCCAAACCGCCCCCTGGCTGGGGCGGCCGGATGAGGTTGGAGTATCGTGGATATACTCGTGGCTACAATGATAGCTCATCCCGAGGGTAAAAAACAAAGCCCTGGCGGATATCGCCCTAGGCCTCGATCATCCGCAGCGAGAGGGGGCGAGGCCAGCCGGCGGCCTCGAGGGCCCTCGCGAGCCCTTCGAAGGCGCGGGCCGAGGCCGGCCGCGTCGCGACCTCGAGCTTCTCCTGCCCCCCCGCCCTTGGCGCCGAACGGGCGAGGCTCTCGATCCCGATGCCCGCGGCGGCGAGGAGGGCGGGGAGGGAGGCCTCGGCGCCCGGGGGAGGGGAGAGCCTGAGCAGGCGCCTCGACTCGGCCTTCCCTTCCGGCGCCGCGGCCCTCCCGGCGAGGAAGGGGTGGCCGGCGCCAGGGACGAGCCCCCTGCCCTCGGCCGCGGCCAGGATGTCGGAGAGGAGGGCGGTCGCCGTGGGCAGGGGGCCCGCCCCCCTGCCCGAGAAGAAGTTCGGCCCGAGCCCGGCGCAGTCCGCGAGGAGGGCGTTGTTCTCGAAGCGCACCGAGGCGAGGGGATGGTCCTCGGGAACCAGGGCGGGGCCGACGCAGGCCTCCTCGAGGCCGCCCTCGGGGCCCAGGCGGAGGAGGCCCAGGAGGCGGATGCGGAAGCTCAGGCGACGGGCCTGCCTGATGTCCTCGGGCTCGATGCCCTCGATGCCCTCGACCCGGAGGGAGGCAGGGTCGACCCAGGCCCCGGAGGCCAGGCTGGCCAGGATGGAGAGCTTGCAGGCCGAGTCCCGGCCGGAGAGATCGTAGGAGGGATCGGGTTCGGCCAGGCCCAGGCCCTGGGCCTCGGCCACGGCCTGGGCGAGGCCGAGCCCGGCCTCGTCCATGCGGGTCAGGATGTAGTTGCAGGTCCCGTTGAGGATGCCCTCGACCCCGAGGACCCGGTCGGCGCGGAAGGATTCCTGGAAGGCGCGGATGACGGGCATCCCGGCGCAGACCGCGGCCTCGAAGCCGATCGAGACGCCCCGCTCGCGCGCCAGGGCGAAGAGCTCGGGGCCCCGCTCGGCGATGAGGTTCTTGTTGGCGGTGACCAGGTGCTTGCCGGCGCCGAGGGCCCGCGCGGCGAAGGAGAAGGCCGCGTCCGTGCCGCCCATGAGCTCGACCGCCAGCCCGATCTCCGGGTCGGCGAGGATCTCCTCCGGGTCCTCGGTCAGCCTGAGCCCCGGGGGGAGGCCCTCCCGCCGCCTCGAGACGTCCCGCACGAGGACGGCCTTGGCCCGCGCCGCCCCCGAGCATTCGAGGAGGCGCAGGAGGGCGGAGCCGACGGTCCCCGCGCCCGCGATGCCGATCACGCGCATATCGTACCCCCGCGGCATGGTAGCCGCGCGGGGACCGGGAGCGCAAGGCGCCGCCCTTGCCCCTTCCCGCGCTTCCTGGTAAAACTGAGGCTGACGATCGCCTTCCATGGAGGATTCCCCGATGCGCCGAAGCCGTCTCGCGGTCGCGATGTCGCTGCTCGCCCTCTGCCCCCTCGCCGCCCAGACCGCCCCCCAGGCCTCGCCGCCGGCCGCCCTGCCCCCTCCCGCCGCGGCCCAGCCCGCGGCGAAGGCCGACGCCCTCCTCCTGTACCGCCAGGGCCGCGACCTCGAGTCGGGCGGCAAGCAGGCCGAGGCCCAGGCCAGGTACGGCGAGTCGGTGGCCGTCTGCGACCAGGAGCTCGCGGCCGATCCCCGGAGGATCGAGGCCTACGTCGTCAAGTGCTGGAGCCTCTTCCGCCTCGGCCGCCACGCCGAGGTCATCGCGACCGGGCAGGCCGCCCTCAAGATCCAGTTCGACGCCCGCGCCGCCGAGGTGATGGGCGAGTCCTACTACCACCTCGGGCAGATGGACAACGCCCTGAAGTACCTCGCCAAGTACGTCGAGGCGGCGGGCGAGGGCGGCGACCGGGTGCCCACGGCCTACTTCTACATGGGCGAGACCTACCTCAGGCTCAAGAAGTACTCCCACGCCGACATAGCCTACTCCACCGCCGTCAAGCGCGAGCCGAACATGCCCCGCTGGTGGTTCCGCCTGGGCGGGGTCTGCGAGCTCCAGCAGGAGTGGCGCCGCGCCTACGACGCCTACGCCCGGGCCCTCGCCCTCAACCCCGCCTACCAGGAGGCCCTCGAGGCCCAGGCCCGGGTGAAGCCCAAGGCCGGGCTCTAGGGGCGGCGCCGCCTAACGCAGGTCCTCGAGCCTCAGGTCGAAGGACCCGAAGATGAAGGTGAGGGCGAGGCGGCTCGGCTCGATCGGGTTGCCGTCGTCCACGTAGCTCAGGGCCAGGAGGGCGCCGACGTTGGGCGAGAGGCGCGCGCCGAGCCCGAGGGACGCGCCCCATTTCAGGTCCGCGGGGAGGTCCTCGGCGCCGAGCTCCCCCGCGGTGGCCGTGCCCGCCGAGGCGTTGGCCAGGGCGAAGTAGTCCGCCTCGAAGAGGGGGAGCATCCTCCCGAGGGATACCCTGAGCTCGAGGGCCCCGGCGAAGACGTGCTCGCCCCTGCCCGCCTCCGGCCTGGCCTCGAGGCCGTAGAAGATGCCCGGCGCGTTGAGCGCGAACAGGCGCTCCTCCGGCATGGCCGTCGCCCCCTCGAGGATGCCCCTGAAGTCCGTGCCCGCGAAGGTCTCGAGGCCGAGGCCGAGGCGCCGCGAGAGGGGCAGGACGGCGCCCGCCCGGCACTCGGCGAAGGCGTAGGAGAGCTCGCCGCCGAAGCGAGGATCGACCCAGCGGCCCCGGGCCAGGACGTGGAAGCCGCGCTCGGGGAAGAAGGAGCCGGGGCGGCCGTCGTAGCGCAGGGCCGCGCCCATCGAGCCGAGGGTCCTGGCGTAGCTCCCGGAAGCGCCGTCGCTGAGCTCGGAGCCCCGGGCCGACTCTATCGAGTATCCCAGGCGGATGTCCCCGCCGGAACCGAGCTCCGCGACGAGGTCGCCCCCCGCGCCAATTCTTCTGAAGAGGCTCCAGGAGCCGAGCTCCCGGTTCGACTGGGACTGCTCCGACTGCGACTCGGCTCGCGCGAAGGGCAGGACGTAGAAGGGCGATTCCCCGATGCTCTCCCTGAGCTCCGCGTAGAGGCCCGTGGTCGTGCCCAGCGAGAGCTCGGCGAAGAGGTCGAAGCCGGTCCCGGCGAGGCCGCGGTAGAAGACGGCGAGCGTGGAATAGGCCTCGGGCGCGGTGAAGCGCGAGACGACGGTCCGGATGCTCGATCCGAGCATGAATGCCCCCGGGGGGATCTCCGCGGGCTCGAGGCTGAGGACTCCCCTCGTCTGTCCCGCCGCGCCCAAGGGCTCGAGGTCGAACTTGACGAGCTTGTATCGCCCCGAGGCGTAGAGGGAGTTGATGGCCTCGCCCACGGCCCTCCGGTCGAGGCGCTCGCCGACGAAGGCCTCGAAGGCCGCCCTGCCCCGCTCCGCGTCCTCCGAGCTCGCGGCGGAGACCCTGAGGCCGCCCATGACGGGGGGCTCGCGGTAGGCGCTCCTGCTGGGCTGGGCCTCCGGGGCGACGAGGCTCCGTTCCCGGGAGATCCTCGCGGCCAGGGCATCGAGCGCGGGCCGCGCCGCCTCGCCCGCCGCCTCGCCCCGGCGCACGAGCTCAGCGGCCTGATCGAAGCTCGCCTGGTTCAGGCCCGAGACGTCGGGCTTGACCAGGAGGTCGGCCGCGGCCCGCGAGGGGCGCATGTTCTCCTCGACGTAGAGGCTGAAGGTCTGTCCCGTGACCGCCATCCCCGACTCGAGCTTGCCGGGATCCGTGATGGCTCCCTCCCTCGACTCGACCGCGATGACGATGTCGGCGCCCAGCTCCCGGGCGAGCTCGACGGGCATGTTGTCCACGATGCCCCCGTCGACGAGCTTCCTGCCCCCGAGCTCGTAGGGGCTGAAGATCCCGGGGATGGACATGCTCGAGCGCATCGCCTCGGCGAGGGAGCCCGAGGAGAGGACGACGCGCTCGCCCGTGAGGATATCGGCGGCCACGGCGCGGTAGGGCACGGGCAGCTCGTCGAAGTCGCGGACGACGAGGTCGTGGAGGACGTACTCCGTGGCGAGGGAGAGCACCTTCTGCCCGCTCAGGAAGCCCGCGCTGGCCTTGGGGCCGCGGGAGTCGAAGCCGAGCTTCAGGGGGTAGCGGCGGCGCTTCTCGCGCTCGTAGGCCGAGCCGACGATCTCGCGCCGCTCGGAGAAGACCGTGCTCCAGTCGAGCTCGGTGAAGAGCCGCTTCATGTCGTCGGGCGAGTAGCCGGCGACGTAGAGGCCGCCGACCAGGGAGCCCATGCTCGTCCCGAGGACCAGGTCGATGGGGATGCCCGCCTCCTCGATGGAGCGCAGGACCCCGACGTGGGCGATGCCGAAGGCCGAGCCCCCCGACAGGACCACGGCGACGCGGGGGCGCTTGGCTTCGGGGCGCGCCGCCTCCTGGGCGGGGAGCGCGGAGGCGAGGAGGGTCGCCAGGGCGAGGGGGAGGGCGAGGCGGCCGAAACCTCCCCGTATGACCTGAATCGCGTTCATGCCCACGACTATAGAGCAAACGCGGCCCTTCGTGGAGGACCGGCGCCCGACGCCCGAGTCCGGGCTAGGGGCTGGCCTCGAGCTCCTGCCGCATCGCGGCCTTGGGATCCCCGCGCCCCGCGGGCGAGGAGGCGAGGCGCGACAGCTCCCCCACGAAGCGGCGCAGGTCGGCTCCGCAGAGCCGTTCGCAATAGTCCGCGTAGAGCTCAGGCTCGCCCTCGTAGAGGCGGTAGAGGTCGAGGTAGGCGTTGTCGATCCTCCCCATGGGGAAGCCTCGGTAGGCCGCGGAGGAGAAGCTCCCGGCCAGGGCGCGGTACTCCTCGGCCCGGGCGGCGATGATCTCGGCCTTGCGCCGCCGCTTCTCCCCGTCCGGCGCGGCCTGGGCGTAGAGCGCCTCGAGCTCGGCGGCCGTGCCGCGGAGGAAGGAGGCGAAGGCCTCGGCCTCGGCGCGGGAGGCCCGGGCCTCGGCGAGCTCGGCGGAGCCGGGGCCGTACTTCCGCTCGAGGTAGCGCAGGGCGCCGGATCGGCCCACGAAGGTGGCGAGCTCCTCGTTGAACTGCTCGAGGCCGGGCGCCTTGCCCTTGAGGAAGACCGTCGCGTGGCACATCTCGTGGATGAGGAGCTCGGCCAGCTCGGCCTCGCCGTAGCCCGCCATGAAGGAGAACAGGGGGTCGGCGAGCCAGCCGAGGGTCGAGAAGGCGTCGACGGGCCGGGCCAGGGCGTCGTAGCCCCGCTCGCGCATCCGTGCCGCCTCGGCCTCGGCCTCGGCCCGGTCGAAGTAGCCGCGGTAGGGCAGCTTGCCCACCACGGGATAGGACCAGAGGTAGCGATCGAAGGAGAGCTCGGCGCAGGCCTGGACGACGGTGGCCAGCCGGTCGGCGTCGAGCTCCACGACGCTCGCGTAGTTCTTGGTATCCTTCAGGCCGAGCTCGGCTACGGCGAAGGCCCTGACCGCGGCCGCCCGCTCGAGGAGCTCGCGGGTGGCTGCCGGGGTAGCCGGGTCCGCGAGGGCCCGGGCCGCGGGCAGCGCCTTCGAGCGCAGCGCGAGGTAGGCTGCTCCCTGCTCCCCGACGTAGCAGGAGGAAGAGAGGAAAGCAGCGGAGATGGCCGCGGCGGCGGCGAGGGCTGGCCTCATGAGGCGCGAGTATACACCTATCCCGCCGCGGGGGCGCAAGGAGCCGCGGGCCGGGAAGGGCGAGCGCTCAGCCTTGCTTTTTTACAATAGGGCGGTAGAATGAATACAACTCGTCCATTACGAAAGGAGCTATCCCATGAAAGTACTTCGCGCCGCGGCCCTCGTCCTCCTCGCGGCCCTCGTCCTCGCCTCCTGCTCGAGCGTCGCCAAGGGCGCCGTTTCCGGGGCCATCGGCTCCATCGCCGGCGGGGTCGGCGGCGGCGGCATCGCCTCCGGGGCCGTTTCCTCCGCGGTCGAATTCCAGTCCGGCGAGGTCCTCTGCTCGGACAGCGATCGGTCCATGGAAGACGCCAGGTTCTACGTCTCCAAGGTCCTCACCCCCGCGAGCCCGGCCACCAAGGGCCAGGCCGAGGCCGTCTTCATCTCCAACGGCAAGAAGACCTGGGTCAACTACGTCGTCAACAGCCGCAAGGCCACCAAGGCCGACTGCGTCGTCGGCGCCACCCTCTTCTACCTCCCCGGCTGGGCCGAGCACGACAAGATCGACTCCGACACCTACCGCAAGAGCGGCTGGGACCTCGGCAACGTGACCTCCGTCGAGTACCTGTACAAGAACCAGGTCGAGATCGGCGGCGAGCGCTACACCATCGACTACGTCCGCGTCCCCACCGACCCGATCAAGTAGGGGCGGCCCTCCTTTCCCAAGGAAGCCCGGCATCGAGCCGGGCTTTTTTACGCCTTCGCCTATGCGCGGAGGGGGGTGGGCGGCTATACTCGGGCCCCATGGACGGCGCTCCCACCCCTTCCCCCGCCGCGGCCGGCGCGGTCGACGGCTCCTTCTTCGCCTCGCTGCGGGAGGAGACCCGCTTCTTCATCCTCCGCCACGGGCAGAGCGAGGGCAACGCGCGGCTGGTCATCCAGGGGAAGCTCGACTTCCCCCTCGACGGGGCGGGCAGGTCCCAGGCCCGGGCCGCCGGGGAATGGCTCGCCTCCCGGGGGATCGAGGAAGTCATCTCCTCGCCCCTCGCCCGGGCGGCCGAGACGGCGCGCATCGTGGCCGCGGCCTGCGGCCTCGGCGAGAGCTCCCTCCACGGCTCCCTCGCCGAGCTCGACACGGGCATCTTCTCGGGGCTTTCCCTCGAGGAGGCCAAGGAGCGCTTTCCCGGCCCCTACGCCGAGTTCGAGTCCCGCAGCTGGGAGGGCGTGCCCGGTGCCGAGAGCCAGGAGGCCTTGTACGGGCGGGCCCTCGAGGCCTGGGAGCTCCTCCGCGGCCGCGCGGCCGCGGGCCGGCGCCGGATAGCCTGCGTGAGCCACGGGGGCTTCATCCAGTGGCTCCTGCGCTCGACCTTCGGCTGCCGGAGCTGGATGCCCCTCGTGCCGACCGGCAACTGCGGCGTCTTCGAGCTCCTGGTCGCGCCGACGGGGGCCGGCCGGCCTGCCTACCTCCAGTGGCACCTGGTCAATTTCCAGCCCGCCGCCGCGCTCGCCTCCCTTCCCCCGGTCTTCTGATTTTTCCCCGCGGCCTCAATCGCCCCGCCTCGCCGCGCGCGTGAGGTAGGCAAGGAGGCAGAACGATGAGAAGCATGCTCGTCTGCGCCGCGGCCCTTATGGCCGCGGCGGTCACCGCGTCGGCCTCGGGCCTCGGCGATCCCTTCGCCGGGCTTTCGGGCCTGCCGCTCGGGGCGGCGGAGGCCGCGCAGATCGCGGGCGGGGACGTCAAGATGACGCTCAACGCCGAGCGCAACAGCCTCAGGGTCGAGGTGAGCGCCCAGAAGGACCGGAGGACCGGGCACAAGAAGGCCGGGAGCGAGCGGAGCTACGAGATCGAGGCCCACAACCGGGTCGCCGACACCAAGCAGGCCGATTATATGCCCGCCGACGGATCCGACGGCGGCAAGCTCAAGACCAAGCCGGAGAAGTTCCCCGAAGGCAGCTGGAAGGTCACCGGGGTCAGGGAGCGCAAGGACGCTTACGGGCCGAACATCGTGGACACCGACGCGGTCGGCGAGGTCGAGGCCTTCGACGCCTCGGGAGCCTCGGTCGGCCGCCGCAAGGACCGCGGCTACGCCATCCACTCGAACTCCAGGCCATTCAATGAGTCGAGGTCCTGGGGCTGCATCGTCGTCAAGGAGCAGGACAACCGTCGGCTCGCCGGGACCCTCCGGCGGGACATAGAGCAGTGGGGCGCGGGCCGCCAGACCCTGAAGGTCGAGCGGGAACGGGAACGCTAGCGGGCCGCCGGCGGGGCCTCGCCCCGCCGGCTTTCCCCTTCGCTCCGAAAGAGGGGTGCCATGAAGAAGAAGTGGATGGGAATCGTCGATCTCGCCCTGGCCGCGGCCTTCGCCGCGGCCCTCTGCTCCTGCTCGAAGGCGGATCGCGGGAGCTCGGCGGCCCTCCCCCCGCCCGGGGGGAGGGAGGCCGCGGCCGCGCCCGCCGCCCCGCGGCAGGCCGAGGCGCCCTCGATCGGCGAGGCGCTGACGATCCCCGCGATCGAGCTCGGGAAGGACGACTTCCTCGTCGCCTACAAGCACGGCCACCACGCCTATCTCTCGACCCACGGCTACGACACCGAGGTCTTCCGCTTCCGCCTGAACCTGAGCGGGACCATCAGGCAGGGCTCCGCCGCCAAGCTCCTCCAGGACGGCGAGACCCTCGTCGACGCCTTCGACTTCCTGCACACGAACGATACGGTCGCGCTGCGCTCGAGCTTCGCGGGGGGAGGGGGCTCGGACTGCGATATCCGGCCCGAGGGAGGGGCCCTCGTCGCGAGGGGGAAGGGCTTTTCCGTCTCGTATTCGGCGCCAGAGCCGGGAAGGCTCAGGATCGAGCGCCGCAACGGCGAGCGGATCCGCGTCGAGGAGTGGAGCCGCTCCGGATCGCTCCTCTCCGATACGATGGATGCGGGGGCGAAGGGCCGCTTCGAGGGGGACTGGCCCCGGCCTCGGCGCTACCTCGAGCGCCCCGGCGAGGATCCCTCGGGGGCCTCGGACCTCGAGTGCTCGTTCTTCGACCTCGAGGGCTCGGTCAAGTTCCGCGCCGATTCGGTCGAGCCCCTCGGCGAGGGGCTCGTCATGAACTTCGCCGCGGCCTTCCCCGGGGGGCCGAGCCTCGAGGCCCTCGCCATCCTCGACCTCGTCCTCGGCGAGGAGCGGGGGATCACCCCCCTCCTCGCCCGGCTCTACCTCGGGCCGGACTGAAGGCCGCCGGCTCCTACTCGGGGGCCTTCTCGGAGTAGGCGGCCCAGAGGGGCTCGGAGGGGGGGAAGGGGGCGACCACCTCGATCGTCTCTCCCGTCCTCGGCTGGGGGATGACGAGGCGGCGGGCGTGGAGCATGATCAGGCCGTTCGGGGCGCTCCGCCTGGCCCCGTACTTGAGGTCGCCGCGGATCGGGAAGCCCGCGGCGGAGAACTGGGCGCGGATCTGGTGGTGCCGCCCCGTGACCAGGCGGGCCGACACGAAGAAGTAGCGCTCCGACCTGCCCGCGAGCCGGTACTCGAGGACGGCCTTGTCGGGCGTGGCCCGCAGCCTCGCCTTCGAGCCTCCCCTGGCCTCGGCGTCCCTGCGGGAGAGCTCGGCCTCGCCCGCCTCGAGGGGGGCGGCCCGCACGACGTTTCGCCGCTTGTCCCAGACCAGGCGGTGCTCGAGCTTGCCCTCGGGGGGGACGGGCTCCCGCTCGACGCAGGCGAGGTACTCCTTGGCTACGCGGTGGTCGCGGAAGGCCGCCTCGATGGTCGAGAGGGCCTTGCTCGTCTTCGCGAAGGCGACGGCCCCCGAGGCCCTCCGGTCGATCCGGTGGGCGGCCTCGAGGAAGGGGCCGGCCGCGGCGCTGTCTCCGTCGCCTAACGCGGATTCTTTCCCTTCTGCCGGCCCCGCGCCGCCCGGTCCGGCCGCCCTGGCCGCGAGCTCCCGCTTGAGGAGCTCCTGCAGGGAGGCGTCCCCCGACTTCTCGGGCTGGACGGGAATGGGCGCGAGCTTGTTGGCGATGAGGATCTCGTCGTCTTCGTAGAGGATGGCGTAGCTTTCCATGGGGGCTCCAGGCTCCAGGATAGCATGGTTCGGGGCCGGGAGCCTATAGCGGGGCCGCGCCCGGCTCGCCCCGCGGCGAGGCGCCGCCCTTGCCGCGGCCGCCCCGCGGGAGTAAGCTTTAGGGCGCCCACGATACGTGCGGCGAGGGAAGGTACCATGAGCACGCATATCGCAGCTGCCAAGGGACAGATAGCGGAGGGCATCCTCCTCCCCGGCGACCCGCTTAGGGCCAAATTCATCGCGGAGAACTACCTCGAGAAGCCGGAGCGCTTCAACGAGGTGCGGAATATGTTCGGCTACACGGGGCTCTACAAGGGCCGGCGGGTATCCGTCATGGGCACGGGCATGGGCATGCCCAGCCATTCGATCTACGTCAACGAGCTCATCCGCGAGTACGGCTGCAAGCGCCTGGTGCGCGTCGGCACCTGCGGCTCGCTGCGCGCCGAGATCAAGGTCCGCGACCTCATCATAGCCATCTCCGCCTCGACGGACTCGGCGGTCAACAAGGTTCGGTTCAGGGGCATGGACTACGCGAGCGCCCCCTCCTTCCGCCTCCTCAAGGCCGCCTACGACGCGGCCGTCGCGGCCAAGCTCCCCGTCAGCGTCGGCAAGGTGGTCTCGTCGGACTCCTTCTACACCGAGGATCCCGACCAGTGGAAGCTCTGGGCCCGCTTCGGCGTCATCGGGGTCGAGATGGAGACCGCCGAGCTCTACACCCTCGCCGCCAAGTACGACGTCGAGGCCCTGTCCATCCTGACGGTGAGCGACCACCTCGTCACCCGCGAGGAGACCACGGCGGCAGAGCGCGAGAAGAGCTTCGGCGCCATGGTGGAGGTGGGGCTGGCGGCGGCCCTGGCCGAGTAGGGCCCCGGCGCGGCCGCGCCCTTTGCTCCCGAGGCCGATCCGGCCTATCATTGACCTCGAAGCAAGGAGCCCACCGAGCATGCTGCAGGTCTCACGCCGCGTCGCGATTCCCGAGGACGTGGCCGCCCTCCTCTCCGACCCCTCCCTGGCCCCCTCCCTCGACGCGGCGAGCGGCATCCTCGCCCAGCTCTACTGGAACGGGCTCGGGGCCGATGCCTTGGAGGCCCTCTGCGCGGAGATCCTGCGGCGCTTCCCGGGCGCCCTCCTCATCGGCGCCTCGGCGACGGCCCTGATCTCCGAGGGCTCCGTAGCCGCCGAGGGGGCGGCGCTCTGCCTGACCTGCTTCGCGGCCGCGAAGCTCCGGCTCTTCCGCCGGGAGGCGGCTCCCGGCTCCGAGGAGGAGGCCGGCGCGGCCCTGGCCGCCGACCTCGCCTCCTGCCCCGAGCTCAAGGCAGCCCTCCTCCTCCTCTCCCCCGAGGATGTCGACTCCGCCGCCTTGCTCCGCGGCCTGCGCTCCCGCGGGGGGCCGCCCCTCCTCTTCGGGGGCGGGGCGGCGCGCCTCGCGGAGGGCGAGTCGGGCGTCCTGGGCGGGGGGCCGCTCTCTGAGCGGGCCGTCGTCGCCGTGGCCCTCTGCGGCGAGGAGCTCGCCGTCGAGGCAGCCTGCATCTTCGACTGGCGCCCCCTCGGCCCGGCCCTCGACTTGACCATGACGGAGCGGAATCGCGTCGGCCTGATCGACGGGCGCCCGGCCTTCGAGCACTACCGCGAGAACCTCGGCATCGCGGATCGCGAGGACCTCCGGCTCCTCGAATTCCCCCTCCTCGTCGAGCGGGGCGGCGAGACCGTCGCGCGCAATCCCGTCTCCGTCGGGCCCGACGGGAGCGTCGCGCTCGGGGCGGAGATCCGCCGCGGGGAGGCCGCCCGCCTGGGCTTCCTCGACCTGAAGGCCCAAGCGGAGAGCGTCGAGCGGGCCCTCGGGAAGCTGCGCGGCTTCGGCCCCCAGGCCATCCTCCTCTACTCCTGCGTCTGCCGCCTCTACACGCTGCAGTCGGCGATCGAGTCGGAGACGGCGCCCTTCCAGGCCCTCGCCCCCGCCGCGGGCTTCTTCACCTCGGGGGAGGTCTGCGGCGCGGACTGGCTGCTCAACTCGAGCGAGGTCGCGGTCGGGCTGCGCGAGGGGCCGCCCTCCCCTGGCGGCGGCGCGGCCGGGCCCCCGCCCTCGCGCTCGGGCGGAGGGCGGCACGAGCGGACGACGAGCCAGCTCCTCAGCTTCATCGCCTCCCTCACGGAGCGGCTCGAGGCCGCGAACGCCGCGCTCTCCCTCCGGAACGAGGAGCTGGCCGCGAGCAACGAGGGCCTGTGCGAGGAGGTCGCCGAGCGCAAGCTTTCCGAGGAGCGGGAGCGGCGGGTCTCCGAGGAGAGGATGGTCCTCCTGCGCGAGCTGCAGCACCGGGTCAAGAACAACCTGGCCCTCATCTCGAGCATAGCCCGCATCGAGGCCTCGCTAAGCCCCTCCCCCGAGGCGAGGCTGGCCCTCGGGAAGCTGGAGGCCCGGATCGCGGCGCTCGCCTCGCTGTACGACGTGCTCTTCCATTCGGGCGAGATACGGGAGATCGGTCTCGCGGGCTATATCGGCGGGGTCGTGGACCTCGCGGCCTCGGGGCTCGGGGCCGACGCCAAGGGCATCGAGGTCGCGCATCGCGTCGATGACTTGAGGCTCGACGTGAAGCGGGCCATCCCGATAGGCCTCGTCGTCAACGAGCTGGTCACCGACGCCGTCAAGTACGCCTTCCCCGGAGGGCGTAGGGGCCGGATCGAGGTGAGCCTAGCCCAGGAGGGGGAGGCCCTGGTCCTCGCCGTCCGCGACGACGGCGCGGGGATGCCGCCGGGCCAGGGCGGCCAGGAGGGCTTCGGCCTGACCCTGGTGCGCTCCCTCGCCGCCCAGCTCGACGCCGCGTTCTCCGTCGACAGCGGCTCAGGCACCCGCTTCGAGCTCCGCATGCCCCTGTGACGGGAAGCGGGCCGGGCCGGTGGCCCCGCCTCCCCCCGCTTACTCCATGGCCTTGGCCAGGGCGAGCTCGGCGGCCTTGAGGATGCGCTTGCTCGAGTAGGTCGCGCCGGGCACGAGGTCGACCGCGAGGCTCTGCCTGGCGACGACCGCTCCCGCGTGGGCCTCGGCGGCGGCGATGGATCGACTCGACCCATGGCTTCCTCCTTGCCGACGGACGCGTTACGCGGCCTTGATGGCCTCGGGCGAGAGGCCCGCGCTCCTCGCCGCGCGCAAGCCGACCGCGCAGGCGCCGAGCGCGAGGGCGAGGAAGCCCGCGAGCAGCGGCAGCATCTCCGGCCCCGCAACGCCGGACCGCATCATGTTGACGCCCATCGCGGCCGCGGCGGGGCCGATGCCGGCCCGGGCGATCCGCGCGACCCAAGGGAGGCCGAGGAAGAGGCCGATGGCCAGGCAGAGGGCCATCGCGGAGCGGCGCGGGTAGGAGGCGGCGCAGCGCCCGGCCAGCTCCTCCGCGTCCACGGATCCCAGGGCCAGGGCGAAGCCCCAGAGCGAGGCCGCGAAGAGGGCGACGTAGAGGAGGAAGAGCTCGTTGTAGGCGGCGCCGACCGCCAGCATCCCGTAGCAGTAGAGGAAGTAGCCCAGGCCACCGCGAGGAGGGGGAGGGCGAAGGCGAGGGTCACGAGGTCCTGGGCCCGCTCCTGCGCGGCGGCGGATGCCGACTCGCAGCGGTAGACGCCGCGGCCGTCGAGGCGGACCGCTTGCCCCCGGGAGCTGACGACGCTTTCCGGGGCGCCGCCCCTCCCGGTCGAGAGGAGCCCCGCCAGGGCCGCGGCCGCTCGCCTGCCGCCGCGGCCGGGCCGCGAGGCCGCGGAGTATGATCTCGATCTGCCGCTTCGCGAGGGCGGCCCCGCGCCGGGCCGGGACGCCCTCGATGACGAGGCGGGAGGCCAGGCCGAAGAGGGCCGCCCAGACCGCCTGGGCCGTCAGCTCGGGATCGGCCTCGGAGAATAGCCCCTCATCCATGCCCCTGCGCAGGAGGGCGGTCAGGAGCTCGAAGGTCCTCCGCCGCCGGGAAACCCCGGGAGCGAAGGCCTCGACGGCCGAGCCCGCGGGGCCGATATCCTGGAGGAGGAGGGCCTTGAACAGGGTCGGCCTCCCGGCGGCGAACTCCAGGTAGCCTTCGAAGGTCGAGGCGAGTATCTCCGCCGGGTCGCCCCCCGAGGAGGCGAGCTCCTCGATCCGCTCGGCCAGCCCGCCGTAGCCCTCGGAGACCAGGCGGCCGACGAGCTCGGCCTTGTCCGCGAAGTGGCGGTAGATGGCCGCCTGCGAGATGCCGGCGGCGGCCGCGACGCGCCGCATCGAGAGGGCGGCGTAGTCCTACCCGCCGCGCCCCCGTCAAGCGGCCGGGGGAGCCGTGAGGGCGAGCTCCTTCCCCTCGGTCCGGAAGAAGGCTATCGAGTCGTCGAGGACGCCGGACTGGGCGGCGAGCTCCTCCGAGGAGGCGGCGAGCTCCTCGGCCTGGGAGGCGTTCTGCTGGATGACCGTCTCGAGCTGGGCGACGGCCTTCGTGATCTGGTCGATCCCCGTCTCCTGCTCCCTCGTGGTCGCGGTGATCTCGTTGACGAGCTCGGCGGTCTTCTCGATCTCGGGGCCGAGCTCCTCGAACAGGACGCCCGTGCGCTCGGCGACGTCGACGCTCCGCTTGGACAGCTCGGCGATCTCCGAGGCCGAGCTCTGGCTCCGCTCCGCGAGCTTGCGCACCTCGAGGGCGACGACGGCGAAGCCCTTGCCCGACTCGCCGGCCCTCGCCGCCTCGATCGCCGCGTTCAGGGCGAGGAGGTTGGTCTGGCGGGCTATCTCCTCGATGATGGAGACCTTGGCGACGATCTCGCGCATGGCCTGGACGGTCTCGCGCACGGAGGCGACCCCCTGCTTGGCCGAGCTCGCCGCCCTGCCGGCCAGGCCGCTCGTGGCCTGGGCGTTCTCGGCGTTCTGGCGGATGGCCGCGGTCATCTGCTCCATGGAGGCGGAGACCTGCTCGCCCGCGGCGGCCTGCTCGGAGGCTCCCGAGGAGAGGGCCTGGGCCGACTCGCTCATCTGCTGGGCGCCCACGCTGACGTTGCCCACGGCGCCCTTGACGTCGCCGAGGACCTTGCCGAGGGAGGCTATGGTGGCCTGGGCCGCGGCCAGGAGGCGGCCGGTCTCGTCCCTCCCGCCCCGGGGCACCGCGACCGTCAGGTCGCCCCGCGCCACGGCGTCGAGGACGGAGACGCAGGAGGCCAGGGGCCTCGTGATGCCGAGGGTGATGAAGAGGGCGAGGAGGATCGAGGCGAGTGCAGCGACCCCTCCCGTGGCGAGCATGGCCGCCAGGGCCCTGCCGTAGTTGTCCACGGCCTCGGCGTTGCGGAAGGCGGCCCGCTCCCGCTGGTAGGCTATGAGGAGGTCGATCGCGTCGAGCCAGGAGCGCGTCGCCGGGCGGGACTCGGCGTTGAGGAGGGCTATGGCCTCCCGGGCCTTCCCCTCGAGGGCCAGCGCGATGACCCGGTCGTTGATGGCCCGGCACGCCGCCTGCCCGGAGCGGATCGCCTCGATCATCCCCCGGGCCTTGACGTCGTCCTTGGGCGTGAGCTCCTCGACCTGGGCGAGGAGGCGGTCGTAGCTCTCCCGGCGCTCGGCCACCCGCTTGGCCTGCTCGGCCCGGGCCTCGCCGCTCTCCTCGAAGAGGATGTTCCTGATGGAGATGGCCGACTCCCTGATGTCGGTCGACATGCCGGCGGCCCGGTCGAGGCGGCCCATGTTGACCCGCACGATCCGGTCGAGCTTCTCCTGGATCGAGGACATGGAGGAGAGCGCCGTGGCGACGATGAGGACCAGGAAGGCGAGGAGGAGGGCGAAGGCGATCGCGAGGCGGAGGCCGATCTTCAGGTTGTTCATGGGGGCTCCTTGGCGAGGCTTGGCGCGGGCGTGCCGCGGGCAAGGGTTACGAAGGAGGGTGCGGGGCGGGGAGGAGCGTCTTTACCTTCGGGCGCGGGCTCCCGCGTCCGTCCTGGAGTGTAGCTGAGGCCGGAGTGGCTGTCAAATGCCCAGGCGAGGCCCGGGCGACCTCAGGCATCCACCCCCAGGACGCCCTTGAGGACGTAGCCGACGAGGAAGGAGAAGGCCGCCACGCCGAGGCTGATGAAGGTCATCTCGAGGAAGCGGCGCCTGAAGTCGAGCTCCTTGGCCACGGAGATGTAGTAGTTGAAGCCCGCGATGATCGAGACGACGATCGCCAGGGTGAGGCCGAGGGCGAGGAACTTCGAGCCAGAGAGGAGGAAGGGCAGGATCATGAGAACGACGGTGACGAGGTAGGCGACGCCGGTGTAGACGGCGGACTTCCCCGCGAGCTCGTCGCCGTCGGCCTTGGACGAGAGGTAGTCGGAGGCGGCCATCGAGAAGGCGGCCGAGATGCCCGTGACGAGGCCGGCCAGGGTGATGATCTTGGTGTCGCCCAACGCGAGGGTGAAGCCGGCCAGGGCGCCGGTCAGCTCGACGAGGGCGTCGTTGAGCCCGAGGACGATGGAGCCGACGTAGCGCAGCCGCTCCTCGTCGAGCATGGCCAGGAGCTGCCGCTCGTGCTCGTCCTCATCGGCGGCGATCTTGGCGAGGCCGGGGATCTCCTGGGCGAGCTCGCCGTAGAACCTGGTCGCGAGGTCCTCCCGGCGCTCCATGAGCTTGAGGGCGAAGGTGAGGCCGAGGAAGCGGGCCCGGAGCAGGCTCACGGCCGCGGCGAGGCGGTTCGGCCGCGCCTCGATCCCCGTGTGGCCCTTCCAGAAGTCGGCGTGGGCCCCCTCGGCCTGGGCTATGGAGCGCAGGACCTCGGCGTTCTTGGCATCCTTGCAGCGGGCGGCGAGCCGCTCGTAGACCAGCTTCTCGGTGACCTCGTTGACCTGGGCGCGCCGCGCCAGCTTCAGGGTTCTCTCGTCCATGGGGCCAGTCTAGCACGGGGGAAGGGGGAAGCGCAAAGGCCGGCGGGCCGCGGGCCGGGCGACGGGCGCAGAAGCCGCCCCTTTGACAGGCGGGGTCCTCGCCGCGAATACTATACTCGTGCCCGATACCAGCCCGACCCAGGGAACGCGAGGGGCCGCGGAGCCCGCCTCCCCCGCGGACGAAGCCCGCCGCGCAGCCTTCTTCGACCGCGCCCCCGTGCCCCTTGCCTCGGTCGACCCCGAGGGGAGGGTCGAGGTCCTGAACCGGCGCTTCGTGCGGGAGCTCGGCTACGGCCTGTCCGACATCCCGACGGTCGAGCGCTGGAGGGAGCTCGCCTATCCCGATCCCGCCTATCGCGCCGCCTCCCGGGAGGCCTGGAACGCGGCCATCGCCGAGGCCCGCGCGAGCGGGCGGGAGGTCGAGGCCGGGGAGCACCTGGTGACCCGGAAGGACGGGAGCGTCGGGATCTACCTCATCGGCGCCAGCCTCGTGGAGGGCTACCTCCTCGCGAGCTTCGTGGACGTCAGCGGGCGCAAGCGGGCCGAGGCCGAGCTCGCGGAGAGCGTCGCGCGCTACCGGGCCCTCTCCGAGGTCTCCCCCGCGGGCATCTGGCAGATCGACGCCGAGGGCAGGACGGTCTACGTCAACCCGGCGATGCGGCGCTTCTTCGGCCTCGCCGAGGGCGAGGAGGCCGCGGGCCGGCACTTCCGCGAGTTCATCGCCCCCGAGTGCCTCGAGCGGGTCGTGGCCGAGAACGCGAAGCGCCGCGAGGGCCGGCCCTCCACCTACGAGGCCTGCCTCCTCGCGAGGGACGGCAGCAGGCGCGAGGTGATCGCCGCCGGCTCGCCCTTCAAGGACGCCCAGGGCCGCTACGCGGGCAGCATCGCCATCTACTTCGACCTCACCGAGCCCAAGCGCTCCGCGGCCCTCCTCCGCGCGGCCGAGGAGGAGGCGCGGGAGCGGGAGCGGAGCCTCCGCGAGCAGAACGATGGCCTCCTCGACCTCCTCTTCCACGGCCCCCTCCTCGCCGGGGATTTCGGCGAGGCGGTCAGGAGCGTCACCGAGCTCGCGGCCCGCCTGTCGCGGACGCGGAGGGCCGGCCTCTGGTTCTACTCCGAGGACGACTCGGCCCTCCGCTGCGTCGACCTCTTCGACCTCGAGCTCGCCTCCCATTCCTCGGGCGAGGAGATCCGCTCGGCCGACTTCCCCGCCTACACGGCCGCCCATCGCCGCGGCGAGATCGTCGCCGTCCGGGACGTAGCCGCGGATCCCCTGACCAAGGGCATGCCCACCGCCTACTCCGACGCCCATGGCGTCGTCTCCCTCCTCGACGCCCCGGTGCGGCTCGGGCTCGCCTTCCGCGGGGTCATCAGCCTCGAGTCGGTCGGGGCCGTGCGGGAATGGAGCTCCGCCGACGAGCGCCTCGCCACCCTGATGGCCACCGCCGTCTCCCTGGCCTACCAGGCCGAGGAGCGCAAGCGCGCCCGGGAGGAGGCCGCCAAGGGCGAGGAGGCCCTGCGGGCGGTCGTCGAGGCGGCGCCTTATTCCATCGTCATCCAGCGCAAGTCCGACGGGGTCTACCTCTACGTCAACGCGGCCTTCCTCGAGGCCAACGGCTACGCCGATCCCTCGGAGGTCGTCGGGCGGGGCTACGATGAGGTCGCCCGCCTCGAGCCCAGCTCCGAGCGGGAGCGCATGTCCGCCCTCCTCCACGAGGGGGGGCGGCTCGACGGCTACCAGCACGAGGTCCGCCGGGACGGCGAGCTGCGGCACCAAGCCGTCTATGTGCGGAGCATCGCCTATCGCGGCGAGGACTGCTACGTCGCCATCGTCATGGACATCACCGAGCTCAAGCGGGCGGAGGACGAGCTCAAGCGGCTCAACGCCGAGCTCGAGCGCAAGGTGGCCGAGCGCACCGAGGACCTCGCCCACACGAACCTCGAGCTCCAGGCGGTCAACGCGGGCCTCTCCAAGGCCATGGAGGAGCTCAAGGCCGCCCAGGGCGCCATCCTCGTCTCGGAGAAGCTCGCCGCCCTCGGCCGCCTCATCGCGGGCATAGCCCACGAGCTCAACACGCCCCTGGCCGCCATCGCCTCCTCCTCCCGGCTCGAGCTCAAGCACCTGGGCGCGGGGCTCGAGGAGCTCGCCCTGGCCGCCTCGCGCCTCGGCCCCGAGGAGCTCTCCTTCGTCCGCGAGGCCCGCTCGCGGGCCGCCCAGGCCAAGGGGGGCATCCTCGCCGACCCGGCCTCCGAGCGGGCCGCCCGCCGCGAGGCGGCCGAGCGGCTCCGCGAGGCGGGCGTCGCGGAGCCCGAGGCCGTGGCCGAGGACCTCGTCGAGCTCGGCGCCGCCGACCTCGCCGGGAAGGCCGGCCCCCTCCTCGCCGGGGCCCGCGGCCCCGACCTCCTCGCCCTCCTCCGCGGCGCCCTCGGCTCCTACCGCGCGGCGCTGGTCGCCGAAGACGCCGTCGGCAAGGCCGTCCGCGTCGTCTCGGCCCTCCGCACCTACGCCCGGGGAGGCGATGACGAGTACCCCGTGGCCTTCCGCCTCGCCCCCGAGCTCCGCCTCATCCTCGACCTGTACTACAACCGGACCAAGCGCGGCATCGCGATCGAGCTCGCGGTCCCGGAGGGCCTCGAGGTCTTCGGCCGGCGCGAGGCCCTCGGCCGCGTCTGGTTCAATATCCTCAACAACGCCATCCAGGCCATGGGCGACACGGGCTCCATCGAGATCTCGGCCCGGGCGGAGGGCGGCTTCGTGGAGCTGTCGATCGCCGACTCGGGCCCCGGCATCCCCCCGGAGATCCAGGGCCGCATCTTCGAGCCCTTCTTCACGACCAAGGCCCCCGGCGAGGGCACGGGCCTGGGCCTGGACATCGCGCGGCGGCTTGCGCGCGAGAACGGGGGAGATATATCATTCGCGAGCCGCCCGGGCCGCACCGTCTTCACGGTCAGCCTGCCCGCCGCGATGCGGCAAGGGGGAGCCGAGCCTTGAGCGCCGACCGAGCCATCCTCCTCGTCGACGACGAGGCCATCATCCTCCTCGCCCTCAGGCAGGAGCTCCGCTCCGAGCTCGGGAGCGGCTATCGCTACGAGATCGCGGCCAGCGCCGCCGAGGGCCTCGAGGTCTTCGACGAGCTCGCGGCCGACGGGGTCAGGATCGTCCTGGTCATATCGGACTGGCTCATGCCCGGCATGCGGGGCGACGAGTTCCTCATGCGAGTCCGCGAGCTCCATCCCGAGGTCCGCACCATCATGGTCTCCGGCCAGACCGACGAGGACCAGCTCGACCGCCTGAAATCCTCGGGGGCCCTCGACGTCTTCATGCGCAAGCCCTGGGACCCCGGCCGCCTCGTGGCCGAGTGCCGCCGCCTTCTCGCCGAGGCCTAAGGCCCCCGGATCGAGACGGCGCGGGCGCGAGCTGGTATACTGCGCCGTGGACCGAAAGGATGGCAGGGGCCTCGGGCCCCATCGCGAGAACCTCGCGGCGGCCGCGCGCCGCTATCCGCGCCGCGTCGCCGAGTCCCTCGCCTCGCAGAGCGCCCTCCTCCTCGAGCTCATGGATTGCGTGGGCGAGCTCGTCCTCGTCCTGGACCCCGCGCTCCGCATCGTCAAGGCCAACCGCTACGCCTCCATCTGCCTCGGCTACACCGAGCGCGAGCTCCTCGCCCGGCCCCTGCGGCAGTTCCTCGCCTCGGCCGCGGCCCTCGACGCCGCCGCGGAGGCGGCCAAGGAGTCAAGGCGCTCCGGCGAGGCCGACATCGTCACCAGGGCCGGCAGCCCCCTCCGACTCGCCTATAGCCTGAGCCCGCTCCGCGGTCCCGAGGGGGAGTCCCACGGCTTCCTCGCGGTGGCACGGCGAGCCGAGGGCGAGGCAGGGATGGGGGAGCTCGGGGGCTTCTCGGAGCGCATGCTCCGGGGCTTCTCGGATCCCCTCTTCCTCGTCGAGGGGCGAACGCGCGCCATCGTCGACTGCAACGACGCGGCCCTGGCCGCCCTCGGCTTCTCCCGAGCCGAGCTCGCGGGGCGCCGCCTCACCGAGATCGTCTCCGGGGAGGGGAGGGAGTCGGGCGGGGCGGTCATGGAGCGGGCCGACGCGGCCTACGCCCGCACGGACATCTTCAAGGAGCGGCTCCGCTTCGCGCGCCGCGAGGGCCCGCCCCTCGCCTGCGACTGCGTCGCCCTGCCCATCTTCCGGCGCGACGGCCTCCTGGCGCGCGTCATCGTCATGCTCTTCGACCGCTCGGCCGAGGAGGAGCGGGAGGCCGAGCTCGCCCTCCTCGTGGGCAAGATAGCCGAGCTCGGCTCCCAGCTCAGCGAGCTCGCCGCGAGCTACCCGCGGCGGCCGCGGGCCCAGAGCCTCTCCTCCCTCGGCTTCAGCCCGCGCCAGGTCGAGGTGGCCCGCCTCGTCGCCGAAGGCGCCTCCTCCAAGGCCATCGCCTACCGCCTGGGCATCGCCGAGTCCACGGTGAAGAACCACCTCGGCTCGCTCTTCCGCAAGCTCGACGTCTCCTCCCGCATGTCCTTCATGCGCGAGGTCATGGCGCTCCGCATAGATCTCCGCTGATACGCCGAAGGCCTAGTACTTTGGTACTAGGCCGAGGTCCCAAAGTCGGACTAGCGCCTCCCCCTCCCTGGTTTAGAATGAGGTACCCGATCCCCCACAGAGTAAAAACCGTCGTTTAGCTCGGGACGCCGAGGCCCCCGTCGGGGCCGGCGAGGCGAGGAGCTTGCGGATCGGGCCCGGAGGTGGGCTCATGAGGATTTCCATCGGCCTGAAACTGACCGCCGCCTTTGTCCTGCTCGTGGCGCTCAGCGGCGTCATCGGCAGCGTCGGCATCGTCCAGATCAACCACATCGTGGCGGACGACCGCTACCTCTACGAGAAGATGGCCCTGCCCCTGGCGGACCTCATCACGATAGCCGCCAATTTCCAGCGGGTCCGCATCTACGTGCGGAACGTCGCCTCGACGGAGGATCCCAAGGCCATCGAGGCGGCCCAGGCCGAGATCGCGAAGCTCCGCGCCCAGATCGACTCGGCCACGGGGAGCTTCGGGGCCACCTTGGTCTCGGCCAAGGGCAAGGAGCTCTTCGCCGAGTACGAGGCCAGCCTGGCCGAGTACCGCTCCGTGGCCGACGAGCTCGTCCGCCTGGCCAAGGCGGGCAAGCGGGCCCAGGCCCTCGAGCTGATGAACGGCCCGGGGGCCGCGGCCGCCGCCGCCCTCCAGGCCGCGGTGGACGGCATCGTGGTGACGAAGGTGCAGCTCGCCGAGGAGACGGCCGAGGAAAACGCCGCGACCGGCAAGCGGGCCGTCGCCGTCATGCTCGGGGTCGAGGGGGCCAGCCTCCTCCTCGCCATCCTCGTCGCCGTCCTCCTGACCCGCTCCATCTCGCGGCCCCTGGGCCGCATCGTCGCCTTCACCAAGGCGATCGCCAAGGGGGACCTGACCAAGCTCGTCCAGGACGACATGCTCGCGCGCAAGGACGAGATGGGCGAGCTCGCCGCCGCCTTCAAGGAGATGCAGGAGAGCCTGACGGAGGTGGCGACCGGCATCCTCGCCGCCTCGGTCCAGGTCTCGGACGGGAGCGTCCAGATCAGCTCGACGGCCCAGCAGATGAGCCAAGGCGCGGCCGAGCAGGCGGCGAACACGGAGGAGATCTCGAGCTCGATCGAGGAGATGACGGCCACCGTCAAGCAGAACTCGGACAACGCCCTGGCGACCGAGAGCCTGGCGGTGAAGACGGCGAAGGACGCGGAGGAGGGCGGCAGGGCCGTCGAGGAGTCCGTGGCCGCGATGACCCAGATCGCCGGCAAGATCGGCATCATCGAGGAGATCGCCCGGCAGACCAACCTCCTCGCCCTCAACGCCGCCATCGAGGCGGCCCGCGCGGGCGAGGCGGGCAAGGGCTTCGCCGTCGTGGCCTCCGAGGTCCGCAAGCTCGCCGAGCGCTCGCAGAACGCGGCCGGCGAGATCACGAACCTGTCCAAGGAGACGGTGGAGACGGCCCGGCGGGCCGGGGAGATCATGCAGGCGATCGTGCCCGACGTGCAGAAGACCGCGGGCCTCGTGCAGGAGATCGCCGCCGCCTCGCGCGAGCAGGGCTCGGGCATCGAGCAGATCAACAAGGCGATGATCCAGTTCGACTCCGTCGTGCAGCAGAACGCGAGCGCGAGCGAGGAGCTGGCGAGCATGTCCGAGGAGCTCTCCGGCCAGTCCGAGCAGCTGGCCTCGGCCATAGAGTTCTTCAAGATCGGCGGCGCCGGCGCCGCGGCGCCCCGGGCCGCGGGACCCGAGGCGGCCCCGGGCCGCGGCGCGAGGGCCAAGGCCCTCCCGGAGCCCCAGGCCGAAGCCGAGGCCAAGGGCAGGCCCGCCAAGCGCTCCCTGGCCCTCGCGAAGCCCCAGGCCGATCGGGGAGCCTCCCGCGTCGCCGATTCCGACTTCGAGGAATTCTGAGGAGGGCCCCATGTCCGAAGCGGCGAGCGCCGGCAACTACCTGACCTTCACCCTCGACGGCGAGCTCTACGCGGTGCGCGTGTCCCGGGTGCGCGAGGTCCTTGGCTATTCGCGGATCACGAGGCTGCCCAAGGCGGCCCAGTACCTGAAAGGCATCATCAACCTCCGGGGCTCGAGCGTCCCGGTGGTCGACCTGCGCATGAAATTCGGCCTCGCCGGGCGGGCCGAGGGCGAGGCCTCGAGCGTCGTCGTCATGGAGCTGCCCTCGGCTGAGGGCGGGCTCGTGGTCGGGGCCCTCGCGGACGAGGTCCACGAGGTCCTCGAGATAGCCGGCAGCTCCATCGAGCCGGCTCCGCGCTTCGGCACGAGGCTGGCGGCCGCCTTCATCGAGGGCGTGGCGCGGCGCGACGAGGACTTCATCATCCTCCTCGACGTGGAGCGGATCTTCGGCGAGGATGAGGCCGGGGAGCTCGCCGGGGCCGCCCAGGCCGAGGCCGCTCCGGTCTAGCCCGCCGCCGGAAACGGCGAGGGGCCGCCCCGCGCGGGACGGCCCCTCGGCTCGTAGGGATAGGGAAGCTTACCAGCGGCCGCCGCGGCCGCCCATGCCGCCCCTGCCGCGGCCGTCGTTGTCGTAGCCGTAACCGTAGCCGGGGCCGTAGCCGTAGCCGCCTGCCTGCTCGACCTCGTAGGTCTTGGAGCCGACGGTCGCCTTGGTCACGACGAAGTAAGGCTTGTCCTGGCCGGGGAGGGCGGAGAGCTCGTAGCCCTCGACCTTAGCCTGGGCCCCTTCCTTGAGGCCATCGGCGTAGAGGTGGTAGAAGAACTCGGGCCAGCGAAGGATGTAGGTCTTGTCTTTGGCCTGGATGGCGGGGGACTGTTCGACGATGGCGAGCTTGCCCTCGATGGTCGCGCTCTTGGGAGCGACCCGGGCCATGCCCCTGCCCATCGCGGGGCCGCGAGCATCGTCGGCCCAGCGACCGCCCATGCCGGGCCCGCCCATCATGCCCATGCCGGGGCCGAAGTCATCGTCCTCGTAGGTCTTGGAGCCGACGACGGCCTTGGCGACGTCGAAGAAGGGCTTGTCCTGGCCGGGGAAGGTCGGGAGAAGGTAGCCCTCGGCCTTGATGGAGCTGCCCTCCTTGATGCCGTCGACGTAGGCGTGGAAGTAGAACCCGGGCCAGCGGAGGATGTAGGTCTTGTCCTTGGCCTGGACGGCGGGGTGCTGGTCGACGAGGACGAGCTTGCCTTCGATCGTAGCGCTCACGGGCGCCTCGGCCTGGCGCTGCAGGCCCATCCGGGGCCCTGCCATCGGCTGGGCGAGCACCGCGACCGAGGCCGCGAGGGCGAGGGTCGAAATCACGGCGATTCGTTTCATCCTGGTCTCCTTATCTAGATCGAGCTGCCGGTTGCTTGCGGCGGCCGGCGCAGCGATTCGATTCGATCGCTACGTCTAGTTATTAGCAATCGCCGTGCCAAATGGGGTGATGGCTTGGTTTAAAGTGTAAGTGGTTCATGTATATGGAAATGATCAGGTGCCTCGAAAATTGTTAGCGTCAGGAGCAGGGGGCTGAGGGAGGGGAGGGGAAAGACTTTCTGGGGCCTGGGAAGCTTTTACCCGAGCTCGGGCTGGCCGCGAGAGCCTGCAGACTCGGGGTCGAAGCGGAGGAGGATGCGGTCGTGCCGGCGCCCCGAGCGCATGCAGATGTCCCGGCAGAGGTTCCGGCACATGCGCAGGCCGATGCCCCGCCAGCGGCGCCACTCCGGGTCGAAGAGGGGTTCGGGATCGCCGCAGCTCGAGGCGAAGTCCGCGAAGCGGGCCGAGCGGAAGTAGAAGCCGAGGAAGATGCCGTCCCTGCGCCGGGCGGCCCGGGCGATGATCCTGCCGCCCTCTATCGGCGAGGCGTGCTTGACGAGGTTGTCCAGGATCTCGTCGCCGGCGAGCTTCATGCGGTCGCGCTCCCGGGGCGCGAGGAAGCCGAGCCCCTCGACGAAGCGCTCGAGCTCGAGGACCGAGGAAGGCTCGGCCCCGAGCTCCAGGCTGGCCTCCCGGCGGCCCGGGCGCGAGCGGGGAACCGGGCCCGCGCAGGCCCCCGCCGCGGAGGCCGGGCGGGGCTCGCCGGCCGCCGCGGCCCTCGCCTCGGCCATCAGAAGTCCTTGGGCGAGGCGATGACCGGGAAGCGCTCCTGGAAGCCCGTGGACTCGAGGGCGAGGGACACGATCTCCGAGGGCCTGCAGATGGCCAGCCGGTGCCCCGCGGCCTCGGCCTCGTCGAGGGCCGCCATGAGGACCCCGATGCCCGCCGAGGAGAGGGTGCTCACCTTCGACATGTCGACGATGGTGTCCGAGGAGAGGACCGACTTGTACACCTTCTCCTGGAACTCCGAGAAGGTGTAGCTGTTGACCGGGCCGGAGACGAGGATGAGATCCGCGCCGCCCTCGCGCCGCACGTCGATATCCAGTTGCGTCATTCAGCGCTCCTTGTGCCGATCTTCATGGCGAGCAGGGTGATGTCGTCCTCCTGGCGCCGGTCGGTGAAGGCGTACAGGTCCTCGACGACTCCGTCGGCTATATCCCGGGCGCTCCTGCCGAGGCGGTCGCGCACCGAGCGCTTGAGCCGGTCCTTGCCGAAGCGGTCGCCGCGGAGGCTCTCGCTGTCGGTGACCCCGTCCGTGACGGCCACGAGGACCGAGCCGGGGGGCAGGCTCACCTTGCGCGGCTTGAGGTAGGGGCCGATGTCGCGCACGAAGCCGAGGACCTTGCCCTCGCCCTGGACCTCGATGAAGGTATCGAGGGCGGGGGAGTACAGGAGGAGGGCGGGGAGGCCGCAGTTGTGGTAGTAGAAGGTCCCCTCGGCGAAGTCGAAGTAGCCGAAGGTCCCCGCGAAGAAGGTGCCCCGCGGGAGGTTCTCCTTGATGAAGGCGTTGACCCTCGCCACGAGGGCGGTGAAGTTGCGCTCGACGCGGAGGAAGGTGCGGATCGTCGACTTGAGGATCAGCATGTTCATCGAGGCCGACAGGCCCTTGCCCGAGACGTCGCCGAGGACGAAGAACCAGCGGCTCTCCGACATGCGGACGAAGTCGACGAAGTCGCCGCCCAGCCGCCGCGTCGAGCGCATGGTCCAGGCCGCGTCCACGCCCGGGGCGCTCACCCGGTCCACCTTCTCGAGGGCGAAGTGGATGACCTGGTCGGAGAGGGCCAGCTCGCGGTCGACCGTGTGGAGGAGGGACTGGCGGGCGACGTTCTTGAGGTAGTAGGCGAAGACGAAGAGCTTGCCGTACAGGGCCCGGAGGGTCTCGAGGTCGTAGGCGCTGTAGTCCTCGCCGGTGAGGCGGGGGCCGAGGGCGAAGGCGCCTATCGCGTGCCTGCCCTCGCGGGCGAAGACCAGGGCCTCGGCCCTGAGCTCGTCGAAGAGGGCGGCCAGCTCGCCGCGGACCGCCTGGTAGGCGGGGTCGTAGCGGGCCTCGGAGCGCAGAAGGAGGCGGGGAGCCGCCGACTCGAGTGCCGCGGACAGGGCCGAGCCCCGCTCGAGGGCGGGCCGGGCCTGCCCCGTCGAGTAGGCGACGCGGAGGGCGCCGCGCTCGTCCTCGACGAGGACGCTGAAGTCGGCGAAGTCGAGCCGCGCGCACAAAAGCCCGCGCAGCCGCTCGAGCACCGCCTCGCGGCCCTCCGCGAGCTCCACGTGGGAGAGCTCGCTCTCGAGCTCCTCGCGGTAGTCGCCCCGGCCGCGGACCCGCTCGAGGAAGCGGCCCGCGAGGCCGCGCGCGGCGAAGTAGGCGATGAGGAAGGAGACGAGGGTCCCGGCGGCGGCGAGGCCGGGCGCGGCGGGCCAGAGCAGGCCCATGAAGCAGGCCGCCAGCCCCGCGGGCAGGCCGACCGCGCCGAGGAGGAGGGCGTAGGAGCCCAGGGCCCTGCCGACCGCCTTCCAGTCGAAGACCCGCTCGAGGCCCGAGGCGTAGGCGGCGACCGCGCCCATGGCGAGGGCCCCGAGGGGCATGATGCCGTAGGTGGCCCGCACGCCCGCGCGCATCGGCATGGCGCCGGAGAGGAGCCACAGGGCCGCCGTCCCGAGGGCGATGCCGGCCGCGGCCGCGGCGGAGCGCTGCCGCGACAGGCGGTCCTTGGCGAGGAAGGAGCGCGCCGCCAGGGCAGCCGCGGCTCCCAGGCCCATGAGGGCCTCGGCCCCGGCTATGAGGAGGTAGCGCGTGCCGTCGACGCGGGCCGCCCCGATCGTGGAGAGGTAGAGGGCGACGGCGTAGTCCCGGCTGCCCAGGATGCGCCAGCCCCCGAGGGCGGCGAGCGCCGCCGCCGCCGCGAGGCCGGCGAGGCGCCAGGGGGCGGGCGGGGCCTCGGGGAAGACCAGGGCGAAGTACAGGAGGGCGAGGTAGGCGGCCAGGAGGGCCGTCCCCGAGGCCCGCTCGAGGAGGAGGGGCCAGTCGCCCGAGGCCCGCGCGATGACCAGGAGGAAGGCGAGGCCTTGGAGGAGGGAGAAGGCCGCGAGGGCCGCGTTGGCGGCGGCGACCGCGCGGGACCCTTCCCCGGCCCCGGGGCCGCGGGCCGCCGCGCCGCGCCGGGCGGCGCCCAGGGCCCGCAGGGCGAGGATGGCCAGGAGGGGGGAGGCGAGGAAGGCGATTATCGTCAGTCCCATAGCCTGCCCGCCTTTGCCGCGAGGATGGTCACGTCGTCCTTGAGGGGCCGGTCACCGACGAAGGAGTACAGGAGGCCCGTCACGCTGCTCACGAAGTCCTCGGCCCCAAGGCTCGAGGCCCGGGCGAGGGCCTTCTCGAAGAGCTCGGTCTCGCCGAGCCGCCGGCCCTCGGCGTCGTCGACCTCGGTCACGCCGTCGGAGGCCAGGAGGAGTATCTCGTCGGTGCGCAGGGGCATCTCCTCGACCTCCACCGACTCGAGGGGCACGAGGCCCACGAGGCCCATGGTGGGCTCCAGCCGCCGCACCCGCGGGCCGAGGGCGGTCTGGGACACGACGATGGGGTCGGCCATCGCGGCGTTGACGTAGCTGACCTTGCGCTCGCGGGTGTCGACCAGGCCGAGGAAGAGGACCGTGTACTTGTCGTCGAAGCCCATGTCCCGCACGGCCTGGTCCACGCTCCGCACGATCGCCGCGAGGTCGGCCTTGTCCTTGGCGACGCGGACCGTGTTGACGATGATGCCCATGATCAGGGCCGCCGCGAGCCCCTTGCCGGAGACGTCCCCGGCGAGGAGGAGGGTCCGCGCCTCGTCGACCGGGATGACGTCGTAGTAGTCGCCCGAGACGTTGACCAGGGGGCGGTAGGCGACGGCGAGGTCGAGCTTGTCGACCTCGGGCAGGGCGCGGGGGAGGAAGGAGCGCTGGGTCTGCGCGATGAGCTCCCATTCCCGGGCCAGGGAGGCCACCTCGAAGAGGTCGGAGATCGTGATGACGCGGTCGAAGTAGATGCGCAGCTCGCCATAGAGGGAGCGGAAGGCCTCGAGCTCGATGAAGGGGCACAGGCGCGTGAGGACGAAGAGGTGGAAGCCCTTGGCGTTGACGAAGAAGCCCCGCGCGTCGGCGTTCGAGGAGGCGAGGGAGAGCTCGTCGTTGAAGAAGGAGAAGCCCTCCGACCACTCGCGGAAATTGCGCTCGAGGGCGCCCAGGAGCTCGGGGTCGGAGCTCGCGGCCCCGGGGCTCTGGTAGAGGACTTCCCAGGTGTTGGAGCGCACCAGGATCGCCCCCATGTCGGCGGGCTTCTCGAGGAGCTCGCGGATGGCCTCGACGAGGTCGGGGATGGAGAAGGAGGCGCCGACCCGCTCGGCGAAGGCGGTGACCAGGCGGGTCTCGGGCCGGGCGAGGCGGGCGCGGTAGGCCGCCCTGACGAGGGCCTTGCCCAGCTCGACCCTGACCACGAAGAGGGCGAGGAAGGCCAAGGCGGCGAGGCCCACGGCGAGGGCGAAGGCGATGCCCGCGTCGACGAGGGAGGGGACGGCCAGGAAGGCCGCCGCCGCCGCCGCCGTGCAGCCCGCCTCCAGTAAGCTACGCTCTTTGGTGTAGGTCATCGAGGGCTGCGCTCCCGCTTCCGGCGGCCGGGCGGGCGGGATGCCCCCGGGGCGCCGAGATAGACGGCCTCCTTTGTAGCCTGGGTCGGGCGCGGAGTCAAACGAAATCGCGCCGGCCCGAGCCGAGGGAGGCTGCCCTCCCCGCGGCCCGGGGCGGCGCGGGCTCGCCCTAGACGGCGGCGATGACCGAGTTGATGAAGCTCAAGAGGACGGTGAGGGCGCGCTCGTTGGCCCCGCCCTCGGGGATGATGATGTCGGCGTAGCGCTTGGTCGGCTCGATGAACTCGTAGTGCCCGGGCCTGACCACCGTGAGGTACTGCTCGATGACCGAGTCGACGGTGCGGCCCCGCTCCTTGATGTCGCGGCCGAGGCGGCGGATGAAGCGGATGTCGTCGGGCGTGTCGACGAAGATCTTGAGGTCGAGGAGCTCGCGGACCTCGCGGTTGGCGAAGACCATGATGCCCTCGAAGATGACGAGCTTGCGCGGCTCGACGCGGACCGTCTCCGCGGTGCGGCGGTGATGCACGAAGTCGTAGGTCGGCATCTCGATGGCCTCGCCGCGGCGGAGGGCACCGAGCTGGGCGACGAGGAGCTCGTTGTCGAAGGCGTCGGGATGGTCGAAGTTGAAGGCCGTGATGTTGGAGTTCGAGATGTACTCGGCCGACTTGTAGTAGTTGTCCTGGGGGATGAAGACGAAGTCCGAGACGACCTCGGATATCTTCCGGACGATGGTGGTCTTGCCCGAGCCCGAGCCCCCGCAGATGCCGATGATCTTCGCGCCAGCCATGGGGACGAGCCTAGCGCGGGAGCGGGCGCCTGTAAAGCGGGCGGGCGAGGGCGGCGCTTGATGCCCGGCGCCCGTACGGGCTATGGTCCTCCGGTATGCGCGACCTCTTCATCTTCGACATGGGCGGGGTCATGGCCGAGTCCTGCCCCGTCCTCCCCCGGGCCGCCGCCGCCCTCGGCGTCGGCGAGGCCGAGCTCCTCGGGCTCGTGCGCGAGGACTTCGACGCGATCACCGAGGGCCGCCTCGGCACCGAGGAGTTCTGGCGCCGCTTCTCGGCGAGGACGGGCCTGGCCGCCCGCGAGAACTACTGGGCGACCCTCTTCGCGCCCCGGGCCGACCCGGCCATGGCCGCCCTCGCCCGGGCCCTCCGCTCCCGCGGCAGGGTGGTCTGCGGCACGAACACCATCGACGTCCACTACGCCTACCACCTCGAGCAGGGCCAGTACGGCTGCTTCGACGCGGTCTACGCGTCGCACCTCATGGGCCTGTCCAAGCCCCGTCCCGAGTTCTGGCTCTCCATCCTCGAGGCCGAGGGCCGCGGCCCCGAGCGCGCCCTCTTCGTGGACGACCTGGCCGAGAACGTCGAGGCCGCGCGGGAGCTCGGCATCGACGGCCGGCTCTTCCGGGGCGCCGAGCCCCTGATCCGGGAGCTCGAGGCCGAGTACGGCCTCGAGCTCGCCGCCCGCCCCGGCCATTGATGCCCGACGCCCGGGGATGGGATACTCGGGCCAGAGCCCCTACGCAAGGATGCACGCCGCATGACTAGCCCGCCCCGCGCCCTGCCCAAGATCGTCCCCATGCTCGCCGTCCTCGTCGCGGCCTCCCTCGGGGCCTCGAGCGGGCTGTACATCAAGCGCGTGGGCTTCTCGAGCCTCGCCCTCTCGGGCTTCCGGATGGGGGTGCCCTTCCTCTTCATGCTCGCCGTCATGATCCGGGGCCGGAGGGTCCTCGGGCCGCCCGCCCAGCGCCGGGCCCTGTGGGGGGCCTCGGGCCTCAACGCCGTCCGGATGCTCCTCTTCGTCGCGGCCTACAAGCTGACCACGGTGGGGAACGCCGTCGTCCTCCTCTACCTCTGGCCGGTCTTCGCCCTGATCCTCGACTCGATCGGCGCGCGCCGGAAGCCGAGCCTCGCCCAAGCCGGCCTCGTGGCCCTCTCCTTCGCCGGGGTCCTCGTCATGAACCTCAGCCGCGGCCTCTCGCTCGAGGCCGCTGGCCTCCGGGGCAGCCTCCTCATGATAGCCTCGGCCGCCCTCTTCGCGACGACCTCCATCATGTTCAAGAAGGCCCTCGCCACCGTCCACGAGACCGACGCCCTCTACTTCCAGAACGCCGTCGGGGCCCTCGTCTTCTGCCCCTTCCTCGTCGCCGAGCTCGGCTCGGCCCCCCCGATCGACCTCGCCCTCGGCCTCCTGTACGGCTTCTCGGTGGGCCTCGTCGGCTTCGGGCTCTTCTTCTTCGCGATGAAGCGGCTCTCCCTCTTCCAGTACGGGGCCCTCGCCTATACCGAGGTGCTGATCGCCGTCCTTCTGGGAGCCCTCGTCTTCGGCGAGCGGCTCGGGGCGAGCCAGCTCGTCGGGGCCCTCATGGTCGTCGCGGCCAGCTTCCTCTCCCAGCGCGCCCGGAGCGCCCCCGGACCCCGCGCGGAGCCGGCCCCCGGGCCTGGGCCCGGGGCCGAGTCCTAGCCCGCGGCGCCAGCCGCCTGTGCCGGGCCCTCCCGGAGCGCCGCCTCCACCGCCGCCACGATGGACTCGGGGGTCGAGGCCCCGGCGGCGAGGCCCACCCGGGAATAGCCGAAGGCCGCCGCGGGGAGCTCGGCGGCGCGCTCCACCTGCCACGCGGGCTTGCCCAGGGCGCGGGCGCTGTGGAGGAGCCGCGTCGTGTTCGCCGAGTTCCGCCCCCCGACGATGACCAGGGCCTCGCAGCCGGCCGCCAGCTCGGCGAGGGCGAGCCGCCGCTCCTCGGTGGCCGGGCAGATCGAGTCGACCACCTCGAGCTCGGGGAGGCGGGCCGCGAGGGCGTCGCAGATGGCCCGGTACTCCTCCGCCTTGATCGTGGTCTGGGCGATCACCGCGGCCGGCCCCGCGGGGATGGGCATGGCCGCGGCCTCCTCCGCCGAGCCCAGGACGAGGCAGGCGCCCCTGCCGCCGCCGGCCTCGGCCGCGCAGCCGGCTATGCCGGCGATCTCCGCGTGGTCACGGTCCCCCGCGAGGAGGACGGTCCGGCCCTCCCGGGCGAAGGCCGCGGCCCGCCTTTGGCTGGCGATGACGCGGGGGCAGGTGGCGTCGACGACCCGGGCCCCGGCCGCCTCGAGGCGGCGCCGGAGGGCCGGCGGGACCCCGTGGGCCCGGATCACGACGGCGGCGCCGCGAACCCGCTCGTCGATCTCCTCGGGCCCGAGGGGAAGGATGCCCCGGGCAGCGAGCTCGGCCACGGCCTGGGGGTTGTGGATGAGGGGGCCGAGGCTGTAGACCGCCGGGGCGCCGGCGGGGCGGCCGGCCGCCGACTCCGCGGCCGCCGTCTCGAGGGCGAGGTCGAGGGCCCGCTGGACGCCCATGCAGCAGCCGAGGACCGAGGCGCGGATCACTTCCATGGACCGACTATAGCCGCTTCCCGGCCTCCGCCGCTACGACCACGCGGTTGCGCCCCTGGCGCTTGCCCTCGAGGAGGGCCTCGTCGGCCCGGCGGATGCCCCCGTCTATCCCCGGATCGCCGCGGCCGCAGGCCGCGACGCCCGCCGTCACCGTCACCGAGCAGGAGGCCCCGCCGTAGGGCACGGAGGCCCGCTCGACCCTGGAGCGGATCTTCTCCGCGAGCTCGCCTCCCCCCGCGGCGTCGGTGGCCGGGAGGAGGAGGAGGAATTCCTCGCCTCCCCAGCGGCCGACCGAGTCCGTGGAGCGGGCCGTCGCGAGCATGGCCTCGGCCACGGCCTTGAGCACGACGTCGCCGCACTCGTGGCCGTGGCGGTCGTTGAAATCCTTGAAATGGTCGATGTCGAGCATGGCGAGCGCGTAGGGCTCCCCCGTCCGGGCGCTGCGGCTCGCCTCCTCCTCGATCTTCTCCGCGAGGCTCCGGCGGTTCAGCAGGCCGGTGAGGGGGTCGTGGCGGGAGAGGTAGAGGATCCGCTCGGCCTCCTTCCGCTGGTCGGTGATGTCCTTGACGATCGAGGCCCAGCCCACCCAGGCGCCCCGGGAGTCGAAGAGGGGGGTGTTGTACCACTCGCAGACGATCTCGGCCCCGTCCTTGCGGAGGTTGCGGTTGACGTGGGTGCTGATGGTCTCGCCTTGGTTGAGCCGGTCGATCAGCCCGGCGATCTCCGGCTTGATATCCTCGGGCACGATGAGCTCGACGAGGTTCCGGCCGAGGACCTCGGACTCCGGGTAGCCGAAGATGCGCTCCGCTGCGGGGTTCCAGGACTTGATCCGGTTCCGCGCGTCGACTTCGACGGCGCCGAGGGGCATGAGCTCGAGGTGGGTCCGGTAGCGCCGCTCCGAGTCGCTCAGGGCCGCCTCGAAGCGGAGCCGCTCGGCGCGGCGCTCGTTGAAGGCCACGGCGAGGGCCATGAGCTCGAGGGTCCCCCGGGGCTCGAGCTCGGGGATGCCGGCGCCTGGCTCGGGGCCGGCGAGCTCGCCGATGTAGCGGCGGATCGGGAGGGCGAGGGCGAAGTAGTACAGGGCGACGAGGAGGATCCCGAGGAGGATGGTGACGGAGCCGATCGCGAGGAGGCGGCCGAAGGCCTTCCGCGAGGCCCTCCGGGCCTCCTCGGCCTCGGCCGCGCTACGCCGGCCCGCGACCGAGCGGAATTCGTCGACGGAGCCGAGGATGAGCCGTTTCTGGGCCAGGTAGGCCGGGCCGAAGACGAGCTCCCGGGCGAGGTCGACCTTGGCCGCGGCGGAGAGGGCCGCGAAGGGCGGCGGGAGGCCCGCCGCGGCCACCGGGGCGGGGAGTCCCGCCCGGTCCTCGCCGGCCTCGACGACGAGGCGCATGGCCAGGAGCTCCGTCTCGAGGAGGGCGTCGGAGGCGGCCTTGGCCCGCTCGAGGGGCTCGGCCTCCCCGGCGGGGATGCCGAGGGCCGCGAGCCGCCCCATGGCCCGCTCGCGCCGCCTCTCGACGAGGACCTCGCGCCAGAAGGCCTCCAGGCGCTCCCGATCCCCCGTGGCCGCGTAGGCCCGCACCTCGTCGCTGAGGAAGTCGGAGGCCTCGCGGAGCTCGTTCCCGATCCCGCTGATCTCCTTTTCGCGCTCGGTAGCCGCCATAGCCGAATCCAGGGCCCTGCGGAGCGAAAGACCTTCGATCATGAGGAGGGGAAGGGCGAGGCCGAAGAGGAGGCTGGCGGAGACGTTGATGGTCGATTGCCGCAGGAGCTTCACTGGTCCGCCTTCCCTGATCGCGCATCGTCGGCGTATCGCGCCGCGCCTCTATGCTCTCGCTCTTAAGTCTATGCGGGGCTGCGCCGCCGGCAATGGGTATTCGCTACGGAAAGGGGACTGCCCGGCGATGCATCCCCATGCATTCCCTGCGCATATTTATCGAAACCATAAGGCCTTGCTCACTCGGGGACCCCGATATATACTCCTCCCTCTCCGCCTTCCCCGAGCCCGCCCCGAGCGGCGGCGAAGGCGGGTCCGGAGGAGAGGCATGAACAGGAAGACCATAGTCGTCGCCCTCGGCGGCAACGCCATCATCGAGGAAGGCACCGAGGGTACGGTCGCCGAGCAGTTCGCCAACACCCGCAAGAGCATGGACGCCATCGTCGGCATGATCCGCGAGGGGCACCGCGTCGTCCTCTCCCACGGCAACGGCCCCCAGGCCGGCGTCCACCTCATCCGCAACGAGGCCGCCTCGTCCCAGGTCCCGCCCGCCACCCTCAACGTCATCGTGGCCGACACCCAGGGATCCATGGGCTACATGATCGCCCAGTGCCTCCGCAACGCCCTCCACCTCGCCGGGGTCGAGAAGGATGTCGTCACCGTCGTCACCCAGGTCGAGGTCGACCCCAAGGACCCCCAGATGCTCAATCCGAGCAAGTACGTCGGCCCCTTCTACAAGGCCGAGCAGGTCGACAAGCTCCGCGAGCGGGGCTGGGTCATCAAGGAGGATCCGGGCCGGGGCTACCGCCGCGTCGTCGCCTCGCCCTCGCCGATCGATGTCGTGGAGAAGGGCACCATCAAGGACCTCATCGACGACGGCAAGGTCGTCATCGCGGTCGGCGGCGGCGGCGTTCCCGTGGAGCGCCTGCCCGACGGCACCCTCGCGGGCGTGGACGCCGTCATCGACAAGGACCGGGCCTCGGCCCTCCTGGCCAACCTCATCGGCGCGGACGAGCTCGTCATCCTGACCGGCGTGGACCGGGTCGCCGTCAACTACAAGAAGCCCGGCGAGCAGTGGTTCGACCGCCTGACCGTGGCCGAGTGCCAGAAGTTCCAGGCCGAGGGCCAGTTCCCCAAGGGCTCCATGGGGCCCAAGATCGAGGCGGCCTGCGACTTCGTCAAGCGAGGTGGCGAGAAGGTCATCATCACGGATCTCGAGCACGCCACCGCCGCGGTCGACGGGAAGGCCGGGACCATAATAACTGCGTAGACCCCCCTTATAACCGTTCCGCGGGCGGGGCCCCGCTCGCGCCGCAACGCCCTCCGGCAAGCGGAGGTCGTTGCCGCGCGGCGCCCCGCCTCGGTGGCGGGTTTTAAAGAGGCGGTCGCTCTCCCATCCCCGTGAACTGTCCAGAAACCGGGCGCCGGCGCCGCCCAGCCACCCGCCGCCCCACACCGTTGAATCGGAGTGTCGCCCCCCTAACCCCGTGAACCGCACAGGAGTCAGGCCGCGTCCCCGTCCAGGCGGCCGCACTCGTACCCCCAGGTGCCCCCGCGATGCCGGCATGGTTCACGGGGATGAGCGAGCGACCGACCCAACAGAACCAGTCACCGAGGCGGGGCGCCGAGAAACCAGGACCCCCGCGTGCCGGGGGCCCTGGTTTCTCGAGCGGGGCCCCGCCCACGGCGAGAGGCCGTGGGGGTGGCCCTCTCCCTCGATTCCCGGCTAAACTTGACGGTAGCGCTCCATCCGTGCTACCTTTCCGCGAATCTTCCCCCTAAGGAACCCACATGGACCAGCTCGCATCCGGCCTCGTCCTCCTCCAGGGCGCCCCGTCCGCCAACCCCACCGGACAGATGATTTCCACCCTCGTCACCTTCGGCCTCGTCTTCGTCATCTTCTACTTCCTCATCATCCGGCCCCAGAACAAGAAGCAGAAGGAAGCCAAGGCCATGATCGAGGCGGTCAAGAAGGGCGACAAGGTCGTCACCATCGGCGGCGTCCACGCGGTCGTCGCCAGCGTGAAAGAGAGCACCCTCATCCTCAAGGTCGACGACAACACCAAGATGGAGTTCTCCAAGTCCGCCATCCAGGCCGTCGTCGCCAAGGGCGAGGAGAAGGCCGAAGCCTCCTCCGAGGCCCCCGCCGAGGAAAAGAAGTAAGCCTTCGCGTCGAGCACAAGCCCCGCAGCGCCGCGCGCGCCCTGAACGGCGCGCCGCGGCGCCGCGGGCTATTTTTCCCTCATCTGGAGCGACCGGAATGAGCAAGATCCGACGATTGATCATCGTGCTGGTAGTCATAGGCATCGCGCTTGCGTTCCTGTGGCCTTCCATCAGCTGGTATTTCTTCACCCCGAAAGAGGACCAGGCCATCGCCGTGGGCTCGCGCGAGCAGATCCGCGAGTACTCCCGCCGCATGGCCTCCAAGGACATCGCCGAGCTCAAGGCCCAGGCGGCCGCGGGCGACGAGAAGCCCCTGGACGCCGCCCGCCTCGACGCCGTGATCGAGTCCGCCCGCGCGGCCTACAAGGACGAGGGCAAGGACCTGCCCAAGGCCTGGACCGCCACGTCGGCCCTCGCGGCCTTCGCCAACGAGCGCGCGGCCTTCGACGCCATCGAGGGCCTGTACCGCGCCCGCGTCATGGAGCTCAAGTCCCGGCACGGCAAGGCCGTCCAGCTCGGCCTCGACCTCTCCGGCGGCATGAGCGTCGTCATCCAGGCCGACATGCCCGCCCTTGCCAAGAAGCTCGGCCACGAGCTCTCGGCGGCCGAGCGCGCCGACGCGCTGAAGCGGGCCCTCGAGGTCCTCAACAACCGCATCGACAAGTTCGGCCTCACGGAGCCGGTCATCCGCCAGCAGGGCGAGGACCAGATCTACGTCGAGATCCCCGGCACCGCCGACCCCGAGCGCATCAATTCCATAATAATGGGCCGGGGCAAGCTCGCCTTCCACATCGTCGACGACGAGGCGACCGCCGCCCTCGAGTCCTTCCTCTCCTCGAACCCCCTGGGCATCGACGAGAAGACCCTGGCCGTGGCCGATCCCGGAATCGTCCCGGCGGGCAAGGTCGTCCGCAAGTACTACAAGAAGGACAGCTACGGCCTGGACGAGTTCACCGGCCGCTACATGGTCATCGAGGAGGCCGCCGGCCTCGACGGCACCCACATCCAGAGCGCCCAGGTCTCCTCCGACTCCATCACCGGCCAGCCCGAGACCAACTTCACCCTCGACAAGGAGGGCGGCGAGCTCTTCTTCAAGCTGACCAGCGCGAACGTGAACAAGACCATGGCGGTGGTCCTCGACGACCGCATCAAGGCCGGGGCCCGCATCCAGGAGCCCATCCGCGAGTCCGTGCGCATGACCGGCTTCTCGGCCGACGAGGCCTCGAGCCTGGCCCTCGTGCTCCGCACCGCGGCCCTCCCCGTCGAGCTCTCGGTCGTGAGCCAGCAGGCCATCGGCGCCTCCCTCGGAGAGGACGCGATCGGCCAGGGCAAGATGGCCATCCTCGTGGGCCTGGCGGGCGTCTTCGCCTTCATGTTCATCTTCTACAAGGGCGCCGGCGTCAACGCCACCATCGCCCAGGTCATGAACCTCTTCCTCATGCTCTCGATCCTGACCGCCTTCAAGCTGACCCTCACCCTGCCCTCCATCGCCGGCTTCGTGCTGACCATCGGCATGGCGGTCGACGCGAGCGTCGTCATCTTCGAGCGCATCAAGGAGGAGATCGCCGTCGGCAAGGGCCGCAAGGCCTCCATCGACGCGGGCTTCGACCGCGCCTTCTGGGCGGTCATGGACGCCAACATCACGACCATCATCGCCGCCCTCTTCCTGGCCCAGCTCGGCTCCGGCCCCATCCAGGGCTTCGCCGTGAGCCTCGCGATCGGCAACATGGTCTCGCTCTTCTCCGCCCTCTTCGTCTCCCGCCTCATCTTCGACTTCGAGACCGACGTGCTGAAGCGCCAGCGCGTCTCCATCAGCTGGAGGGTCAAATGAAGCGCGTCATCCAGTTCAGCCGCGGGTATAAGGCCGCGGCGATCGCCTCGGCGGCCCTCATCGCCCTCGGCCTCGCCGGCTTCTTCGCCAAGGGCTTCAACCTCGGCGTCGACTTCCAGGCCGGCATCAACCAGACCGTCCAGCTCGCCTATCCCGCCCTCGAGGTCACCTACGCCGGCAAGGGCAACGCCGTACTCACCCTGACCGAGGAGAAGGCGACCATCGTCTTCTCCGGCGCCGAGGTCGAGGCCCGGACCGTGGACATCGACTACAAGTCCTCCACGAGCCTCGGCTCGGTGGCCCAGGCCCTCGCGGCCATCCCCGAGATCTCGGCCTCCCTCGCCGGCGGCGCGGGCGCCGAGCTCCCCTCGGCCCTCCTCGTCCCCACCTTCCAGGGCGAGACGATGCTCGGAACGGCGCCCGTGCTCATGCACCGCGCGCCCTCGGGCGAGGCCGAGCGCTTCGCGAGCATCGACAAGGTCCGCGCCGCCATCGCGGGCCTCGGTAGCGTCTCGGTCCAGGCCGTCAATCCCGCCGAGCTCCAGCGCTACCTCATCCGCGCCGAGGACGACGGCAGCGCGGCCGACTTCTCCAAGGCCGAGCCCGAGCGGATCCGAGCGGCCCTCGAGACCGCCTTCGGCGCGGGCAGGGTCGTCGTCATGAAGACCGACTACGTCGGGGCCCGCTACTCCGAGACCCTCACGCGCCAATCCGCGGTCCTCTTCATCCTCACGATCCTCGTCATCCTGGCCTACGCGACGATCCGCTTCGGCTTCCAGTACGGCTTCGGCGCCGTGCTCGCCACGGTCCACGACGCCCTCATCATGATCTGCTTCATCGTGTGGACCCGGATGGAATTCACCACCTCATCCATCGCGGCCCTCCTCACCATCCTCGGCTACTCGATCAACGACACGATCGTCCAGTTCGACCGCGTCCGCGAGGACCGCAAGCTCCGGCCCACCGACAAGTTCGTCGACGTCCTGAACGGGGCCCTCACCGAGACCCTCGGGCGCACGGTCATCACCACATTGTGCACGATGATCACCGTCCTCGCGATCTTCTTCTTCACCACGGGCTCGCTCAAGGACTTCGCCCTCGCCCTCTTCGTCGGCATGGTCTCCGGCACCTACTCCACGATCTACATCGCCAGCGCCTTCGTGCTCTGGTGGGATGATCGGAAGCAGTCCCGCGGCGCCCGCGCCCAGGCCGCCCAGGCCGCCGAGCTCGCCGCCGCCAAGGCCGCGGCCAAGGCGCCCAAGAAAGCCTAAGCGGCTCCCGCCCCTACCTTGAACCCGGCCGCCTCGGCCGGGTTTTTTGTGCCTCGAAGCCTGTTGGGAGAGCGGGGAGGGGCCCCTTTCTCCCGAGCAAGGTGCCCCTCCCCGCGCCCCACCCGTCCAAAGAGGGCCCGGTGCTCCCTTCTCCGGCCGCCTGCGGGGCCGAAGAGGGGGCGCTAACAGGCTTCGAGGCAGTGGATCGGACTTTACACGAGGCGCCTCCCCGCGGTATATTCCAGTTCCTGAATAACAAAATCGAGCGGTAGCACTGGCGCAGTACCCAAGCGGGAAGGGAGAGGTCTGCAAAACCTTCATGAGTCGGTTCGACTCCGACCTGCGCCTTGTAGCAGGAAAGCCGTCCAGCGGACGGCTTTCTCTTTTTAAAGCGATCGTGGCGGCCCTGTTTTGCGTTCTCGCCCGATTTGGCATATCCTAGGGGAACGGACGCAATGCCAAAACAGGGAGACGCCTATGAACCGTCGGTCCTTCGCCTTCCGCACGATCACCACCTCGGTCTGCCTCGCCTACTCGGCCATCGTCTCCCTCATCCTCGTCCTGGCCCGCGGCCAGGCGGTCGGCCGCTCGCGCCCCCTGGTCGCGGGCATCGCGTCGAGCCTCGCCTTCATGCTTCTCTCCCTCCTCGTGCACGGCTCCCGCGCCCGGCGCTTCCGGCTGAGCCTCGACGCGCTCAAGGCCGACGGGACCGATCCTAAGGCGACCCTCGCCTGGATCGGGGGCCTGCCCCTGAGCTCCCTCGTCGCCTTCCTGGCGGCCAGCCTGGCCCACCTGGGCGGCCTCTTCGCCCTCGGCGACCTCGTCGGCCTCGACCCCGAGGGGCGGGGGAGGCTCTTCCTCTTCTCCTTCTCCATCGGGATGCTCGGGGCCGCCCTCATCTTCGTCCTCACGGACCGCCTCGTCGGCAAGGCCCTCCTCGAGCGCGGCCTCGACCGCTACCCCATGGACCTCCGGGAGGCGCGGCAGCAGCGCAAGAACTTCATCATCCCGACCTTCATGTTCGTCATGTCCATGCTCTTCACCCTCTCCACGGTCTTCATCTTCTCGGGAGCGGGCCTGGGCGGCTCCGGGCCCTCCTACTCGGCCATCGCCGCCCTCTGCCTCGCCTACTTCGGCGTGGCCCTCGTCCTGGTCCTCCAGTGGACCGCCTCCACGGCCTTCATCTACCGCTCCCTCATCTCCCAGCTCGAGCAGCTCTCCTCCACGGAGAAGGACCTCACGCGCCGCATCTCGATCAGCTCCGTCGACGAGCTCGGCTCGATGGCGGGCATGGTGAACGACTTCTGCCGCGGCCTCGCGGAGAGCGTCGCCGAGGTCAAGGCGGCCCAGCGGGAGCTCAGCTCGATCGGCGACGACCTGCGCAGGAGCTCCGAGGAGAGCGAGGCGGCGGTCGCCCGGATATCCGCGAGCGCCGAGCTCGTGCGGGAGAAGGCCCGCTCCCAGGAGGCGAGCGTCGCCCAGTCCTCGAGCGCGGTCGAGGAGATCACCAAGAACATCGACTCCCTCGAGTCCCTCATCGCCGACCAGGCCTCGAGCGTCGTCCAGGCCTCGGCCTCCATCGAGCAGATGATCGGCAACATCGGCTCGGTCACGGGCTCGATCGAGAAGATGGCCGAGCAGTTCGGGGCCCTGCTCAAGGCCGCGGAGGAGGGCACGGCCGCCCAGGCCGAGGCCCGCGAGCGCATCGGGCAGATCGCCGAGCGCTCCCGGGCCCTCCTCGAGGCCAACAAGGTCGTCTCCACCATCGCCTCGCAGACCAACCTCCTGGCCATGAACGCGGCCATCGAGGCCGCCCACGCGGGAGACGTGGGCCGGGGCTTCTCGGTGGTGGCCGACGAGATCCGGCGCCTGGCCGAGACCTCGGCGGGCCAGTCCAAGACCATCAAGGCCGAGCTCGGCCAGGTCCAGCGGGCCATCGACGAGGTCGTCGTATCCTCCCAGGGCTCGGAGGAGTCCTTCCGCCGCGTGGCCGAGCGCATCGGGGCGACGGAGCTCCTCGTGCGGGAGGTGCGCCAGGCCATGTCGGAGCAGCGGGAGGGCTCCTCCCAGGTCCTCGAGGCCCTCAAGTCGATGAACGACATCACCGCCGAGGTCAAGAGCGGCTCGGCCGAGATGGGGGCGGGCAACCGGACGGTCCTCGACGAGATCGGCCGGCTCCGCTCGGCCACCGCGGACATCTCCCGGAGCCTGGACGAGATGACCAGCGGCGCCGGGGGCATAGCGGAGAGCTCGAAGCGGGTCTCGAACATTGCCAGGGGGGCCATGGACACGATCGCGATCCTCGACGAGGCGATCGGCTTCTTCAAGACCGAGTGAGGGCCGCTTCCGGCCGCGGCCGGCCGGCCCCGGGCGAGCCGAGCTGGTCCTCCTGGGACGGTTTGACGGGATCGAGCCGGATCGCTACCATTCGATAACCCAGCAAGGAGCCGATCATGAAGAAGCTGATCCTCGCCTCCCTCGTCCTCTCCCTCGCCCTCTCCGGCTGCGCGACCGTCTGGAGGACCCTCGGCGTCGCCAC
>JAKLFE010000079.1 GCA_022711355.1 Spirochaetota bacterium | reverse complement strand
GGTCGAGCGTGGAGGTGGCCGAGGAGGCGGGGAAGCGGCTGACGGAGCTGTTGCCGGACATCAAGCGGACGGCGGAGCTGATCCAGGAGATAGCGGCGGCTTCGAACGAGCAGGCGTCGGGGGCGGATCAGATCGCGAAGGGCGTGTCGCAGATGGATTCGGTGGTGCAGCAGAACGCATCTGCATCGGAGGAGCTTGCGTCGACGGCGGAGGAGCTGGAGGGGCAGGCGCGGCACCTGGGGGAGACGATCGGGTTCTTCCGGCTGGCGAAGGGCGGGGCGGGAGGCGCGGCAGGACGGCCGGAAGCCAAGCGGCCCGAGGCGCGGCGCGTGGCTGCGGGGCGGCCCGAGGCGAGGGCGACGAAGGCGGTGGCGGTGAAGTCGGCTCCGGTGCCGGCGCCGGCGGAGAAGGCGGCTCCCGCTTCGACGGCCATGACCCTGCCCAAGGCGGGCGAGGTAAAGGACTCCGATTTCGAGGAATTCTGAGCCTGAATCGCTTGCAGTAAGCGCGCCATGCGTTACGATATACTCCGATAACTATTTCCCCGCCCGAGGATCCCGCGCCTGAGGAACCCGGGCGGGGCAGGGAGGATGCCGATGCCCTCCGCGACGGCCGCGGGGGCGGGTTCGGAGCATGGTATGCTCGGCTTGGCGCGCCGATCCAAAAAAGCGAGTGCCCACATGTCTCGAAAAACCAGTCATCTGGGGACGAAGGTAGCCCTCCTCGTCTCCTCCCTCGTCGCCCTCTCCCTCCTGATCGCCGGAGCCGTCGTGGCAATCCTCGTCAGCTCCGAGATCAGGGAGCTCGCCTCCCGGGACGCGGCCGCGGTCGTCCAGGCCCGGGCCGCCGAGCTCGGCCGCCTCGCCGAGAAGATCTTCCTCCAGCTGGATAACCTCGCCGCCGAGGGGGAGCTGGCGGCCGGGGATGAGGAAGCCGATCGCTACGTCCGGGGCCTCCAGGGCCGCCTGCCCCCGGAGATCCGCTACGTCTTCCGGGCCGGGCCCGCGGGCGATTTCCTCACCTCCGAGGGCGCGCGGGGCAACGTCGCCGACCGCGAGTACTTCAAGGCGATCGTCGGGGAGGGGAAGGAGCGCTTCGTCTCCGACGCCGTGATCTCCAAGGCCGACGGCAAGTCCGTCCTCGTCCTGGCGCGGCGCATCCCCTCGGGCGGCCTCGTCGCCGCCGCGGTCTCCGTCGATTATTTCTGCGAATACGTCTCGGGCATCACGATGGGGAGAAACGGCTACGGCTACATCATGGACCGCCGCGGCATCATCATCGCCCACCGCAACCGCGACTACGTGCTCAAGCTCGACATGCTCGACTCGGCCAAGGAGGGCTTCGTCGGGCTGGACGCGGCCGCGCGGAAGGTCCTCGCCGTCGCGAGCGGCTCCGCCACCTACCGCAAGCCCGACGGGACCGAGATCGCCCTCTTCGCGGCGGCGGTGCCCGGGGTGCCCGAATGGCGGATAGGCGTCACCATCCCGACGGCCGAGCTCAACGAGGCGGCCTACCGCCTCCTTAAGGCCCTCGCGATCGTCTTCGCGGGAGGGATCGCGGCGGCCATCATCGTCGCCCTCCTCCTCGCCCGCTCCATCTGCGTGCCCGTCGGCCTGATCACGACGGTCGTGGAGCGCCTGTCCAAGGGAGAGCTCAGCCGCGATCTTTCCCTCGCCCAGGCCATGGAGCGCACCGCCCGCAGGACCGACGAGATCGGGGCCGCCGTTCGGGCCGCGGCCTTCACCATGGAGACGCTCTCGACCATCGTGGCCCAGATCGCCGAGGTCGCGGGCCAGGTGGCCGCCGGCTCCGAGCAGCTGAGCGCGACGGCGGAGAGCATGTCGAGCGGGACCAACGAGCAGGCGGCCGGGGTCGAGGAGCTCTCGGCCTCGACCGAGGAGCTCGCCGCCTCGGCGCGTCAGAACGCCGAGTCCTCCCACGGGGCGGACTCCCTGGCCAAGAAGGTCGGTACCGAGGCCGAGGGCTCGGGGGCCTCCGTGCGCGAGACCGTCGGCCACATGCGGGACATCGCGGGGCGCATCGTCATCGTCGAGGAGATCGCCCGGCAGACCAACCTCCTGGCGCTGAACGCGGCTATCGAGGCGGCGCGGGCCGGGGAGGCGGGCAAGGGCTTCGCGGTCGTGGCCCAGGAGGTGCGCAAGCTCGCGGAGCGCAGCGCGGTCGCCGCCGGGGAGATCACCCAACTGGCCGCCCTCAGCGTGACTCGCGCCGAGGAGGCCGGCGGCCGCCTCGAGGGGCTCCTGCCCGACATCAAGCATACCGCCGAGCTGGCCGAGGAGATAGCCTCGGCCACCCGGGAGCAATCGGCCGGGGCCGCCCAGATCGCGACGGCGGTGACCCAGTTCGACGAGGTGGTCCAGCGCAACTCCGCCTCGGCGGAGCAGCTGGCCGCCACGGCCGAGGAGCTGGCCGCCCAGGCCGAGGAGCTCTCCACGGTGATCGCCTTCTTCAAGACGGAGGGCGCGGCGGCCCGCTCCAACAAGGCCAAGCCGGCGCGGCGCCGAGCCGCGGGCGCCTCAACCGCCCTCCCTCCGGGCGATAGCGAGGAGGTAGAGGTCGCGGCCCTCCTCGAAGCCCCCTCCCTCCCAGCCTGAGAAGCTCCTCGGGGGGGCGAAGCCCGCCTCCCCGAGGGTCCGGGCGAGCCAGGCCGGCTCGAGGGGGGCGAGGAGGACCTCGCCGCCGCCCTCGGATACGCCCCTAGCCACCGGCCCGCCAGCGGCGCCCGCGGGCTCGAGGCTGGCGACGAAGCGCAGGAGGCCCCCAGGACCGGCTTCGTAGCGGCGCCGGAAGCGGAGGCCCCCGGCCGAAAGCTCGGGGAAGGCGAAGCCCGGGCCGACCCGGGGATGGGCGTAGTTCATCAGCTGGAGGACGAGGGCGCCCCCCGGGGCCAGGAGCCCCGCGGCCAGGCTCAGGAAGCGCCGGGCTCCCTCGGGCCGCAGGTGCGGCAGGCTGTTCCCGAGGCAGAGGACGAGGTCGAAGGGGCCCGGGCCGGCCAGGGCTTCGGTCTCGAGCATGTCGCCCAGGACGAAGCGGGCCCGGTCCAGGCCGGCCTCCTGGGCCTTGGCCCGGGCGAGCTCGACCATGGCGCTCTCCGGCTCGATCCCGATCCCCTCCCAGCCGCGGGCGGCCAGGGCCCTGAGGAGGGAGCCCGTGGCGCAGCCGGCGTCGAGGACCCGCGGAGGACGCTCGAGCGTCTGGGGCAGGAGGCTCTCGAGGAAGCCGAGGGCGGCTCCGGGTAGGGGAAAGAGCGCATCGTAGGCCCCGGCGAGGTTCGCATACAGTGACATGGAATAAAGTATAGGTATAAAAACAAGATACGGGGAAGGGATGGGAAACCGCCGCTCGTAATATTTCTCGTTTTCATGGCTTGCGCAACTGATATATCAGATATATATTAGGGGCATGGCAGATAGCCAAGGCATGGATCTCGACCTCAATACCCTCTCCTCGAGGGTCTATGAGGATCTCAAGCGTCGCCTCAACGAAGGCAGCCTCAGGGCGGGCCAGTTCATCGACCTCTCCGCCCTCGGCCGGGAGCTCGGCATGAGCCGGACCCCCCTCCGCGACGCCCTGATCCGCCTCGAGCTCGAGGGCTTCGTCGTCATCTACCCCCGCCGCGGCGTCATGGTGCGTCCCCTCGACCTCTCGGACATCCGCGACATCTACCAGATCGTCGGGGCCCTCGAGGGCGCGGTGGCGCTGAAGATCGGCAACCGCTTCCAGGACGAGGACGCCGACCGGATGCGCTCGTTCATCGACGCGATGCGCGCCGCCCTCGACGCGGACGACTTCGACGCCTACTACGTCGCCAACCTCGCCTTCCACGACGTATATCTCGACCTCTCCGACAACGGCGACCTCGTGCGCACGGTCCGCACCCTCAAGGGAAGGCTCTACGACTTCCCCCGGCGCACGGGCTACGTCAAGGAGTGGGAGCGGGCCTCCTTGGTCGAGCACGGTGAGATCGAGGCCCGGCTCCGCGCCCGGGACTACGCCGGCGCCGCCTCGGCCATCCGCGACGTGCACTGGAGCTACGAGGTCCAGGAGCGCTTCATCCGCTCGTACTACTTCGCCACGGGTTCCCAGGGCCGATGAGCTCCGGCCTCGTCTTCGACATCCGCCGCTACGCCCTCCACGACGGGCCCGGCATCCGCACCGCGGTCTTCCTCAAGGGCTGCCCCCTCCGCTGCCTCTGGTGCCACAACCCCGAGGGCCTGGGCGCCCCCCGCGAGATCCTCGCGCGGCCCGGGCGCTGCGTCGGCTGCGGGGCCTGCGGCCGGGCCTGCCCCCTCGGCCTGGATCCCCGCTCCTTGGGCGAGCTCCTCGTCGAGGGCCGGGGAGCCTGCGCCTCCTGCCCCTCCTTCGGCTCCTGCGCCGAGGCCTGCCCGGCCGAGGCCCTCCAGCTCGTGGGGCGCCGCGTCGAGGCCGCCGAGCTCCTGGCCGAGATAGCCCGGGACCGGCCCTTCTACGACGAATCCGGGGGCGGCGTCACCTTCACGGGGGGCGAGCCCCTCGCCCAGGGGCCCTTCCTCCTCGAGATGCTCGCGGCCTGCCGCGCCGCGGGCATCGGGACGGCGGTCGACACCTCGGGCTACGCTCCCGAGGAGCTCGTCCTCGCCGCGGCCGGGCTCGGGCCGATCTTCCTCTACGACGTCAAGCTCGTGGACGAGACGCGCCATAAGGCCGCGACCGGCGTCTCGAACGCGCCGATCCTCCGGAACCTGCGCGCCCTCGCCGCCGCGGGCGCCGACCTCAGGCTCCGGCTTCCCCTGATACCCGGCGTCAACGACGGCCCGGGCGACCTCGAGGCCGCGGCCGAGCTCGTAGCTTCCCTCGGCGCCGCCCCCGGCGGCGCGCCCCGCCCCCTGCATATCCTGCCCTACCACGACGCCGCGCGCGGCAAGTACCGCATGCGCGGCGCGAGCTTCGAGCTCGACCGGACGGCGCCGCCCGATCCGGCCGCCCTCGAGCGCGCCGCGGCCGTATTCGCCGCGAGCGGCCTTCACGCGACCATAGGAGGATGAGGATGAACGAGAGGATCACGGCCCTCAGGAAGGCCAGCTTCGACGCGCGCCCGAGCTTCTCGGCGGAGCGCGCCGTCCTCACCACCGATTTCTACCTCGAGTGGTCCGGCCGGCTCTCGACGCCCATGCTCCGGGCCCTCAACTTCAAGAACCTCTGCGAGCGCAAGGCCATCTACCTCGGCCCCGGCGAGCTCATCGTCGGCGAGCGCGGCCCCAAGCCCAAGGCCGTCTCCTCCTTCCCCGAGCTCACCTGCCACAGCGAGGAGGACCTCCGCATCCTCGACTCGCGGCCCATGGCGAGCTACGCGGTCTCGGCCGCGGACATAACGGCCTACCGCGAGAAGGTCATCCCCTACTGGCGCGGCCGCAGCATGCGCGACCGGGCCTTCGCCGAGATCCCCGAGGACTGGAAGGCCATGTACGGCGCGGGCCTGTTCACCGAGTTCATGGAGCAGCGCGCCCCCGGCCACACCGCCCTGGACGGGGCCATCTACCGCAAGGGCATGCTCGACTACAAGGCCGAGATCGCCGCCTCCCGCGCGCGGATCGACTGGGGCTCCGACCCCGCGGCCCTGGCCAAGGAGGAGGAGCTCAAGGCGATGGACGCCGCCTGCGACGGGGCGATCGTCTTCGCCGAGCGCCACGCCGCGCTGGCCGAAACCATGGCCGCCTCCGAGCCCGACCCCGCGCGCGCCGCCGAGCTCCGCAGGATCGCGGAGGTCTGCCGCCGCGTCCCCGCCCGCGCCCCCCGCGACTTCTGGGAGGCCCTGCAGATGTACTGGTTCGTCCACCTAGGGACGATCACCGAGCTCAACGGCTGGGACGCCATGAGTCCCGGCCACCTCGACCAGCACCTCGCCCCCTTCTACGAGAAGGGCATCGCCGACGGCACGCTCACGCGCGAGTCGGCCAAGGAGCTCCTGTCCTGCTTCTGGATCAAGGTGAACAACACCCCCGCCCCGCCCAAGGTCGGCGTCACCGCGGCGGAGTCGGGCACCTACAACGACTTCACGAACATCAACCTAGGCGCGCTCAAGCGCGACGGGACCGACGGCTCGAGCGAGGTCTCGTACATCGCCCTCGAGGTCCTCGACGAGCTCCAGCTCCTCCAGCCCCAGGCCAACGTCCAGGTCAGCGCCAAGACCCCGGACCGCCTGCTCAAGGCGGCCTGCGCGGTCATCCGCCGCGGCTCCGGCTACCCCTCCCTCTTCAACGCCGACGAGGTCGTCGAGGCGCAGACGGGCATGGGCAAGGGCATCGAGGACGCGCGCGAGGGCGGCACCTCCGGCTGCGTGGAGACCGGCTGCTTCGGCAAGGAGGCCTACCTCCTCCACGGCTACCTCAACGCCCCCAAGATCCTCGAGCTCGCCCTGAACGACGGCGTCGATCCCTGCTCCGGCGCGCGCCTGGGCGCGGCCACCGGCGACCCCGCGCGCTTCGCCGACTTCGAGGCCCTCTACGCCGCCTTCGAGCGCCAGCTCCGGCTCGTCGTGGACACCAAGGTCCGCGTCTCGAACTACCTCGACCGCATGTTCTCCGCCTACGCCCCCGCGCCCTTCCTCTCGGTGGTCGTCGCCGACTGCATCGAGAAGGGCCTGGACTACTACGAGGGCGGCGCGCGCTACAACACCGACTACATCCAGTGCTGCGGCCTGGGCACCGTGACCGACTCCCTCGCGGCCATCCGAAGGCACGTCTTCGAGGAGGGCAAGGTCGCCTGGGCCGAGCTCCGCTCCGCCCTCGCCGCGGACTGGAAGGGCAGGGAGGACCTGCGCCTGCTCATGTCGAACAAGACCCCCCGCTTCGGCAACGACGAGGACTACGCCGACCAGATCGCGCAGCGCGTCTTCGAGAGCATGTACAGGACCATCGACGGCAGGCCCTCCCCGCGGGGCGGCACCTACCGCATGAACCTCCTGTCCACGACCTGCCACGTCTACTTCGGCCTGCGCACCGGCGCCAGCCCCGACGGCCGCCACGCGACCCTGCCCATCTCCGACGGGGCCTCGCCCGCCCAGGGCGCGGACCGGCACGGGCCGACGGCGGTCGCCAAGTCCCTGGCCAAGATCGACCACGCCCGCACCGGCGGCTCCCTCCTGAACCAGCGCTTCCTCCCCTCGGCCCTCGAGGGCGAGGCGGGGATCGACAAGCTCGCGAGCCTCGTGCGGACCTACTTCCGCATGGGCGGCCACCACATCCAGTTCAACGTCGTGGACACCGAGACCCTCCGCAAGGCCCAGGCCAAGCCCGAGGATTACCGCGACCTGCTGGTGCGCGTGGCCGGCTACTCCGACTACTTCGTCAACCTCGACAAGAACCACCAGGAAGAGATCATCAGCAGAACCGCGCAGGAAGTCTGCTAGGGCGCTGTTCTGCCCAGGCGAGCGCGCCAGCTGACGGCGCGCTCGCCGCGGCCATCCCGTATTGACCCTCGGCATCGCCCCGGGTGTAGACTGCTTCCCATGTCAGAGCAGCGAAAAACCCTCTCCCTCGCGGGCCTCAGGCCCGCCCTCGCCCGCAGCCTCGCCGAGGGCTACGGGCCGGCCGAGCTCCGCAGGGACCTCGTCGCCGGCCTCACCGTCGGCGTCGTGGCCCTCCCCCTGGCCATGGCCTTCTCCATCGGCGCCGGGGGCAGCCCCGCCCAGGGCCTGTACACCGCCATCGTCGCGGGCTTCCTCATCGCCCTCCTCGGCGGCTCCAAGTTCCAGGTCTCGGGCCCGACCGGTGCCTTCGTCGTCATCATCGCCGGGATCATCGCCCGCCAGGGCATGGGCGGCCTGGTCGCCGCGACCATCCTCGCCGGCCTCATCCTCGTCGCCCTCGGCCTCTCCGGCCTCGGGACCCTCATCAAGTTCATCCCCTACCCGGTCACCGTGGGCTTCACCACGGGCATCGGCGTCATCATCTTCGCCGGCCAGGTCAAGGACCTCCTCGGCCTGGACATCGCCAAGCTCGAGCCCGAGTTCTTCGGCAAGATAGGCCAGTACGCCGAGTCGATCGGCACAGCGTCCCTCTGGCCCTCGGTCCTCGGCCTGGGCACCGTCGCCCTGATCTTCCTCCTGCGCAAGCTCGCGCCCAGGATCCCCGCCGCCGTCAGCGCGGTGGCCCTCGTGACCCTGGCCGCCTGGGCCCTCGGCCTCGACGCCGAGACCGTGGGCTCCCGCTACGGCGCCATCCCCCGGGGCTTCCCCGCCCCGAGCC
>JAKLFE010000078.1 GCA_022711355.1 Spirochaetota bacterium | reverse complement strand
GAGCGCGCGTCGACGGAGCCGCGGTGACCGGCAAGGGAATCCTCATCGTCGAGGACGAGAATATCGTCGCCCTCGACATGCGCATGCGCCTCGAGGCGATGGGCTACTCGGTCCTCGACGTCGTGGATACGGGGAGCCGGGCGGTCGAGCGGACCGTCGCCCTCGGCCCCGACCTCGTCCTCATGGACATCAAGCTCAAGGGCGGGGTCGACGGGATCGACGCCGCGCGGGAGCTCAGGGAGAAGACCCGGGCCCCGGTCGTCTTCGTCACCGCCTTCACCGACGAGAAGACCCTCGAGCGGGCCAAGCTCGCGAGCCCCTACGGCTACGTCGTCAAGCCCTTCCACGAGCGCGAGCTCCGCATCGCCATCGAGCTCGCCCTCTACAAGCACCAGTACGAGCTCTCCATGCTGCGCGCCAAGGACCTCGCGGAGGAGGCGAACCGCCTCAAGGGGGAGTTCCTCGGGAACATGAGCCACGAGCTCAAGACCCCCCTGAACAGCATCATCGGCTTCACCGAGCTCGCCATGGACAAGGCCGTCGACGCCGAGCAGCGGGAGCTCCTCGCCATGGCCCTCGGCAGCTCCAAGTCCCTCCTCGCCCTGATCGACTCGGTCCTCGACTACACCAGGCTCGAGGCCGGCCGCATGGCCCTCTCGCCGGCCCCCTTCTCCCTCGACGAGATCGCGGGCGACTGCGTGGACGCCCTGGCCGTGGAGGCCTATACCAAGGGCCTCGAGGCCTACTACCGCCGCGACCCATCCCTCCCCGACTCGCTCCTCGGGGATTCGGAGCTCCTCAGGCACGCCCTGCTCAACCTCATCGACAACGCCGTCAAGTTCACCGACTCAGGCTCGATCTCCTTTGCCGTCGAGGCCGCCGGGCCGGGCCCCGAGCCGACTCCCGGGGGCGAGGGGAGGCTCGAGCTCCTCTTCTCGGTGACGGACACGGGCATCGGCATCGCCCCGGACAGGATCGAGAGCGCCTTCGAGCGCTTCACCCAGCTCGATGCCTCCACGACCAGGCGCGCGGGCGGGACGGGGCTCGGGCTTTCCATCGTGAAGCGCAACGTCGAGCTCCTCGGGGGCTCGGTGCGGGTGGAGAGCGCCCGCGGAAAGGGCAGCCGCTTCGAGCTGCGCGTCCCCTTCGCCGCGGGAGCGGAGCCGGCGCCCCCGCGGGCGCCCCGCCTCGAGGGCAGGGAGGTCCTCGTCCTCGGCTTCGACCAGCGGTCGGAGGCCTCGGCGGCCGAGGCCCTGGCCAGCCTCGGCGCCTCCGCCCGCTTCGCCGCCTCGGCCGAGGCGGCCGGCGGGGACGAGCTCGTCCTCGCCGACGAGCGTGCCTTAGCGGGCGTCCACGACCAGGAGGGCATAGGCAGCCTCGCGGGCCGCCTGCTCGTCGCCTCGCGCTTCGGCGGGGGCCTGCGCTCACGGCTCTCCGCCTGCGCGGGCTTGGCCTTCGTTCCCATGCCGATACGGGCGGACGGGCTCTCAGCCGCCCTCGACGAGCTCGAGCGCGGCGCCATGCCCGCGGCGGCGGAGCCCGAGCCGCCCAAGGCGGCCAAGGCCGGCTCGGCCCTCGCGGGCCTCCTGGAGAAGCTCGCCGAGCATATAGGGCGCAGCGCCGCGGGGGATCGGGCGGAGGCGAGCGAGCGCGGCCTCAAGGCGATACGGGACGAGCTGGGCGAGGCGGGGGACCAGGAAGGGGCGCGCATGGCCCTCTCGGCCCTCATCCTCGCGCGGAAGGGCGACCTCGCGGAGCTGGGCCGCCTCGCCGAGCGGGTCCGCGAGGCGGCCAAGACGAGGCTTCAGCGCTAGGTAGCGGGAGGGGATATGCGCATATTAGTAGTCGAGGACGATTTCGGCAGCCGCCGGATGATGCAGAAGCTGCTCGAGAGCTACGGCGATGTGGACGTGGTGGTCGATGGCGAGGAGGCGGTCGAGGCCTTCCGCCTCGCCTGGGAGGAGTCCAAGCCCTACGATATCGTCTTCATGGACATCATGATGCCTAAGATGGACGGGCAGGAGGCCTTGAAGCGGCTGCGGGCCTACGAGCGCGAGGTCGGCGTCAAGCCGACGGGCGAGGCGAAGGTGATCATGACCTCGGTCCTCGAGGACCCGAAGAACGTCATCGAGGCCTACTACGACGGGGCCGCGACGAGCTACCTCGTGAAGCCCCTCGACCGGGAGAAGATCGAGGCCGAGCTCGAGCGCTTCGGCTTTCCCCCGGCTAGGTAGGATCGGAGGGGAGTCGTGCCCGGAATAGTCGTCGTCGAGGACGAGTACATCGTCGCCCTCGACATACGCAGCTTCCTCGAGCGCTCCGGCTACGGCGTGGCGGGCGTCTTCTCCTCGGGCGAGGAGCTCCTCGAGCGGCTGGACTCCCTCGCGCCCGACCTCATCCTCATGGACATCAAGATCCGCGGCAAGCTCGACGGCGTCGAGACCGCTCGGATCGTGCATGAACGCAGGCGCACGCCCATCGTCCTCCTGACCGCCTACGCCGACGACGAGACGGTGGCGCGGGCCAAGCTCACCCAGCCCTTCGGCTACATCCTCAAGCCCTTCGAGGAGCGCGAGCTCCGCACCGCCATCGAGATCGCCCTCTACCGGGCGGCGATGGAGGAGCGCCTGCGCGAGAGCGAGGAGCGCTTCCGCCGCCTCTTCAACGAGGGCATCTCGGGCAACTTCCTCGCCGACGTCGAGGGACGGGTCACCGACGCCAATCCCGCCTTCCTCCGCCTCGTCGGCGAGCTCCCCGGGGGCGGGGCTCCCCCGCTCGAGAGCCTCTTCCGCGACCGGACGGCCTGGGACAGCTTCCGCGCCGGGCTCTTCGCCGCCCGCCGCCTCGAGCTCGCCGAGCTCGGGCTCAAGTCGGTCGACGGCCGCGAGATCCTCGTCCTGGCCAACGCGGCCCTCATCCTCGACCAGGACGGGAACGTCGCGGGCATCCAGGGCGAGCTCACCGACACGACCGAGCGGCGCCGCCTCGAGGAGCGCCTCCTCCAGGCCCAGAAGATGGAGGCGATCGGCCGCCTCGCCGGCGGCATAGCCCACGACTTCAACAACATCCTCACCGCGGTGCTCGGCTACGCGAACCTCCTGGGCGAGGAGCTCCCGGCTTCCGGCGAGGCGCGGGAGGATCTCGAGGGCATCAAGAAGGCCGCCGCCCGAGCCTCGAACCTGACGCGGCAGCTCCTCGCCTTCTCCCGCCGCCAACCCGCCACGCTCAAAGCGGTCGACCTCAACGCCCTGATCCAGGATACCGAGAAGATGCTCGGCCGCCTCCTCTCCGACGACGTCAGCCTCCGCCTCGACCTGGCGCCCGAGGCCCCCTACGTCCTCTCCGACCCCGTTCAGCTCGAGCAGATCCTCCTGAACCTCGCCGTCAACGCGCGCGACGCCATGCCCTGCGGGGGCTCGATCCTCGTAACGACGAGGACGGCGCGGCTCGAGGCTCCCCGCTCGGTGGGCCTCGACACCATCGCACCGGGCGACTACGCCGTCCTCGAGCTGCGCGATACGGGCATGGGGATCGCGCCCGAGCTCCTCGACCGGATCTTCGAGCCCTTCTTCACCACCAAGCCCAAGGAGCGGGGCACCGGGCTCGGGCTCTCGACGGTCTACGGGATAGCCAAGCAGTCGGGCGGGGCGGTGGGCGTGGCCTCCGCGCCGGGAGAGGGATCGACCTTCTCCGTCTGGCTGCCCCTGGCCGCGGCCTCGGGGAGCGAGTCCCGGAAGGCCGACCGGGAGGAGGGCTGCGCCTCCCTCCCGGCTTCCTCGGGCGCCACGATACTCGTCGTCGACGACGACGAGTCCCTCCGCTCCCTCGTCTCCCGGCAGCTCGCCCGGCGGGGCTACCGCCTCCTCGTGGCGGCCAACGCGGGCGAGGCCATCCTCCTGGCGGAGAGCTACGGCCCCTCCGTCGATCTCCTGGTCACGGACGCGGTCATGCCCCTCATGGACGGCTACACCCTCGCGAGGCGGGTGAAGTCCATCGTGCCGGGGATCGAGGTCCTCGTCGTGTCGGGGCAGCCGGAGCGGAGCGAGGCCCTGGGCGAGGGTCCCGGCCGGCTCGGGGACTTCCTGGCCAAGCCCTTCACGGAGCCCCAGCTCACGGCCGCGGTCGCCCTGGCCCTCGCGCGCAGGGGCGCCGTCCCCGCGGCCTCGGCCGGCCTCCCGGGAGGGGGCGAGGACCCCCGCGCCGAGCCCCAGTAAGTCCCTGCCCTAGCCGAGGGCGAGGCGATAGAGGCGGGCCTCCGCCTCCATGGTGGCGGCCGAGCCTAGGGAGCGCTCGCCGCGGGGGACCTCGATCGGGAAGTCCGCGATGACCCGGGCCGGCCTCGAGGAGAGGACGACCGCCCGGTCGGCGAGGTAGGCCGCCTCCTCGACGTCGTGGGTCACCGCCACGACGGTTCGGCGCTCCTCGGCCTGGAGGCCGAGGAAGGCGTCCATCAGCTCGAGCTTGGTCTTGAGGTCCACCGCCTTGAAGGCCTCGTCGAGGAGCAGCAGCTCGGAGGGGAAGGCGAAGGCCCGGGCGAGGGAGAGGCGCTGCCGCATCCCGCCGGAGAGCCGCGCGGGCACGGAGCCCGCGCGCTCGGCCAGGCCCGCGGCCGCGAGGAAGCGGTCGGCCCGCGCGAGGGCCTCGGGCCGCCCCAGGGCCCCGGAGAGGGCGAAGGCGATGTTCTCCCGCGCGCTCTCCCAGGGCAGGAGCCGGGGATCCTGGAAAGCGTAGGAGAAGCTCGTCCCCTCGAAGCCCCTCCGCTCGCCCGAGGAGGGGCGCTTGAGGCCGGCGATCACGTTGAGCAGGGTCGTCTTGCCGCAGCCCGAGGGCCCGAGCACGACGGTGACCGATCGCGGCTCGAAGCGGAGCGTTATGCGATCGAGTACGGGGCCCTCGCCGTAGCCGGCGCTTATCCCGTCGAGCTCAAAGGCCACGGCGCGACGCCTTCCTGGCCGCGATGCCGAAGAGCCACTCGGTGAGGCCGCACAGGAGGATCGAGGCCGAGGCCCAGGCGAAGACGCTCCCCGTCTCCAGGAGGACCCGCGCGTCCTGCATGCCGGTGCCGAGGGCGCGCAGGGGCTGGCTCAGGACCTCGCCGGCGACGACGGCCTTCCAGGAGATGCCCAGGGAGCTCCGGGCCCCCGCGAGGAGGTGGCCCGCGGCGGAGGGCAGCCTGACGCGGAGGAGGACCTCACGGCGGGGCACGCGGAAGAGGGCAGCCATCTCGAGGAGCCGCGGGTCGGCCGCCCTGCTCCCCTCCTCGGCGCTGGCCTCCATCACGGGGAAGGCCATGAGGAAGGCCGCGAAGATGGGCACGAAGCCGGAGGGGAACCAGAGCAGGGCGAGGAGGATGAGGGCGAGGACGGGCGTGGCCCTGATCGCGGTGAGGAGGGGGGCGAGGAAGGCGCCGAAGAGGGGCTTCAGGCCGGCGGCGAGCCCGGCCGCCCCGCCTGCGAGGGCCGAGAGGGCGAAGGCGGCGAGGCCGCGGAGGAAGGTGGCGCCTAGGGCTTCCAGGAAGGCCGAGGTCGGGTAGAGGCCGAGGGCAATGCCCAGGACGCGCTCGGGCGGGGGGAGGACGAGCTCGGAGCGGGCCGCCAGCGAGGCGAGCTTCCAGACGGCGAGGGCGAGGAGGACCGCCGCGGCCTGGGCGGCCAGCCTCCTCCTCGCGCTAGAAAGCGCCGTAGAACCCCGCGTCGGGGAGCTTGCCGCCGACCGAGGCTGGGGCGGTCGCCAGGAAGACCGAGAGGAGGGCCTCGACCGAGGGCCTGGCCTCGGCCGCCGGGAGGTAGACGAAGGCCGAGCGCGGTATGGCTTTCTCGGCCACGGCCGCCTTGAGGCCGAGGTCGTGGCGCTCGACGAGGGCGCCAGCGGCCTTGGGATCTGCCTTGACCGCGGCGATCGAGGCCTCGTAGGCGCGGAGGATGGCGGCGACGGCCCCGGGCTTCGAGGCGGCGAGCTTGCTCGAGACGACGAAGGCGGTCATGGGATAGGAGGCTTGGCCGGTCGAGGCGGTCCAGAGGGCGCCGAGGTCGAGGGATCGGCGGAGGCCCGGGTTAGCCGAGAGGGCCAGGGTCGTGAAGGGCTCGGGGAGGAGAGCGAAGCGGATCCTGCCGGCGGCGAGGGCCGTGGCCGCCTCGGCGTAGGGCAGGGAGTAGTCGAGGCGCAGGTCCTTGTCCGGATCGAGCCCGGCCTCCTTGAGGAGCTTGCGGAAGAGGTAGTCGGGGGTGGCTCCCTGGCCCGCGACATTGACGGTCGCGCCCTTGAGATCGGCGAGCGACGCGACCGAGGCATCGGCGCTGAGGAAGGAGAGCATGCCCTCGCCGACGATGGCGGCGAGCTTGATCGGGACCCCGGCCGCGTAGAGCTTGGCGGCCATGTTGACGGGGAGGACGCCCGCGGAGTACTCGCCGGAGATGAGCTTGGCGACCATCAGGTCGGCGCTCGGCACGGCGACTGGCCTGATCGAACCGCCCTCGGGAGAAAGGGGAGGCGCATCGAAGAGGAGGGCCATGCCGATGCCGCTCGGGCCCTTGAGCGCGCCGACGAGGATCTCGGGCTCGGCCGCCGCCAGGGGAAGCGCGGCCAGGACGAGGGAAAGGACGAGGAAGGAGCTAGGCACTCTGCGCACGCTTGTCGCCTCCACGCGCACTATAGCCGCATTACTATACTTTTTCTAGCTCCTCAATTATAGTTCCAATAGTGGAATGCGCTGATTGCGGCTCGCGGCCCGCCGCGGTTTTCATACGCCGCTCGGAGGGGGATCTCTCCCTCTGCGAGCCCTGCGCCCGTTCGCGCGGCATCATGGCCGGAGCGGGGGGCCTCGACATCCGCCTCGAGGGCCTCTTCGGCGCGGTGACGAGCCCGAAGCCCGAGTGCCTCTCCTGCCCGGCCTGCGGCTCCGCCCTCTCTTCTCTGCTCCGGGAGGGCCGCCTCGGCTGCCCGCGCTGCGCCAGCTCCTTCCGCCCCGCGATCAGGCGCCTCCTCTCCGCCCGCGACGAGGCTCGATCGAGGTGGCGCCCGAACCCCGGACGAGCCCCGGCCGTGGAGGCCTGGCCCGCCCCCATCCGGTCCCGCGATTCGAGCGCGATCGCCAGCCTCCCCTTCGCCTTCCCCGCCTTCTCTGCCTTCGGCGCCCCGGGCCCCGAGGACGACGTGGTCCTCCTCACGGCCGCCCGCGCCTCGAGGGCCATCGAGGGCCTTCCCTTCCCCGGCGTCGGGGCTCCCTCGAGGGGAGCCGGCGCGCTCCGCTTCCTCGAGGGCCTCCCCGGCTGGTCCTTCCTCGCCCCGGCAGAGCTCGAGGCCGGGCGGCGGCGGGCCCTCGTGGAGCTCGCCTTCCTCCCCCCCTCCTTCGCCGCCGATTCGCGGAGCCGCCTCGCCCTCAGCGAGGAGCTCCCCCTCTACGCCCTCGAGGGCGAGACCGATCACTTCCGGGCCATCGCCCGGCTTCCCGGCCTCCAGGCCAAAGCCGCGGCCGGCCTCGCCCTCGGCCTGGCCGAGGCGGCCGGCCGGGCCCGCGCCGCCGCGGGCTCGCCCCCCTTCGCCCTAGACGAGGAGTTCGGCTGGCTCTGCGCCAGCGTCGAGGAGCTCGGTCCCGGCCTTACCCTCTCGGCCTTCCTCCACCTCCCGGCCCTCTGCTTGGCCGGCCTCCAGGATAGGCTCTTCCGCGCCCTCATGGCCGAGGGGCTCCAGCTCCGCGGCCTGTATTCCGATGCCGAGGCCTCGACCGGCTCGGTCTTCGAGCTGGCGGCCGGGGGAGCCGCGGGCGACGGCCCCGCCGAGATAGCCGAGGCCCTGGAGCGCGGAGCGCTCAAGGCCGCGGCCGCGGAGCGGCGGACGAGGGCCGAGATAGCGCGGCGCGACCCCGAAGCCATACTCGACGTAGCGGGGCGGGCCCTCGGCATCCTCGCGAACGCGCGCCGCGTCGGCCTCGAGGAGGCCGCGAGCCTGATCTCCGCCCTCAGGCTCGCCTCGCTCGCGGGCATGCTCGAGGGCCTGGGCCCCGGCCGCCTCGGCTCCCTCCTCGGCCTCCTCGGGCAGGGGCTCCTCGAGGCCGCCTCGGGCGGGGGGGGCGGGGGGGCCTCGCCGGGAGGGGGATGGGATGCCGAGCGCTCCCGTTTCCTGCGGGGCGAGGTCGCCCAGGCCGCGCTCGCCTAAGGAGGATCGATGTTCAAGGGACTGACCCAGCGCGCGCAACGCGTCCTCACCGTCCTGGCCCAGGAGGAGGCCAAGCGCACCAGGGCCGAGCAGGTCCTGCCCGAGCACGTCCTCCTCGGCATCCTC
>JAKLFE010000077.1 GCA_022711355.1 Spirochaetota bacterium | reverse complement strand
GCCCCAGGGGACGCAGGCCTGGTAGGGCCTGGCGGAACTTGGCAGCCGGTGCTCGCCGCAGCCTTTCCAGGGGCAGAAGGGAGGGATGAAGGCGCTCATGCCCTCCCAACGCGCCTCGATTGGCTCCTTGATTGAGGGCGCAACAGGGTTCGAGGCAGTTTAGGAGGCATTGTAGCTCACCTCTCCCGGATGCTATAGTGACGACACCGTGAGAAAACGCTCCAGGTCCCACTCGGGGACCGACGAACCGCGGGTCGAGCCAGGCATGGGCGCCGACCCCGCGAAGGAAGAACGCATACCGCCCGCCCCCGGAGAGGGGGGCGATCAGAAGCGCCCGCGGCGGCGGCGGCGCGGCCGCCACCAGGACAAGGGAGCTGGCCAGGGCGAGCTCTTCGAGGAAGGCTCGGCCCCCGCCGCCCCGCCCCAGGACTCCCCCGCCCCGGGCCAGGAAGCAAAGAAGAGCCGCTCCAAGCGGCGGCGAGAGCGCCGCAAGGCCAACAAGGCCGCCGATGCCCAGGGCTCGCCCGGTGTGTCGGGCGCCGCGGCCGCCCCGCGAGCCGAACGCGCCCCTGAGCCCACCCGACCCGAGAGGCGTGAGGGCCCGCGCCCCGCGCCCCAGGGCCAGCGCCGCGGCGAGGGCCAAGGCAGACGGCAGAAGGCCAAGGATAAACGCGGCTCGCTGGGCGGCGACGAGCGCCGCTTCCGCGAGGACCGGCCTTTCCGGGGCGAGCAGCGTGGTACCCGCCCCGCTCGCCCTCACCGACCAGAGGGCATGCCTCCTTTGAGCGCCGAAGGCCTCGCAGCGGGCTTCATCCCCGACTTCGGCGCCGAGCTCGGCGACGAGGACGCCATCCCCCGGTATGTTACCAACGTCCATCCCGGCCCGCGCCAGGCCCAGCGCCGGGCGGCCCCGGCGGTCCGCCCCCTCGAGATCCTGGCTCCCTCCACCGAGAGCCTCCGGGCGCTCGAGTCGCTTCAGGCGGCCATCGACGAGTCCTTCCCCCTCCAGGCCAAGCACCGCGACTCCCTCCGGGGCGACATCCGCCAGCTCTGGGAGGAGCTCACCTCCGACCGCGAGTACCGCTCCGTCGACTATCTCGGTACCCCACCGGCCCTCTCGGCCTACCTGCGCTACTTCCTGCCCTGGAACGTCTTCCGCCTCGCCTCCATACTCTCCAACGCCGATTTCTGCCTGCCCGACAACGCCGTCATCATCGACATCGGCTCGGGCCCCCTCACCCTGCCCATCGCCCTCTGGGCCTCCCGGCCCGAGCTCCGCGACGTCCCCCTGACCATCTACTGCATGGACCGGGTGGAGCGGGCCCTCGAGGCCGGCAAGGCCATCTTCGAGACCTTCTGCCTCCGCGCCGAGGGCCGCCTGCCGCCCTGGCGCATCGAGCTGCGCAAGGAGTCCTTCGGCGGGAGCCTCCCCGAGCGGGCCCACCTCCTGACCTCGGCGAACGTCTTCAACGAGTTCTTCTGGAAGGACAGGGCGCCCCTGGGCGAGCGGGCCCTCGCGACGGCGCGGAGCCTCCTAGGCTACCTCCGCGCCGACGGGAGCCTCTTCATCATGGAGCCGGGGGACCCGCGCTCGGGAGCCTTCATCTCGGCCCTCCGCGCGGCCCTCCTCGCCGAGGGCGCCGCGCCTCTGGGCCCCTGCCCCCACGCCCTCTCCTGCCCCATGCCGGGGATCTTCCGCCACCTCCTTCCCCCCGAGGAGACGAGGGTGGCCAAGGGCGATCCCAACGCCGCCCCCTCGCGCTTCGTCCTCCCGCCGGTCGCCATGCCAAAGAAGCGGGACAAATTCCCCTGGTGCCATTTCGGCATCGACGCGAGCAAGGCCCCCGCCTGGCTCGAGGCAGTCTCGGCCGAGGCGGGCCTGCCCAAGGAGCGGGCCGTCCTCTCCTACATCTGGGCGGCGCGCGGCGCCTCGGCGAGGCCGGCGGTCGGCATCCCCGACCCCCTGCGCTCGAGCGAGCGGGAGCGGCGCGCCAAGGCGAGCAAGGGCATCCTCGTCCGCGTGGTCTCCGAGCCCTTCGCCCTTCCCGACGGCTCGGCCGGCCAGTACGCCTGCTCGAGCCTCGGCTACACCCTCGTCAAGCGCCCCCGCGGCGAGGCTCCCTTCGAGTCCGGGGCCCTCCTCGAGGTGACAGCAGCGCCCCTGCCCCGCAACGACGAAAAGTCCGGCGCCATAGTCCTGCCCTCTTGACATCGGGGGGTGCCGCCGATATAGTCCATCTTCGTCGGCAACGACCCGGGGGCGTAGCGAAGCTGGTTTATCGCGCTGGCCTGTCAAGCCGGAGATCGCGGGTTCGAGCCCCGTCGCTCCCGAAAATCCCGTCGTTAACGGCGGGATTTTTCTTTTCCCGCGGGCAGTAGCGCAGGGGCTAGCGCGCTTGGTTCGGGACCAAGAGATCGGAGGTTCAAATCCTCTCTGCCCGACTTTGAGAAAAAGCCGTTCGGCTTTCGCCGAACGGCTTTTTCATTGTGTCGGGCAGAGAGGATTTGAAGGGTAAGCGCTCCGATCCGCACGCGATCAAAGGCGGCCTTCGATATTGTAAAGCTGGCGGGAAGGACCTGAACCCTGCACGCCCCGGGGCCTGGGCAGGGCGCGGAGCGGCGTGAAAAACGGTCACGTAATGGCAAAATCCTTTCATTGCGGGAATCGGCGATCGGCCGAATACTGGCAACACATCCCCAATGGAGGAACCATGAAGAGAGCTATCGCGCTGCTTTCGATGATCGCTTTGATGGCCCCGGCGCTCCTGTTCGCGAAGGACAAGAAGGCCGACGGCAAGCAGATCACCATCAACTACTGGACCCACGAGGATCCCGCTCGGACCCAGCTCGAGAAGGAGCTGATCGCCCAGTTCGAGGCGGCCAACCCGAACATCAAGGTCGTCCGGACCACCCAGGCCGCGGTCAAGCTCATCGAGCTCGTCCAGACGGCCTTCGCGGCCAACCAGGGCCCGGACATGTTCAACCTGCCCATCGAGAACGAGTACGCCTACATCACCAACCGCCGGGTCGCCCCGGTGGACGCCAAGGCGGCGGGCTACAAGAGCGCCAAGGACATCGCGGCCAAGTACGCCCCCGGCGTCCTCGACGCGGTGACCGTGGACGGCAAGCTCTACGGCCTCCCCCTCGAGCTGACCAACTGGTGCATCTACATCAACAAGAAGGTCTTCCGCAGCGCCGGCCTCGATCCCGAGAAGGACTACCCCAAGACCTGGGAGGACATGATGGCCGTCTCCGAGAAGCTGGTCATCAAGGACGGCAACATCCTCATCCGCCGCGGCTTCGACTTCCGCTATCCCTATTACCTGACCTTCTTCGTCCCCATGGTGGAGCAGCTCGGGGGCAAGCTCATCAGCGACGACGGCAAGACCGCCATCGTGAACGACGCGGCCTGGCTCAAGGTGCTCTCGTACATGCAGCAGTGGGGCCCGAGCGGCAAGAACCTCGGCTCGCCGACCTACAAGAACGCCCGCAACCTCTTCAACCTCGACAACAACGACATCGCCATGGCCAACACCGGCCTGTACCAGCAGGGCCGCATCGAGAAGGACAATCCCGCCTTCTTCAAGAGCGGAGAGTGGATGGTCGTGCCCTTCCCGACCTTCAAGGGAGCGGTCAAGAACACCGCTGCCTGCTACTACGGGCACTACTTCATGGTCAACGACGATGCCGCCAAGGAGGTCCAGGAGGCTTCGTGGAAGCTCGCCGGCTTCCTCCTCTCCCACGGCGAGGACTACCTGACCAGGGGCGGCAACATCATCCAGCCGACCAAGGCCCTCCTCGAGTCGAAGACGCTCAAGTCCATGCCCTACTCCGACGTCTTCATCAAGGACATGGCCCGGGCGCACATGATCTACTACGGGCCGAGCAGCGCCGAGCTCCAGACCCTCATCCGCAACGCGGTCGAGTCGGTCATGCTCTCGGGCGTGACCCCCGAGAAGGCCCTGGCCACGCTCAAGGCGGCGGCCCAGGAGATAATCGACGAGCAATAGGGCCGTAAAGGCCCCGTCGACGATTCCGAGGCCCGCGCGGGCCTCGCGGGGAGCCCATCCCCGCGGGGCCCGCGCCGCCTCTAGGGAGATCGCAATGCCAAGGTACTCGGGTATCGAGAGGAAGCAGGCGCGCTGGGGCCTGATCTTCGTCGCCCCGGCGATGCTCTTCTTCGCCGTCTTCAGCTACTATCCCATCCTGAACGCCTTCGCGACCAGCTTCTTCAACAAGCGGGCGCTGAGCAAGGCGCCGCCGCGCTTCATCGGGCTCGACAACTACCTGCGCCTGTTCAGCCTCAAGACCGCCGGCAACGAGCTCTCCTTCTACAACTCGCTGCGATCGACGGCGATCTTCACCGTCGGGACCTTCGTCCCCCTCCTGGTCCTGAGCCTCCTCGCCGCCGCCCTGATCGCCTCGCTCGACGGCAAGCGGGCCAAGCGGGCCCTCCAGGTGGCCTACTACACGCCGGCGGTCCTCTCCTCCGTCGTGGCGGCCACCATCTGGATGCTCATCTTCGATCCCCGGGGGCTGGCGAACCAATGGCTCAACGGGCTCTTGGGGCTCACGGGGGTCGACCACCTCTGGCTCGTGGACAGGAGCATGGAGCAGCTGTCCACGATGATCATCTACTTCTGGAAGTACATCGGCTACTTCGTGATCCTCTTCATCACCGGGCTCTCCTCCATCCCCCCGACCATCTACGAGGCGGCCCGGATCGACGGGGCCGGGAAGCTGCAGGTATTCGGCCGCATAACCTTGCCCTTGCTGAAGCCCACGGTGGTGATGGTCTCCATCATGTCCATGCTGCAGTGCCTTAAAACCTTCAGCACCCAGTACATGCTCTACACGAACGGCGCCCCGAGGGGGCCCATCAACGTCATCACCTTCAACATCTACGTCACGGGGATACAGGAGCAGTATCTCGGCAGGGCCAGCGCCATGAGCGTCGTGCTCTTCGTCGTGATGCTCTTCTTCACCTGGTTCCAGTTCAGGCTCTCGAAGGCCGACGATGTCGAATACTAGGAGCCCGAGCATGAGAATCGGCAAGATCGCCGCCCGCGCCGCGCTGGCGCTCCTCCTCGCCTTCACGGTGATGCCCCTGCTCTTCATGGTGACGGCCTCGCTCATGAGCTCGCGCGAGATCATGAGCATGCCCTACCCCTGGATCCCCTCCTCGCTCCACTACGAGAATTTCGTGAAGGCGGTCCGGGGCAACGACGGGAATTTCATCTACCTGCGCAACATCCTCAACTCCCTGATCGCCGCCACGGCGGTGGCCGCCTCGACCGTGCTCCTGGCCTCGTCGGCGGGCTACGGCCTGGCCAAGTTCAGGTTCAAGGGACGCATGGCCCTGTTCATGCTGATCATGGCGACCATGATGATCCCCTTCGAGGCCATCATGATCCCTCTGTACATGGTCGCGATGAAGCTCCGGATACAGAACAGCCACGTAGGCCTCATCCTGCCCTTCCTGGTGAGCGCCTTCGGCGTCTTCCAGATGCGCCAGTACCTGACCACCTTCCCGGTCGAGTTCCTCGACGCCGCCCGGGTGGACGGCATGGGGGAGCTCGGCATCTTCTGGCGCATCGTCTTCCCCAACTGCAAGCCGGTGATCGCGACCCTGGCGGTGATCGCGTTCCGGGGCCAGTGGGACAACCTCCTGTGGCCGCTGCTCGTATCGCAGAGCGACGAGATGAAGACGATACCCCAGTACATCTCCACCTTCGTCCAGGAGCGCAGCACCGATCAGGGCGCCCTCATGGCGGCCGCCCTGATCGCGAGCGTCCCGATGCTCCTCATGTTCATGTCCCTGACGAGGTACTTCATCGGGGGCTCCTCGGTCTACGAGTCCAGGAAGGGCTAGCCAGGGCCTAGGCCCCGGCGGGGGCCCGGGAGCCGGGGCCCCTGTCCCTGTACTGCGTGGGAGTGAGCTCGGAGAAGCGCTTGAAGAGCTTCGCGAAATAGCCGGGCGTCGGGAAGCCGCAGAGCTCGGAGATCTCCGAGACGCTCAGGCGGGGATCCCTGAGCATGATCGCCGCCTTGTTGATCCGAAAGGCGTTGAGGTACTGGAGGTAGTTCACCCCGGTCGCCTCCTTGAACAGGCGGCTCAGGTGGCCCTCCGAGACGCGCAGCTCCTCGGCCGCCTCCCGGAGCCCGACGGGCCGGCCGTAGTTGGCCTCGATGAAGGCGATGGCGCCGGCCGCGACGATGTTGCCCGGCTCCCTCGGCAGGGCGACCAGCTCCTCGCCCCCGCCCTTCAGCGCTCGGAGCAGGTCGAGCTCCTGGTCCTCCCGGCGGAGGCGCTCGACGAGGGCGGCCAAGGTGGCTTCGAGCTCGCGGTCGTCAATCGGCTTGAGCAGGTAGTCGTACACGCCAAGGCGTATCGCCCGCCTCATGAAGGCGAAGTCGCTGTAGCCGCTGATGACGACCGCGGCGGCGACCGGCGAGCGGGCGAGCATGGCGAGCCCGTCCTGGCCGGGGAGCCTGATGTCGGTGATCACGATGTCGGGCTCGAGCTCCCTCGCGAGGCGCTCCCCCGAGACGCCGTCCTCCGCGACCCCGACGAGCTCGATCCCGAGCTCGGCCCAGCGGACGGTCTTCTCGAGCTCCTCGCGCATGTAGCGCTCGTCCTCGACGATGATAGCCCTGATCACGGCTCCCCTCCGGGAATGCGCAGGACGGCCGTTGCGCCGAGGCCGGGCGAGGACTCGACCGAGAGCGAGGCCTCGTCCCCGTAGCGGAGCTGGAGCCGCCGGTACACGTTGTACAAGCCGAGGTGGACCGCGCCGGCCTCGGCGACGAGGCCCTCGAGGCTCAGGCCCTCCGGGAAGCCGATCCCGTTGTCCCGGACGCGCACGGTGACCTTCCCGTCCTCGCGGAAGGCCTCGATGAGGAGCCGCCACTCGCCCAGCTTGGGCTCGAGCCCGTGGACGATGGCGTTCTCGACCAGGGGCTGGACGATCAGCTTGGGGGCCAGCACGGGCAGGACAGCCTCGTCGATCCTCCGCTCTACCACGAGCCGCTCCCCGTGGCGGATCCTCTGGATGGCCAGGTAGCTGTCGACGAGGGCGAAGCCCTCCCCGAGGGTGGCGTCCGGCCCCATGTCGCCGAGGCTGCCCCGTAAAAGGTTCCCGAGCTCGCTGACGATCGTCAGGATCTCGGCTTCGCCGTGGAGCTTGGCTATCGCCTTGATCGTGCTCAAGGTGTTGTACAGGAAATGGGGATTGATCTGGGCCTCGAGGGCCTTGCGCTCGGCGATGCGCAGCTTCTCTTCCTCCTCATGCGTCAGGGCGATGAGCGATCCTATGCGCCCCACCATGCTGTTGAAGGAACGGTCCAGCCGCCCGATCTCCGCGATGCCCGCCACGGGCACCCGGATGTCGAGCCGCCCGGACTCGACGAGGCCCATCGACTCGGAAAGCTCGCGGATCGGCCGCGAGATCGACCTCGAGAAGAAGAAGGACAGGGCGAAGCCCAAGGCCACGCCCGAGAGGGATATGGCGAGGACGACCGAGAGGAGCCCTCGAAGGTTCCGCAGGAAGGGCGTCATGTCGACGACCGCCGCGAGGAAGAGGCTCGTGTTCGGGATGGAGCGCAGGAGGGTGATGGTGCTGCCCGACTGGTAGTCGTCCAGGTCCCTGAGCCTGGTCACCTCACGCAGCTCGGGGAAGAGGGCGAAGCTGCCGTGCCGCTCGGGATTCATGAGCGAGGTGGCCAGGAAATTCTCGGCGTCGATCAGGATCACGTTCTTGAACAGGAAGTCCTCGTTGACGACGCCGAAGGAGTCCTGGAAGGCGTCCACGACGACGTAGCCGATCTCCCGGCTTGCCTCGTCCCGCACCTGCCGGATGATGTTGAGGACCACGACCGAGTTGCTCGCGTTGGTGTAGCGGTTGCTCGTGGTGATGATGGAGGCGTTCCTGCCCTCCTCCGCCGCGAAACGGGAGAAGGGATTGCCGTAGTTGCGCTGGTAGCGCAGGTCGTAGGACTCGGGGAATGCGTGGGTGGAATAGCGCACCCTGCCCGAGCTGCTCACGATGTGGGCCGCCGCGCTGTAGGTGTCGCCCTTCATCGTCCGGAAGAGCTCCTCGTAGATCCGCGTGGCGTTGCCGGCCCTGTCCTCAGGGATGTCCTCGGCCAGGGCCTCGAGGACGAGGGGATTGGTCGAGAGCTGGTAGGCTTTGTGCCGGTAGGCCTCGACCTGGGCCTCCACCTTCGCCTCGGCCTTGGAGATGCCGATCCGCCCCTGGACCCGCAGCATCTCCACCACGGTACGGCTGCCGATCGTCGCGTAGTAGCCGCTGAGCACGGCGATCGGGACCAGGGCCACCACGATGAAGTACACGAGGAGCCTGACGAAGAGCGTATTAAGCTTCGCCCTCAGGCGCTGGAATGCCGGCATCGAACCTCCGCCGGCGCCATTGTAGCCCTTCGGGAGCCGGGCGTCAGGGGGGCGGGGCCCTGGCCGCGCGGGCGAGGCCCGTCCGAGCCTCGCCCCCAGGGCGCGGCCGGCGACGCCCGCGCCCCGGCGCGTCCGGCGCCTCATCCCCCGTAGACCAGGTTGGGCAGGAAGAGGACGATCTGGGGGAAGGCGACCATGAGTCCGATGAGGACGAGGACGCAGGCCAGGAAGGGCAGGGACTCCCGGAGGTAGTCCTTGAGCGGGCACTCCAGGATCGAGCAGACCGCGTAGATCACGACCCCGACGGGAGGCGTGAAGCTCCCCATGGTGATGGTGGTCATCATGACCAGGCCGAAGTGGACCGGGTCCACGCCGACCGACTTGGCGACCGGGA
>JAKLFE010000076.1 GCA_022711355.1 Spirochaetota bacterium | reverse complement strand
GCCCGCTGCTCCCAGCCCGGGCCGTCGCGGAGGAGGTAGTCGAAGGCCCCCGCCTCGAGGAGGGAGGGCGCCTGGCCCTCGCGATCGGGGTCGAGGAGGATGACGACGAGGTAGGAGCGGGGAGGGAGGGGCAGGGAGTCGCGGACGGCCTCCCAGCGCCCCGCGTCGATGAGGAGGGCGTCGGAGGAGCTCTCGCGCATGGCCTCGGCCAGGGCCCCGCCGCCCGCGGCCCCCGAGGAGGGGCCGGGGGCGTCGACGGGCTTGAGGCCGATGGCCGCGAAGGCGGCGGAGAGCCGGGCGAGCTCTCCCTGCCCGGGAACCTCGATGAGGACGGAGGAACGCTCTCTCGGCTCCATGTCTCCCGCCTGGCCTATTTTATGAGGCCGACCCGCGAGGGCGGCCAGGCCCTGAAGATAGCGTAGCCCTCGATGAATTTCAGATCGAGGGGGAAGGGCGAGAGGATCGAGGGGTACTGGACCGAGGCAGGGTCGCCGGGGTCGAGGGCCCGGGAGCGGGCCTGCTGCTCGAAGAAGCGGAAATCCAGGGAGTTGTAGCGGTTGTCGCCCATCGCGAAGTACTGGGCCGGGCCGAGGTAGGCCTCGCCGGCGGGGAACTCGGGGAAGTTGCGCGCGTCGTAGTAGCCATAGAGGTAGACGTAGAGCTCCCGCGCCTCGGCGGAGAGGGCCGCGCGCCGCGGGTCGGGCTCGAAGGCCGCGAGGCCGGCGCCCGACTCGAGGAGCTCGAGGTCGCGCTCGATCCGGCGGGCGAGGTTCAGCTTGACCAGGAGGCCGAGGGCCCGGGAGCCGCGGCCGTAGGCGTCGTCGGCCGCGAGGGGGGCGGCCTCGGCGGGCCCGGAGCAGTAGGCGCGGAAGGCCTCGCGCAGGGCCGCGGAGCGGGCGAGGGCGAGGAAGGCGGCCAGGTCGTCGATGGCCGCCCCGCCGGCCGCGAAGGCGTTGTCCCCGCCCGCGGCGGCGGCCGAGGCCAGGGCGTCCCGCCGCGCCGCGAGGGCCTGGCCGGCGCGGGGCAGCTCGCGGGCCTCGAAGGCCGCGGCGCGGGCGGCCGAGGCGGCCGCCCGCGCGGAGAGCCGCTCGCCGGCGGCGTCGAGCTGGGCGGCGAGGGCGAGGATGTCGGCCCCGGCCTTGCGCTCGTCCCAGGCGGCCAGCTTGGCGCGGCCGGACTCGTCCAGGGGGATCTCGGCGATCTTGGCGCGGAGCTCGGGGGCTTCCTTCCACAGGTCGGTCTTGGCCCAGGGCTCCTCGACGGGGGCCCAGCCCGAGCCGGGGCGCTTGGCGTAGAGGACGTCGTCGACCATCCTGAGCTTCTCGCCGGGGAGGCCGACGACGCGCTTGACCAGGGGATCGTTCTTGGGGCTCCCGTCGGGGAGCTTGTCGATGTTGACCGCGGTGAAGGTGACCATCGAGACGAACTGCGCGAGGTACTTGCGCAGGCTCACGCGCTCGTTCTCGGGGTAGCGCGGGTTGGCGATCGTGACGACGTCGCCGCGCCGGGGCAGGCGGAGGAAGGGCAGGCGCCACTCGGTCAGGGGGACGCGGGGGCCCGCGCTGAGCTTGGCGGTGAAGGGCCGGTCGCCGTTCAGGAAGGCGGTGACCATGGACTCGGAGGGGATCACGTAGAGCTGGAAGACGAAGAAGTCCACGACGATGACGAGGATGGCGGCGAAGGCGAGGGCGTCGACCCACTCGAGGACGTTGCGCCACAGGCCCTTCCTGCGCTTCTCGCGGCCCTTGCGGCGGAGCTTGGGGTCGGCCAGCTCCTCGGCCGTGATGAGGCCGAGCGCGGCGTGGAGGGCCGGCCGGCCCGAGAGGAGGAAGAGGACGAGGCCCGAGGCGAGGCCGGCCAGGCAGAGGGCGAAGAGGAAGGCCGTTCTCCCGGGCCCGAGGAGGCCCGCGTTCGACCAGTCGACCCGGGGCAGGGCGCAGGCGACGTAGTGGGCTACGAGGCCGTAGCCGGTGAACTTCTTCCAGGCGGGGAGGAGGGCGGCCTTGCCGCGCCCGACCACCGCCCGGAGGAAGGCGAGCTCCCCGGCCGCGAGGCCGAGGCTGACCGCGAGGAAGGCGGCGTAGTAGACGCTGAAGCGCGGGCAGCCGTGGAGGATCGCGACGAGGGCGAGGAGGCCGGCCCAGGTCCGGGCGGCGATCGCGAGGGGCCTCGTCGCGGCGATCGCCGCGGCGCTCGGGAGCTCGGCGGGCGCCGCTTCGGGGCGCTTTGAGGATTTAGGTGCGGACTTCATCGGATGGAAGTATCGGCCGCCCAAGCCCCCACGGTCAAGCCGCCCCGGGGCTGAGGATGGATCACCCATATGACGCCCCACTACGGAGAAAAGCCCCCGAATACTAGTCAAACATGGGTGAGAGCTTGCGGCCAACCACCCGCAAACTCCTGGTTCGGGAAACATTAGGTAACGCGCACGTCACCAACATCTGGCAGGAGCAATCATCATCGACCAAGTGCCAGCGAGGAGTTAGCTTATCGCCGCCCCGACGAGAAAGCGCCGAAAGGCAAATAACGTTGACGGCAGAAAAGCACTGTGTTAAAATTATAACACGTTAGGCACCCTAGCTCAGTTCTTCCATGTGCTAGGCCGCATACGGCAGATCGCATATCCATGATAAAACCAGATCGGAGGTAAAGATGAGACGATTACTGGCGGCTGCGTTCCTAACTACAGCACTTGTTTCGTGCAAGCAGTTTTTAAGCCCGCAACAAAGCAAGGCACATCAGGACGGCACGAACGCAAGCGGATTGTCGCGATCCATCTCGCTTCCCGCTGGGCAGTATCGCGAGTCCATCGCCATCCTACCTGACACGCAATACTACACGTCCCCGAACCAAAACGATCACCGGAACATGTACGACGTGCAAGCGCGGCACATCACCGGGGAATACGGCGGCAAAATGCTCCAGTTCAATATTAAAGCGACGATACACCTCGGCGACCATGTCAACGGGGCGAACGACTGGCCCAACTTCAACGAGGGCTGGAACAATGTCGCGGAGGCCCGGACAGTTTTAGAAAATCGCAACATGCTGTTTTTGCCAGTCGAAGGGAACCATGACGTGCGCTACTTCGACAGTATTATTAACACGGATGAGTGGTCTGAACACCACATGCGCTTTGACGACGAGTTCGAATCCTTACTGAACAACTACCAAGCCAAGCCGGAATGGTATCACGCGCACAACCAAGGCCCCAGGAACATGGCGCTCAGGCAAACCGTCGACGGGACCGAATTTCTCCTCCTTTCGCTCGAATACGACGCCGATTACGCTGACTATCAATGGGCAGACGCGACAATAGATGCGTGGGCTGGATCGGACAAGGAGAAAAGGGTCATTTTAGCGGTACACGACTACTTGGGAGCAGCCGCCGGAACTTATGAGTTGAGCCGCACGACCAAAGGCGATAGCGCGTGGAATAATCTCGTACTGATTAATGATCACATCGATTTTGTCATTTGCGGGCACAAGATGGGCGACAATATCCGACGAGTAAGCCGTAACGGATCACCGCCGCTCCTCAACGTCGTGCCTAATCCGCCGCCCTCGTCAGTGAACCCCTTGAATAATCCCGAAGACCCCTTCATCCGCGGAAGGCATGTGTACGAGATATTGATCGACTTCCAAGATGACGAGCAGGGCGGCAACGGTTGGTACAAGGTACTCCAGTTCTCGGAAGGCAAGATCTATATGGCCATCGAACGGCCAGGGGATCCCGTCCCCTTGACGCATGATCGATACCCCAGCGCACCGGAGGATCACGACTATGTCGTCGATTACTCGCGCATCGTGCCGCAACCGGAGGATACATTCACATTCGGATCATTTACCGTTCCGGCCTGCGTGGACAACGGTTATTACCCCTATATCACATACTCGCTCCGCGGCGGAGGCGGAGGCGGTTCGGGCGGAGCCGGCGGAGGCTCTACGAGCGGCGGCAAGTACAGCGGAGGAGGAGGCGAAGGAGGCTACCGAGGCGGGGAACCATCAGCGGTCGTCTGCTCGTATTACAAGGTCGCGCCGGGACAAACGCTCGTTATTACAGACAACGGATATCCCGGCGGCGGCGGATTGCCCTCGGAAAACAAGGAAAACGGATTCCTAGGGACCGATGGCCAAGCGGCGACATTGGCCTATCTCGACGGGAATGTCGCAAGGACTATCGCCTCGGCCGCAGGCGGCATCGCAACGAGGATAGTAGCGCATAAGGGGCACAATGCTACTAGCAGCTCATCCGGCGATGGGGGTTCGGGGGGTCCCGGCCTCGACGGCATGGATGGGAAAAAGGGTAAGAAGAGCTATGGGCTCGGAGGCGCGGCGAGCCCTCCGGAAGGGCCCTACGGGGGAGCCGGCGGTAAAGGCGGGAACGGCGGAGTCGATGGAGAACGAACCTCGAAGGGAGGAGAAGCCGGTAGCCCCGGGCTAGCTGGTGAAGTGATCGTGACAATACATTACGCGCCGGAATGAGTATCCGGACGCATGCTCAACTCGATCGCTAGCATGCAATATCGCCGCGACCGCCGCGCGGGAGATCAACTGGTCCCACGCGCGCGGCCGAGGATCATATAGAAAAGCGCTCCGGACATACAGTAAGCCGCCCCCGGACGGGAGTGGGGGCAGCGGAGAAGACCGGAGGCATCGCGCGTTGCGCGATGCCGAGGACTTCGGAGCGCGGGGGAGCCGCGTGGCCGGAGTCGAAGCTCCGCCCCGAGAGGCTCGAGAGCGGGAGGCCGCTGCGACGGCGATGAACGAGCGACACGATTCGCACGACGCCGTAGGGCGGCGGGCGTCGCTTGAAAAAGGGCGGTCCGCGAGTACCCGAGCGGATCGTCCTTTTTCAAGCGACAGGACCCGCCCTGGAACGTCATTCGAAGGTGCGCAGCGGCGTTGATCCTGAATTGGCGAGACCGAGGCCGCGCTCCCCCTCTCGTATCAGAGCGTGTAGAGCTTCCCCTCCCGCGCCATCTCGACCTCGAGCCCCGTCCGCCCCCTGACCTTGCCCTGGTAGAAGAGCTCGAGCTCCTGGAGCTCGGGGTCGGAGCGGTTGGGGTCGTGGTGGAAGAGCACCAGGCGCTTGACCCGGGCCTTGTGGGCGCAGTTGATGGCGTACTCGTAGGAGGAATGGCCCCAGCCCCGCTTGCCCGCGTTGTACTCCTTGGCGGTGTACTGGGTGTCGTGCACCAGGAGGTCGGCCCCCTGGCAGAAGCGGAGGATCTTCTCGTTCTCCTCGCGGGCCGCCTCCTCGCCCTCGCGCGCGGCCTCCTCGTCGTAGGAGGGATCGGCGGGGTCGGTGGGGAAGACGTTGACGAAGGGCTCGTTGTCGTAGACGGTGACGAAGGCCTTGCCCTTGTACTCGATGCGGTAGCCCAGGCAGAGGATGGGGTGGTTCAGGTACTTCGTGGTGACGAAGATGCCGTCGCCGAGGTCGATGGTCGTCTCCCGGATCGCCTGGTACTCGATCTTCGCGCTGAGCTCCTCCTGGCGCACGGGCCAGTAGCGGTAGGACAGGAGGCCCGCGAAGACCTTCTCGAGGCTGTCGTCCTCGTAGCTGACCGGCCCGCGGATCCGCAGCCGGGTGCCGGGCACGAAGATGGGCGTGAACATGGGGAAGCCGATGATGTGGTCCCAGTGGGTATGCGTGATGAGGATGTCCGCTGAGATGGGGCCCTTGGGCAGGTCCTCGCGCATGAGCTTGTCGCCGAGCTTGCGGATGCCCGAGCCCGCGTCGACGATGATGATCCGCTCGCCGCAGCGGACCTCGAGGCAGGAGGTGTTGCCCCCGAAGAGCACCGTGTCGGGGCCCGGCGTCGGCATCGAGCCGCGGTCCCCCCAGATCCTGACCGAGAACATCACTGGCCTCCGAGCTTGAGGAAGACCTTGGCCTTCTCGATCTCCGCGTTGACCGGCCCCTCGAGCTCCTCGAGCGCGGACTTCTGCATGCCCAGGGACTCGTAGACCTCGGGGGGGATCTTCTCGGGGTAGAGGTTGCCGGAGAAGCCGATGCCCTCGCGGTTGGCGTAGAAGTCGGCCACGGCGACCGTGCGGAGGATGTCGCCGTGCTCCCCGAGGTACTCGGCCAGGCGGTGGTGCCAGGAGATGGTGTCGGCTATCGCGCCGGAGAGCTTCCAGCTCTCGGCGACGATGGCCCCCGCGGCGCAGTGGTCGATGCCGAGGAAGCGGCCCTCGGCCGCGTAGAGGGGCAGCTTCTCCCGGTCGGCGATCGACATGGCGCGGACGTAGTCCTCGGCGAGGGCGTCGTTCAGGGGGATCTTGCCGATGTCGTGCAGGAGGCCCGCGGCGAAGTACTCCTCCACGCTCTTGGGGTCCACGCCCCGGCGCTTGGCGAGGAACTTGGCGGTGACGCCGACGGCGAGGGAGTGGCGCCAGAAGCCCTCCATGTTGAGGGCGCGGAAGTCCTTCTTGCTCGAGACCCGGTCGAGGACGGCCGTGGAGAGGGCCAGGTTCTTCACCGTGTTGACGCCGAGCATGATGATCGCCCGCACGAGGCTCGTGACCTGGGAGCCGAGGCCGTAATACGCGGAGTTGATGAGCTTGAGCACCCGCCCCATGAGGACGGGGTCGAGCTGGATGACCCGGTCGAGGTCGATGGGGCTGGTCTTCGGGTTGTTGCAGACCTCGAGGATCTTCGCGACGGTCGTGGGGAGGCTCGGCATGCCCCCCACGTAGGACCGCACGCGGCGGACGCTGTCAGTTTCGGCCATGTTCCTTCTCTCGTCTCATGATCTCGATGAGCTTCGCCAGGCGCGGGGACACGGGGATGCCCGCGATCTCGGTCGGGGTCCCGTCGGGGGCGACGACGACGGGGGCGGCCTCGCGCGGTATGGTCGGGGGCAGGGTCATGGGGGGCGGGGGCGTGCGGCGGTCGGCCGAGCGGCGGTCGGCGCCCTGCCGGCGCTCCCCGGAGACGCGGCGCTCGTCCGAGCGGCGGCGGTCGCCCGCGCGGCGCTCCGGGCTCGCGCGGCGCTCGACCCCGGCGCGGCGGCCGAGCTTCCCGCGGCGCACGTCGGCGCGGCGGCGGGCCTCGCCCGCGGCCAGGAGGCCGAAGGGAAGGCGGGCCGAGGGGCGGCCGGCCGCGGAGGCCGGGCCTTCCTTGAGCCGCTCGATGAGGTCCTCCATCTTGTCCTTGAGGCCCGAGGCCTCGAACTCGGCGCGCTTGTCCTCGGGCAGGGACTCGGAGAGGCCCTCGAGGTACTCGAAGAGGCGGGCGGTCCGCTCGCCGAGGAGGCTCTTCTGGTCCTCGGCCTGCGGCTCGGCCTCCTGCGCCGCCTCGGCCCCGGGGCGGCCAGGCGGCTCGGGCTCGGCCGCGGCGGGCTCCTGGCCGGGAAGCTCGGGCAGGCCCGGACTCCCGGCGCCCGCCTCCTCGCCCGCGGGGAGCTCCGGCTCGAGGCCCTCCGCCTCGGGGGCCCAGACATCCTCGGGCTCCTCGTCGAGGGAGAGGGCGCTCCCTTCCTCGGGCTCGGGCTCCGCTTCCTCGGCCTCCTCCTCGGGCAGGGCGAGGGCCTCCTCGGGGAGCTCGGCGAGCCCGTCCTCGAGGAGCTCGGGCTCCTCGGGGAGCTCGGGCTCCTCGATGTACTCGGGCAGCTCGGCCTCGGCCGGCTCGAGCTCCTCGGGCGGGGCGAGGAATCCCTCGTCGGGCTCCTCCGGGGCGGGGCTCTCCGCCTCGGGCAGCGGCGCCCGTTCCGGGGGCCGCTGGGGGTAGGGCGGATAGGAGGGGAAGGGGGGATAGCTCATCGGCGCGGCCGGCATCGGCATCTGCGGCATCGGGGGCGGCATCGGGGGCTGGGGGTACTGCGGGTACTGGGGATACGAAGGATAGGGCTGGGGCGGCTGCGGGGCCTGCGGGGGGGGAGGCGGCGGCGCCTCCTCGAGGCGGGGGCCCTGGGGCCTCGGCTCCTCGGCCCGGCGGTCGGAGGCCTCGATGACCTCGTCGAACTCGTGGCGCGGCTCCTCCTCCTCGACGAAGGCCGGCTCCTCCTCCTCGTCGAGGCTCTCCTCGGCCAGCTCCTCCTCCCGCTCGTCGAGGAAGAGGATCTCCGAGTCCTCGTCGACGGAGAGCTCGGCCGCCTCGGCGCTCGCGCCGCCGAGGAAGCCCGCGTCCTCCGCCTCCGGCTCCGGGGCCCCGGCGGCCGGGGCGGCGGCCGGCCCGCCCGCCAGGGCCTCGCGGAGGACGCGGAGGTTCTTGTCCCAGGCCTCGCGCACGTCGGAGGAGTAGTTCTTGACCGCGCCCTCGAGCACGTCGAGGCCGGCCAGGAGGGCGTCGGGATCGTCCGCGCTCGCGCTCTGGCCGCGCAGGGTCACCAGGCGCTCGGCGGCGACGACGGACTTCTCCTTCTCGCCGAGGGCCCGGTAGGCCGCGGAGAGCTCGAGCTGGACCTGGGGGTCGTCGGGGAAGTCGCGCTCGAGCTCCACGAGGGTGGCCTTGGCGAGGTCCCAGTCGCCCTTGCGGGCCCGGGCCTTGGCGAGCTCGAGGCGGGCCCGCTTGTCGCCCGGCCGCGAGCGCAGGTACTCGACGAGCTCGGACTCGGCCCGGGCGAAGTCGTCGCGCTCGGAGGCGAGGCGGGCGAGGTCGACGCGGAAGCCTAACTCCGCGGGGTCGAGCTTGAGCACCTTCTCGTAGATCTTGGCGGCCTTGCCCGAGTCGCCGAGCTTCTCGAGGGCCGCCGCGTAGGGCTTCAGGGCCCTGAGGTCGTCGGGGCGGCGGCGGAGCACCTCCTCGAGGGCGGCCTTGGCCTCGGCGTAGCGGCCGAGGTTCGCGTAGAGGGCCGCGAGGCGGATCCGCATCTCGTCGTTGTCCGGCATCATCTCGACGAGCCGCGTGATCTCCTGGAGGGCCGCGTCCCACCTCCCGGCCTTCTCGAGGAGCTGCTCGATGTTGAGGGCCGCGCGGACGAAGCCGGGGTCGGCCTCGATGGCCTGGCGGAACCAGCGGAGGGCGTCGTCGACCTTGCCCTCCTCGGCGTACACCAGGCCCATGTCGTTGCGGGCCTCGGCGTTGAGGGGCTCGATGGCGAGGACCTGGGAGAAGAGCTCGATGGCGCGGCGGTGGTTCCCGGTCTGGAGGAGGGAGAGCCCGTACTTGTTCATGGCCTCGATCCAGCCCGGCCGCGCCTTGACGGCCTGCTCGTACTCCTTGCAGGCCTCGGCGTGCTTGCCGAGGGCCGAGTAGGCGTAGCCGAGGTTGTAGTGGAAGGAGGGGTAGTTCGGGTCGACCTGGAGGCCCTTCCAGAAGACGCGGACGGCCTTCTCGGCGTCGCCCATCGCGCGGTACACGGCCCCGAGGTTGTTGTAGGCCAGGACGTGCTCGGGATCGAGCTCGATCGCCCGGGCGTAGGACATCTCCGCCATCCGCAGGTCGCCGGTCTGGCGGTGGGCGTTGCCGAGGTTGAACAGGACCTCGGCGCTGTCGGGGGCGGCCGCGAGGGCCCGCTCGAGGGCGGCTATCGCGTCCAGGGGCTTGCCCAGGCGCAGGTAGGCCGCGCCCGCGTCGAGGAGGGCCTCGACGTTGCCCGGATCGCGGGCCAGGACGCTCGTGAAGGAGGTCAGGGCCTCCTCGGCCCGGTCGGTGCGGAGGTAGACCGTGCCGAGGACGATGCGCGCCTCGTCGGACTCGGGCCGCTCGAGGAGGCAGGCGCGGGCGTGGCGCTCGGCCACCTCGAAGTCGCGCAGCTTGAGGGCCGCGCGAGCGCGGTCCAGGTGCGGGACCTGGGTCTTCGCCTCTCTCGTCGTCATTTGGCCGTCCTGGAGGGCCGGGCGAAGGCCTCCGCGGAGAACTCGCCCGCGCGCGATGCGGCGCCGCCCGGGGCGGAGCCCGCGGCCGCGTCGTAGGCGGCGACCGCGAAGTAGAGCAGCCTCCCGTTGGGGACGCCGGTGAGGGTGATGGAAGTGGCCTTCCCCGCGTCGACGGGGCTCGGGCCCTGGTCGGCCCCGGTTCCCAGGTACTCGCCGGGGGCCTCGCCGTAATAGACGAGGTAGCCCCCGACGTCGGCCTCGGGGACGGCCGGCCAGCGGAGGAGGACGGCCCCGTCCTTGGGGCTGGCCAGGAGCCGGGCCGGGGGGGGCGGGGGCGGGTCGGGCTCGAAGCGGAGCTCGAGCGAGGAGAGGGAGGGCGTGAGGCGGCCCGTGCCGTCGGGGAAGAGCTCGGCGCGGACCTGGACGTAGCGCCCGAGGGCGGGCTCGGGCAGGGCCTCGCCGGGGCGGAAGGGGGTCCAGGCCGCGGCGCCGGAGCGCCAGGCCGTCCAGTCCTCGGCGATGCGGTAGGAGAGCTCGATGCCGGTCCCGCCGGGCGTCCGGCCCTCGAGGCCGATGGACAGGAGGCGGGAATGCCCGTAGCCGAGGTCGGCTATGGGGGAGAGGATGAGGCCGGAATCCCGGCCGTAGGGAGCGAGGGCCGGCGACTCGACGAAGCGCGAGGAGAGGCGGAGCTCGTCGGCGAGGCCGGCGTACTCGGGGAAGAGCCGCAGGGGCGAAGCCGTCCCGACGGCCGGCTCGCGGACCTCCCCGCCCTCGCGGCCGGTCGAGGTCGCGTAGGCCGTGGCCTCGGGCAGGCCGTCGACGAGGTACTCGACCAGGCCCGTGTCGGCGTCGAAGCGGAGG
>JAKLFE010000075.1 GCA_022711355.1 Spirochaetota bacterium | reverse complement strand
TCGCCCTCGCTCCCGAGGGGAGGTGGGAGGGCGGGCCGAGGCGGCTCAAGGCCCGCGCCTTCCGCGTGTCCGACGCCCGGGGCCGCCGCCTCGGCTCCTCCCTCCTCCTCACCGACGTCACCGAGACGGCCCTCCTCCTCGACCGCCTCGCCGAGCTCGCCTGCCTCGACGGCCTGACCGGCGCCCTGAACCGCCGCCGCTTCGACGAGGTCTGCGCGCGGGATTTCGAGCTGGCCCGGCGGGCGGGCTATTCCGTCGGCGTCCTCATGCTCGACCTCGACCTCTTCAAGAAGGTCAACGACGAGCGGGGCCACGCGGCCGGGGACGAGGTCCTCAAGGAGGTCTGCCGCCGCTGCAAGGCCGAGCTCCGCGGCACCGACGCCTTCTCCCGCTACGGCGGCGAGGAGTTCGCGGTCTTCCTCCCCGAGTCCGACCGGGAGGGCACCGTCGCCGCGGGCGAGCGGCTCCGCGGGGCGGTCGGCGGCTCGCCCTTCCCCTGGGAGGGCGGCGGCATCCCCGTGACCATCAGCGTCGGGGCCTACTCCGCCGTGCCGGAGGCGGAGGAGGGCGTGGACCGCTACCTGCGCCGGGCCGACGAGGCCCTCTACGCCGCTAAGGCGCGGGGCCGCGACCGCGTGGTATTCTGGAGCCTGCCCTAAGGGAATCATCCGTTCAGGAGGAAGCACATGAGAGCCCTCGTCGTCACCATCAAGATCAAGCCCGACCAGGTGGAGGCCTTCCGCGCCGCCACGATGGAGAACGCCCGGGCCAGCCGCCAGGAGCCGGGGATCGAGCGCTTCGACCTCCTCCAGGATCCGGAGGACCCGGTCGCCTTCCTCCTCTACGAGGTCTACCGGGACGAGGCGGCGCCGGCCCGGCACAAGGAGACGGCCCACTATAAGAAGTGGCTCGCCGCGGCCGAGCCCATGATGGCCGAGCCCCGGAGCCGGGCCTGGTACGAGCTCGTCGATGCCCGCTGAGGCCTCGGTCCCGGCCTTCGAGTTCCTCTCCGCGGGCAGGATCTCCTTCGGCTCCGGCGCCCTGCGCGGCGCGGGGCCGGCGGCTGCCGCCCTCGGCTCGCGCGCCTTCGTCCTCACGGGCTCCGATCCCTCCCGGGCCGCGCCCCTCCTCGCCTCCCTGGACGAGGCGGGGCTCGCGGCCACGGCCTACCCCGTCGGGGGCGAGCCGAGCCTCGAGCTGGCCGACGCTGCCTTGGGCGCCGCCCGGGCCTTCGGAGCCGACCTCGTCATCGGCTTCGGCGGAGGCTCGGCCCTCGACGCGGCCAAGGCCGTGGCCGCGCTCCTGGCCAACCCGGGGCCCGTCCTCGACTACCTCGAGGTCATCGGGGCGGGCAAGCCCCTCTCCCGGCCCTCCCTGCCCTGCATCGCCATCCCGACGACGGCAGGCACCGGCTCCGAGGTCACGAAGAACGCCGTCCTCGCCTCGCGGGAGCGGGGCCTCAAGGCGAGCCTCCGCTCCCCCTCGATGCTCCCCCGCCTCGCCCTCGTCGACCCCGAGCTCTGCCTGGGCTGCCCTCCCGCGGTCACGGCCGCGAGCGGCATGGACGCCCTCGCCCAGCTCCTCGAGCCCTTCACCTGCAACAAGCCCAATCCCCTGGTCGACGCCCTCTGCCGCGAGGGCCTCGCCCGGGTCGCCTCCTCCCTCGAGACCGCCTGCCGCGAGGGAGGGAATCTCCGCGCCCGGGAGGATATGTCCCTCGCGAGCCTCTTCGGGGGCCTCGCCCTGGCCAACGCCCGGCTCGGGGCCGTCCACGGCTTCGCCGCTCCCCTGGGCGGGGCCTTCGCCGCCCCCCACGGGGCCCTCTGCGCGGCCCTCCTCGCCCCGGTCACGGCCGTCAACGTCGCCGCCCTCCGGGACCGGGCTCCCGACTCCCCCGCCCTCGGCCGCTACGCCGAGGCCGCCCGGATCCTCGGGGGCGGGGAGGGCGGCCGAGGCGGGGAAGCCCGCCGCTTCGAGGCCGAGGACGCCGCCCCGGTCCTGGCCTGCCTGGCCAAGCGCCTCGGCATCGCCCCCCTCGCGGGCTTCGGCATCGGCTCGGCCGACCTCGGCGCCATCGTCGAGAAGGCCGCCACGGCGAGCTCCATGCAGGGGAACCCGATCGCCCTGAGCCCCGCGGAGCTGCGCGCTGCCCTCGCCGCCGCGCTCTGAAGGGCTCTGTCTACTCTTTACTGTCTATGAAACATGAAATTACGGAACTTCGTTTTGTTTTACAGCGTTTTCGTTTTAGCGCAAAGAATGTCAGGCCTTTCACTTGATTCTTTTAGCTGAATTCCGTATGGTTGATATATCAGGTACGGAAACGCCGGTCCGGCGCCGAAACGGGCCGGCGACTCTCCTTCTTGGACGGCGGATAGGCTCTCGTAGCTTATTTCGTCGTTGGGCCTTCCGGGGTCAGTTGCCTCCTTCCCCGGAAGGCCCTTTTTTATGCCCGCGTGAGCTCGGCGCCGCCCCCTTCGAGGGCTTTTTTCGCCCCGGCCTTCCGTATATACTCCGACCGATGCAGAATTTGCAGGAATTCGACGCCTGGTGCCGCTCCTTCCTCGAGATCGGCGCCCTCCGCGAGCTCGACGACTCGCTCAACGGGGTCCAGGTCGGCAGGGGGCCCGGCCCTATCGACCGGGTCGCCTTCGCGGTCGACGCCTGCGCCGAGACCATACGCCGGGCCGCCGAGGGCGGGGCCCAGGTCCTCTTCGTCCACCACGGCCTCTTCTGGGGCCGGGCCTCGCGGATCGAGGGCGCCCTCCGCGAGCGCGTCGCTCTCCTCCTCTCCGCCGACCTCGCCCTCTACGCCTGCCACCTCCCCCTGGACAAGCATCCCGAGGTCGGCAACAACGCCGTCCTGGCCCGGATGCTCGGCCTCTCCTCCCTCGAGGCCTTCGGCTACTATCACGGCCAGGCCCTCGGCTTCGCGGGTAGCCTCGATCCGCCCATCGGCCTCGACGAGGCCCTCCGCCGCGTCCTGCCCGACGGCTCCGCCCCCCTCTCCCTCCTTCCCGGAGGGCCAACGGAGATCAGGAGCGCCGCCGTCGTCTCCGGCGGGGCCGCCCGCGAGGCCTTCGAGGCCATCGAGAAGGGCTACGACCTCTACGTCACGGGCGAGAGCTCCCATTCGGTCTACCACGCCGCCCTGGAGGGCGGCATCAATTTCCTCGCCGCGGGGCACTACGCGACCGAGGTCTGGGGCGTCAAGGCCGTGGCCGAGAAGCTCGCCCGCGAGCGCGGGGTCCAGACCTTCTTCGTCGACCTGCCTACCGGCCTGTGAGGCTACAGGACATGGAACGAGCCCCCCACCGCGCGATCGCGCCCTTCGCCCTCTCCGCGGCGATCATCCTCCTCGACCAGGCCACGAAGGCCCTGGTCCAGGCCCGGGTCAATCCGGGCAGCATCGCCTGGTCGGCCTTCGGGGACTTCTTCTGGCTCGTCCGCCAGCAGAACCTCGGCATGGCCTTCAGCCTCCTGGACAACCTGCCGCCCTACCTCCGCCTGCCTATTCTCATCCTCCTCCCCCTCGGCCTGGTCGCCTTCGTCCTCGTCTACTACTTCAAGAGCGACGAGGTCACGCCCTTCCAGCGCTGGGCCCTCTGCGGCATCGTCGGGGGGGGGCTGGGCAACGTCATCGACCGGATCTTCCGGCCCGAGGGGGTCGTGGACTTCCTCTCCTTCAAGTTCTACGGCCTCTTCGGCATGGAGCGCTGGCCCACCTTCAACGTGGCCGACGCCAGCGTCGTCGTCTCGGTGATCCTCCTCTCCGCCTCCGTCATCGCCGCCGAGGCGAAGGCCGCCACATGACCAAGGGAACCCGGACCGTCCTGTTCATGCTCGCGGCCACCGCGGCGAATATCCTCGTCACCGCCATAGCCTTCATCCTCCTCCTCGTGCTCTACGGCCTCACCCTCGGCCGGGTCCTCCCCTCGGGGAGCGCCGCCCCCGCCATCCTGGTCGCCTTCCTCCTCGCCGTCCTCGCCTCCGCCTTCATCTATAAGAAGGGCCTGGACTGGGCGCGGACGAGGTGGAAGCTCGAGGAGAAGCTCGGTTTCGGCCCCGGGGCGCCGCGACGAAAGGGCTGAGGCCCGTGGCTCGAGGATTGTTGGGCTCCTGAAGCCCTGCGGGGAGGGGAACCTTCGGAAGGTTCCCGCTCCCCGCCCCCCACCCTTCCAAGCGAAAGGCCCTCCCCGAAGAGGCTTCACCGCGAGGAGCAAGCCCTGAACGCGATTCTCATTTGACAGATCTGTGGAAGCGGGAGTACACTTTACCTCGTGATGCAAATGCTCAATCATTGAGCATTTGCTCAGATTGCGACAAGGAGCTCCCTGCCGTGGACCACCTCCGGCTCTACACGAAAATCGCCTACCTCTACTACCGCGAGGGGCTGACCCAGCAGGGCATAGCCGACCGCCTCGAGGTCTCACGCCAATCGGTAGGGCGCATCCTCAAGAAGGCCGAGGAGGAAGGCATCGTCTCCGTCTCGATCAACTCGCCCCTCCTGCGGAGCATCGACGGCAGCGAGGCCGCCCTCGAGCGCCGCTTCGGCCTGCGGGAGGCGGTCGTCGTCTCGCCCCTCGACGACTCGGAGGCCGCTATCAAGGCCGCCATCGGCGAGGCCGCCGCCAGCCTCGTCAGCCAGCGCGTCGCCGAGGGCTCGACCATCGCGGTCTCCTGGAGCAGCACGGTCTACGAGTGCGCCCGGGCCCTGCCCGACAACCGAGCGCTCGGCGCCTCCGTCGTCATGCTCAACGGGAGCCTCGACCGCACCGATATCCCCACCGGGGGCGAGCGCATCATCAAGGCCTTCGCCGACTCCTTCGGCGGCCAATCCTTCATCCTCCCCGCCCCCATGATCGTGGACTCGCCCGGCATCAAGCGGAGCCTCCTCTCCGACTCGCGCTTCGGCTCGATCTACGAGGCCGCCTGCCGCGCCGACTACTGCGTCTTCGGCGTGGGCGAGATCTCGGAGCGCTCCTCCCTCTACCAGACGGGCTACGTGAGCGCCGAGCTCCTCGCGCGGCTCAAGGCCGCGGGCGCGGTCGGGGAGGTCTGCGGCAAGTTCTACGACGCCGCGGGCCGGATCTGCATCCCGAGCCTCGACGACTCGACCATCGCCGTCCCCCTGGAGTCCCTGCGCCAGCGCAAGCTCTCGATCGCCCTGGCCGGCGGGGAGCGCAAGGTCGAGGCCCTCCTCGGCCTCCTCCGCGGCGGCTACTGCAGCGTCCTCGTCACGACCGAGGAGACGGCCCGGGCCCTCCTCGCCGCCGGGCAGGGGAAGCCGCATGAGAACTAGGGGCGACGGGCCGAAGGCCCTCCTCTTCCTCGCGCCCTCCCTCCTCGTCTTCGCCCTCTTCGTCTTCTTCCCCCTGGCCTTCAGCGGGATGCTGAGCCTCACGAAGTGGGACCTCCTCTCCGGCGAGCGGCCCTTCGCGGGCCTGGGCAACTACGCGCGGCTCTTCTCCGACAAGGTCTTCCTCAAGGCCCTCGCCAACACGGCCCTGTTCTCGCTCGTCGTCGTCGCGGCCGCCGCCGCCGCGGGCCTCGCCCTGGCCCTGGCCCTCGACAAGCCGATCTTCGGGCGGGCGGCCTACCGGGCCGGCATCTTCGCGCCCTACCTGACGAGCACCGCCGCCATGGCCCTCGTCTGGCTGTGGATCTTCGACCCCCAGTACGGGCTCATCAACAGCGCCCTCTCCCGCCTGGGGATCGCGGGGCCGGCTTGGATCGCCTCCATCGACTGGGCCCTGCCCGCCCTGATGATCATGACGGTCTGGCGCTTCGCGGGCTACGACATGCTCCTCTTCCTCGGCGGGCTGCAGGGAGTGCCGCGCGAGCTCAAGGAGGCCGCCTACATCGACGGCGCGGGGAAGGCGAGGATCTTCTTCCGCATAACGCTTCCCCTCCTGTCCCCGACGACCCTCTTCGTGGTCGTCACGACCTTCATCACGATGTTCCAGAACTTCGAGACCGTCGCGGTCATGACCCAGGGCGGTCCGGTCAACTCCACCAACATGCTCGTCTTCTACCTCTACCAGAACGCGTTCCAGTTCTACGAGGCCGGCTACGCCTCGGCCATCGCGAGCGTCCTGTTCGCCATCGTCGTCGCGGCCACGGCCCTGCAGATGTGGGCCTCGAAGCGCTGGGTCCACTACGCCTAGAAAGGAACGGACAGCTATGGACGGGATCGTATTCGGGCATCGCGGCGCGGCCTTCGAGGCCCCCGAGAACACCATGGCCGGCTTCCGCCACGCCGTCGCCGAGGGCGTCCGCGCCATCGAGCTCGACGTCCACCTCAGCCGCGACGGCCGCCTCGCCGTGGTCCACGACGCCTCGCTCAGGCGCACGGTAGGCCTCGAGCGCGAGGTGGGCGAGTTCACCCGCGCCGAGCTCCGCGCGATGCGCGCCTCCCTCCTCCCCGCTGGCTGGACGGGCGCGGGCGACGTCGGCATCCCGGGCCTCGAGGAGGTCCTCGCCGAGTTCCGCGGCCCGGTCAGGGACTGGCAGATCGAGATCAAGACCGACGCGCCCGCCCGGCTCGAGGCGGTCTGCGGCCTGGTCGCCGACCTCGTCGAGGCCGAGGGGCTCGAAGGCCGGGCCGTCGTCACCTCCTGGGATCCGGTCGCCCTCGAGATCATGCTCGAGCGCTACCCGCGGATCCGCCGGGGCTTCATCGGCTGGTACCGCTCGGGCTCGAGCCCCGCGCCCGAGCGCGTGGCCACCGCGGCCCCGCCCCGCTCGGCCGAGGAGGACCTCGCGACGGCGCGGCGGCTCGGGGCCTATAACGCCTGCATCCCCGTGATGACGAGCTCCAAGGCCGCCGTCGACGCGGCCCACGCCGCCGGCATGACGGTCACCGGCTGGCTCGGCGACTCCGAGCCCCAGCTCGAGGCCCTCCTGGATTGGGGGGTCGAGATGATCACGACCAACCGGCCGGGCTTCGCCCTGCCCTGGCTCCGGGGCCGGGGGTTCTGCGCGTGAGCCCCCGCCGGGCCCTGGCCCGGGCGGCCCTCCATGCCGCCCTCGCCCTCGCCTTCGTCCTCGCGGTCATACCCGTCGCCTGGACCTTCTCGACCTCGCTCAAGCCCCTCGAGGAGGTCTACGCCTATCCCCCGAACTGGGTGCCGCGGCACCCGCAGTGGAGCAACTACGCCCGGGCCTGGGCGGCCGCGCCCTTCGCGCGCTACGCGATCAACAGCTCGGCCGTCACGGTCGCCATCATCGCCCTGCAGACGGGCCTCGCCTCGCTCGCGGCCTACGCCTTCTCGAAGCTCCGCTTCCGCGGCCGCGAGGCCCTCTTCCTCCTCTTCCTCGCCACGATGATGGTGCCGACCCAGGTCGTCGTCGTGCCGGTCTTCATCATGCTGAGCAAGGCCTCCCTCCTCGACAGCTACGAGGCCCTCGTCCTGCCCTTCGCGGCGAGCGCCTTCGGGACCTTCCTCCTGCGGCAGAGCTTCCTCGAGATCCCGGACGATCTCGTCGACGCCGCGAGGATCGACGGGGCGGGGGACCTCTCGGTCATCCGCAACGTCATGATGCCCATGTCCAGGCCCGCCTACGTGAGCTTCGTCCTCCTCTCCTTCACCTGGAGGTGGAACGACTACTTCTGGCCCCTCATCATGACCAGCTCGCCGGAGATGCGGACCTTGCCGGTGGGGCTGGTGTTCCTCAGGACCAGCGAGGGCAGCATCGAGTGGAACGTCGTGATGGCCGCCTCGGTCTTCGTGATACTGCCGATCATTCTCCTCTTCCTCCTTTTCCAGCGCTATTTCGTCGAGGGAATCATGAGCTCGGGCCTGAAAGGCTGAGCGCGGGGCATGGCGCCTCCGATGGCGGAGGCTGAAGACGATAGGAGGTACGCGTATGAAGAGAATCACGGCTCTCTCGATCGCCTGCGCGGCGCTGCTCGCCGCGGGCGCCCAGGCCGCCTTCGCGGCCGGTCCCCAGCAGGTCGTCTTCTGGGCCGCCCTCGGCGGCAACAACGGGAAGCTCCTCGAGGCGGCGGTGAGCGAGTACAACGCCTCGCAAAAGGAGGTCTTCGTCAAGTACGAGTTCCAGGGCGACTACACGGCGACCGAGCAGAAGTTCGCCGCGGCCATCGCCGCCGGCGCGGTGCCCGACCTCGTCATGCTCGAGATCTCCCGCATCCCCGGCTTCGCCTACCGCAAGGCGATCAAGCCCCTCGACGACCTCGCGAAGAAGTACAAGCTCCCCAAGGAGGACATCCCGGCCGCCCTCCTGGGCGAGAGCACGATCGACGGCAAGCTCTATAGCCTGCCCCAGTCCCGCTCCATGCCCGTCTTCTACTACAACAAGGACATGCTCCGCGCCGCGGGGCTGCCGGACAAGGCCCCCGAGACCTGGGCCGAGCTGCGCAAAGCGGCGATCGCCATGACGAACAAGGCCGAGGGCCGCTACGGCTTCGGCCTCCAGATCGGCAATCCCTTCTGGTACTTCTCCAACGCGGTCGAGGGGAACGGGGGGACGATCTCCGTCCGGAAGAACGGCGTCGACACGCCGACCTTCAACGACCCCGCGGGCGTGGCCGGCCTCAAGTTCTGGTACGACCTCGTCAACGCCGACGGCGGCGGGAGGATCTACCCCGGCCAGGGCCTGGCGACCTGGGAGGCCCTCCAGGCCGACTTCATCTCCGGCAAGGTCGGCATGATGTTCATCACTACGGGCTGGATGGGCAACATCGTGAAGAACTCCAAGTTCGACGTCGGCGTGGGCATGCTGCCCGTCGGCCCCGGCGGCCTGCGCAAGGCGCCCACGGGGGGCAACGGCATCGTGATCCCCGCCAAGGCCAAGGCCAAGAACCAGGACGCCGCCTTCAAGTTCCTCATGTGGCTGTCGGACACGCCCCAGACCTCGAAGTGGGCCATGCAGACCGGCTACATGCCCCTTAGGCTCTCGGCCCTGGGCGACCCGCAGATGACGAAGTACTTCGAGACGAACCCCGCCTTCAAAGTCGCCGTGGAGCAGATGCGCTGGGTGAGCGCCTTCCCCGGCATCAAGATGAATCCCAAGACCGAGCCGGCGCTCAACGTCCTGTGGGAGCGGATCTTCGTCGCGAACGAGGACGTCAAGAAGGTCTGCGACGAGGTGGCCGCGCAGATCGCGGGCTTCATGAAGGAATAGGCGCTCGGGCGCCGGCGGGCCGGCGCGCGGGCCGCCCCGGCCCGCCGGCCCGCTCCTCGATCAAGATCGCGCAACGCGTACGCGGAGGAAGAGCAGCATGAGCATCGTCACGATCCTCGGCGCGGGCCTCATGGGCTCGGCCCTGGCCTACCCCCTCTCGGACAAGGGCCACGAGGTCAGGCTCGTCGGCACCCATCTCGACGGCCCGACCATCGAGTCCTGCCGGTCGAGGCGCTTCCATCCGCGGCTACGCCGGGAGCTGCCGCCCAACGCGTCGGCCTTCCCGCACGCGCGGCTCGACGAGGCCCTCGAGGGGGCATCGATCGTGGTGAGCGGCGTGAACTCCCTCGGCGTGCATTGGGCGGGCCGCGAGCTCGGGCCGCGCCTGCGCGCGGGGCAGGTCCTCATCGCCGTGACCAAGGGCCTCGAGGCCGCACCCGACGGCGAGCCGCTCATCCTCCCCGAGGTCCTCCGCGGCGAGCTGCCCCCGGCCATCCGGGAGAGCATCCCCATCGCAGCCATCGGCGGCCCCTGCATAGCGGGCGAGCTCGCCGGCCGCAGGCAGAGCTTCGTCATGTTCGGCTGCCCCGACGCCGCGGCCCTCGAGCTCCTCGTCCGGGCCTTCGCCACGGACTACTACCACCCGATCCCGACGGCCGACCTCGCCGGCCTCGAGCTCTGCGCGGCCCTCAAGAACGCCTACACCCTCGGCGTCGGCCTGGCCGCGGGCATGCTCGAGGCGGCCGGGGGGGTCGACGGGGCCGAGGCCCACATGCACAACCTCGCGGCCGCCCTCTTCGCCGAGGGCACCACCGAGATGGCGCGCCTCCTCGGGGCCCTGGGGCGCCGCCGCGAGCTGGCCTACATGCTCCCCGCCGCGGGCGACCTCTACGTCACGGCCATGGGGGGGCGGACCGTCAAGCTCGGCCGCCTCCTCGGCTCGGGCAAGAGCTTCGCCGAGGCGCGGAGCATCCTCGAGGGCGAGACCCTCGAGGCCGCGGAGATCGTGAAGGCCATGGCGAGGATCCTGCCCGCCCTCGAGGCGCGGGGCGCCGTCGGCCCGGGCGAGCTCCCCCTCCTCCGCGCCCTGGTCGGCATCGTGGCCCGGGGCGAGCCGGCGGGGCTCGACTTCGCCCGCCTCGCGCGGGGCCTCGCCGGATAGAAACGCGGGCCGCCCTCCGCCCTCGTTTGACGAGCCGGGCTTTCCGGGGCATACTCGAGGCCAAGGAAGGGCGGGGCGCCGGGCCCTCCGGCCGCCCGCCCCGATTCCCCCAAGGAGCCCACCCATGCCCGGATACGAATCCCTCCTCGAACGGCTCGGCCTCCGCCTGCCCGAGGTCCATCTCCCCGCCGCCGGCCTCGACCTCAGGAAATGGGCCGTCGTAGCCTGCGACCAGTACTCCTCCGAGCGCGAGTACTGGGCCAAGGTCGAGTCGGCCGTGGCCGGCGCGCCCTCGACCCTCAACCTGATCTTCCCCGAGTGCTACCTCGAGGACGCGGACAAGGCCGAGC
>JAKLFE010000074.1 GCA_022711355.1 Spirochaetota bacterium | reverse complement strand
GGCGGAGTTCATGCCCGTGCCGATGGACTCCCCGTTGAAGATGATGCAGGTGTAGTCGGGGTCCATCGTCGGCGTGTACCAGCCGGTGACGATCATGTCGTAGCCCTCGCCCTTCTTGCCCATCTGGGTCACCTGGGAGCCGACCATGGGGACGACCTTGACGAGGTCCACGCCGAGGGTCGTCTTGACCTGGTCCTTGATGTTGTTCGCTATCTTCACCCGGTCGGTGATGTTGCCCGTGGCGAGGACGACGCACTCGGGCGCGAGCTTGGCCTTGAAGGCGGGGGAGAGCTTGTCGAAGTAGGCCCGGGCCTTGGCCCGGTCGAAGTACCAGCTCTTCTCCTTGAACTGGGCGATGGGGCTGTCCGCGGCGGGAGCGTCCACGTAGCCGACGAAGCCGGGCTGCATCATCTGGTTGGCGGGGACGCCGGCGCCGTTGAACAGGTCGACCTGGCGGATGAAGGGCACGGGGTTGATGGAGTGGAAGATGGCGTTGCGCAGGTTGGTCGAGTCGAGCGTCTCGTACTTCCCGGTGAGGTCGAGCTTGCCGTCGCGGAGCTGGCCCACGAGGGGCGAGTTCATGTTGAAGGAGCCGTACCAGATCATGACGCCGGGCATGCTCGTGATGACGACGCCGCTCCTCTCCATCTGCGAGAAGTCGAGCTTGGAGAGGTTGAAGGCGATGTCGACCTCTCCGGTCATGAGGACGTTGTTGACCTGGGGCTGCTCGGAGATGGTCTTGAACTGGACCTTCTTGAAGCCGATCGTGGAGGCGCCGCCCCACCAGGCCTCGTTGCGCTCGACGTTGATCTCCTGGGGATTCGGCCAGGAGACGAACTTGTAGGGGCCGGTCCCGACGACGATCTTGGTGCCGTAGTCGGCGCCCGCGGCCTCGACGGTCTGGCTGTCCTCCATGCCGGAGCAGAAGTGGGCGAGGATGTTGAGGGCCGGGCCGTAGGGGGCGGGCGTCATGTTCTTGGCCCGGTCGGCCCAGGAGGTCATGGCGACGGTCGCGAGCTCGGCGCTCTTGAGCTTGCCGAAATGGATCCTGATCGTGTGCTCGTCGACCTTGTCCACGGCCATGATCGCGGAGAACATGCTCTTGGCGGAGGACTTCGGGTGGTGGAGGATGCGGTTGAAGGAGAAGATGGCGTCGTCCGCCGTGAAGTCGTTCCCGTTGTGGAACTTGATGCCCTTCTTCAGCGCGATCGTGTAGACGGTGCCGTCCTTGGATACGCCGCCGTTCTCGACCGTGGGGATCCGCTCGGCGAGGACGGGGAAGAACTTGTCGTCGATGCCCATGCCGAAGAGGGGCTCGTTTATCTCCCGCATCACCTGCGCCTCGTTGAGCGTGGTGTAGATGCTGGGATCGAGGGGCTGGCAGGGCCCGCCGAGGACGAACATCAGGGTGTCCGGGTCCCTGCCCTTCAGGGCGGGGCCCTTGGCCCCCGCGGCCAGGGCCGACTGGGCGCCGAGGGCCGCCAGTGCCGCGATGAGCGCGATGCTTCGTTTCATGCTAGTACCTCCTAGATACTGGGGACCGTGGGATGGGGCCGCGCTCCGTCACTCGCCGTCGGGCTCGCCCGAGAGGCGGGCGTAGCCCCTGCCCTCGAGGGCGAGCACCTCGCCGAGGCGCGAGACAGCCAGGGCCTTGTCGGAGAGGAAGAGCAGGTTGACGAAGATCTGCACGACGGCGATGAGGCCGACGAAGGAATTGGTCAGGAGGAGGGAGTTGTTCTCGCAGCGGACCGCCGCGTCCGCGAGGCGGTAGGCCGGGCAGCGCGGCGAGTCGGTGAAGAGGAAGAGCCGCGCGCCCCGCTCCTTGGCCTCGGCCGCGACGTGGAGGGCCTCGCGGGAGTAGGGCGGGAAGGTCAGGAGGAAGAGGGCGTCGCCCTCCTCGAGGGCGCGAAGCTTGGGGGAGAAGTCCGAGACGGCTCCCGTCAGGGCCGTCACGCCCTTGCTTTGGGTGCAGGACAGGGCGTGCTCGAGGATGCCGATGACGTGCCTGGTCACGCCGAAGCCGCAGAGGAAGATCCTGCCGGCGGCGGCGACGCCCTCGACCATGGCCTGCAGGTCGGCCAGGGAGAGGGCTTCGAGGGTCTTCTTGAGATTCCCGATCTCGTTCTCGCAGAGCTGCTCGAGCTGGGCCCCGCTCGGCAGGGCGTCGAGCCCGCTGAGCGCCACCTTCTCGATGGGGCTCAGGCGCTGCTTGATCTCCTCCTGGATAGTCCGCTTGAGCTCGGCCCAGCCGCCGAAGCCGAGGCTCCTCGCGAAGCGCACGAGGGTGGCGTTGGAGACGCCGATCGCCGCGCTCTGCTCGTAGATCGAGGAGAAGGCCACGCCCTGCGCGTTCTCGAGTATGTACGAGGCGATCTTCCGGTTGATCGGCTGCATGTCCGGAAGCGCGGTCTCGAGCCGTTCCACGATCTGCATCCCTGGGTCCCTCGCTCCTGATCTTATGATATGGAACAAAAGTTTCAGAATGGTCACATGGAAAAATAAATATGTCAAGAAAAAAGAAGCGGAAGGCTTTGTGATACAGAGGGGGGCGAGAGGCCGAGGCCGCAGCTTGCTTTGATTCGGATCTAGGGAAGGAGGAGTCGGGATTCAAGCGCGGAGGGAGGGGATCAGGAAGCGTCCAGGGCGCTTACTACCTACACTATAAACTACACCGTTTTTCGCCTAATACATTGAACTTATAGTAATTCCTTATGGCATATAAGCGTCGGAGGGGAGTCGAACCCCCATCTCAAGCTTGGAAGGCTTGGGTAATAGCCGCTATACGACCGACGCGAGACCTAGTACCAGTACCATGGCCGGGAGCGGAGGGTCAAGTCTGAGGGCTAGCCGTGCAGGCCTCGACGGCCTCGATCAGATCCTCCCGCCGCCATGGTTTATTGATGATCCGCTCCGTTCCCGCTTCTTTTTTGACCCGCTCGATGGCCCGGAGGTCGGCCTGGCCCGTGACGAGTATGGTGCGGACGGAGGGGAAGCGCCGCTTGGCCGCGATGAGGAGCTCGTCGCCCTTCATCCCCGGCATGAGCCAGTCCGAGAGGATGAGCTTGAGGTCGATGGACTGGGCCGCGAGCTGATCCATGGCCTTGAAGGCGTCCTCGGCGTTGGAGGCGGTCTCATAGATGAAGCGCTGCTTGAAATGGTTCTTGAGCTCCTGGCGGATCGAAAGGAGGATGATGGCCTCGTCGTCGACGCAGAGGATGGCTTGTTGCGGCATGGCGGCCCTCTACCCCCACGATAGTCGAGATCGGGGGGCCGATCAATAGCGGGACCGGCGGGGGGCCTTGCCCGATCCGCTCCTCGAAGCCGTGCAAGCCGGGAGGAAATGCCTATACTTGGTGGCAGGGTTACGGGGCGCAGGAGGTAGGCATGGCAGAGGCTCGCGCGAAGTTCCTCAAGATTCTGAAAGCCGAGCTCGAGGACCTCCTCGAGGACATCGACCTCGTCGAGCGAAAAGCGGCGGACAGGCTTGCGCGGTCGGAAATCACCGACTATGTTTACTTGGAAAACGACGGCCTTTTCAAGCTCGAGGCGCAGGCGGTGCGCGATCTCATCGCGGTAATTGACGGAATCGACCTCGTACGTTATACAACTACGGACGATCTTGCCCGCGGGCTCGACGCCCGCGCCAGGGAAAGGCTCCGCGCGAACGAGGATCCCGAAGCCGTGTACCGGCTCTTCGCCCGAAAGATGAAAAAGGTCCGCGACTATATCGAAAGCGGGGAGCGCGCCGATGCAGGCGAGCTCCCATGAGAGGGGAGCATGGACATCCAGCTTCAGGAACTGCTCGATAAGATCCGCAGCGAGGGGCTCGACGCGGCCCAGAAAGAGTCGTCGCGCATCGTGGGAGAGGCCGAGTCGAAGCGGGCCGCCATCCTGGCCGAGGCCGAGAAGGAGGCCAAGGCCCTGCGCGCGAAGGCGGAGGCGGACGCGGCGAGGGCCGAGGAATCGGGCAAGGCAGCCCTCAGCCAGGCGGCCCGCGACCTGATCATCGCCTTCCGCGACGGCATCGCCGGCTGCCTCGCGGCCATCGTCAAGGCCGAGGTTGCCGCCGCCTACGGCCCCGAGGTCGTGGCCGAGGCCCTTCCCCATGTCCTCAAGGCCATGGCGGCTGGCGGCGACCTCGAGCTCCTCCTTCCGCCCGAGCAGGCCAAGAAGCTCGACGCGCGCCTGCTCGAGCGCCTCTCCGCCGAGCTCAAGCGCGGCCTCAGCATCCGCCCCTTCCCCGGCCTCGACGCGGGCTTCCGGATCGCGGAGAAGGGCGGGGCGGCCTACTACGATTTCTCCGCGGCCGAGCTCTCCGAGCTCCTCGCTCGCCGCCTCAATCCTCGGCTCGCCGAGGCCGTCCGGAGCGCCGCCAAGGGGATCTGAGGCGTGAGCCACTACTACTACTTTGCGGCGACCCTGCCGACCCTCCAGTTCGGCGCCGCTCCGCCCCTCTCGAGCGAGGGCTTCCTCGAGCGCTGCTCGCGCTTCGCCTCCGGGCCGGAGCTCGAGGCCCTGCGCGCCGCGGTCCTGGCCTCGCCCTTCGCGGGGCCGCCCCCGGCCTGCCTCGGGCTCTCGCCCCTCCTCGAGGGCTACTACGCCTGGGAGCGGGCTTTCCGGGCCGCCTTGGCCCGGCTCAGGGCCGCCCGGCTCGGCCGGGCGGCCCCGCCACCGCCTCCCCTCGGCGCCGGGGGCTCGGTCCTCGACTCGGTCGAGGCCCAGGCCAGGGCCGCGGCCCAGGCCGCGAGCCCCCTCGAGGGGGAGCTCGCCGTCGAGCGCGAGCGCTGGGCGGCCATCCAATCCTTCCTCGGCTACGATCCATTCGGCTTCGAGGCGGTGGCGGCCTACCGCCTCCGCCTCCAGTCCCTCGAGCGCCTCGCCTCCTTCGACGCGGAGCGGGGCGACGCGGGCTATCGCGGCGTCTACGCCGCCATACTCGGCGCGGCGAGCGCAATCGACCTGAGCGGAGATCCACAATGACGAAGACAATCGGGGCGGTGACGGGCGTCAACGGCAACATGGTCACCGCGAGAGCGCAGGGCACCGTCTCCATGAACGAGGTGGCGTACATCGCCGCCGGCTCCGGCGCGGGCGCCAAGAGGCTCAAGAGCGAGGTCATCCGCATCCGCGGCGACGTCGTCCAGGTCCAGGTCTTCGAGATGACCAAGGGGATCAAGATCGGGGACGCCGTCGAATTCACGGATGAGATGCTATCCGTCGAGCTCGGGCCCGGCCTCCTCGGCCAGGTATTCGACGGCCTGCAGAACCCCCTGCCCAAGGTCGCCGAGGCCACCGGCAACTTCCTCGAGCCCGGCGTCTACCTCGAGGCCCTGCCCCGCGAGCGGAAATGGGCCTTCACGCCCGCGGCCAAGGCCGGCGACCGACTCGAGCGGGCCGACCTCGTCGGCACGGTGCCGGAAGGCTCCTTCACCCACCGGGTCATGGTGCCCTTCCAGCTCCTCGGGACCTACTCGCTGAAGTGGGTCGCCCCCGCCGGGGAGTACGGGGTCGACGAGGTGGTGGCCCGCCTCGACGACGGCAAGGGCAAGGAGATCCCCCTCACCATGTCCTTCCGCTGGCCGGTCAAGCGCGGCGTCGACTGCTTCGCCGAGCGCCTGCGGCCCACGGAGCCCATGGTCACCAAGACCCGCATCATCGACACCTTCTTCCCGGTCGGGAGGGGAGGGACCTACTGCATCCCCGGCCCCTTCGGCGCGGGCAAGACCGTGCTCCAGCAGGTGACCAGCCGCAACGCCGACGTCGACATCGTCATCATCGCGGCCTGCGGCGAGCGCGCCGGCGAGGTCGTCGAGACCCTGAAGGAGTTCCCCGAGCTCCTCGACCCCCGCACCGGCCGCTCCCTCATGGAGCGCACCGTCATCATCTGCAACACGAGCTCCATGCCGGTCGCCGCCCGCGAGGCCTCGGTCTACACCGCGGTGACCATAGCCGAGTACTACCGGCAGATGGGCCTCCACGTCCTCTTGCTCGCCGATTCGACGAGCCGCTGGGCCCAGGCCATGCGCGAGATGTCCGGCCGCCTCGAGGAGATCCCCGGCGAGGAGGCCTTCCCCGCCTACCTCGAGTCGGTCATCGCCGGCTTCTACGAGCGGGCGGGCATCGTCCGCCTCAAGGACGGGAGCACGGGCTCGGTCACCATCGGCGGCACGGTATCCCCCGCCGGCGGCAACTTCGAGGAGCCGGTCACCCAGGCCACCCTCAAGGTCGTCGGCTCCTTCCACGGCCTCTCGCGCGAGCGCTCCGACGCCCGCAAGTACCCGGCCATCCACCCCCTGGACTCCTGGTCGAAGTACGAGGGCATCATGAACCGCGAGGCGGTGGACTACGCCCACCGGTTCCTCTCCCGCGGCGCCGAGGTCGGCCAGATGATGAAGGTCGTCGGCGAGGAGGGCACCTCCCTCGAGGACTACCTCGTCTACCTCAAGGGCGAGTTCCTCGACGCGGCCTACCTCCAGCAGAACTCCTTCGACCCGGTGGACTGCGCCATGTCCCCGGAGCGCCAGCGCCACGTCTTCAAGCTCGTCCTCGAGATCCTCGCGGCCCAGATCGGCGCCTCCGACAAGGAGGACGCCCGCTCCTGGTTCTACCGCCTCAGGCAGGGCTTCCTGGATTACAACGGGGCGGAGTGGAGGAGCGAGCGCTTCTCGGCCTTGGAGAAGGACATCCGCTCCCTCCTCGCCCAGCGGGTCAAGGGCGCGGATCCGCGCGGCTCCCGCCTCATCGAACGCTTGGAGTAGCACAATGAAGAAGGTCTATTCGCGCATCGAGTCGATAACGGGCAACGTGATCTCCGTCCGGGCGGACGACGTCGCCTACGGCGAGCTCGCCGAGGTCTCCACCCGATTCGGCCCCTCCCTCGCCGAGGTCATCAGGCTGGACTCCGGCCTCGTCTCCCTCCAGGTCTTCGCCGGCGGCCGCGGCATCTCCACCGGCGACGAGGTGGTCTTCCTCGGCCACCCCATGCGGGTCAGCTTCTCCGAGGACCTCTTGGGCCGCATCTTCGACGGCGCCGGCGAGCCCCGCGACGGCGGGCCCCGCCTGGCCGAGAACCTCGTCGCCGTCGGCGGCCCCTCGGTCAACCCCTCCAAGCGCATCATCCCCCGCGAGATGATCCGCACGGGCATCCCGATGATCGACCTCTTCAACTCACTGGTGAAGAGCCAGAAGCTGCCCATCTTCTCGGTCTCGGGGGAGCCCTACAACCAGCTGCTCGCGCGCATCGCGATGCAGGCCGAGGTCGACCTCATCGTCCTCGGGGGCATGGGCCTCAAGCACGACGACTACCTCTACTTCCGCGAGACCCTCGAGTCCGGCGGCGCCATCTCCAAGACCATCATGTTCGTGCACACTGCCGCCGACCCGGTGGTCGAGTGCCTCATGGTCCCCGACGTCTCCCTCGCGGTCGCCGAGCGCTTCGCCTTGAAAGGCAAGAACGTCCTCGTCCTCCTCACCGACATGACAAACTTCTCCGACGCCCTCAAGGAGATCGCCATCACCCAGGAGCAGGTCCCCTCGAACCGGGGCTACCCCGGCGACCTCTACTCCCAGCTGGCCGCCCGCTACGAGAAGGCGGTCGACTTCTCGGACGCGGGCTCCATCACCATCCTCGCGGTCACCACCATGCCTGGCGACGACGTGACCCACCCCGTGCCCGACAACACGGGCTACATCACCGAGGGCCAGTACTACCTGAAGGGCGGCCGCATCGAGCCCTTCGGCTCCCTCTCGCGCCTGAAGCAGCAGGTCAACGGCAAGACCAGGCCCGACCACCGCGGCATCATGGACGGCATGATCAAGCTCTACGCCGCCTACAAGGACACCCTCGAGAAGAAGTCCATGGGCTTCCAGATGACGGCCTGGGACCAGAAGCTCCTCCGCTACGGCGAGGCCTTCGAGCGGGAGATGATGGACCTCTCCGTCAAGATCGAGCTCGAGGCGGCCCTGGACAAGGGCTGGGCCATCCTGGCCGACTGCTTCGAGCCCCAGGAGACCGGCCTCCGCACCGACCTCATCGACAAGTACTGGCCCAAGAAAACGGCCTAGGGTAATCCTGGAAGAGAAAGATGCAGATGCAAGAGAGACACAGAGGCACAGAGGGAGAGATGAGAATCGCCATTTCGCCTCGCGGTCTGCGATTGCGCGGCAATCTCCTCATCGCTCCTCTCCTTCTTCTCTGTGCCTCTGTGCCTCACTTCCTTTCTTCTTTCAACGAGGTATGTGGCCGTGGCTAAGATAAAGCTGACCAAGAACGAGCTGAAGAAGCAGAAGGACGCGCTCAAGATGTACCAGCGCTACCTTCCCACCCTCCTTCTGAAGAAGCAGCAGCTCCAGGTCGAGATCCGCTCGGTCGAGGCCCGCCGCCGCGAGCTCGAGGCCGCCCGCGAGGAGCTCGAGCGCGAGTTCCGCGCCTGGATCGGGGTCTTCGGGGAGGGCGGCGCCGCTCCCGCGTACGGGGCCGACGGCAGGCCCCTCCTCTCCGTCTCCTCGATCCGGACGGTGTCGGGCAACGTGGCCGGCGTCGAGATCCCGGTCTTCCAGGGAGCGGACTTCGAGCTCGCCGAGTACGACCTCTTCGCCTCGCCCCTGTGGATCGACCCGGCCCTCGACCGCCTCAAGAAGGCCCTCCTCATGGACCTCGAGCGGAAGGTCCTCGCCGAGCAGGTCAGGCGCCTCGAGCACGAGCTCCGCGTGACCGCCCAGCGCGTCAACCTCTTCGAGAAGGTGAAGATCCCGGAGACCCAGGAGTCGATCCGGCGCATCCGCATCTACCTGGGGGACCAGCAGACCGCCCAGGTCGTCCGCGGCAAGATCGCCAAGCGCAAGGTCGTCGCCGCGGCGGCCGCCAAGGCGGGGGGGGGAGAGCCGTGATCGCGCCCATGAAGAAGGCCTACCTCGTCCTCCTCGAGCGCGACAAGGCTCAGGCCCTCGACGAGCTCCGCGCCCTCGGTCTGGTCCACATCGAGGCCGCGGCCCCCTCCGGCGAGTCCTGGGACCGGGCCTCCCGCGATTACGAGGCCGTCTCGGCGGCGATGAACATCCTCCCCCAGGCCAAGGGGGCCGCGGAGGCCAGGCTCGGCCGCGACGCCGCCCTCGAACTCGCCCGTAAGGTCCTCGGGATCGAGGAGCGCAAGGCCGAGGTCTACGCCGAGCGCGGCGAGCTCGCGAGCGAGCTGGAGCGCTGCGCTCCCTGGGGCGACTTCGACCCCGCCGCGGTCGGGGCCCTCGCCGAGCGCGGCCTCTCGCTGCGCCTCTACGCCTGCGAGGCAGCGGCCGAGGCGCGGATGCCCGAGGGCGTCGACTACCTCGTCCTCTCCCGCGGCAAGAAGGCGCTCCGCCTCGCCGCCGTCGCCCGCGGGGCCCCGGCCCCCGAGCTACCCCCCGACTTCCAGCTCTTCGCCCTCCCGGCCGAATCGACCGGGGCCATGCGCGAGCGGCTCCGCGCCCTCGGCTCCGAGCTCGAGGCGCTCAAGGCCGAGCTCGAGCGGGCCGCGGCCGACCTGCCCTCCCTGCGGGCCGCCCGCGACCGGCTCTCCGAGGAGCTGGCCTACGAGGCGGCGCGCTGCTCCTTCCAGGCCGAGGACAGGCTCTGCGCCCTCAAGGGCTTCGTGCCCGCCGCCGCCGCGCCGAGGCTCTCCGAGCTCGCCAAGGCCCAGGGCTGGGCCCTCCTCCTCGACGATCCCGCGGCCGACGACGTCACGCCCACGAAGGTCGAGAACGGCGGCTTCGTGTCGGCGATCAAGCCCGTCTTCGACTTCCTCGGCATCGTCCCGGCCTACACCGAGTACGAGATCTCCCCCTATTTCCTCGGCTTCTTCACCCTCTTCACCGCGATGATCTTCGGCGACGGGGGCTACGGCGTCTTGATGCTCCTCGGCTGGGCCCTCCTCTACGCCAAATCGCGGAAAGCCGGGAAGGGGCTCTCCGATCCCCTGAAGCTCTTCCTGATGATCGCGCTCTGCACGATGGGCTGGGGAGCCGCCACGGGGACCTGGTTCAGCATCCCCGCCGGGACGCTCCCGGCCTTCATGCGGGGGATCGAGCCTCTCTCGAGCGCCAATCCCGCGGCCTCGAAGAACATCCAGATACTCTGCTTCCTCCTCGGCCTCCTCCAGCTCTCCATCGCGAGGATCAAGAACATCATCCGGGACTTCCCCGATCCAAAGTTCATCGCCCAGGCCGGCTCCCTTGCCCTCCTGGTAGGGATGCTCTTCTTCGTGCTCAACCTCGTCGTCGACTCGAAGCGCTTCCCCGTGCCGCCCTTCGCCCTCTGGCTGGTCGTCCTGGGCTTCTCGGCCACCATGGTCTTCGGCGCCTACGACGGCAACATTCTCAAGAGCGCCCTCGAGGGGCTCAAGAACATCATCCCGAACTTCCTCGGCGCGGTGGGCGTCTTCGCGGACATCGTCTCCTACATCCGCCTCTGGGCCCTGGGCCTCGCCGGCTCGGCCCTGGCCGGCATCATCAACGGCATGGGCGGCGGCATGGTCAAGCCCGCCCTCATCGGGATCGTGGGCGTCGCGATCCTCCTGTTCGGGCACGGCTTGAACCTGGTCCTGAACGTCCTCTCGGTGGTCGTCCACGCGGTACGGCTCAACGTACTCGAGTTCTCCTGCAATCACCTGGGCATGCAGTGGTCGGGCATCGCCTACGAACCGTTCAAGGCCAAATTCGAGGATACGGCGAACAAGGGAAAGGAGTCTGGCGTATGAATATGATCGAGTTCATCGGGATCGCGGCCGTCTTCGGCCTCTCCGCGCTCGGCAGCGGCATCGGGGCGGGGATCGCGGGGCAGTCGGC
>JAKLFE010000073.1 GCA_022711355.1 Spirochaetota bacterium | reverse complement strand
GCGCACCATCCGGCGGTGGAGCATGTAGGCCAGGAGGAGCCCCAGGGGGATCTGGCCGAAGACGGAGACGAGGACGATGAGGACGTTGTTGCGCAGGCCGATGAGGAAGACCGGGTCGGAGAACAGCTTGGCGAAGTTCTGGAGCCCGACGAACTCGATCGGGCCGTAGCCCTTCCATTTCGTGAGGCTGAGCGCGAGGCTGAAGGCCACGGGGAAGACCATGATGCTGACGTAGACGATGAAGGCCGGAAGCACGAAGCTGAGGTAGCTCCGCTTCTTCGCGCGCGCGTTGACCATCGGCGGGACTCCGGGTGATTGCGGGGCCGCCCGCCTTTGCGGCCGGCCCCGGGATGTGGCGCCCCTCGCCGTCGCGGGGGGCGCCGTGGACGCTGCGGTGCTACTTCTTCTTGCGGTTCGAGTCGTTGGCGGCGACCCAGGCCTCGTACTCGGCGGCGAGCTGGGCGGGGCTCTTGTCGCCCATCATCACGGCCTGGATCCCGGGGTTGAGGAGGTTGTTGACTCCCTCGGAGTCCATCTTCGCGTCGATGACGTAGCCCATGCTCTGGCTGTTGATGAGGGCGATGTACTGCTTGTTGAGCGAGTCGACGTCGAACTTGGCGTAGTCGAGCTTGTAGGTGGGGACGGTGCCGTACTTCATGAGGATCTCGCTGCCCTCCTGCCCGTAGATGAAGGACAGGAACTTCCAGGCGGCGTCGGCCTTGTCGCCCTTGAGCTTGGCGTTCATGGCGAGGGCCTCGCCGAGGGTCGCGGCGCTCGAGCCGTGGACCTTCTCGCCGGCGACGGCCGGGAAGGCGATGGCGGCGTAGGTCGCGTAATCCTCGGGGGTAGCGGCGCCCTTGAGGGCGGAGACGCGCCAGCCGGCGTCGAGGAGGTAGACGGCCTTGCCCTGCACGAACATGCCCCAGGCCTGCGGGCCCTCGAGCTGGTTGACGCCCGCGGGGAAGAGCTTGGTGTCGACCATCTTCTTGATGACGGCGATGGCGTCGACGAAGGGCTTGTCGGTGAACTTGGCCTGGCCCTTCATGGCCTGGTCGAACCAGGCGGTGCCGCCCATGCGGTCGGTGAGCATGGAGAGGCAGAGGGACTGGGCCTGCCACTGGGCCTTGTTCCCGAAGGCGAGGGGCTCGAGGCCGGCGGCCCTGATCTTGGGCACCTGGGCGACGAGCTCGTCGAGGGTCTTCGGGTTCGAGAGGCCGAGCTGCTTCTGGAGCTTGGTGTTGACGTAGACGACCGTGCAGACGGCCATGTTCGGGGAGATGATGTAGATCTCGCCCTTGGGGCCCTGGGGCTGCCAGATGGCGGGGTTGTAGCTCTTCTTGAAGGACTCGGTCAGGTAGGGCCGCAGGTCCTTGACCATGCCGCGGTCGAGGATGTAGCCGGAGCGGGCGCCGGCGTAGCAGGTGAAGAGGTCGGGGATGTCGCCGGACGCGGCCATGGCCTGGAACTTCTGGTGGTAGGCCTCGCCGGAGACGTACTCGAACTCGAGCTTGATCTCGGGGTACTTCTTCTGGAAGGCCTCGACGGTGACGGGCCAGTAGGCGGATTGGGGGTTGGCCAGGTCGTTCTGCATGTACACGGAGAGGGTGACGGGCTTGGCGGCCGGCGCGGCGAAAAGCGCGGCCCCGGCCAGGACGCAGGCCAGGACGGCCGCGGCGCGCGGGATTCGGTGATCTCTCATGATACCTCCTTATGTCGCTTGAGGCCCCGCCCAGGCGGGGCCAGGATGCACGTCATTGGCTTCCCTGGAGCACCAGGCCCTCGAAGAAGCGCTCCGTCGCCGCCATCGCGGCCCCGATGGCGGGCGCGGCCTTGCCCAGGGAGGAGAGCCGGAGCTCGCAGCCGCCTCCGTGGGCCATGGCCCGGTCCGCTACTCCCGCCTTGAGCGCGTCGAAGAGCGCGGGCGAGGCCGCGAGCGCGTCGCAGTTGATCGCCATCGTCGAGGGGGCCAGGGAGTTGACGATGCTCACCACGCCGGTGGTCAGGTAGCCGACGAAATTCGCGAAGGCCTCCCTGCTCCAGTCGGGGGGGGCGGCGGCGAGGGCGAGGAGCTCCTCGGCACCGGGCGGCGGCCCGCGGCGCGCGGCGCCGAGGGCCTGCCTGAGGGCGAGCTCGGAGCCGTAGAGGTCCCAGCAGCCGAGGTTGCCGCAGGGGCAGCGCGGGCCGCCGTGGACGATCGTCATGTGGCCGACCTCGCCGAACTGGCCGTTGTAGCCGTAGTGGATGGCGCCGTTGATGAAGGCGCCGGAGCCGATGCCCTCGTCTATGAGGAGGCACACGAAGTCGTCCGCCTCGGGGGCGTGCAGCCGCCGCTCGGCGATCGTGGCCAAGGTCGCGTCGTTGCCGACGTGGAGCATGCCGGGGTAGCGGCGGGCGACGGCCTCCTGGAAGGGCACGTCCGTCCAGTTGAGCTTCGCCGAGCGGACCACCCGGCCCGAGCCGCGCTCCACGGCGCCGGGCAGCGCGACGCCGACCCCGAAGAGCCCGAAGCGCGACCGGCCGTAGCGCCGCTTCGCCCGCCTCGCCGCGTCGGCGACCGCCGCGACGACGGCCTCCGGGGAGCGGCCCTCCATCGGCAGGACCTCGTCCCGGTCGACCTCGCCCGCCGCGTTCATCGCGACGGCGCGGAGGCTCTCGGTGGAGATGGAGAGGCCGAGGGCGAAGCCGGCCGCCCCGTCGACCTCGAGCATGACCGGCTTGCGGCCGAGCTCGGAGGCGCCCGCGCCCGTCTCCCGCACGATGCCGAGCTCGAGGAGGTCGGCCACCTGCGAGGAGACCGTCACCTTGGTGAGGCCCGTCTCCTTGGCCAGGGCGGCCCGCGAGGAGCGGCCGCTCTTGCGCAGCAGGTCCAGGAGGAGGGCCCGGTTGACGACCTTGCTGAGGCTCTTGTCGCCGGTCCGGTCGCCGGCGTAGGGCGGTATGCCGAGCTCTTTCATGACTTCGCGCCGTCTCCTCGCGCGGCCGAGTATAGCATAATAGTTAGTAAAGTCAACTAACAAATATGAGCCGCAGAGCTTGACTCGGGGCCCGGCCGCGGCGCAGAATGCCGCGGGCGCCCGGCCTTATGGAGCGGGGCTCCCCGGCCCCGGGCCCGCCTCAGGGGGCGCTTCCCGGACGCGGGGCCGATCGAAACCGGCAAGCGAGGTAGGCTATGCGCATCGTCATCGGCGGCATGAACCACGAGTCGAACACCCTCAATCCCATCATCACCGGCGAGGATGACTTCGTCGTCTTCCGCGGCGCCGAGATGCTCGAGCGGGGGATGCTGCCCTACTACTCCTCCACCGGCATCATCGAGACCCTGCGGGCCGCGGGCTGCGAGATCGTCCCGACCCTCCTGGCCCGCGCCGTGCCCAACGGCGTCGTCTCCGCCGCCCTCTACGCGAGGCTCAAGGCCGAGCTCCTGCGGAGGGCGAGGGAGGCCCTCGCCGCGGGCCCCGTAGACGGGGTCTGCCTGGCCCTCCACGGCTCGATGAAGGTCGAGGGCCTGGGCTGCGCCGAGGGCGACCTCCTGACCGCGGTCAGGGAGGTCCTGCCGGGCGTCCCCCTCACCGTGGCCCTGGACATGCACGCGACCATCACCGGCGAGATGCTCGCCTGCGCCGACGGCCTGGTGGGCTACAAGACGGCTCCCCACGTGGACTGCCGCGAGACCGGGGCCCACGCCGCGCGCATGCTCCTCACGGCCCTCCGCACGGGCAAGAAGCTCAGGACCGCGGCCGCCTCCGTCCCGGTCCTCATCGCCGGCGAGAAGTCCGAGTCCGAGGCCGAGCCCATGCGCTCCCTCATCGCGGACTGCCGGGCCGCGGAGGGGAAGGGAGGCGTGCTCGCCGCCTCCTACCTCCTTGGCTTCCCCTGGGCCGACGACGAGCACGACGCGGTGACCGCCCTGGTCACGACCCTGGACGACGCCCAGGCCGCCGAGGCGGCGGCCGCGCGCCTGGCCGAGGGCTTCTGGGCGAGGCGCAAGGACTTCGTCTTCCGCAGCGAGCACTACGACAGCCGCAGGTCCATGGAGGTCGCCTACGAGGCCGTCCTCCGTGGCGGCCAGCGGCCGGTCTTCGTCTCGGATTCCGGCGACAACCCCACGGCCGGCTCCACGGGCGACTCCACCGACCTCCTCGAGCGGATCCTCGAGACCATGGCCGCGGCCGGGAGCCTGCCGACGCCCATCCTGTACAGCGGCTTCTACGACGCCGCGGCGACGGCCGCCTGCCTCGCCGCGGGCCCGGGCGCGAGGATCAGGATCGAGGTCGGCGGCGTCTGGGACAAGGTCAACGGCAAGCGCATCCCCCTCGAGGTCGAGGTCCTCAAGACCCTGCGCGGATTCGGCCCCTACAAGTCCGACCTCGCCCTCGTCGGCCACCGCTGCCTCCGGATCGTCCTCACCTCGAAGCACATAGGCTTCGGCGACGAGGAGCTCCTGCCCGCCCTCGGCGTCGAGGCGAGGGACTACTGCCTCGTCGTCGTCAAGCTCGGCTACCTGGAGCCCTGCTTCCGGAGCATAGCCGCTCGCGCGATCATGGCCACCTCGAAGGGCTGCTCGAACGAGGTCCTGGAGTCCATCCCCTTCCGCAAGGTGCCCCGGCCCCTCTATCCCCTCGACCCCGATATGGAGTACCGCCCCTAGGCCCCTCCGCTTGCCCCGCGCGCGGCTCGCGGGTACACTGGCGGGACGATGTCGGACCGCGACAACCTCAAGGCCGGCGAGCGCCGCGTCGCCGCCATCCTCTTCTCGGACATGAAGGGCTTCACGAGCCTCTCCGAGCGCATGGACCCCGAGGAGATGGACGGCCTCATGTCGCGGGTCTTCGGCCTCTTCGAGTCGATCATCCGCGAGCACGGCGGCATCGTCGAGAAGTACATAGGGGACGCCCTCGTCGCGGTCTTCGGCGTGCCCGAGCTCCACGAGGACGATCCCTCGCGGGCCGTCCACGCCGCCCTCGAGTTCCTCTCCCGGGCCCGCGGGGCCGACGGCCGGCTGGCCTTCCGCACCGGCATCCACTCGGGCCTGGTCACCACCGGCCGCCGCGGCGAGTTCGACGTGGTGACCGGCCACGCGATGAGCGTCGCCCAACGCCTCGAGGCCGCCGCCGAGCCCGGCGAGATCCTCGTCTCGGAGGCGGTCAAGGAGAAGTGCGAGGAGAGCTACGAGTTCGCGGGGCCTCGGAGCGTGGAGGCCAAGGGCAAGACCGAGCCCATCGTCGCCTACGCGGTGCGCGGGGAGTCCTCGGGCGCCCTCCGCGGCTCGGGACCCTTCGTCGGCCGCAGGGAGCTCCTCGACGAGCTGCTCAAGGCCTATATCCGCAACCGCTACGACGAGGTCTCCGGCTTCTTCCTCTCGGGCGACGCGGGCTCGGGCAAGTCCAGGCTCCTCCAGGCCTTCGTCGAGAAGATCCGGCTCTTCCCCGACTTCTCCACGCCGATCCTCCAGGCCCGGGCCCAGAAGTTCAGGCCCGGCGGCTTCTCGGTGGTCGTGGACATGCTCCTGGGCTGCCTCGGCCTCGGCCCCGGGGCCGACCGCGCCCAGGCCCGCGCCGCCCTCGCCGCCCTGCCCGAGGTCAAGCAGGCCCAGGCCGAGCGCTTCGTCCGCCTCGTCTGCTGCCGGGACGAGGAGGAGCCTCCCGCCCCGGCTTCCGGGGCCCGGCCCGCGGGCGGCCTGCCCGAGGGGCCCGGGAGCGCCATCGGGGCCCTGTACGACGTCTTCGACGCCGTCCTCGAGCGCCATTCCCAGGACCTCTTCCCCATCCTCGTGTGCATCGACAACGCGAACCTCATGGACCGCCAGTCCCGGGAGTTCTTCCAGTACTTCTTCCGCACCGGCCGCGTGAAGCCCTTCTTCCTCCTCGCCGGCCGCGACTTCCCCCCCGAGCTCCGCCGCGCCTTCCAGGGGGTCAAGCCGCTCCGCCTTCCCCCCCTCGCGAAGGAGGAGTCCGAGGCCCTCGTCCGGGCCCTCTGGCCCGACGCCCCGGCCGAGGCCCTCGCGCGGGTCCTCGAGGCGGGCATGGGCAACCCCCTCTTCCTCCGCGAGTACGCCGCCTACGCGCGCAAGCGCCGGGATTCCTCCGCCCTGCCCGCGACGGTCCAGAACATCTTCCTCGCGAGCCTGGAGCGCTACCCCCCCGCGTGGTGCGACCTGCTCAAGCGCGCCTCGGTCTTCGTCCACTCCTTCACGGCCGAGGAGGCCGCCTACCTCCAGGAGGCCTCGGGGGCCGAGGCCGGCTTCGTCGGCGAGGCCCTGGCCCGCCTCGCCTCCGACGGCCTCCTGGCCGAGGAGGGCGGGGCCTACTCCTTCCGCGTCGACGTGTACAAGAAGGCCCTCTACGCGAGCCTCCTGAACCACAACAAGCGCGTCCTCCACGGGAGGGTCGCCGAGCTCCTCCTCGCGCGCGAGCGGCCCGACCGCCTCCGCCTGGTCCACCACCTCGTCCGCTCCGAGCGCTACGACGAGGCCTCGCGCGCCCTCCTCGAGGACCCGAACCGCACCTACAACCGCGAGTCCCTGCCCTACGTCGACATCCTCATCCGCCGCCTCGAGGGCGACGAGAAGGCCAGCTTCCGCCTCCTGATGACCAAGGCGGCCGTGCTCTTCAACTACGGCAAGATCGAGGAGTCCGAGCGGATCCTCAAGCGCATCATGCGCGTGGCCCTGGCCCGCAAGGACGCGACCCTGATGGGCTACGCCTACCACCAGATCTGCGCCCACGCCGAGCAGACCTGCTCCTACCAGAAGGCCATGTTCGCGGGGCAGAAGGCCCTCTACTACTACCGCCGCTCGGACATCGGCGTGCGGAGCGTGCAGAACCTCCTCGGGACCATGTCGACGGCCTCCATGATGCGCGACGACTTCGAGGAGGCGCGGCGCCTGGTCGCCCAGTGCGAGGCCGTCCCCGGCGGCGACCCCCGCGAGGCCGAGAGCGCCCGCGCCGCCTACCACTACTACTCGGGCGACTACGCCCGGGCCCTGGCCTCGGTCGAGCGCCTCCTGGGCCTCATGCCCGAGGAGTACCGGGGCCAGCTCTACTACGTCCTCTCCTTCAAGATGAAGGTGCTCTGGCGGCTCTGCGACTTCGCCGCCCTCGGCGAGGCGGCCTCCACCCTCCTCTCCCTGGGCCCCCTCGCCGACGAGGTCCTCTCCAAGGCCAACGCCGCCCTCGCCCTCTCCCTCCACCGGGCGGGGGAGCGCGAGCAGGCCCGGGACCGCTTCGTGCAGGCCGAGTTCTACGCCGGCCAGGTCAAGAACGACTTCGAGCGGGTCGAGGCCCAGAAGGACCTCGCCCTCTGCCGCTACCTCGCGGGCGAGACGCGCAAGGCCGAGTCCACCGCCCTCGAGGCCCTCGCCCTGGGCCTGCGGCACTCCTGCTTCTGGCCGACCTTCAGCCTCCTCGTCCTCCTCGCGGAGTCCTGCCTCGGCAGGGGCAAGGAGGAGCGGGCCCGCTTCTTCCTCGTCGAGGCCTCCTACTTCTTCACCACCGGCCTCCTCCTGCCCCCCCAGGACCTCGTCCTGTACTACTATCTCGCGGCGAAGCTCCTCGACCCCGATACCGCCGGCCGCAACCTGGCCGTCGCCCGACGGCTCCTCGAGGAGGAGAAGGCGCGGATCGGCCGGCCGGAGCTCGTCGCCGCCTTCCTCTCCCTCCGCTCCTACGGCGCGGTGGAGGGGTCGGCCCCGGAGGAAGCATGAAGGCCGAGGAGCGCCGCGAGCTCTGGGAGGAGCTCTCCCTGGTGGAGGACTGGATCGAGGGCGGGGCCCGGCGCGAGCGGCCCGAACCCGACTTCGCCGCCGCGGAGGCGGCCGAGTCGGCGGCGGCCCGGGCCGCAGCGGCGGGGGAGGGCGATCCTTCCCGGGGCGAGCCCGAGTCCCTCGCCGCCCTGGCCGCCGAGGCCGCGCGCTGCTCCGCCTGCCGCCTGGCGGCGGGCCGCTCCCGGGTCGTCTTCGGCGAGGGCGCCGCCGCTCCCCTGGTCCTCGTCGTGGGCGAGGCCCCGGGCGAGGAGGAGGACGCGAGCGGCAGGCCCTTCGTCGGCCCCGCCGGCCGGCTCCTGGACAAGATGCTCCTCTCCATCGGCCTCTCCCGGGAGGCCAACTGCTACATAGCCAACGTGGTCAAGTGCCGGCCGCCCGAGAACCGCGACCCGGCCCCCGACGAGCAGGGAGCCTGCCTGGGCTACCTCCGGCGCCAGGCCGCCGCGCTCCGGCCCCGCTACGTCCTGTGCCTCGGCCGCGTGGCCGCCCAGGCCCTCTCGGGCTCCAAGGAGGGCGTGGGCAAGCTCCGCGGCGCCTGGCTCTCCTTCGAGGGCCTGCCCCTCCTCGCGACCTTCCACCCGAGCGCCCTCCTGCGCGACGAGTCCTACAAGCGCCCCGCCTGGGAGGACTTGAAGCTCCTCCGCGCGCGCATGGAGGAGGACGGGGCCTTCCCCGCGGCCGGGGCCGCGGCCGGCGGCGCCCGCGACGATGCGTGAATTCCTCAAGGTCCTCTTCGACGTCCCCCGTCTGGGCGAGCTGAGCTATCGCAACGCCGAGCGCTCGCCCGCCTCGGTCGGCTGCCGCGTGGCCGCGCCCTTCGGCTCCCGCGAGGCCACGGGCTACGTCGTGGGGGAGCTCGACGAGCCGGACATCCCCGAGGCAGATATAAAGCGCATAACGCGCGCGATCGACTCCGAGCCCCTTTTCGACGCGCGCTCGGTCGAGCTCGCGCGCTGGATGGCGGGCATGTACTTCTGCGGCCCGGGCGAGGCGCTCGCGGCCATGCTGCCCTCGGGCCGCCGCGAGGCCGCGCGCCGGGGGGCCGGCGACGAGTCCCGGCAGGCCGACGACTTCGAGGAGGTGGAGATCGGGGGCGCGCCGCTCGCCCTCTCGGCCGAGCAGCGCTCCGCCTTGGGCCGCATAACGTCGACCAGGGACGGCACCTACTACCTCTACGGCCGGACGGGCACGGGCAAGACCGAGGTCTTCCTCCAGGCCGCCGAGGCCGCCCTCGCCGAAGGCCGCGGCGTCATCTACCTCGTGCCCGAGATAGCCCTGACCGGCCAGGTCGTCGAGGCGGCGATGAGCCGCTTCGGGGAGAAGTGCGCCGTCCTCCACTCCCGGCTCACGCCCTCGCGGAGGCTCGCCGAGTGGCGGCGCCTCCTGCGCGGCGAGGCCCGCGTCGCCATCGGCGCCCGGAGCGCGGTCTTCGCGCCCCTGCCCTCCCTCGGCCTCGTCGTCATCGACGAGGAGCACGACCCGAGCTACAAGGCGGGCGCGGCCCCGCGCTACCACGCGCGGCAGGTGGCCATGAAGCGATGCGCGATCGAGGGCGCCCGCCTGGTCATGGGCAGCGCCACGCCCTCGGTCGAGGCCTGGCGCCAGATCGCCGAGGGCTCGATGGCCAGCCTCCCCCTCGCGCGGCGGGTCGCCGGCGGGGCCGAGCCGGCGATCGAGGTCGTGGACATGCGCTCGGAGGCCGGCCCCATCTCGCGGCGCCTCGCCGAGGCCGTGCGGGAGAGCCACCGCGAGGGGCGGCAGTCCATACTCTTCCTGAACCGCCGCGGCTTCTCCTACTTCTTCCGCTGCAAGACCTGCGGCCACGAGATCCGCTGCCGCAACTGCTCCGTCTCCCTGACCTACCACAAGGACCGGGACTCCCTGGTCTGCCACTACTGCGGCTTCAGGACCGCGCCCCCCGGGGCCTGCCCCGAGTGCGGCTCCCTCGACGTGGGCTGGGCGGGCTTCGGCACGGAGCGGATCGAGGAGGAGGCCGGCCGCCTCTTCCCCGGCCTCAGCCTCCGCCGGGTCGACGCCGACTCGACCTCCCGGTCGGGCGAGCTGGAGTCGGCCATCGAGGGCTTCCGCGAGGGGAAGATCGACATCCTCCTCGGGACGCAGATGGTCGCCAAGGGCCTCAACTTCCCCGGCCTGCGGACGGTGGGCATCGTCCTCGCCGACACGACCCTGAACCTCCCCGACTTCCGCGCGGCCGAGCGGGCCTTCTCCCTCGTCGTGCAGGTCGCGGGCCGGGCCGGGCGCTTCGCCCCCGACGGCCGCGTGATCCTCCAGACCTTCAGGCCGGAGAGCCCGGTGATCCGGGCGGCCGCGGCCCTCGACGCCGACGGCTTCTACCGCGCCGAGCTCGAGGCCCGGCGCGAGCTCGGCTTCCCCCCCTACGCCCGCATGGTGCGCCTGGTGTTCCGCTCCAAGGAGCGGGGCAGGGCCGCCGAGGCCGCGCGCTCCTTCGCCGCCCTCGCCGCCCGGGCCCTGCCGGCCTCCTCCGAGATCCTCGGCCCGGCCGAGTGCCCCCTCGGCCTGGTCGCGGGGACCCACCGCTGGCAGCTCCTCTTCCGGGCCGCGGAGCTCGGCGCCCTCCACCGCGCCGTCGCCTCCCTCCTCGCCGAGTACCGGCCGCCCTCCTCCGTGAGGCTCGAGGCGGACGTGGATCCCGTGAGCCTCATGTGAGGGAGGAAGCGATGGGCGAAACGATGACGGGGGCGGGGGGGCTCCCCTTCGAGACCCTCCGCTGGTCCGGCGGCGAGCTTTACCTCCTCGACCAGACGAGGCTGCCCGCCGAGCTCGTCGAGGAGCGGCAGGGGAGCGCCGAGCGGGTCTGGGAGTCGATCCGCGCTCTCAAGGTGCGGGGGGCCCCGGCCATCGGCGTCGCTGCCGCCTACGGCCTGGCCCTCGGCCTGCGGGAGCGGCGCGGCGCGAGCTTCCCCGCCTTCCTCGACGAGGCGCGCCGGATCGCCGCCTACCTCGCCTCCGCGCGGCCGACGGCCGTCAACCTCGAGTGGGCGCTGCGCCGCATGGTAGGCTTCGCGGAGGCGAGGGCCGCCAGGTCCGCATCCGTCCCCGCGCTCTACGAGGCCCTCGTCGGCGAGGCGATCCGCATCCACGAGGAGGACAAGGCGACCTGCCGCGCGATAGGCGAGGCCGGGGCCTGCCTCGTCGCCGAGGGCTCGGGGATCCTCACGCACTGCAACGCCGGGGCCCTGGCGACCACGGGCATCGGCACGGCGACCGCGCCCCTGTACCTCGCCCACGCCGCGGGCCGCCGCTTCCGCGTCTACGCCGACGAGACCAGGCCCCTCCT
>JAKLFE010000072.1 GCA_022711355.1 Spirochaetota bacterium | reverse complement strand
ATCCTGCGCAAGCTCGAGGCCCTCCTCCTCGTCGCCGACGCCTCGAAGTCCCTCCTCCTCTCCGGCACGGGCGACGTCATAGAGCCGGCCGAGGACGTCATCGCCATCGGCTCGGGCGGGAACTACGCCTACGCGGCTGCCCTGGCCTACCTCGACGGCTCCGATCTCGGTGCCCGGGAGGTGGCCGAGCGGAGCCTCAGGATAGCCGCGGGCATCTGCATCTACACGAACGACCGGATCGTCGTCGAGGAGCTGCCATGACCGGCGAGTTCGAGGAGATGACCCCCCGGCGCATCGTCGAGGAGCTCGACCGCTACATCGTCGGCCAGGAGAAGGCCAAGCGGGCCGTCGCCATCGCCTTGCGCAACCGCATGCGGCGCCAGCGCCTGGCCGAGGACATCCGGGACGAGATCGCGCCCAAGAACATCCTCATGATCGGGCCCACCGGCGTGGGCAAGACCGAGATAGCCCGGCGCCTGGCCAAGCTCTGCGGCGCCCCCTTCGTGAAGGTCGAGGCCACCAAGTACACCGAGGTCGGCTACGTGGGCCGGGACGTCGAGTCGATGATCCGCGACCTCATGGCCGCGGGGGTCGCCATGGTCAAGGCTGAGATGCAGGCCGGCTTCCGCGGCGAGGCCGAGCGGCGGGCCGAGGAGCGCCTCCTGGACCTCCTCCTCCCGGGCATCAAGGGCGCCGAGGAGGCCTCGCCGGGGGCGATAGTCCCGCGGCTGGCCGCCCCTGCCGGGGATACGCGCGAGAGGTTCCGCGCCCTCCTCGCCGCGGGCTCCCTCGACTCCCGCGAGGTGGAGATCACGGTCCAGGGCGGGAGCCCGGCCATCGAGATCTTCTCGGGCAACCAGATGGAGGAGATGGAGGTGGCCCTCGGCGGCCTCGGGGGCCTGTCCGGGCTCTTCGGGGGCAAGCGCAAGAAGAAGGCCGTCTCCGTCGCCGACGCGCGGCGGATCCTGGCCGACGAGGAGCTCGACAAGCTCGTGGACCTCGACCGGGCGGCCGACGAGGCGCGCAAGCGGGTGCAGGAGACGGGCATCGTCTTCATCGACGAGATCGACAAGATCGCCAACCGCGAGGGCCGCGCCGCGGGTGGCGTCGACGTCTCCCGCGAGGGCGTGCAGCGCGACATCCTGCCTATCGTGGAGGGCTCGACGGTCAGCACCAAGTGGGGCAGCGTCGACACGACGCACATCCTCTTCATCGCGGCGGGTGCCTTCAACGTCTCGAAGCCCCAGGACCTCATACCCGAGCTCCAGGGCCGCTTTCCCATCCGCGTCGAGCTCGAGGCCCTCTCGAGCGGGGACTTCGAGCGGATCCTCACGGAGCCGCGCAACGCCCTCGTCACCCAGTACGAGATGCTCATGTCCACCGAGGGGGTGAAGCTCGAGTTCACGGCGGAGGCGGTGTCCCGGGTCGCCCAGATCGCGGCCGCCGCCAACTCGGCCACGGAGAACATCGGGGCGCGCCGCCTCCAGACGGTGATGGAGCGCCTCCTCGACGAGCTCTCCTTCGAGGCCCCTGCCATGCCGGGAGCCCGGGTGGTGGTGGACCGGGCCTACGTGGACCAGCGCTTCGTCGACTTCGCCCAGCGCCAGGACCTGAGCAGGTACATTCTGTAGGAAACCGGGGAGAGAGATGAAGAGAGGCACAGAGGCACAGAGGCACAGAGGAAGATGAGTAAAGAAGAGAATCGTGACTCAGGAGCTAAACCCCAGAGGCATAGAGTCGAGAGGAAGAAGGCAGCTATGGAGCGGAATGAGGGAATCCAGAGGACGGCGTGGATGGGGACATTGAAGGTGTCCATGCTGGAGCGTCATCATTTTCTTCCCCTCCGTCTCTTCTCCCCTCTCTTCCCTCTGTGTCTCTGTGCCTCTGTGGTTCATTTAGCTATGTGGTTCGATGCTCCTATGGCGTTTCGTGTAATGTAGGGCCCTTTTAGCGCCGAGAAGGAAGAAGAGGGAGAAGAAGGCTATGTTCGAAGGCAGCAGGTTCGGGAAGACGGTCGATATCCTCCATCGCTCGCTGGACGTCGAGACGCTCAGGCGCCAGGTGATCGCGGACAACATCGCGAACGCCGACGTGCCCAACTTCAAGCGCTCTACGGTCAACTTCGAGGCCTCGCTCAAGCGGGCCCTCGACTCGGAGAAGTACGTGCCCTCCCTCGAGCTCGCCGTGACCCATCCGGGCCACATAGGCGACGACAAGCCCATCGACTACCGGACCGTGGGGCCCCGGCGGGTCCTCGACTACCTCTCGACGGCCAAGAACAACGGCAACAACGTGGACCCGGAGGAGGAGGCCATGGCCTCGCTCAAGAACCAGCTCATGTACACGCTCGAGACCCAGGCCATCAACTTCCAGTTCGGCCAGGTCAACCTGGTGCTTAGGTAAGGGGGTAGGCGATGGGGCTCTTCACGTCGATCAACATCGCGGCCACGGGCATGAGCGCGGAGCGCCTGCGCTCAGACGTCATCTCCGACAACATAGCCAACGCGAGCACGACCCGCACCCCCGAGGGCGGCCCCTTCAAGAGGAGCCGGGTCGTCCTCCGGCCCATCAAGCAGGCGCCCTACTTCCGCCTGCCCTTCCAGCCCGAGTCCTTCGACGAGGGCGCAGGCAAGGGCGTTCGGGTCTCGACGGTCGAGAAGGACAGCTCGCCGCCCCGGCTCGTCTACGACCCGACCCATCCCGACGCGATCAAGACCGGGCCGAAGACGGGCTACGTCGAGATGCCCAACGTGAATATCGTGACCGAGATGGTGGACATGATCGCCGCCTCGCGCGCCTACGAGGCCAACTCCGCCATGGCGAACGGCTCCAAGGCCATGTTCCTCAAGGCCCTCGAGATCGGGAGGTGATGAATGGCCCTATCCATGAGCCAATCGCTGTCTGCGGCGGCCAACGCACTTGCGCGTCAGCCGCAGCTGAACTACACTGCTAGCGTCGGCTCGGGCTCGGTCGGGAGCCCCCTGGGCTCCGTCCTCGCGGGCGGGGCGGCCGGCTCGGCGGAGGGCGCCAGCTTCGAGAACGCCCTGCTCAAGGCCCTGGAGGGCGTGGACGCCTACCAGGCCAAGAGCGAGGATCTTTTGCAGCAGATGGTGGTCGATCCCGACTCGGTCGACGCGCAGGACGTGACTATCGCCATGGCCGAGGCCAACCTTTCGCTCAACCTGGCCAAGACCATCCTGTCCCGCGTCGTCACCGCTTGGAAGGACGTGATCAATACGAGATGACCGCCCTTTCCCGCGCTCCGTCCGGGAGCCGCGCCCGCCTTGGGGAGGCGATCGCGGCGGGGAATCCCGGCGGCGCGTAGGGGGCGGCGGTCGGGGGCGGGCCCCGGGGTCCTAGGGACCGGGGGGCTCGCACTGGGGGGGATATGAACGAGGCTATCAAGAAGCTCCTCGGCGAGGCCAAGGCCCTGTGGTCCAAGTGGACCCTGGTCCAAAAGCTCATCCTCGGGGGCATAGTCCTGGCCGCGATCGTCGCGGTCTTCCTGCTCGTCCGCGTGTCGGCCGAGCCTACCATGGTGAAGCTCCTGGGCACGCCGCTCAAGAGCGACGACGAGCTCAGGCTCATCACCTCGCGCCTCGACTCGGAGGGCATCGCCTACCAGGTCGCCGAGGGCAACCAGATCCTCGTCAAGGACGACAGGACCGCCCTCCGCGCGAAGGGCATCCTCATCCGCGAGGACCTCATCCCCAAGGGCACCGACCCCTGGGCCATCTTCGACGTGCAGAGGTGGACCACCACCGACTTCGAGCGCAACGTCAACCTCCGGCGCGCCGTCATCGGCCAGGTTACGCGGCAGATCGAGGCCCTCGACGACGTCGACAAGGCCACCGTGACCGTGGTCATGCCGGAGCGCCAGCTCTTCCAGGAGGACCAGGAGCCCGTAACCGCGAGCGTTATCCTCTACGCCAAGCCCGGCTCCGACCTCGTCCAGAACCGCAAGAAGATCGAGGGCGTCCAGAAGATCCTCAAGTTCGCCGTCGAGGGGCTCAAGGACGACAAGATCGTCATCACCGACCAGAACGGCATCATCCTGAACGACTTCACGAACCTCGCCGACTTCGACTCCCTCGAGAAGACCAAGCGCGAGCAGAAGATCATCCAGGAGCTCGAGGCCAAGTACCGGGCCCAGGTGCTCAAGGCCCTCCAGCAGATCTACACGACCGACCGCGTCCGCGACCTCAACATCAAGATCGACATGGACATGTCCAAGAAGCTCGTGAAGACGCAGGAGTTCTTCCCCGTCACCATCAAGCCGGACAACCCGCGCACCCCCTACGACGACTCCCAGATCGTGGCCTCGGTGACCCGCTCCAAGGAGGAGTCCGAGTCCTCCTGGCAGGGGACCGGCTTCAACCCCGAGGGGCCCGCGGGCGCCGAGGGCCAGACCGCCCCCGCCTACAAGGACCTGCAGAACATGCAGGGCAAGTACACCGAGAAGAAGACCAAGGTCAACGAGGAGATCAACCAGCGGAGCATCGACGAGGTCCGCTCCCCCTCCATCGAGCGGGTGACCGCCTCGGTCAACATCGACGGCGAGTGGAAGTGGAAGTACGACGAGAAGGGCCGCGTCAAGACCACCCCGCAGGGCGGGATCGACCGCGAGTACGTGGCCGTGGACCCCGCCGAGCTCAAGCAGGCCGAGGCCCTCATCAAGGACGCCGTCGGCTACGACCGGGACCGCGGCGACTCGGTGACCGTGCAGAACATCCGCTTCGACCGCGCGGCGCAGTTCAAGGACGAGGACCTGAGCTACTTCCGCAAGCAGCAGACCAACCAGATCATCCTCTACTCGCTCGTCGGGCTCGCGATCCTCATGGTCGCCTTCATCGTGTTCCGCGTCGTCTCGCGCGAGCTCGAGCGGCGGCGCCGCATCGCCGAGGAGAAGCGGGCCATCGAGCAGAGCATGCTCCGCGAGAACGCGATCCGCCAGGCGGAGGAGCAGAATATCGAGGTATCCATGTCCGTCGAGGAGCGCAAGCGCCTCGAGCTCCAGGAGCACGCCATCAACATGGCCAAGGAGCATCCCGAGGACGTGGCCCAGCTCATACGCACCTGGCTCCGGGAGGAGTGACCCATGGCGAAGCAGCAAGCCCAGGCTAAGGCCCCCGCGCCGGCCGCCCAGGCGGGTGGCGCGGCCCCGACGAAGAAGGCCAGGGGGGCGAAGGACCTCTCCGGGCGGACCAAGGCGGCGGTCTTCCTCGTCACCCTCGGCTCCGAGATCTCGGCCGAGATCTTCAAGCACCTGCGCGAGGACGAGATCGAGACCCTCACCTTCGAGATCGCCCGGCTCGACAGCATCGAGCCGGACGTGAAGGACCAGGTGCTCACCGAGTTCCAGGAGCTCATGATGGCCGCGGAGTTCATCACCTCCGGCGGCATCGACTACGCGCGGGAGCTCCTCGAGAAGGCCCTGGGCTCCCAGCGGGCGATCGACATCATCAACCGCCTGACCTCCTCGCTCCAGGTCAGGCCCTTCGACTTCATCCGCCGCACCGACCCGGCCCACCTCCTGAACTTCATCCAGACCGAGCACCCGCAGACCATATCGCTCATCCTGGCCTACCTCGAGCCGGGCAAGGCGGCCTACATCCTGCAGAAGCTCCCCCACGACGTCCAGTCCGACGTGGCCAAGCGCATAGCCACCATGGACCGCACCTCGCCCGAGGTCCTGCGCGAGGTCGAGCGGGTCCTCGAGAAGAAGCTCTCGACCCTCTCGAGCGAGGACTTCACCGCCGCCGGCGGCGTGGACTCCATCGTCGAGATCCTCAACCTCGTCGACCGCACCTCGGAGAAGGGCATCATCGAGGCCCTCGAGGAGGATTCCCCCGAGCTGGCCGAGGACATCAAGAAGAAGATGTTCGTCTTCGAGGACGTCGTCCTCCTCGACGACCGCTCCATCCAGAAGGTCCTGCGCGAGGTCGACGGGCAGGAGCTCGCCAAGGCGCTCAAGGGCGTCGACGCCGAGGTCCAGGAGAAGATCTACAAGAACATGTCCAAGCGCGCCGCCACGATGCTCAAGGAGGATATGGAGTTCATGGGCCCCGTCCGCCTCAAGGACGTGGAGGAGGGCCAGCAGAAGATCGTCGCCATCATCCGCCACCTCGAGGAGACCGGCGAGATCATCATCAGCCGGGGAGAGGGCGATGAGCTCGTCCAGTAGCGTGCGGGCCGGCCCGCCCTCGCGCCCCCGCGACGCGCTCCCGCGCGGGCTCTCGATGAAGGAAGCGGGGTAACGAGATGGCGAAGACCGTATTCAGGCCCTACGAGTTCGTCTCGCTGCAGTCGACCATGGTCCTCAAGCACGAGGGCCAGGACGAGGCCGAGGAGGCGGAGGAGGCCCTCCCCGCCGCCCCCGCCGAGGAGTACCTGGGGCCCACGGCCGACGAGCTCAGGCGCGAGGCCGAGGCCTTCAAGGCCCGCTGGGACCAGGAGCGCGAGGCCATGATCGGCGCCGCCAAGGCCGAGGCCGAGCGCATCGTCAAGGAGGCCGAGTCGGCCGCCTTCGAGGAGGTCCGGCGCAAGGCCAACCAGGCCCAGAAGGCCAAGCAGGAGGCCGACGAGGAGGCCGTCCGCATCGTCAAGGACGCGGAGGCCCGCGTGGCCGCCCTTGAGGCCACGGCCCGGGAGCGGGTCGAGGCCGCCGAGCGGGAGGCGGCCAAGAAGGGCCGCGAGGCCGGCCGGGAGGCCGGCTACACCGAGGGCGCGGCCGAGGTCGAGCGCCTCGTCGGGCGCCTCCACGTCATCCTCGACCGCGCGATGGACAAGCGGGCCGAGATCCTCGCGGAGACCGAGACCCAGGTGGTCGAGCTCGTCCTCCTCGTCGCCAAGAAGGTCGTCAAGGTCATATCCGAGAACCAGAAGAGCGTCGTCGTGCAGAACATCCAGCAGGCCCTGCGCAAGCTCAAGACCAAGAGCGACGTCATCGTGCGGGTGAACCTGGCCGACCTCCAGCTCGCGACCGACCACATCAAGGACTTCGTGCAGATGACCGAGAACGCCAAGCGGATCACGGTCGTCGAGGACTCCGCCGTCGACCGGGGCGGCTGCGTGATCGAGACCGACTTCGGCGAGATCGACGCGCGCATCGCGAGCCAGCTCCACGAGCTCGAGGAGAAGATCCTCGACGTCGCCCCCATCCGCGCCCGCGGGAAGGCCCAGGGCTGAGATGCAGGGCCTCGCGAAGTACCTGGCCGCCGTCGAGCGGACCGATCCCATTAAGTACGTGGGCCGCGTGACCAAGGTCCTCGGCATCCTCGTCGAGAGCCGGGGCCCGCAGGCCGTCATCGGCGAGGTCTGCCAGATCCTAGTCCCGCGGCTGGGCAAGGCCTGCTGGGCCGAGGTCGTGGGCCTGCGCGAGGACGCGGTGCAGCTCATGTGCTACGACAGCCTCGAGGGCATCGAGGTCGGCTGCCAGGTCATCGCCTCCGGCGAGATGCTCCAGGTGCCCGTCTCCGACAAGCTCCTCGGGCGCGTCCTCGACAGCATGGGCCGGCCCTCCGACGGCAAGGGCGACATCGCCTCGCCCGACTTCTACCCGGCGGTCGCCAAGGCCCCCGACGCCCTCACCCGCAAGCGCATAACGCGGCGCGTGGTCACCGGCGTGCGCTCAATCGACGGCCTCACGCCCCTCGGGCGCGGCCAGCGCATCGGCATCTTCGCCGGCTCGGGCGTCGGCAAGTCGACTCTCCTCGGCATGATCGCGCGCAACACCGACGCCGACGTCAACGTCATAGCCCTGATCGGCGAGCGCGGCCGAGAGGTCCGCGAGTTCATCGAGAACGACCTGGGCGAGGAGGGCCTCAAGCGCTCCGTCGTCATCGTCTCGACCTCCGACACGCCCCCCCTAGCCCGGCTTCGCGGAGCCTACGTCGCCGCCGCCGTGGCCGAGTACTTCCGCGACCGGGGCAAGGACGTCATGCTCCTGTTCGACTCGGTGACGCGCTTCGCCCGGGCCCAGCGCGAGATCGGGCTGGCCACCGGCGAGCCCCCGGCGACCCGGGGCTACACCCCGAGCGTCTTCGACTCCATGCCCAAGCTCCTCGAGCGCTCGGGCACCTCGGACAAGGGCTCGGTTACGGGCATCTACACCATCCTGGTGGACGGCGACGACATGGACGAGCCGGTCGCCGACGCGGTGCGCGGCATCCTCGACGGCCACATCGTCCTCTCGCGCCGCCTTGCGCAGCGCTACCAGTATCCCGCGGTCGACGCCCTCAAGTCGGTGTCGCGCCTCGTCGGCGCGGTCACCGGCCCCGTCACGCAGAAGGCCATGGGCTGCGTCCGCAAGCTCATGGCCGTCTACGAGGAGAACGAGGACATGATCACCATCGGCGCCTACGTGAAGGGCTCGAACCCCGGCGTCGACGAGTCCATCGCCAAGCACCAGGCGGTCCAGGACTTCCTCGTCCAGGCCGTGGACGAGCGGGCCCCCATCGCCGACACGATCAAGCGCCTGTCGGGCATCGCCGGCATCGAGGTCCCCCCTGCCGAGATCTCGGCCTACGCCGCCGAAGCCTCGCTCCCCGCGCAAGGGCTTCCAGCAGCCGCGGAGGGCGAGCTCCCCGGGCCGGCCGAGCGCGCCGCCCGGGAGGATTTCGCGTGAGACCGGCTAGGCCGGGGCGGGAGGGGAGGCCGTGAGGCGCTTCCGCTTCAACCTCGAGCGGCTCCTCGAGCTCAGGTCCTTCCACGAGCGCAAGGCCGAGCTCCTCCTGGCCGAGAAGGCGGGACGCTGCGCCCTCCTGGACGCGCGGCTCAAGGAAGTGGCGCTATCGCGCTCCACCACCTCCCGCGAGATGTTCGGCCCGGGCCGGGGCATCGACGACTACCGGGCCTCCTCGCTCTACCTCGTGCGCCTCGACGCGGAGCGCGACCGCCTCCTCGAGGAGCTAGCCAGGGCCGAGCTCGAGCGGGAAGAGGCGCGCAAGGCCTACGTGGCGAAGCGCCGCGAGCGCGAGGCGATCGACAAGCTCAAGGAGCGCCGGCAGGCGGAGTACTACCGCCTCGCCGAGCGCGAGGAAACCAAGATCCTCGACGACCACGCCCGCCGCAGGCCCGTCGAGGCCCAGGGGTAGGACAGGCCATGGCAAGCTTCGGAAAACCGCGCGTCCTCGGGCGCATCGTGCTCCTCCTCCTTATCATACTGGCCCTCCTCGTAGGCGGCCTGGTCTGGTTCGACTACCTCGGCATCATCGAGGTCAAGCGCCTCCTCGGCCCGGCCTACCGGGCGGTCGGGATCCCCGCCCGCGCGGCCGCGCCGGTCGCCGCGACGAGCCCGGACCTCCTCGAGGACGAGCGCATGGGCAAGCGCCTCGAGGCCCTCCAGGCCCGCGCGGACGAGCTGGACGCCCGGGACGCCGAGCTCGCCAAGCGGGACGTCGAGGTCGGCCAGAAGGCCCAGGAGCTCGAGGAGCGGGGGAAGTCCCTCGACGACAAGGAAAAATCATTCAACGACAAGGTAAAACAGTACGAGAATAGGAAGGTCAATATCGATCAGAACGCCCAGTACCTGAAGGGCATGCCGCCGGAGCAGGCGGTCGAGATCCTGAAGGCGATGGACGACCAGACGGTCATCGATATCCTGCGCTCCGTGGAAGAGCAGGCGAAGGCCGCCGGCGAGGACTCCATCGTCTCGTACTGGCTCTCGAAGATGCCTTCCGAGCGTTCTGCGGCGATACAAAGGAAGATGACCATCAAGCCGAGCGGATTGGATTAGCCGCTCAGGCTTGACGGGCCCCGGGCCGGCCGGAAGCCGGAAAGGAGCGCGTCACAGCACATGTCGGCACTCCATCCCTCGATAGACCCCGCCCGCGCGAGCGCCGGGGCCGAGAGCCTCGCGCCCCAGCGCGGCGCCAAGAAGAAGGGCGATGCTTCCTCCGGAGCCGAGGGGCTCTTCGCGGCCATCCTCGCCAAGGCGGGGGAGGCCCTGAGGCCCGCCCAGGCGGCGCTCAAGGCCGCCTCCGCCGATCACGGCGAGAAGCTCGGCGCCGCGGCTCGAAAGGCTCGGGTCGACGGCCCGGGCGCGGCTCATTCCCGCCCGGCATCGGGCGGCCCCGCCTCGCGCGGGGCTCCGCGAGCCGATGCCTCCGCGGCCGACCGCGCCGCCGCGGCGCCCCAGGCAGGCGCCGCCGCAGCCAAGGCGGCACAGGTCGCGAAGGCCGGGCTCCCGGGCGAGGCGGCCGCGGCGAGCGGCCAACGCGGCTCCAAAGCCGGGGCGCGGTCCTCCTCGCCTGATGCTCGGCCCGATTCCAGCATGAACGAAGAGAGCGCCTCCTTCCGCGCGGCCAAGTCCTTCGCGCGGGCGATAGATGCGCAGGGACAGCCTGGGGCCGCCCCCGCCTCGCGCGAGGGCGCGGCCCAGGACCGCCGCTCCGCGGAGCCCAAGGTGGGCGTGGTCGACCTCAGGCGCTCCCGGCTCGCCCGGGTCGAGGGACAGCCCTCGGCCCGGGCCCCCGAGGCCGAGGGCCCCGCCCGCGAGGAGCCCGCCTCCCCGCGCCGCGAGCTGGTCAGGGAGCTCGGCATCGCCTCGCCCCAGCCGGGAGAGCGCGACGCGCGCGGCGGCCGGATCGAGGCCCCCGCCCGATCGGCCGCCGGGACGGACTTCTCTTCCCTCCTCGCGCAAAGGCTGCGGGAGACGGGCAACGGCGAGATCGTCCAGGCGGCGCACATCGTGCTCAAGGACGGGGACTCGGGCACCATCAGGCTCAAGCTCCGGCCCGAATCGCTCGGCGAGGTCAAGATCGAGCTGAATCTCTCCGACAAGAGTATCAGCGGGAAGATCGTCGTCGAGTCCGACGAGGCCAAGAGCGCCTTCGAGCGCGAGATGGCCAGCCTTTCCGACGCCTTCAAGCAGGGCGGCTTCGAGTCCGCCAGCCTCGAGGTCTCGGTGGGCTCGGGATCCAAGCGCGACGCGGGCGGGGAGGGGGGACGGGATGCCGGCCCCTTCTTCTCGGAGCGGCTGCGGGCGGCCGATGCGGTCGCCGGGCCGGCGGCGGCGGGCGCCTACGCGCGGCGCGGCGAAGCCGTCGATATACTGGCCTAGGAGGGCAGCGTGGACCTGAACATGGCATTGAGCGGGGCCGACCTCGCGCGGACGAAGGTGGAGGTCGACGCCTACAACAAGGCCCTCGGCAGGAGCTCTGCCTCCAAGCCGGAGCTCGGCAAGGACGACTTCCTCAAGATACTCATCACCCAGCTCCAGCACCAGGATCCCACGGCCCCCATGCAGGACAAGGAGTTCATCGCGCAGATGGCGCAGTTCTCCTCGCTCGAGCAGATGACCAACATGAGCGCGGGCTTCGCCCGGCTCTCGGGCCTCCTCGCCTCGAGCGAGGCGGCCGGCTTCCTGGGCAAGAACGT
>JAKLFE010000071.1 GCA_022711355.1 Spirochaetota bacterium | reverse complement strand
TGGCCACCTTGTCGAAGGCCTCGCCCACGGCGTCGTCGATCGTCGTGCCGAGGACCTCGATGCGGTCGAAGTCCTCGACCCTGCAGATGATGCTGTGGCCTCCCGACACGAGGAGGCCGAGGAAGGGGTAGTCGAAGGAGGAGGGCTCCTCGCCGGGCGGGGCGAGGCGCGAGGCGTAGAGGTGGGCGAGCATGTGGTTGACCCCGACGAAACGCTTGCCCGTCGCCCAGGCGAGGCCCTTGGCGAAGGAGAGGCCGACGAGGAGGGAGCCGGTCAGGCCGGGGCGCGAGGTCACCGCGATCCCGTCCAGGCCGGCCGGGGCCAGGCCGGCCTCGGCGAGGGCGCGGCCGACGACCCCGGAGATCCACTCGCTGTGCTTGCGGCTGGCGATCTCGGGCACGACGCCCTGGTACTTCTCGTGGAAGGGTATCTGGGTGGCTACGACGTCGGAGAGGATGGTCCTGCCGTCCTCGACGACGGCCGCGGCGCACTCGTCGCAGGAGGACTCAATCCCGAGAATCCGCATCTTCGGAGGACTCCGAGAGCATGTAGCGCGAGATCGTCGAGAGGGAGTAGCCCTCGTCGATGAGCTGGGGATAGAGCTCCATGAGGGTCTTGGCCAGCTCCGCCGACCAGACGTGCCCGATCATGACCGCCGGCCGGCCCGAATCGGCCCGCTTCTTGCCCTCTTCCACGGCTCGGAGTATGGATGCCCGGTCTGGCGCATTGTCGAGGAACACGTCGCGCTCCCAGTAGCGGATTCCTTCCCGGTGCGCGGCCTCCCGCGATGCGGTCCCCGAGACGGTGAGTGAGTCAAGATAGTAGATTCCGCGCCTTTTTGCAATCGCCGCGACCGCCTCCATGATCCGCGGCTCCGTGGTCACCGCCGAGCCCATGTGGTTGTTCATGCCGCGGGCCCCGGGCAGGCCCGCGAGGTTCTCCTCGACGACGCGGGCGGCCTCCTCCGGGCCCTCCTCCGGGTAGAGGGCGCCGGGGCCCGGATCCTCCCCGCCGAGGGCGGCCATGGGCTGGTGGAGGATGAGCTCCTTGCCGGCGGCCCGGACCGCCGCCGCCGCCTCGGCGCTGCGGGCGAGGCGGGGGAGTACCGCCACCGTGAGGGGGAAGGGGAGCTCGAGGAAGGGCTTGAGGTCGCGGAGGTTGTGGCCCGCGTCGTCGATCACGAAGATGAGGGTCTTGCGGGGGCGGGGCGGGGGCGGGCGCCGGGGCTCCCGGTAGCTCGTGCTCCGCCGCGAGGCGGGCCGAGCCTGAGGGGGCTTCGGGGGAGCGGAGGCGGCTGGGAGGGATTTCAGGGGGACCGTCCTCGCCGGCGGCTCGGCCGCGGGAAGGGCCGCCGGAGCAGCCGGCGCGGCGGCTCCGGGCTCGGCGGGGCTCGCCGAGGTGGCCTGCGGCGCTTCGGGGAGGGCCGCGGCGGGGGCGGCAGGCTCGCGGAGGAGGCCGCAGGCCGCGGCCACGCCGAGGGCCAGGGCGAGGCAGGCCAGGCTCGCCGCCGCGAAGGCGAAGGCCTCGCCCTTCCTCGCCGCGGGCCGCCGCCTCGCGCCGCCCCGCGCCGCGGCGCCTCGCTTCGGCGCGCGGCGCCTGCCCGACTCCCTGCCTCGTTCCGCCACTGTAGGCGACTATAGCCGCGCCGCCCCGCCTCGGGCAAGCGCGGCCGCCTCGCGCGAGAAAAAGGCCCGGGCTTCGTCGCGCGAAGCCCGGGCCGCCTGATTCGGAGAAAGCAAAGACGGGCTCAGGAAACGTAGGAGAGGACGTTCTCGGGGGCGCTCTCCTTGAGCTTGCGGAGGGCCCGCTTCTCGATCTGGCGGACGGTCTCGGGGGAGATGCCCATCTCGGCCCCGATGCTCTTCAGGGTGTGGCGCTCGCCGCCGAGGAACTCGAAGCGGTACATGAGGATGGTGCGCTCGCGCTCGAGGAGGGCCTCGAGCATCTGGAAGGTCTCGTCCCGGGCGCAGGAGCGCATGAGCTCCCCGTCGGGGCTGTAGCTGTTGTCCTCGTAGACGTCGATGACGGAGCCCGAATCCTCGCTGCCGTCGTTCTCGAGGGAGACGAGGCTCGAGGCCATGCCCAGGACGCCGTGCACGGCCGCTTCGGGGATGCGGAGCTCGGCGGCGATCTCGGCGGGGCTGGGCTCGCGCTGGAGGACCTGGGTGAGGACGCTGTAGGTCCGCTGGATCTTCTTGAGGAGCTCTTCCTTGCGGTGGGGCAGGCGGATGGCGCGGCGGCTGTTGACCAGGGCCCGGGTGATGGCCTGCCTGATCCACCAGGAGGCGTAGGTGGAGAAGCGGACGTTGCGCTCCCCATCGTATTTCTCGGCCGCCTTGATCAGTCCCACGTTCCCTTCCTGGATCAGGTCGAGGAGGGGCATGTCGGCGGTGATGAAGCCGCGGGCAATCTTCACGACGAGGCGGAGGTTGGCCTCGATCAGCCGGCGGCGGGCTTGCTCGTCCCCGGCGAGGACCAGGGCGGAGAGGCTGCGTTCCTCCTCCGCGGTAAGGAGGGGGATACGCTTGATGGCGCTGTAGTAGCTGTGCAGGCCATCGTCTCGGTTGCTCGATACGGTGCTTGTTTCCATTCTTTGACCTCGGAAACAATAATGCAAAATCCGTGCCAATCGTTGTTTTCGTTACGACAAATCAAGTATTTGTATGTATGTGAATAAATTAAAAAAAAGGCTCGCCGTTCTGGCGAGCCTGGTCGATCGATGCTGTCTACTTATTCCGACAAAACGTCGTCTAGGGCGTATACAGATGTGTACATCAGGGGATGATAGCCGAGCGGACCTCGGCCTTGAGAGGCCCGGAAGTCTTTTCGGCGGAAGGAAAATCCCTGATGAAGGTGACGAGGGCGAGGGTGACGACGAGGGCGATGACGAGCTTGCGCATGCTTCTCTCCAGTTCGGCGCGATACTAGCTCTCCAGGCGAGCGCTGTTCAAGCGCTCACTTGAGGTATTTCAGGGGATTGACGGCCGCGCCGCCCTTGAAGAGGCCGAAGTGGAGGTGGGGGCCGGTGCTGTAGCCCGTGCTCCCGACGCGGCCTATGACGGCGCCCTGGCCCGCCTTCTGCCCTACTTTTACGGAGATGGCGCTCATGTGGCCGTAGAGGGTCTGGAGGCCGCCTTCGTGGCTGAGGATGACGTAGTTGCCGAAGATGGCGTTGTAGCCGGCGTCCGCGACCTTCCCGTCCATGGCCGCCCGGATCGAGACCCCGGTCGAGGCGACGATGTCGATGCCCGCGTGGAACTGCCGCACGCCGGTGAAGGGGCTGGGGCGATAGCCGAAGTAGGACGAGATCGCGCCCCGGAGGGGCCAGGCGACGAGCTCGCCGAGGACGCGCCGCAGCTCCTGCGGCGGGAGCTTGGCCCCGGGGATGAAGATCGACTGGCCGGGGATGAGGACCGAGGAGCCCAGGTCGTTGGCGTCGGCCAGCTTGGTCATGTCCGTGCGGTAGGCCTTGGCGATGGCGGCCAGGTTGTCTCCGGGACGCACGCGGTAGACCAGGCCGTCCATGTTCGGGATCCGGAGCGAGGCCCCGGCCTTGATGCCCTTGGCGCTCTTGATGCCGTTGAGGGAGACGATGCTGTCGATGGAGAGCCGGAAGCGCTTGGCGATGGAGGCGAGGCTGTCGCCCGATCGAACCGTGTAGCCCTGGATCTCGAGGGTCGCCGGCGGGGCCGGGATCTTGGCGAAGCTTTCCTCCTCCTCGGCGCCGGGGGCGTCGGGGAGGGCATAGGAGAGGAGGAGGTCGGCGGCGGCCCCGTCGTCGGGGAGCAGCTCGCCTTGAGGAAGGGGGAAGCGCGGCCCGCGGAGGAGGAGGGCCCCCAGGGTCGAGGCCGTCAGGACGAGAGCCAGGAGGGCGGCCCCCAGGCCCAGGGCCTTCTTTCGCTCGAGGGAGGAGAGGGCGAGGCGGAGGGCCCGGGCGCGGCGGCTGAGGCCGGAGCCCAGGGCGGCGCTGGAGGCGAGGAGCCGGCCCGCCAGGCCGCGGAGCCCGGTGCCCGGCCACCGGCGGCGGGGCGGGGGAGGGCTCTTGAAGAAGGCCTCGAGGGAGGTCGAGGAACTCGGCGGCAGGTGCCCTGCCCCGGCTTGGCGCGGCGCGGAGCCCCCCTTGGCGAGAATCCGGGGACGGGGCTCGGGCCGGGGCGCGGCCCGGCGCCCGGCCGCGCCGAGGCCCCCCTCGAGGAAGAGGAAGTCAGCTCGGGGAGCGGGCTTGGGATGGGGGCCGAGGCCGCGGAGGAGGCCTCCGAGTCCGGGGTTCCGGGCCCGCCGCGAGGAGGAAGTCGGGCGGCGGGGAGCGATCTTCTGTCCTGCTATGATGCTTTCCATGGCTTCGCTTAGTGTCTTATCGACAATTCGCGAGGCGGGCATTATAGTCGGACATCGTCATGCGAGCCCCCCGTCCCCGCCCCGGCCGAATCCTGATCGCGGCCCTCCTCATAGCGATCGCGGTCAAGACCTTCGTCCTCGACGCCGCCGTGGTCGAGGGGCGCTCCATGCTCCCCCTCCTCGCGCCGGGCTCGGTCGTCCTCGTGCTCCGCTGCGCCTATGGGCTCCGCCGGGTCCCGGGAGCCGGCTACCTCCTTCGCTGGGCCGAGCCCGGGGCCGGCGAGCTCGTCGCGGCCTCGAGCCCCCGCGACGGGGGCCCGGTCGTGAAGCGGGTCGCCTACCGCGTCCCCGAGGGCTTCTTCCTCCTCGGCGACAACCCGCCCGAGTCGCTCGACTCGCGCGACTACGGGCCGGTCCCGGCCTCGGCCCTGCGCGGCAGGGTCCTCCTCCTCGGCGGGGGGGCGCGCCATGACTAAGCGGGACTTCCGCTATTGGAGCCTCGTCGCCTTCTTCGTCCTCGCCGCGGCCCTCATCCTCGGCCGCTACGCCTCCCTCGCCGCCTCCAAGGGCGAGCCCGCGGCCGCGGCCGCCCCCGAGATCGAGCGGGGACGGATCTCGGACCGGAACGGCCGCCTCCTCGCCCTCGACAGCCCCCTGTACAACATAGCCGTCTGGAGGCCGGAGACCGACCGCGAGGCCTTCCCCGCCGAGGCCAGGCGCCTCGCCTCCCTCCTCGACCTGCCCGCCGAGGAGCTCCTCGAGCGCTGGCGGGGCGGGGAGGCCGATTTCTTCTACATCAAGAAGCGGGTCCAGCCCCAGGCCGCCCGGGAGATCCAGGAAGCCAAGGCCGCCGGGGCCTTCGCGGGCCTCGTCGTCGAGAAGGTGGCCGGCCGGCTCTACCCCGAGAAGCGCCTCGCCTCCCACCTCGTCGGCTTCGTCGGCGACGGGAACCGGGGCCTGGCGGGGGTCGAGGCCAAGTACCAGGACTTCCTCTCCCCCGCGGCGGGGCCGGCCGGGAAGGGGGCGCCCGCGCGGGGAGACGACCTCTTCCTCAGCCTGGACCTCGACATACAGCACTCCCTCGAGGAGGTCGCCCGCTCGGCCCTCGCCGGCACCGGGGCCCAGGCCGTCATCCTCCTCGCCTCCGACGTGCGCACGGGCGAGATCCTCGCCTACGTCGCCGCCCCCGACTTCGACCCGAACGAGTACGCCGCCTACCCGGCCGAGGCCTGGTACGACTGGCCCTCCGTCTACGCCTACGAGCCGGGCTCGGTCTTCAAGGTCTTCGCCATGGCCTCCGTCCTCGACACCGGGGCCGTCGACCTCTCCACGGCCTTCGTCTGCGACGGGGCCTACCGCAAGACCGCCCCCTCGGGCGAGAAGATCGCCATCAAGTGCCTCGGCCAGCACGGGAGCGTGAACATCGGGCAGATCCTCGAGTACTCCTGCAACGCGGGCGCGGCCTACGCCTCCGACGAGATCCAGGCCCTCGACTTCTACGAGCGGCTCCGCGCCTTCGGCTTCGGCTCGCGCACGGGGGCGGCCCTCGCCGGCGAGAGCGCCGGCCAGCTCCGCTCCCCGGAGACCTGGTCCCTCCGCTCGAAGCCGACCATCGCGATGGGCCAGGAGCTCCTGGTCACCGCCCTGCAGATGACGGCCGCCGCCAACGCCGTGGCCAACGGGGGCCTGCTCCTGAAGCCGGTCGCGGTCAGGCGCATCGTCTCGAGCTCGGGGGAGGCCGTCCTGGACAACGCGCCCCAGGTCGTCCGGCGGGTCCTCTCCGAGGGGACCTCGCGCTCGATCCTCGCGGCCATGGAGAGCGTGGCGGGGGCGGGGGGCACGGGCAAGCGGGCCAAGATCAAGGACCTCCGCATGGCGGTCAAGACCGGCACGGCCCAGATGATCGACCCGGCGACCAAGCGCTACTCCGAGAAGGACTTCATCGCCTCGACCCTGGCCATCCTCCCGGCCGAGGAGCCCCGGGTCGCCCTCTACCTCGCCATCGTGAAGCCCCGGGGCGAGTCCTACTACGGGGGGCGCATCGCCGCGCCCTATATCAAGGAGGCCGCCGAGGCCCTCCTCTCGGTCACCGACCTGCCCCGGGGGGACAGCCCCCAGGTCCTCCACCCCGGCACCGTCTCCATCCCCGCCCCCGAGGCGGCGGTCATCGGCGCGACCATGCCCGACCTCCGCGGCTGGCCCAAGCGCCTCCTTGTACCCCTCCTCGGCCGGAGCGACCTCAAGCTTCGCTTGAGCGGCGAGGGCTACGTCGTGCGGCAGAGCCCGCCTCCGGGAACCAAGATCGAGGCGGGGACCGAGGTCCTGCTGGAGCTCGAGTGAAGTCTCGCGAGGATACGCGCCGCGCCGCCAACCTCGAGGCCCTCGGGCGGCGGCTCCCCGGCCTCGCGGAGCTCCTCCGGGCCGAAGCCGCCTCCGAGGCGGCAGTCCCGGGAACCGAGGCCGCGCCCTTCCTCCTCGCCGAGACCCCCTCGGGCTGGCCGAGCGCCCGGCTCCCCGGCGGGGCCTGGCTCCACTCGAGCCGGGACCCGCGGCTCGAGGCCTCCCGCCTCGCCGCTTCGGCCGAGGGGAGCGCCGACGCCATCCTCGTCCTCGGCTTCGGCCTGGGCTACCTTCCCGAGGCCCTCCTCGCCGCGGGGGCCGAGCGGGTGATCGTCTGCGAGGCCGAGCCCCGGGCCCTCCTCGCCGCCCTCGGCGCCCGGGACCTGGGCCCGATCCTGGGCGACGAGCGCCTCGGCTTCGTCCTGGGCGGGGAGCCCGACGCCGCCGTCACGGCCCTCGAGCTCTCCGGGGCGAGCCGGGCCGCCCTCCTCGGCCTCCCCGCCGCCGAGGCCGCGAGCCCGGCCTGGTACCGGGCGGTCCGGGCCGCGGCCTCCCGATGGAACGCCAAGGGGGCGGTCAACGAGGCCACCCTGCGCCGCTTCGGCCGGCTCTGGGTGCGCAACCTCTCCGCCAACGTCGGGCGGGTGGCCTCCTGCCCCGGGGTCGAGCGGCTCGCCGGCCTCGCCGCGGGCCTGCCCGCCATCGTGCTCGCGGCAGGCCCGAGCCTGGACGAGGTCCTCCCCTCGATCCGCGAGATCGCCCAACGCGCCATCGTGGTCTGCGTGGACACGGCCCTCCGGGGCCTCCTCCGCTCCGGCCTCGAGCCCGACTTCCTCGTCGTGGTCGACCCCCAGTTCTGGAACTGGCGCCACCTCGCCGGCCTCGCCGCGCCGCTCTCCATCCTCGTCTCGGAGTCGGCCGCCTGGCCCGCCGTCTTCCGCTTCCCCTGCCGCCGGACCTTCCTCGGCGGCTCCCTCTTCCCCCTCGGGCGCCGCCTCGAGGCGGCCTCCGGGCGGAAGGGCCTCCTCGGCGCGGGGGGCTCGGTGGCGACGAGCGCCTGGGACCTCGCCCGCCTCATGGGTGCCGAGCCGATATGGATGGCCGGACTCGACCTGGGCTACCCCGGCGGGAAGACCCACGCCCGCGCGAGCCTCTTCGAGCAGCGCTCCCTCGCCGCGGGGACGAGGCTCGCCCCCGCCTCCTCGGCCCAGGCCGGGGCCCTCTTCGGGGCCCGGAGCTTCTCCGCCCCGGCGGCCGGCGGAGGCTCGGTCCTCACGGACGAGCGCATGAGCCTCTACGCCTGGTGGTTCGAGTCCCGCCTGGCCCGGCCGGGCTCGCCGAAGACCCTGAGCCTCTGCCCCGCCGGCCTGGCCATTCCCGGCATGGCGGCGGGCTCCCTCGAGGAGCTCCTCGCCCTTCCTCCTCGGAGGCGAGAGATCGAGGCCAGGCTGGGAGCCCTCGCCGGCATCGAGGCCCCGGCCTCGGCCCGGGAGGGGGCCCGGGCCGGCCTCGCGGCCCTGAAAGCCGAGCTCGGGCAGATCGCCCGCGAGGCCCGGGAAGCCGCTAGGACGGCGGCCCGGGGCCGGGCCGAGCTCGCCGCCGGGGGGAGCTGCCGGGTCGAGCTGGCGGCCCTCGCGGCCGCCGACGAGCGGATCCTCGGCAACGCGGCCCGGGACCTGGTCGGCTTCCTCCTGCCCCCGGCCGCCGAGCTCGTGGGCCGGGCGGCGAGGGACCTCGGCGAGAGCCTCGAGCGCTCGGAGCGGCTCTATCGCCAGACCGCCGAGTCGGCCGAGTACCAGCTCGAGCGCCTGGCCGCGGCCGACCTGGGCTGAGCCGGGGCCGGGCCGCGAGGGCCTTCAAGTTTTTCGCCCTTCCTGCCGACAATGCTTGTAGAGGGCAACCTCTGCAACGGTATGCACCAAGACGTCCAGGCATACCGTTTTTTTATGCCCGCGCGCCTTAAGCCCTTCCCCGCCTTCCGCTCGGGCAGGGAGCTCTGCTAGAATCGGCCCCAACGAAGGGGTACGACATGCAGAACCGCGACGAGGCCCTCGAGCTCTGGCGAGCCCACAACGACGACGACTATCTCTACCGCCACGCCCTCTCCGTCGAGGCGGTCATGCGCTACTTCGCCGCCAAGGCCGGCGAGGATCCCGACTGGTGGGGCCTCGTGGGCCTCTTGCACGACATCGACTTCCAGGAGCATCCCGAGGAGCACCTCAAGCACGCCCGGGCCATCCTGGAGCCCGCGGGCTACCCGGAGGCCTTCGTCCGCGCCGTGGAGAGCCATGGCTACGGCCTGTGCACCGAGGTCGAGCCGAAGAGCTACATGGAGAAGATCCTCTACGCCTGCGACGAGCTGACGGGCTTCATCTACGCCTGCGCCATCATGCGGCCCTCCAAGAGCGTCCTCGACATCGAGGTCAAGTCGGTGACCAAGAAGCTCAAGACCCCGGCCTTCGCCGCCAAGATCGACCGCTCCGTCATCCAGAAGGGGGCCGAGATGCTCGGCCTGGGCATGGACGAGCTGGTCGGCCAGGCCATCCTCGCCCTTCGTCCCGTCGCCGCCGAGATCGGGCTCAAGGGGAACCTCTAGGCCGGGGGCGCGGGCCGGCGAGGCGGCCGGCCTGAGCCTCACTCGAGCTTTCGGATCGTCGACCCGCTCGTGACGTAGAACTTTCCGGAGACGCTGGCGATCCCCTGCGGGTAGGCGAAGGCCGCGGCGGGGCCGAGGCCGTCCGCGCTCCCGGAGACGCCCGAGCCCGCGAAGGTGCTTACCTCCGCCGTGGCGAGGCGGAGCCGGCGGATCTTGTTGTTGAGGCTGTCGGCCACGTAGAGGAAGCCCCCGGAGAGGGCGAGCTGGTGGGGCGAGTAGAAGCCCGCCGCCGCGCCGATCCCGTCCACGGAGGTATCCGCTATGTCTCTCGAGCCGGCTATCGTCTCCACGGCCGAGGTCGCCAGGCTGATCCGGCGGATGAGCCCATAGGTTCCATCAGCTACATAGACGTAAGTCCCGTCCGTCGCGAGGCCCCAGGGATTCGAGGCCCGAGCCGCCCCCCGGGCCCAGGGCCTGTCCCTCGGTGAGGGGGAGGCTGAGCTCGGGCGATACCGTCAGGGAGAGGCGGGAGAGGAGGGCGGGATAGGGGGAGGCCGAGGCCTGCGAAGAAGCCAAGGCGAGGGCGAGGGCACAGCACGCGGTGCTGCGCGATGCGCGCGGGAATCTTTTTCTCATGTCAGCCTGCCTCCGCGGACGAATTGCTAGTATTCTGGCGCCGCGGGGCGGGAAGTCGACCTCGTTTTGAAAACTAGGACTTCCCGAGGGCCTTTTTCCTGAACTCCGAGGGCGCGGAGCCCTCCTCCTTGGCGAAGGCGGCGTTGAAGGCGGATTTCGAGTTGAAGCCGACCGAGAAGGCAATATCGAGGATCGAGAGCTCCGGCTCCTCGACGAGGAGGCTCTTGGCCTCGGCGAGCCTGCTCTGCTTGATGTAGGCCCGGAAGCTCATGCCGAGGCCTTCCTTGAGGAGCTGGGAGAGCTGGTGGTTCTGGATCCCCAGGCGGATGCTGAGGGCCTGGAGGCTGAGCCCGGGGTCGCGGTAGAGCCCTTCCTCCTCGACCAGGCTCCTGAGCCGACGGAGCTCCTTCGAGGCCATTCCTTCCGCGGTGGATAGTTTCTGGACCCTGAGGGCCGGGTTCCTCGTCCTGAGCACCCGCTGGGTGCGCTCGGGGTAGCGGAAGCTCAGGAAGAAGAGGTAGGTCGTGTTGAGCCCGTTGGCGAGGACGGCCATGCCCAGGGCCGCGTCGCTGCGGAGGGCGTGGCCAAGGGCGAAGCCGACGATCGTGAGGAAGCCGACCAGGTAATAGGCGAGTACCCCGCGAAACGCCTTCCGGAAGGCCGGCTGGCCGGCCCGGTAGAGCCTGGCGACGCTGGCCGTCGAGGCGGAGACGCAGCCGAAGAAGTAGAGGTCGGCGATCGCGTTGAAGGAGGCGATGGCGCGGCTCGAGAAGTAGTCGGGATTCGCCCCCAGCCTGGCCGGACTGGGAAGCCCCGGGCCGGGCCGGCCCAGGATCAGGAAAGCGAGGAAGGCCCCGCCGAGGCCGAGGGTCAGAGGATAGAGGATACGGCGCCGCGGCCTCTCCCCGATCAGCCCCTTGGTATAGAGGACGAGGGCGGGGCCGGCGAAGAATTCGACGAAGATATCGCTGTAGATCAGCCAAGGGGCCCAGGCGAAGGCGGTCGAGCGATAGAGCCCGAAGTAGGCCCAGATGTAGCCCAGGCAGAGGACGTAGGCGGCCAGCCAATCGCTCACCCTCGTCCTGCTCCTGATCGTGACCAGGAGGCTGGCGAAGATGAGCATCGTCATTCCTATCGCGATGAAGAGGTAGGTGACGAGCTTTCCCATGCTTCGGAAAGTAATAGTATAGTGTACGCAGCCTGTCCAGCGAGCTTTTCGAGGGCAGGAGGGCGAGGCCTGTGAGCCTCGCTCTCCCTCCCGGCCCTTGATGCTCGGCCTTCCCCCGGGCGATAATCCCGGGCCTAAGCACGTTTGGCAGAGGTGAGGCCGATGCTCGAGAAGATCAGCGAGAAGTTCTCCGATATAGTCCGGACCCTCGGCGGCAAGGCCAGCATCAGCGAGAAGAACGTTGAGGACGCGGTCGAGCAGATCAAGCTCGCCCTCCTCGAGGCCGACGTCAACCTGCGCGTCGTGCGGCGCTTCGTCAACGGGACCCTCGAGGAGGCCAAGGGCGAGAAGGTCCTGCGCGCCGTCGACCCTGGCCAGCAGTTCGTCAAGATCGTCCACGACCGCATGGTCGCGCTCTTGGGCGACGCGCGGCAGGAGCTCCAGCTCCGCGGGCCCGACACCCAGAGCGTCATCCTCCTCCTGGGCCTCCAGGGCTCGGGCAAGACCACCACCGCCTCCAAGCTCGCCTTCATGCTCAAGAACAAGGGCCGCCGGGTCCTCCTGGTCGCCTGCGACCTCCAGAGGCCCGCGGCCATCGAGCAGCTCTCCGTCCTCGGGGCCCAGGTCGGGGTCGAGGTCTACCGGGAGGACTCGAAGGATCCGGTCCGCGTAGCCAAGGCGGCCATGGAGAAGGCCAAGCGCGAGCTCTACGACACGGTCATCGTGGACACGGCGGGCCGCCTCCAGGTCGACGAGGAGCTCATGGAGGAGCTCCTCCGCGTCCGGGACGCCGTGAAGCCCCAGGAGTCCCTCCTCGTCGCCGACTCGATGACGGGCCAGGCCGCCGCCGACATCGCCAAGGCCTTCCACGAGAAGGTGGGCCTCACGGGCGTGGTCCTCTCCAAGTTCGACTCCGACGCCCGGGGCGGCGCGGCCCTGTCGCTCAAGACCGTCACCGGGGTGCCCATCAAGTTCATCGGCACGAGCGAGAAGCCCGAGGGCCTCGAGCCTTTCTACCCCGAGCGCATCGCCGGCCGCATCCTCGGCATGGGAGACATCGTCGGCCTCGTCGAGAAGGCCCAGGCCGCCTTCGACCAGAAGGAGGCCGCGGAGCTCGAGCGCAAGATCGCCGACGAGTCCATGACCCTCGCCGACTACCTCGAGCAGATCCAGAAGGTCAAGAAGATGGGCTCGATGAAGGCCATGCTCGAGATGATCCCCGGCCTCGCGGGCCAGGTCGACGAGGAGCGGCTCGACCAGGCCGGCATGAAGTCCGAGGAGGCCATCCTCCTGTCCATGACCAAGAAGGAGCGGCAGAACCACCTCATCATCGGGCCCACGAGGCGCACGCGCATCGCCCGGGGCTCGGGCACCTCGGTCGCCGAGGTCAACCGGCTCATCAAGAAGTTCGAGAAGACGCGGCTCATGATGAAGAAGGTCGCGAAGAACAAGAAGTACCAGCAGCAGATCTTCGGGGGAGCCAAGGGATAAGGCCCCTTCACTCGATTGCGGGTTATTCTATAATATTCTATCGTTTACAAGCATTTTCGTATCCCTGTCTTGAAACCGCAAGCAACTTCTCGCTACACTCGAACCCACTTCGGCTTTGCCGACCGAGGCCGGCTCGTACCTGCCCGCCATCTCGGAGCCCCGCCTTTGGCGACGGGACCCCTTCCCAAGGTGCTTCGATGACTAGTTCCTTCGCCCGGAAACTCCTCCTCAGCCTTTTTTTCGTCTGCCTCCTCGCCCTTCCGGCCCTCGCCGAGGGGGGGGTGACCGAGACTATGACCAGCCTGGTCATCCAGCTCGGCCTCATCATCATAGCCGCCCACGTCGGCGGCCGCCTGGCGGGAAGGGCCGGCCTCCCTACCGTCCTCGGTGAGCTCGCCGCCGGCATCCTCCTCTCGCAGGGCGCCCTCGGCGGCCTGGCCCTGCCCGGCTTCCCCGGCGGCCTCTTCCCCGCCTCCGCTTCCGGCTTCGCCGTCTCCACCGAGCTCTACGGCTTCGCGACCCTGGCCTCCATCGTCCTTTTATTCATGTCGGGCCTCGAGACGGACATCTCCCTGTTCAAGCGCTACGCGGCCGCCGGCCTCGCCGTGGGCCTCGGCGGGGTCATCGCCTCCTTCCTCCTCGGCGGGCTCTGCGGGGTCCTCGCCTTCGGCTGGTCCTGGCTCGACCCGAGGACCCTCTTCCTCGGCATCCTCGGCACGGCGACGAGCGTGGGCATCACCGCGCGCATCCTCTCCGACCAGCGCCGCATGG
>JAKLFE010000070.1 GCA_022711355.1 Spirochaetota bacterium | reverse complement strand
CATGCTCCTCGTCGACGATCCGGGGAGGAGCCTCGTCGAGCCCCTCTACGCCGCGCGGGAGCGGCTGCCCAAGCTCTACGACTTCGAGCTCATGCTCGGCTCGGGCCGGGTCAGGGGCTGGAAGGTAGCCGACGACGCTTCCCTCTCCGCGTTCGCCGCCGCCCTCGGGAAGCTGGCCGATCCCGCGGCCTTCAAGGCCAGGTACGGCTCGGACGACCCCCTCCTGTTCGCGGTGGGCGACGGCAACCATTCCCTCGCCACGGCAAAGGCCATCTGGGAGGAGACGAAGAAGGCCATCCCCGCGGGGGATCCGCGCCTGGAGTCCCATCCGGCCCGATTCGCGTTAGTCGAACTCGTCAACATCTACGACGAGGGCCTGCCCTTCCACCCCATCCACCGGGTCCTCTTCGGGGCCGACGAGGCCGAGTTCCTCGCCGGCCTCGCCTCCTACCAGGAGCACGCCTTCGAGCGCCGCCGCGACGAGGCCCAGGCCTTCGCCGAGGTCGACTCTCCCTCGGCGCCCGCGGCGAGCGCCCATCGGATCGGCCTGGTCTCCGCGAAGGGCGCGGGCCTCCTCTCCTTCCCCAGGCCCCGCGCCAAGCTCGCCGCGGGCACGATCCAGGAGTACCTCGACTCCTACCTCAAGGCCCGCCCCAAGGTCGCGATCGACTACATCCACGGCACCGAGAGCCTCGTCGCCCTGGCCAAGAAGCCGGGCAACCTCGGCCTCTACCTCCCCCCCATCGACAAGGCCAGCTTCTTCGGCACGGTGATCCGCGACGGGGTCATGCCCCGCAAGACCTTTAGTATGGGCGAAGCGCCCGAAAAGCGTTTTTATATAGAAGCAAGACGAATAACCGAGTGAGGCTTTTCGGGCGCGGAGGGGCGTATCGCGGGACGCGAAGCGGCCCGCGATCTCGGACGCGCGGAGCGCGGCCGATAGCGCCCGAGAAGCGCTTCTACGTCGAAGCCAGGCGCATTACCGAATGAGGCTCATCGGGCGCGGCCGATAGCGCCCGATGAGCGTTTCCATATCGAGGCGCGCCGCATCACGGAGTAAGGCACCCCTCCGGAGGGGCGGCCGCGAGGCCGCCCGCACCTCGCCGCGGGCTCCGGCCCGCGGTTTTTCGCTTCTGCCGGCTCCCGATCGCCGAGCCCCGAATTTGACAGCCGGTCCCGCCGCGATATAGTTAGTCTATTATTACCCATCGTCCTGATCGGCCGCCCCGGGGCCGCGAAGGATTGCGACTTCGAGTTCCTGCAGCGCGGCTCGTCTCGGCGCTCCTCAGGCCCACCGTCGATGCCCCCGAGGCCCCCTCGGCCGCCCGGGCAATCCAGGTCGGCGGCGTCGAAAGGAATGCCATGATGCGCGCTCGTCCCCTCCTTCTCTCCATCGCGGGCCTCCTCGTCATCTTCCTCCTCGGCTCCTGCTCCCCCTCCGCCGGCGAGGCCGGGTCCGACGGCGTGGATCTCACCGAGGCTTCCTACCTCCTCAGCCCCGCCGACGGCCACTGCCGCGCCATCTGCTACGGGGCCGGGAGGGTCGTGGCGGCCGGAGGCGAGAGCTCCGGCGTGGTCCTCTACAAGGCCCTCGGCGAGGATTGGAGCTCGGTGGCGGTCGGGAGCGCAAGGCTGAACGCGGTCGCCTACGGCAACGGGACCTTCGTGGCGGGCGCAAACGACGGGGCCATCTATTATAGCTCGGACGGAGGCGAGAGCTGGAATGCCGCGGCGAGCGGGGTATCCGTCCCCATCGCGGACATAGCCTACGGCGAGGGCCGCTTCGTCGCCGTCTCGTACAGCTTGGCCGCCGCTTCCTCGCTCCTGCACAGCATCGACGGCACGGGCTCCTGGGGCGCCTACGCGGTCGCGGGCACTCCCCAGTTCTGCAGCGTCGACTACGCGAACGGGAGCTTCTTCGCCGGCGCGAGCGGGCCGGAGCTCTATTCGAGCGCCGACGGCATCTCCTGGCTCGGCCCGACCTCGCTTACGGGCATAGCCACCAACAACCCGGTCGGCGTCGCCTACGGGAACGGGCGCTACCTCCTCCTCGACGAGGGCGGCTTCCTCGGCAAGAGCGCCGACGGGGCGACCTGGTCGGCGGCCGAGATCCTCGATCCGAGCATGCCGGCCTGCGAGGGCCTGGTCTTCGACGGGAGCTCCTTCGTCTTCATCACCCAGGCGGGAACCCTCTTCTCCACGACCGACGGGGAGCTCTGGTCCTTCGAGCAGGAGCTGCCCGATGTCGGTGGCGTCTTCACCTACTACGACCTCTTCTGGGCCCCCGGGCTCGGGGGAGGCAGCTACCTCGTCGCGCGCGAGGGGCCCCTGAGCTGAGGCCGCGCCGGGGGGCTCGGGCGGGATCCTCCCCGGGCTTCGCAGGCCGCGCCTAATGGGCTCGTAGTTCTCCATCTAGTAACGAATACCGCCGGCTTGACTCTTGCCAGCCCTGTGCTAGAATCATCCTGCACAGCTCTCGCCCGAAACGGGCATCGATATCCAGTACCGTCACAGGAAAGGGAGGTTTCCATGGTCATCCTGCTGGCCGACGCCTTCGCGTCGGACCTGCCCGGAAGGCTCGCGCCCTTCGGCGAAGTCAGCTCCGACCTCGGCCGCGTCGGCGAGGCGGAGGTCGTCATCGTCCGCTCCAAGACCAAGGTCGACCGGGCGATGATCGACCGCGCGCCGAAGCTCAAGTACGTCATCCGCGGGGGCGTGGGCGTCGATACCATCGACGTGGACTACGCCAAGCAGAAGGGGATCGCCGTGGACAACACCCCCGAGGCCTCGAGCCTCGCGGTGGCCGAGCTCGCCTTCGCCCTCATGATCGCCCTGCCCAACCACATCGCCGAGGCCGACGCCTCGATGAAGCAGGGCAAGTGGCTCAAGAAGGAGCTCGAGCGCACGGAGCTCGGCGGCAAGACCCTCGGCCTCGTCGGCATCGGCCGCATCGCCCGCGAGCTCGCCGTCCGGGCCAAGGCCTTCGGCATGAAGGTCATCGCCTACGACAAGTACGTGCCGGCCTCCGACGCCGCCGAGATGGTGAGCCTGGACGAGGTCTACGCCCGCTCCGACTACATCTCCATCCACACGCCCCTGACCGACGAGACCAAGGGCATGATCAACGCCGCCGCGATCGCCAAGATGCGCAAGGGCGCCTACCTCGTCAACACCTGCCGGGGCCCCGTGGTCGCGGCCGAGGACGTCGCGGCGGCCCTGAAGGAGGGGCGGCTGGGCGGCTACGCGACCGACGTCTACGACAAGGAGCCGCCCGAGGGCTCTCCCCTCCTCTCCGCCCCCCGCGTCCTCCTCACCCCCCACCTCGGCGCCTCGACGGAGGAGAACCTCCTCAGGTTAGGCGACTGCATCGTCGATCGCATGAAGAAGTACTGCAAGAAGTAAGGAGACGAGAGATATGAAGCGCGTCATCAATTTCGCTGCGGGGCCGGCGGCCATCCCCCTCGAGGTCCTCGAGCAGGCCCGGGACGAGATGCTCGACTGGAAGGGCACGGGCTGCTCCGTCATGGAGGTCTCGCACCGCGGCAAGGAATACGAGGCCATGCACCTTGAGACGATGGACCTCTTCCGGGAGATCGCCGGCATGGGCAAGGAGTGGAACGTCCTCTTCTGCACCGGCGGCGCCTCGACCCAGTTCCTCATGCTCCCCTTCAACTACCTCGGCCCCGGCAAGCAGGCCGACTACATCGTCACCGGCAACTGGTCCAAGGCCGCGGTCAAGGAGGCCAAGCGCTTCGGCGCCGTCACCTTCCCGGCCGACATGGAGCTCCCCGGCGAGGTCTTCAAGTCCATACCGAAGCAGGGCGAGCTCAAGCTCAACCCGGCGGCCGAGTACGTGCACTACACCTCGAACAACACGGTCTGCGGCACCCAGTGGCACTACACCCCCGACGCGAAGGGCAAGAGCCTCGTCGCCGACATGTCGAGCGACATCTTCAGCCGCCCCGCGGAGTTCGGCAAGCACGCCATGATCTACGCCGGCGCGCAGAAGAACCTCGGCCCCTCCGGCGTCACCGTCGTCGCCATCAAGGACGGCTTCCTCGAGCGGGCCAACGCCGACGTCCCGACGATGATGTCCTACAAGGTGTTCAAGGAGAAGCAGTCGATGCACAACACGCCGCCCTGCTTCTCGATCTACATCCTCAACCTGGTGCTGCAGTGGCTGAAGAGGAACGGGGGCCTCGAGGCCCGCGGCAAGATCAACGAGCAGAAGCAAAGGCTCCTCTACGCCGCGATCGACGGCTCGGGCGGCTTCTTCACGGGCCTCGCGGACAAGGATTCCCGCTCCTGGATGAACATCGACTTCAAGCTCCCCAGCCCCGAGCTCGACGACAAGTTCGTGAAGGACGCCAAGGCCGCCGGCATCGTCCAGACCAAGGGCTACCGCACGATGGGCGGCATCCGCCTTTCCTGCTACAACGCGGTGAGCCTCAAGGACGTGGAGACCACCGTCTCCTTCATGGAGGACTTCCGCAAGCGCAACGGCTGAGCTCCTCCCGAGCCCGAGCCGCGCGAGGCCGCCCCGGTTCCCCGGGGCGGCCTTTTTCGCACCCGGCCCCCGCGCCGCCGGCCCCGCGGCTTGCCCAAGCCGGCCCGGAGCCGCTAGACTCGCGGCGTGATCTCCCGCTCGGCCAAGACCGTCCTCTTCATCCACGCCGGCATGGCCTTCTCGAACGCCGTGTCCACGGTCTTCGTCAACATGTACCTCTACCGCTTCCTCGAGGGCCTGGCCGAGATCACGGTCTTCAACCTCTTCCAGTTCGCCCTCATCCCCATAGGCTTCCACCTCGCCGCCCTCGCCGCGCGCAGGCACGGCAAGGTCCCGGTCCTCGTCTCCGCCCTCTGGCTCTTCGTGGCCTTCTACGGCCTCCTCCTCGCCCTCGGCGAGCGCTCGGGGGGATTCCTCCCCATCCTCGGCGCGGTGAACGGCCTGGCGACCGGGGCCTTCTGGTACCCCTTCAACATAGCCATAGCCCAGGTCCAGCGGGGCGAGGGCGAGGGGCGCTTCTTCGGCCTCTACGGCGCCCTCGGCGCGGCGGCGAGCGCCCTCGCTCCCCTCGCCTCGACCGCGGCCCTCGTCCTCTCGCCCCGGGTAGAGGCCGGCTACGCAATAATCTTCGCCTCGATCGTCGCCCTCTCCCTCGCCATGGGCGCGGCGGCCCTCGCCCTGCGGCTGCCCCGCGACAGAGGGGGGCCGATCCGCGTCCTGCCGAGGCTGCGCTCGCGCGGGGATCCCGGCTGGGCCTTCGTCCTCCGCGCCAACCTCGTGTGGGGCATCCGCGACGGGGCGAGCTGGTCCGTCATGAGCATCCTCGTGCTCAAGGCCGCGGGCTCCGACGCCGCGGCCGGCCGCCTCTCGGTCATCTTCGCCTTGGTCGGCATCGGCGCGAACTACGCGGCGGGGCGTGCCTTCCTCGACCGGCGCGGCTCGGCCTTCTGGGGCTTCGGCTCCCTCCTCGCCCTGGGAGCCTCCGGCCTCCTCGTCGCCGCCGCCACGCCCCTCGGAGCCCTGCTGTCCGGAAGCTTGTGGAAGGTCGGCGAGGCCCTCCTCCTCCTGCCCTACAACGCCGCCTACTTCGGCCTCCTGGCCAGGTACCTGGAGGCCGAGGGGGACCTGGCCGGCCGCAGCGTCGCCATGGAGCTCACCCTCAACGCCGGCAGGGCCCTCGGCGCCGGGCTCTTCCTCGCCCTCTCCTACGCCACTCCCCTCTACGCCGAGATCCTCTACCCCGCCGTCACCCTCGCCTTGCCGGGCTCCTGGCTCATCTACCGCCGCTACCTCAGGCGGCGGGCGGCGCTCTAGGCCCTCAATCCAGCAGCAGCTCGAGGCCGAGGCGGATCGCGATCCCATCCCAGCCTTCCGGGCCCTCCGAGTCCCAGGAGAGGCCGATAGGGAGCCTGAGCTCGCCGCGGGACAGCCGCCGGAGCATGAGCGAGAGCTCGCCCGCGACGCCGGCCTCGCTGAAGTCGCCGTCCTCGAGGTCGATGAGCGCGTAAGCGTCCAGCGAGAAGAAGAGCCGGTCGCCCGCGGCACCGTAGCAGGAGATGCCGCAGGGGAGCTCGTCGAGCACCTCCCCCGAGGAGAGCCAGCTTCGCCTGAAGCCCGCGTCGGCCGAAAGGGAGAGGGGGAAGCCCGGGTACCAGGAGAGCCCGAAGCTCGGCAGCAGCTGGAGGCTCTCGCCGCCGTCGTCCCACTCCGTCCACGAGGCGTCGGCCTTCGGCTTGAGGACGAAGCCGCCGGCCGAGGCCGATGCCCCGATGCCGCCGCCGTATTCCGTCCTGCCTTCGTCGCCGGAGCGCCGCTCGAGGCGGGGCGATAGCGAGAAGGAGCAGCGCGGGCCGTTGAGCGTCAGGAGGATCTCGGCGCCGAAGGTCCCGACGCTCCCCGCCTCAGCGTCGAAGGCGGCGCCGTCGGCTATGCCTCCATCCACCCTGAGCAGGGCCACCGTCCGGCCCCCGGACGCGGAGAGCTCCGCCGAGAGCCCCGCCTCGCCGGAGCTCTCGGCGCCGGGAAGGCCGATGGAGGCGGTCGCCCCGCCGGACAGCCGCGCAGCCAGGCTCTTCCCGAGCGCCTCCGCGCTCCCCCAGGCGCTCGTCTCGAACGCCGCGCCCGATTCCGTCCCGAAGACGGCGAGCGCGGAGCTCTTCGCCTCCGCGGGGAGGGCGGGAGGGATCGCGGCGAGGATCGCGGCGAGCCAGGCAGCGCGCAGGAGGGCTCCGCGCGGGGCGGGACGGCGAATGTCGTGCTTCATGGCCTGCGAATCCTCCGTTGCAGTTCGCGCTCGACGCCCTCGACGGAGCCGCCGGCTCCGAGGATATCGACGCTGAGCGAGCAGATCCGGGACGCCGGGAGCCCCTCGGCCCGGTACCTCGCGAAGACCGCGAGGAGGGAGGCGAAGCGCTCCTCGCCGAGCGCGCTGCCGGCCAGGGCCGCGGCGAGCGCGATCCGTTCCGCCGGCGCGAGGGGAAAGCGGGCATGGATCGAGAACTCGGCCGCCACGGCCGATAAGGCGCGCTCGGCCCGCGCCGCCGATCCCCGCGGGGCCGCGTCGAGGGCGGCGGCTATTTCCGCGAGGGCTGTGCCTCCCCGCATGAGGAGCCCCGCCCGCTCCGCGAGCCCGCCCGCCTCGGAGGGAAGCTCGGGCAGGAGGCCCCGCGAGGAGAGCTCGGCTGCGATGGCCTCGTACCGGACGGCCTCGTCCGCGAGGGCGGCCGCGAGGCGCTCCGGGGCGATCCGCTTCCGGGCGCCCTCCTCGAGCCGAGCCGCGAGGAGGCCGTCCGGGAGGCCCGCGGCGCGCAGCCTCGCCGCCGCGGCCTCGGCGGCGCCGCGGATCGAGGCGTAGCCAGCGGCGCCCGGGGCGCGCTCGAACCATGCCGCCGCCTCCTGGCCCGAGGAGGGCGCCGCGGCCAGCGCGAGGAGGGCTATCGAGAGGATCGCGCCGGCAAGTCCCCGGATCACGGCTTGCCGCCTCCTCGCCCCGGGGCGCCCGACCCGCCGGGTGGCGTCGCCGAGGCCCGTTCGTATCCCCGTCCTTCCCGAGGCCCGGGCGATCCGGTCTCCCGCATGAAGCGGTGAGGGGCGGGGCGACCCCCGGCGGAGAGGGCGAGCTCCTGGGCGAGCGTCGCGCGGGCCTCCTGCGCGGAGCCCCCGAATCGCATAACGCGTTCGGCCTTGATGGCGAGCGCGTGCGCAAGCGCCGCCGCCTCGGCCGGGGGGAGCTGATAGAGGCCCTCCCCGCAGGCCGCGAGGGCCATCCGCAGGGCGAGGGGCGAGGGGCGGAAGCGGGCCGCCGCGAGCTCGTAGGCCTCCCGGTATGCCGCCTCGTAGGAGGCGTCCCGGCCCGGGGCCGGCTCCGCCGGGGCGGCGGCGAGGGGGAACGCCAGGGACGCGAGGGCGAGGAGGAGGATGGCGGGCCGCGGAATCGCCGCGGGCCGCCGCGCGATCGGTGAGCCTGTGGTTCTGCCGTCCATACCGACCTCCTAAATCCGCAAGAGGCTGCTCGATCCGCCGAAGCCGTCATCGACCCTCTCGGGACTCGAGGGATCGGCTATCCATCGCTCGCCGTCTACGACGAAGTTGTACGAATAATAGCCGCCTCGCGGCAGCCTCACTTCGAGGGTCCAGGTCCCGCTATCCCCGCGGCGCAGCTCGTACCCCTCGGTCGACCAGCCGTTGAAGTCGCCCGCGAGGCCGACCGACCGAGCCTCGGGCGCGAGCAGCACGAAACGTACCGTGACGGTGTCGCCGCGGCGGGACGCGAGGATGAGGCCGAGGCCGAGCCCCAGGGCGAGGAGGGCGGCCATGCCGGCGAGGAGGGCGCGCGGCCGCCTCGAGGCGCCGCGGCGGCTTTCGGGCTCGAGCCCCTCCAGCTCGATGCGCGACAGGACCGCCGCCGCCAAGGCCGAGGCCTCGGGGCCGCGGGAAGCCGCCATCATCCCGGCGTCGCGCCGCAGGAGGGGAAGGAGCCCCGAGAACGAAGCCGAGCATTCCCGGCAGCCCTCGATATGGCCGATGAGCTCGAGCGGCTCGTCGACCTCGCCTTCCCCCTCCCAGCGTCGTATGCGCTCGAGGGCATCGCGGCAATCCATCATCTACCTATACCCTCCCGGCCGCGTCCCGGTTGCGGCCCCTCGACGAGTTCCCGCAGCCTCGCGCGGGCGCGAAAGAGGCGGGACTTGAGCGCCTCCTCCCCGATGCCCAGGACGCCGGCGGCCTGGGCGACCGAGAGCTCGGCGAAATAGTAGAGCTCCACGGCCGCGCGCTGCTCCTCGGGAAGGCGGGCTACCGCTTCCCGGAGCTCCGCCGCCTCGAGTGATCGCTCCGCCTCCGAGGCCGGGTCGGGCTCGGGCTCGGCCCGCGCCGCCGCAGCAGCCTTGCCGGCCTTGGCGCGGTCGGCGAAGCGCCGCAGGGACCTCGTCCTCACGCGGTTCGCGGCGATCGAGAAGAGCCAGGCGGGGAAGCTTTCCCCGAGCCTGAAGCTCTCGAGGGAGCGGTAGGCCCTGAGGAATACCTCCTGCGCGGCGTCGTCCGCCTCCTCGTCGGAGCCGAGCCGCGAGCGGCAGAAGCGGAGGACCCGGGCTCCGTAGCGCTCGACGATGGGCCCGAAGGCTTCGCGCTCGCCCGCCAGGACGCGGTGTATCGCTTCGAGGTCGTCGAGGCCGTCGCGGCCGCCTTCGAGGCCCATGCGGGGAAATGGTAGCACGGGGCCGACGGTTTGTCCTCCGTCGGACCCGCGGAAAAAATCCTCGGGGAGGAGCAACCCGGCCGGGCCTCGGGGGGTATCCAGGGCGTGTTCGAGGGCCGGAAGCGGCCCAAGCTTCGCGTCATGGAGGTATCCCTATGAAGTCGTGGAAGCTCGCAGTCGGCGCGGCGCTCGCCGCCTTGGCCTTGGCCTCATGCTCCTCCGGCTCCGACACGGCGACGGTCTCCTTCGAATTGACCGACGCGCCGGTCGGCACCCAGGACGTGCAGAGCGTCTTCGTGAAATTCGGCGGCCTCGAGATCAACGAATCGGGAACCGCCGCCGAGGGCGACGGGTCCTGGATCGAGGTGCCCATCGACGCGGAGGCGGAGTACGACCTGCTCAGCCTCACTTCCGGAGTCACCGCCCTCCTCGGCGAGGTCCCCCTCGCCCCGGCTACCCAGGTGAACCAAATCCGTTTCCTGGATCCGGAGATCGCGATCGTCGAGACGGCCGATCCGGCGACGCGGATCCCCTGCGTCCTCGCCTCCGCCACGGGCCTCAAGATCGTGAACGCCTTCGCCGTTCCCTCGACCGGCTCCATCACCTTGACCGTGGACTTCGACGTCCGGAAGTCCTTGGTCTATACGTCGGGGGAATATCGGATGAAGCCCGCGCTGCGGGCGGTGGCCGAGGGAGAGGCGGGGGCCATAGCCGGCGAGCTGGCCGAGGGATACGCGGTGTACGCTTATAAGGATGGGAGCTACGACGCGGCGGCGGAAGAGGCGGACGGCGACGCCGACGGGATCCTCTTCGAGAATTCCGTGACGGGAGCGACGCCCCACGACGTATCGGGGGTTTTCCGCTACATGCTGGCCTTCCTCGAGCCGGGGACCTACGACCTCGTGGTCCTGAACCTGGGGACCGCCGCCGTTGACAGCTCGACCTACGCCGATATCGCCGTGGAGAGCGGCGCCACGACCCACCAGGACATCGCCATCCTGCCCTGATGTGAGCGGGCGGGGATGCTTGGTGCGCGCCGGATAGGCGCGCCCAGCCCGCGCCGCGAGGGCTGCCCAGGAGGTCCCATGGGGGATTGCTGCAGCATTGATCCGGCTATCCGCGAATGCCTGCGGGTGATGCTCGACTCCCTGGCCGACGGGCTGCGGGAGGGATCCGTTCCCGAGGAGGGCTACGCGAGGACCCTCAAGTACCTGCGCTTCAAGATAGGCGAGGATCTATACGAGTCCTACGGGGAGCCTCGGAAGGAGCTCCCGAGCTAGCGCGGGCCCAGGCGGGCGGCCATGGCCCGGGCGCGCTCGGCCAGGCGGGCCATCTCGGCGGCGGAGCTCCGCACGAAGGGATTGCCCTCCGCCTCGCCGGCCACGGCGCGCATCTCGGCCTCGCAGCGGAAGGTGGCGCGGCGGAAGGCGTTGCCGTAGTCCTTGGCGCGGGACTCCCGCACCGCGGCCGCCACGCGGCCCGAGAGGGACGCGAGTTCGGCCAACGCGTTTGAGACCAGGGCCGCCGCCGGCCGCGGCGCGGGGGCGCCGGCAGCGCCGGGCGCCGAGCCCTCGAGCCAGCGCAGGATTCCCATCGCGTGGCTGGCCTTGGCCTCGGGGTAGGCCGCGGCGAGGCGGGCGTACTCGGCGTGCATCGCGCGCCAGTCGGGCAGCCGGCCCGAGCGGGCCTTGGCCACGAGGGCGTCGACCTCGGCGAGGGGGACGAGCTGGCCGCCCAGGTTCTCCCAAGCCCCGACCCGCGGCAGGTCGAGGGAGGCGATGGCGTCGCCTAACGCGGCGTCGGGGTGCGGGGCCTCGAGCCGCTCGAGGAGGGCGTTGCCGGCGTACCACAGGAGCATCTCGCGGTAGGCCGCGATCGCCCGGCGGGGCCTGCGCGCGACGACGGGGCGGCTCGAGTTCTCGAAGCGCCCCGGGGGGAGCTCGATGTGCTCGGGGTCGCCCTCGCCTGAGCCCCGCAGGGCCGACTCGAGGATGCCGATGCCGGCGACGATCTCCTCGGCGCTGTCCGGGGCGAAGGGCGAGAGCTCGACCTCCTGGACCTTGACGGCGCGGCGGTCCCGGGCTCGGAACTTCGACTCGTTGCGCATGAGGGCGTAGAGGTTGTGCGTCCACCAGTAGGCGGGGACGAGGACGAGGCGGTCGCGCGAGCGGTCGTCGTCGACGAGGCAGAAGGGGAGGGCTATGTCGAGCTCGTAGCGGTAGTCGCCCTTGGCCAGGAGGCAGTAGGAGGCGAAGCGCGAGGAGTGCTTGACCGAGGTGGCCAGGGCCGGCCAGAAGCCCCGGCCCGCCTCCACCTCCCCGTCGGGGGCCCGGGAGTTGTGGTTCGAGCCGATGGTGGCGCCGGCGGCCATGTTGGACTGGCCCCGCACCAGGGCGGCGACGAGGAAGCTCGTGTTGTGGTGCTGCTCGTGGGCCGGGAAGACGAGGTTGTTGAGCATCTCGCAGCAGGAGACCGTCGAGTTGTCGCCGAGCACCGAGTGGATGAGGCGGGCCCCGTACTTCAGGGCCGAGTTCGAGCCCAGGACGAAGCGCACGGCCTTGCAGCCGTAGAAGACCTTGCAGCCGTAGCCGACGATGCCGTTGACGAGCTCCACGCCCTCGCCGATCTGGGTTCGCTCCGCCTCGCTCGAGCGGATCGTGAGGTTCTTGAGCTTGTTCGCGCCCTTTATGTAGGCGCACTCGCCGATCGCGACGTCCTTGACGATGCGGTTGGACTTGAGCACGGAGCCGCGGCCGATCGTGCCGTAGCGGCCGCGGCGTCTGTCGTACATCGCCTCGGTCATGGCGCGGAAGGCCCGCATGAGCTCCTCGTCGTCGCGGCGGCGGGCCCAGAGGTAGGCGTCGGCGCAGATCATCTCCTCGAAGGCGAGGACCGGGCGGCCGCCCGCCTCGTTCATGAGGTCGAGCTCGACCCGCACCGACTCGCTCTCGCCCTCCATGACGATGCCGACCCCGAACTTGGCGTGGTTCGAGACGTGGATCTCGTCGTTCGCGAGGAGGATGCAGCCGTCGCCGACGATGTAGTGGGCGAGGTAGGAGCAGTCGTGGATCGCGCAGTCGTCCCCGATGTCGCAGGCTATGACCCGCGAGCGGGTGATGCCCACGGGGGTCCTGAGGTCGTGGTGCTCGAGGGTCTCCCGGTCGAGACGGCCTATGCGCACGAGGCCGGCGAACTCGCAGTCCTTGACGAGCTCGGGCACGAAGGGGTCGCTCACCCGGACCAAGCCCCAATCCCTGCAGGTATTGGAGTTTTTGACGAGAGCCTCGATCTCGTAGGGCTTCAGGCGGCGGTAGGAGGAGGCCGCGCGCCCGAGGCCGTGGAGCGGATCGGCGGCCTGCTCGTCGCGGATCCGGTACTCGTCCTCGCCCGGCTTGAGGAACTCCGGGGGGACGAAGCCGAGGCCGTAGGCCGCCTCTCCGAGCTTGGCTATATCGTTCATATCTGGCAAAAAGATATCCCGCGGCCCGCGGATCGCGCAAGGCCGCGGCCCGGGGCGCTTTCGCGCCGGAAGCGGGGTATTGACCAAGAATCCGCTTTTTGCCATGGTAAAGCATGAGTTTCCCGGAATCCGCGATCGACGATCGCCTGGTGACAGACGTCGAGCGGGAGGCCTTCGAGGTCCTGCCCCTCCTCGCCCGCGCCGGCGACGCCCAGCGCAGTCGCTACGCCATCAAGCTGGCCGACATCATGGGGAACCCCTCGGAATTCCAGCAGTACGTCACGGGCGGCCCCGCCGAGCGCCTCGCGCGCATCGACCGGCTCCTGCGCAACTTCAGCGAGAACGTCGAGCTCCTCGTCCACAAGACCTGGGTCGAGAAGTCCGAGGAGAAGCCCAAGGAGCGCCTCATCGAGGACCTCGCCGCCTTCGTGCGCGACTTCCGCGACGGCTCCGTCGGCCCCGCCTTCCGCCGCTTCATCGCCCTCGCCCACGCGATAGCCGGCCTCCTCTTCGGCCAGCAGAGCCGCGCCGAGGACTTCCTCGCCTACTGCTTCCGCATCGACCCCAAGTTCGGCCTGTTCTTCTGGTTCGTCGGCGAGATGGAGCGCCAGGCCAAGGAGCTCTCCCCCTCCGAGGAGCTCATGACCACCGAGGCCCTCATCGGCATCTTCGTCGTCTCCTGCTTCTAGGGCCCGCCTCGAAAGATAGTAAAAGCCGTCCGCGAGGACGGCTTTTTCGTCGGCGAGCGCCGGGGCCGCGCCCGGGGCCGGGCCTCGCGCCGCCGCTACTCGACGAGGAGGAGGCCCGTCCACGAGGGCTCCGCCGCGGGGAAGCGCAGCTCGATGCCCACCGCCTTGGCCGTCGCCGCCACGTCGATGCCGACCGCCTCCATCGAGGGCCGGGCCTCGAAGGGATGGCGGCAGGCCGTTCCCGGGACGAGGGCCGCGCAGTCCTCGCAGAGGGCGCAGGTGCCGCCCGCGAGGGCGAGGGCGAAGCTGCAGCCCAGGCCGAGGGCCTCGCGCTCGAGGCTCGTCATGAGGGCGGAGAAGGAGCGCATGCTCTCCCGCATCTCCCGGCCCCGCTCCGAGTCC
>JAKLFE010000007.1 GCA_022711355.1 Spirochaetota bacterium | reverse complement strand
TCTGGTCGGCGATGGGGCCGGCGTAGATGTTCAGCTTGCCCGAGAGGATGTCGGCCTTGGCCTTGGCCACGAGGTCGGCGACGGCCTTGGGGACCTTCTTGCTCAGGGGGGCGATGTCGACGACCCCGTCCTTCATGCCGCCCCAGTAGGCGTGGGACTTCCAGGTGCCGGCGAGGGCGTCCTTGAGGGTCATGGTGTAGTAGGCGCCCCAGTTCCAGATGGCGCTCGTGAGGACCGAGTCGCCGACGAACTTGCCCATGTCGGAGTCGTAGCCGATGGAGAGCTTGCCGCGCTCGGCGGCGGCCTTCTGCGGCTCGGTGGTGTCCTGGTGCTGGGCCATGACGTCGCAGCCGGCGTCGAGGAGGGCCACGGCGGCCTCGCGCTCCTTGACGGGGTCGTACCAGGTGTTGGTCCAGACGACGCGGACCTCGGCCTTGGGGTTGACCGAGCGGACGCCGAGGGTGAACCAGTTGACGCCGCGCACGCACTCGGGGATGGGGAAGGCGGCCACGTAGCCGATCTTGTTCGACGTGGTCATCTTGCCGGCCACGATGCCGGTGAGGTAGCGGGCCTGCTCGATCTTGCCGAAGTAGGTGGCCATGTTGGGGGCGGTCTTGTAGCCGGAGCAGTGCTCGAATTTGACCTTCGGGAACTCCTGGGCCACGTTGAGTGTCGGGTCCATGTAGCCGAAGGAGGTCGCGAAGATCATGTCGTAGCCGTCCTGGGCGTACTGGCGGATGACGCGCTCGGCGTCGGGGCCCTCGGGCACGTTCTCGATGAAGTCGAGCTTGACCTTGGAGCCGAGGGCTGCCTCGGCGGCCTTGCGGCCGCGGTCGTGCTCGTAGGTGTAGCCGAGGTCGCCGGGGGGGCCGATGTAGACGAAGGCGGCCTTGAGGGGCTTCGTCGCCTGGGCGAGGAGGGGGAGGGCGAGGGCGAAGGCCATGACGAGGACGAGTAAGGCGCTGAGGCATTTCTTCATCGGCTTCTCCTTGGCTAGCGGTGGGGCACCCGGACGCGGGGCTCGGATAGGGGAATAGCCGATAGTAAAGCCTGCGGCAGGCGATATGTCAAACGATTTTTCGGGGCGGGCGGGGAACCCGAGCCCTTTCGAGGCCGCGGCTCGGGCTCCCGGCGAGGCTAGCCGTTCCGCTCGACGACGGTTTTAGAGATATAGGCTTCGGAGCAGCCGGGCAGGGCCTTCAGGCGGGCGAGCCAGCCCTCGGCCTCGGGCATGCCCGCGTAGGGCCCGATGCGGACCCGGTACCAGCTCTTGCCGTCTATGTCCTTGACGCTGATGAAGGATGCGATGCCCTGGGCGGCCAGGCTGTCCTTCAGCTCGTCGGCCCGCCCCCTGCTCGAGAAGGCGGCGGCCTGGATCCAGTACTCGTCGACCCGCTGCTTCTTCTGGGGCTGGGCCTTGGCGACCGCGGCGGGGGCCTTGGGCGCGGCCTGGGGGACGCTCTTCGACGCGCTCTTGGGCGCCGGGGCGGGGGCGGCCGGGGCGGGGACCGCGGGCAGGGCCGGGGCGGGAGCGGCCTGTCCCGCGGGCAGGGCCGTCCCCGCGGAGCCGTCGAGGCTCTCGGGCTTCTCGCCGTAGACCACTACGACGTCGCCGGCGGCGCTTCGGGGCTGCTCGAAGCTCGGCGCCGGCGGCGGCGAGACGAGGAAGTCCTGGGGATCGGCGGCCTTGGGGGCCGCGACGTTGCCGATGGTCGCCGGGGCGGCCGCTCCGCCCTTCTTGGGGACGAAGAGGAAGAGCCCCGTCGCCGCGAGGGCGAGGACGAAGAGGCAGACCGAGAGGGATATCCACAGGAATTTCTTCTGTTCCGCCGACATTGCGCGATCCTCCATGGGGACAGGGCACCCATCTTCCCTATCGGCAGGAGGGCGGGCCCCATCAAGGGGAATGCGCGCCCTAGTCCTCCTCGAAGGGCGTCCCGAGGGCGGCGGGGGGCGTCGCGTTCAGGGCGCGGAGGACCCTGGACAGGCGGCGGCGGGCCGGGCCGGGCAGGGTGGCGAGGGAACGCTCCACCCACTCGGCCTTCCCGAGGTTCACCAGGAGGAGGGTCAGGATCATCAGGGGGAAGGGGGCGACCTGGAGGACCTGGGAGGGCAGGCCGGGCAGGAGGGGCTGGAGGACGAGGCCAAGCCACTGGAGGAGGGCGAAGAGGTAGCAGCCGAAGGCCGCGCGGAAGGGCTTCCAGCCCCCGAAGATCGTGATGGAGAGGACGATCCAGCCCAGGCCGTCGAGGCCGGAGATGCTGCCCTTCCAGCCCGCCTTGACCGAGAGGGAGTAGATCGGCCCGGCGAGGCCGGCTATCGCCCCGCCGAGGACCGTGTAGAGGTAGCGGAGGGCCTTCACGCGCGCGCCGCGGGCGTAGGCGGCCTCGGGTTTCTCCCCGATGCCGCGGAGGACGAGGCCCGGCCTCGTCTTGAAAAGGAAGAGCCAGGCCCCCGCCACGAGGAGGAGGCTCAGGTAGGTCATGAGGTCCTGGCGGAAGAGGAGGGGCCCCGCGACGGGCAGCCCCGCGAGCAGGGGGATGGGGGCCGGGGGGAGCCTCGGACCGACCTGTCCCATGACGGGGTTGCCGAGGAAGTAGGAGAGGTCGCGGCAGAGGAGGGCGAGGACGAAGCCCACCGCCACCTGGGATTGCCGCAGGCTGATGCCGGCCGCGGCGACGACGAGGGCCACGAGGGCGCCGATGGCGGCCCCCGCGAGGAAGCCCGCCGCGAGGCTGCCCGTGGCCAGGGCGACGCTGAAGCTCCCCATGGCCGAGAGGAGGATCATCCCGTTCATCGAGAGGTTGATGACTCCGGCACGCTCCGAGATCGTCTCGCCGATGACCGCGAAGATCAGGGGGGCGGCGGAGGCGAGGAGCCCCGCGAGGTTCACGATGAGCACGTCGCCGGTCATGGTCGGCCTCCGCGTTTGCGCTCGAGCAGTCGTTGGCGGGCGCCCTGGCCCAGGAGGAAGAAGAGGACGAGGCTGCCCTGGAGGACTCCCGCGAGGGAGGAGTCGAGCTTCAGGACGATGGGCAGGCGGATCGAGCCCACGTTCAGGGCGGCGAAGAAGAGGGCCACCAGGGCGGCGAGGGGGGCCTGGTTGCTCGCGAGCATGGCGACCATGAGCCCGAGGTAGCCGTAGCCCGAGGAGATCGAGGGGATCAGCCGGTGGTACACGGCCGTGACCTGGACGGCCCCGGCCAGGCCGGCCAAGAGGCCGCAGCCGAGGAAGGCCGCGAGGAGGTAGCGCTCGGCCGGGATGCCGAGGAGGAGGGCGGCCCGGGGATTGCGCCCCACGGCCTTGAGCCTGAGCCCGAAGTAGCTGCCGCGCAGAAGGACGAAGACCAAGGCTATGCCCGCGAGGGCCAGGGCGAGGGAGGCGGGGGCGAGCCGAGAGCCCGGGGCGAGGGTGGGCAGCCAGAGGGACTTGTCGAAGGGGACGGTCCCCGACATGGATGCCACCCCCGGCCTCTTCCAGGGCCCGAAGATGAGCCAGATGTTGAGGGCGGTGGAGACGAAGTTGAGCCCCAGGCCGCCGAAGATCTCGTTGACCCCGCCGAAGGTCCGGAGGGCCCCCGTCAGCAGGGCCCAGAGCGCTCCTCCGGCCATCCCGGCCGCGAAGGCGAGGCCGATGGCGAGGGCGGGCGGGAGGGCCGCGCCCTGCAGGGCGCGGAGGGCCCAGGTGGCGAAGATGGCCCCGAGGGTGATCTGGCCTTCGATGCCGATGTTCCACAGGCCGGCGGTGAAGGTCACGAGGAGGCCCGAGGTCGCGAGGACGAGGGGGACCCAGGAGACCAGGACGTTGGCCGCCACGTCCCAGGAGCCCAGGGCGCCGAGGGCTATGTTGGCGTAGGCCGCCAGGGGAGGGGCCTTCGCGGCGAGGAGGACCAGGGTCGATATCCCGAGGGCGAGGGCGAGGGCCCCGATCCCGAACAGGAGCTTCGCGAGCCTTTCTTTACGCACGGCCGGCCTTCCCTTCGATCTCGTCCCATCCCTTGCCGCCGATGAGCCCGCCGAGCCTCTCCACGTCGAGGCTCGCCGCGTCGAGGGGAGGGCTCGCGCGGCCGGCGAAGAAGACGAGGACCCGGTCGCTGTACTGGAGGATCTCGTCGAGGTCGGAGGATATGAAGACGATGGAGCTGCCCGCGGCGCAGCGCTCCTTGAGCTTGCCCCAGATGTAGATGGTGGACTCGATGTCCAGTCCCCGGGTCGGGTGCTCGACGAGGATGAGGGAGAGGGGGGAGGTGAGGAGGGCGAGGAGGGCCCGCTGCTGGTTCCCTCCCGAGAGCTCCTCGATCCGGCTCTCCGGCCTGCCCTTGATGTTGTAGGCGGCGATCCGCTCCTCGGCCAGCTTGGCCGCCGCCTTCCGGTCCACGAACAGGCCCCTGCCGCCCTCGGCGAGGGTGAAGTGCTCGCCGAGCGTGAGCCCCGGCACCAGGGCCTGCTCGAGGCGGGCCGCCGGCAGGTAGGCCACGCCCGCCCTCTTGTAGTCCAGGTGGGAGCGGCCGGTCATGTCCAGACCCTCGGCCTCGAGGCAGAAGGAGCCGGCCACCGGCCTGGCGAGGCCCGCGCAGGCGCCGAGGAAGAGGGCCTGGCCCGAGCCCTCCATGCCCGCGAGGCCTATGACCTCGCCGGAGCGCACGCAGAGGCTCAGATCCTGGATGCGGAGCCGCGGCGACTCGAGGCAGACGCCCTTGGCCGCGAGCACGCTCCGGCCGGGCTCGAGCCGCCGCTTCGGCGCGAGCTCGACGGCCTTGCCGAACATCAGGGAGACCAGGGCCTCCGAGGAGAAGGGGGGCTCGGCCTCGCCGGCGAGGCAGCCTTGCCTGAGCACCGCGGCCCGGTCGCAGAGGGCCTCGACGTCCTCGAGCTTGTGCGAGACGAAGAGGACCGTCATGCCCTCGGAGGCGAGCTCGCGCAGCGTGGCGAAGAGCTTCTCCTTCTGCGGGAGGCTGATGCCCGTCGTGGGCTCGTCGAGGATGAGGACGCGGGCGCCGATCCACAGGAGCCTCAGGATCTCGAGCTGCTGGCGCTCCCCCACGGTGAGGGCGTCGACGTAGCCCTCGGGATCGAGGGCGAAGCCGAAGCGGCCGGCGAGCCTGGCGAGCTCCGCGGCCGCTGAGCGGCGCTCCGGGCCGATGCCCCCCGGGCGGCCGAGGACGAAGTCGTCGACGAGGCGCAGGGGAGGGAAGTCGAGGGGGTCCTGGTGGAGCATGCCCACCCCCGCCCGGATCGCGTCGGCGGGAGAGCCGATCGAGGCTGCCTTCCCGTCGAGGAGGATCCGGCCGGAGTCGGGGCGGATGAAGCCGGAGAGGACCTTCATCAGGGTGCTCTTGCCCGCCCCGTTTTCGCCGAGTATGCCTTGTATGCTCCCGGAGGGGATGTCCAGGCTGATCCCCGCGTTCGCCTTGACCGGCCCGAAGCTTTTCTCGATGTCTCGCAGTTCTACGCGCACGTCCACCCCGTTCGGGAAAAACGAGGCCGCCGCCCGGCTCGAGGGCCGGGCGGCGGCCAGCCATGGTAGGCCTTTACTTGGAGACGCTCTGTCCCTGCATGCCCTGGAGGAGCTGGGGCAGGTACCAGATCTGCTGGTCGCTCGCCTTCTCGCCCTTCTTGAGGTAGGCGCTCCCGTCCTGGAGGTTGAGGGGGCCGGCCCAGAGGTTCAGGCCCTTGGCCAGCTCGGCGACGAAGCGGTCCACGGCCGCCGAGGCCTCCTTGGAGAGTGTGCCCTTGTTGAAGCCGACCGCCGAGGTGTCCGGGTTGTTGATGTTCTTCCAATCCGGGCCGTTCCACTCGAAGCGGGCCTTCCAGGTGCCGGCCATCGCGTCCTTGGCGGCCTTGGCGTAGGCGGGGCCCCAGTTGAAGAAGGGGACGCCGAGGGAGACGCCCTTGCCCTCGTCGATGGCCTTGGCGTAGTCGTAGGGGATGGCCCAGACCTTCTTGCCCTGGGCGGTGAACTTGGCCGCCTCGGCGACGGCCTCGGTCGTGTCGATGCCGGAGATGACGACGTCGTAGCCGGAGTTGAAGAAGTCGTCGGCGACCTGGGTCGGGTCGGAGGTCACGCCGGGGATGTTGAACCAGAAGCCGATCCAGGTGACCTTGAACTCGAGCTTGGCGGGGTCTTTCTTGAGGTAGCTCGTCCAGGCGTAGCGGGCGCCGAGGTAGGCCGAGGCGGCCAGGCGGCGGGTCTCGTCGTTGATGAGGGGGCCGAGGAAGCCGATCTTCCCGGTCTTGGTGGTGAGGGCGGCCGCGACCCCGGCCACCATCTTCATGTACTCCATCTTCCCCATGATGTTGATCATGTTGGGGAGGTTCTTGTAGGCCTTGCCTTCCTTCCAGGACTGGTCGCCCGTGGTCATGACGACGAAGATCTCCGGGTGCTCCTGGGCGAATTTGTTCGCCTCGTCCATCATGTCGTCGGAGCTGAAGATGATCATCTTCGCGCCCTGGGAGACCAGGCTCTCGGCGAGCTGGGACACGGTCGTGCCGGGGCGGTCGGCGGAGTTGGCCTTGTCGATGTAGATGAAGTCGACGCCGGGGACCTTGGCCTTGACGTACTGGAGGCCGTCGTAGTTGGCCTGGCTCCAGCCGCGGTCGTTGTAGGGCCCGACCAGGACGAGGCCGATGGTCAGCTTCGAGCCCGCCGCGGGGGGGGCGCTCTGGCCGAAGGCCGACGAAGCGATGGCGAGCCCCAGCAGGGCAATCGCGAGAATCCGTGACGTTCTCATCCTCTACCTCTCCTTTGTGCGGGCGCGGGCCCGCTCGGGCGGGCCCCTCGATCGACGTTCCCTACGGGGCGAGTATAGCCGGGCTCGAGGGGGTGGGCAAGCCGCGCCCCGACTTCGGTCGGGGCGGCTCCGGCCGGGGGCCGATCGATGCTATACTCGGGGCCGAAGACCGAGGGAGGGAACATGCGAATAACTAGGGTCGATACCGTGCCGCTGGATCTCCGCCTGAAGGAGCCCTTCATCATCGCCAACGTGGCCATGCGGGACATGCAGTTCGTCCTCGTGCGCCTCGAGACCGACGAGGGGATACTCGGCTGGGGCGAGGCCATCCCGGCCTGGGAGGTCACCGGGGAGACCCGGGGCTCGGTGGAGGCCTGCGTCCGGCTCTTCACCGACGCGGGGCTCCTCGAGTATTCCCTCCTGGGCAAGGAGATCGGCAGCCTCGACGCGGTGCGCGAGGTCATGGACGCGATCGAGCCCAAGACGGGCCTCCGCCTCGTCTACGGCAATCCCTCCGCCATAGCCGCCATCGAGCAGGCCATGCTCGACGCCTGCGCCAAGCGCGCCGGCCTCCCCCTGTACCGCATGCTCGGGGCGGAGAACCGCCCGGTGGAGTACACGCGCAACATCAGCATCCTCGGCGTCGAGGAGACCCTCGCCCGGGTAGCCGACGGCCTGGAGAAGGGCCTTCGTATCATCCGCCTCAAGCTCGGGAGGCCCGGCGCGGGGGGCCTGCCCGGCTACCGCCGCGACGTCGAGGTGGTGCGCGGGGCCCGCCGCCTCATCGAGGAGAGCCGCCGCGGCTGCCTCCTCATAGCCGACGCGAACCAGGGCTTCGTCACCGTCGACAACGCGGTGGAGTTCTGCCGCGCGGTCGAGGGGAAGCTCGACTGGCTCGAGTCCCCGACCGCGGCGGGGGACCTCCACGCCTTCCGCCGGATCAAGGAGCGCTGCTCCGTCCCCCTCATGGCCGACGAGGCGGTGCACGGCTACGAGTCGGCCCTGACCCTCCTCGAGTTAGGCGGCATCGACTATATCAACATCAAGCTCATGAAGACCGGGGGCCTCCTCCGGGCCCTCGACCTCTACGACCTGGCCGCGGAGCGCGGCGTGCGCTGCCAGGTCGGCTCCATGATCGAGTCGGTCTACGGCAGCGCCATGGGGCTCTGCGCCGCCCTCGCGCGGCCGGGGATCGTGAGCACCGACCTCAACTCCTTCGAGCTCATCGCGGACAACTACGCCAGCGGCATCGGCATCGTCGAGGGGAGGCTCAGGCTCGGCGAGGGGGCGGGCTGCGGGGCGAGCTTCGACGAGGCCGCCCTCCCCCGGGCGCGGGGCTAGGCCCCGGGCCGCGGGAGCCGGCCGAGGAGGGCCTCGAGGCGGCGCTCCAGGACGCCGAGCCCTCCTGAGTTGCGCAGCGCGAGGATCGGGCGGCCGGCCCTCGCCGCCGCCGCGCGGAGCTCCCGGCGGAAGCCCCGCTGCCGCCAGAGCCGGAGCGCGACCGCCCCCGCCCCCGCGCCGTCGCGGCGCAGGCCCCGCAGGAAGCGGAGGGCGAGGCAGGCCCTGACCTCGACGACGGCCGCGCAGCCCGCGACGAGGTCGGCCCGGTGGAGGAGGGCGGCGTTGACGCAGACGAGGGCCTCCCGGCCGGCCGCCCTCGCCTCGGCCTCGGCCGCGTCGATCCGCTCCTCGAGGAGGGCGATGGCCGCCGGGTGGACGATGGCCTCCTGGTCGGCCAGGGCCCGCGGATCGGCGAAGATGCGGGCGGCCAGGGCCCGGCGGTCGATCCTCCCCTCCGGGCCGAGGATCCCCGGCCCGAAGCGGGCGACGATCGCGTCCTTGGCGGCGTCCACGGCCAGGTGGCCGAGCTTGTCGACGTCGATGCATGCCCAGCCCCGGGCCTCGAGGAGCCTCGCCGCCTCGTTCTTCCCCGCGCAGTACCCGCCGGTCAGGCCGATCAGCATCTTCAGTGCATCTCCCCCCAGCTCGCCGCCGTCTCGACGCTCGCCCGCAGGGGGAGGGAGAGCTCGGCGGCGAGCTCCATCTCGCGCTTGACGAGGGCGGCCACCGCCTCGGCCTCGGCCTCGGGCGCCTCGACGATGAGCTCGTCGTGGACCTGGAGGAGGAGCCTGGCCCGCGGCGCCTCGGCCTTCAATGCCCGGTCGACGCGGATCATGGCCAGCTTGACGATATCCGCCGCCGAGCCCTGGATCGGCGTGTTGACCGCGACCCGCTCGGCGGCCTGCTTCTCGGTCTTGTTCCTCGAGTTGATCGCGGCTATCGGCCTGCGCCGGCCCGCGATGGTCGAGGACCAGCCCCGAGCCTCCGTCTCCGCGACCGTCGCGCGGATGAAGGACTGGACGCCCGCGTAGGTGGCGAAGTAGGCGTCGATGAACTTCTGGGCCTCGGCCCGCGGGATCTTCAGCTCGTTCGAGAGGCGGAAGGCGCTCATGCCGTAGATGACGCCGAAGTTGATCGTCTTGGCGACGCGGCGCTGCTCAGCCGTGACCTCGGCCTCGGGCAGGCCGAACAGGAGGCTCGCCGTCCGCCGGTGCACGTCGACGCCCTCGCGGAAGGCCGCGCGCAGCCCCTCGTCCCCCGAGAGGTGGGCCAGGACGACGAGCTCGATCTGCGAGTAGTCGGCGGAGACCAGGAGGCGGCCCGGCTCGGCGACGAAGGCGGCGCGGATGCGCCTGCCCTCCTCGTCCCTGACGGGGATGTTCTGGAGGTTGGGGTCGTTGCTCGACAGGCGGCCCGTGGCCGCCCCGGTCTGGAGGTAGTGCGTGTGGACCCGGCTCTCCTTCTCCGCCAGGGCGGCCAAGGACTCGACGTAGGTCCCCTTCAGCTTGGCGAGGCTCCGGTGGCGGAGGATCCTCTCCGGCACCGGATCGAGGGGGGCGAGCTCCTCGAGGACCGAGGAGTCGGTGGAGAAGCCGGTCTTCGTCTTCTTGCCCGAGGGGAGCTTGCGGTCGACGAAGAGGACCTCCTGGAGCTGCTTGGGCGAGGCTATGTTGAACTCCTTGCCGCAGAGCTTCCAGATCTCGGCGCGGATCGCGTCGAGCTCCCGGTCGAGCTCCACGCCGAAGGAGCGCAGGGCCGCTGCGTCCACGCGGATGCCCTCGGCCTCCATCCCCGCCAGGATCGGCACGAGGGGCATCTCGAGCTCGCGATACAGGCCCGCGAGGCCGGCGGCCTCGAGCTCGGGCGCCATGAGGCGGTCGAGCCTGAAGGTGAAGTCGGCGTCCTCGGCGGCGTAGGCCGTGGCCCGCTCGAGGGGGACCATCGCGAAGCTCGCGCCCTTGGGGACCACCTCGTCGAACTCGATGCCGCGGAGGCCCAGGCGCCGCTCGGCGAGGGCCTCGAGGGAGAAGGAGCCGGCCTCGGCGTCGAGGAGCCAGGCGGCGATCATCGTGTCGCCGAGGGGGCAGGCCATCGGCGCCCCGAAGCGCCGCAGGACGTGGTAGTCGTACTTGACGTTGTGCCCGACGAGGACGACGCCCGGGGCCGAGAAGAGGCGCTCGAGCTCGGCGCGGAGCTCCGCGGCCGGGATGCAGGCCGCGTCGGGGCAGCGGAGCGGGACGTAGCAGGCCTTCCCCGGCTCGCAGGAGAGGGAGAAGCCGAGCAGCTCTGCCGAGAGCTGGTCGAGGCTGTCGGTCTCGCAGTCGAAGGCGAACCTGCCGGCCGCGACGCAGCGGTCCACCCAGGCCCTGAGCTCCTCGATCCTCGTCACCGCCTCGTAGGCGCCGGGGCCGAGGAGCTCGGTGGGCGCCGCCGGCGCAGGGGCCGACGCGGCCGCCGCTCCGGCTCCCGGGCCTTCGGCCGCGCCGCCGGCCCGGGCGCCGCCCGGGGCCGGGCCGATCCCCGCCCCGCCGCCCCGCTCCGCGGCCCCCTCGAAGAGCTCCATGCCCGCGGCGGCGCGGCCGGGGGCCCTGCGGACCAGGCTCTTCATCCCCTCGCGGAGGAAGACCGGGTTGGCCGCCTCCCAGTCCGGGGCCCCGACGAGGAGCTCGTCGAGGTCGGCGATGCCCACCGGGGCCGCCTCGTCGAGGGTGATGAGCCTGCGCGAGAGATAGGCGCTCTCCTTGCCGGCCTCGAGCTTGCGGCGCAGGGACTCGGGCTTGACCTCCCCGATGCGGGCGTAGATGTCGTCGAGGCCCGCGAATTCGCCCAGGAGCTTCAGGGCGGTCTTGTCCCCCACCCCCGGGACCCCCGGCACGTTGTCCGACGCGTCGCCGGTGAGCGAGAGGTAGTCCAGGATGCGCGGTGGCTCGAGGCCCCATTCGGCGAGGACCTCCTCGGGCCCGTAGGCCCGGTACGCGAAGCTCGAGTCGGGGCGCAGGGCCTTGACCGATCCCCCGACGAGCTGGAGGAGGTCCTTGTCCCCGGAGACCACCCAGCACTCGCGGCCCTCCTTCGCGGCGCGGCGGGCGAGGGCGGCGATGAGGTCGTCGGCCTCCCAGCCCTCGCTCCGCAGGAGGGGGAGCTTCAGGGCCGCGAGGATCTCCTCGACGAGGGGGACCTGGGCGTGGAGGTCCTCGGGCGCCTTCTGGCGGTTCGCCTTGTACTCCAGGTACATCTCGTGGCGGAAGGTCTTGCCCTTGGGGTCGAAGACGGCGGCGAAGGCGCCGGGAGCGCGCTCGTCGAAGAGGGCGGAGAGGAAGCGGAAGAAGCCGAAGGCGGCGGAGACGTTGGCGCCCGCCGGGCTGCGCAGGGGCCTGTTCATGAAGGCGAAGTAGGAGCGGTAGATGATGGCGTAGGAGTCGAGGAGGTAGAGGGGGCTCTTCATGCGGAGAGGATAGCCCGGCAGGGGAAAACTGTCGAGGCGAGCCGGGGAGGCCTTCAGCCGCTGATGTCGACGATGCCGCCTTCCCCGGCGCCGGCGTAGACCGACCTCCGGGAGGCTGCGGGATTGCGGAAGGCCGCGATCTCGCCGCGGAGGAGGGCCATGCGCGTGCCCAGGAGGACGCGATTCTCGCCGTTGCGGCGGATCACCTCGGCCTTGAGCTCCTCGAGGGCCGCCTTGAGGGCGGGGACCTCGGCACGGTCGGCGTCGCGGGCCCCGGGGGAGGCGGCGAAGGCCGAGCGGTACAGCTCGTCGAGGGGATCGATGGCTTTCTGGAAGGTGTAGATCTCGGAGACGACCTGCTCCTCGATCTCCACGTGGGCCACGAGGCGGTCCACGTCGCCCGACTCGATATCGGCCCGCTCGTGGTCGAGGACCGCGAGGTAGCGCTCGAACTTGCCGCGCTGCTCGACTAAGAGCTCGCGGAAGCGCCGGAGCAGGGCTACCCGCTGCTCCAGCTCGCCGTCGCGCGTGGCCGTCATGGCAGGGGCCCGCCTAGCCGGCTATGTTCACGCCGACCGAGGAGGCCGAGCCGCCCTGGGCCTTGAGCGCCACCTCGGCCCAGGCGACGCGGAGCTCGGCGAGCATGCCGCGCACCGACTTCACCCGAGCGGTGTCCTTGGCGATGTTCGCCTCGAGGAGCTCCCGCCCGAACCAGACGTAGAGGGAGAAGAGGTTCTGGGCGATCTCGCCGCCCGCGTCGAAGTCGAGTGAGGCCATGAGCTCGGTGATGACGTCCTGGGCCTTCCCCAGGGCGGCGTTGATCCGCTCGATGTGCTCCGGCTTGGGTTTCGCGCCTTCCCCCGCCAGCTCTATGGCCTTGTCGCACTGCTTGAGCGCCTCGTCGTAGAGCATCACGACGAGCTGCCCGGGGCTCGCGGTCTTGACGCGGGTCTCTCGGTACGCGGCAAGGGGGTTGGCGTTCATATCTTTGATCCCTCCACTACAGTCTACCTCGATTGTCGGTGCCGCGTCATGGGCGCTTAACCGAAAAGGCGGGACTTCCGCCCGCCTCAGCGCGCCGCCCGGCCCGCGGCCGACCAGGTCTCGATCCGCTGGTACGCGTCGTTTATCTGGGCGGAAATCTCCGTGGAACGCTTGAGCTGCTGGGGGCTGGCGGAATTCCGGTCCGGGTGATTCTGCATGAGGAGCTTCTTGTACTGGGTCTTGACCTGGGGAAAGGGGGTCCCGTAGGGGAGGCCGAGGGTCTGGTAGGCCCTGGCTATCTCGTTGGGCGGGAATGAATTCCCGCCTTGGCTCCCGGTTCCGGCGGAGCGGCGGGAGGCCTCTTCCCGGGCCCGCCTCGAGCGCTCGAAGCTCTCCTGGCGCTCGCGCGCCTCGGTCTCGGTACGGCCGCGGTCGAGGAAGTCGTCGAGCTCGTCCATCGCCGCGGCGAGGTCGGGATCGCCCGAGGAGCCGCCATAGGGGCGGGCTCCAAAGGGGCGCGCTCCGAAGGTCTCGGACTCCCCGGCGACCCAGGACTTGAACAAGCGCTCGAATCGATCGAAGATCTGATCCACGGTCCCTCGCTTCAGGCTATCCAATCTACTCGAAGGGAGGGACAGAATCAACCTGCCGGCCTGCCGGCCGAAGCTCTGCCCCGGCCGGCGCGGCCGCGCCGGCCGGACCGGCTTCGGGGCCCTAGGCGCCTCTCCGCGCGGCCTCGAGATTGGCCTTGGCCTGGGGCAGGTCCTTTATGAAGCCGGCTATTTTCGCGCAGCCGGGGAACTCCGCGCAGAGCCCGCAATGGGCCAGGGCCTTGGCCTCGCCGCAGCTCCGCAGCTCGCACTCGGCGCAGTGGCCGATCTTGGCTCCCGGCTCCCGGCAGCCGGTGCAGTTGATCATCTCGGCCGTGAAGGGGAAGTGGAACTCCGCGCTCCAGCGGGCGGCGGTCGCCGCCCGGAGGGCCTGGTCGTCGTTCAAGGTGGCCTTGCGCGCGTCGCACTCGGCGCAATCCAGGCCGCAATAGGCTAGAAGCTGAGCCATGTCGAACCTCCATCGATAGGACGATGGGAGGAGCCTATACCCCGTCCCCTGACAAAGCATGTCAGGGTTTTGCGGGAGAAGCGTTGGCGCGGACGATTTCCCCCGCTGCCCAGGCGAGCTCCGCGCGGAGGCTCTCCGGGCTTTCCACCCGCAAGCCCGGTCCGAAATAGAGGAGGAAACTGATGAGGTAGCTCCCGTGGGGGTACTCGAAGCGATAGCTCCACCTGCCCTCGGCATCGGGGCCCCGACCTCGGCCGGGGAAGGCTTCCTCCAGGGCCGGGGCCAGCCGCCCCTCGACCGAAACCTCGACCCGTGCCAGGCTCTCGCTCGCGCCCTCGAAGGCGAAGGGCTGGGGGTAGGGGCTCCTTCGCCAGGGATCGTAGACTTCGGATGTTGTATGCAATTCTTTTATACGGCTGATTTTAAATAAGCGAAAGGCGTTTCGGAGCCTGCACCAGCCATGGAGGTACCAGGTCGCCCCCCCGATCACCACCGAGAAGGGCTCCACCTCCCGCCTCGTCTCGCGCCCCTCGGAGTCGGCATAGGCGAAGGAAAGGACGCGGCGCTCGGCTATCGAGCGGCGCAGCTCCTCGAGGAGCCGGGGTTCGCAGGCCGGCGGCCCCCAGGGCGAGAGGTTGGCGATGAGGGGAGGGGGGAGCTCGCCCCTCCCTTCGGGCGAGGCCTCTCCCCGGGCGAGGAGGGCCTTCGATCCGCGCCCCCGCCGGGCGAGCGCGGCCTCCCTCGGCCCGAGGGAGGCTATCTTGCCCAGGGAACGCTCGAGGTTCCGGTCGTGGGTGGCGCTCGTGAAGGCGGCGAGTATCGAGCGGAGGTCGGCCAGCTCCTCGGGGGAGAGGAAGCTCCGGTCGATCCGGTAGCCCCGCTCGATCTCGTAGCCGCCGCCCCTGCCCGCCTCCGCAACGAGGGGCAGCCCCGCCGCGCAGAGGGAGTCCAGGTCGCGGTAGATGGTCCTGACCGAGACCTCGAAGCGGCGAGCCAGGCCCTCGGCCGTCTGCCTCCCCTCCAGGAGGAGGCAGTCCATGAGGGCGATGAGCCTCTCGTTCTTCATAAGTGCATGGATGATAAAGAAAAATCCTCCCGCGGTCGAGCTCCGGCAGGGCGGGAGGAGGCGGCGGGCCGACCCGGGGCGGAGCGGAAGTGCCCCCTCGCGCTTTTCACTCCCCTCGCCTTATGCTACCATTCCGGAAGCTATGGCGACGAAAAAGGCCCAAAACTACGACGAATCGAAGATAAAGACCCTCTCCTCCCTCGAGCACATCCGCCTCCGCACCGGGATGTACATCGGGCGGCTGGGCGACGGCTCGAATCCGGACGACGGGATCTACGTCCTGCTCAAGGAAGTCATCGACAACGCGGTCGACGAGTTCATCATGGGGGCCGGCGACCGGGTCATCGTCCGGGTCGAGTACGGGAACGGGGCCGCGGGCGCGGCCCAAGCCCCCTACGCCGTCTCGATCCGCGACTTCGGCCGCGGCATCCCCCTGGGCAAGCTCGTCGAGGCCGTCTCGGTCATCAACACGGGCGCCAAGTACAACGACGAGGTCTTCCAGTTCTCGGTCGGCCTCAACGGGGTCGGCACCAAGGCCGTCAACGCCCTCTCCGCCCGCTTCCGCGTCGTCTCGACCCGGGAGGGCCGGAGCAAGGAGGTCGTCTTCGAGCGGGGCGTCCTCAAGTCCAAGCGCGAGACCGAGGCCAAGCGGGGGGAGGCCCAGGGCACCCTGGTCGAGTTCAGCCCCGACCCGGAGATCTTCGGCGAGTACGCCTACAACCCCGAGTTCGTCGAGAAGCGGATCTGGAACTACGCCTACCTCAATTCCGGCCTCTCCCTCGTCCTGAACGGGACGGAGGTGGCCTCCAAGAACGGGCTCCACGACCTTCTGGCGAACGAGGTCGGCGAGGGCGCGTTGTACGACATAGGCTACTGGCGCGGGGACAAGATCGAGTTCGCCTTCACCCATACCAACGACTACGGCGAGGAGAATTTCTCCTTCGTGAACGGCCAGTTCACCTCCGACGGCGGCTCCCACCTCTCCGCCTTCCGCGAGGGCTTCCTCAAGGCGGTCAACGAATTCTTCCAGGCCTCCTACAAGGGCGAGGACATCCGCGAGGGCGTGGCGGCCGCCGTGGCGGTCAAGCTCCAGAATCCCGTCTTCGAGAGCCAGACCAAGAACAAGCTCGGCAACACCGACATAAAGCCCTGGATCCTCCAGGAGGTGAAGCGGGGGGTCGACGAGTTCCTCCGCAAGAACCCCCAGGCGGCCAAGCGGCTACAGGAGAAGATAATCTCGAGCGAAAAGCTCCGCACCGAGCTCAACATCGTCAAGAAGGAGGCCAAGGAGGCGGCGCGCAAGATCGAGCTCCGCATCCCCTGCCTCAAGGACTGCAAGTACCACCTCTCGGACGGCGAGAAGGGCGAGTTCTCCACGATCTTCCTCACCGAGGGCCTGTCGGCCGCGGGCTCCATGGTGAGCTCGCGCGACGTCTACACCCAGGCCATCTTCAGCCTCCGGGGCAAGGTCGAGAACATGCACGGCCGCAAGCGCACGGCCATCTACAAGAACGAGGAGCTCTACAACCTGATGACGGCCCTCGGCATCGAGAACGACCTCGAGGGCCTCCGCTACGGCCGCATCGTCATCGCCACCGACGCCGACTACGACGGCTTCCACATCCGCAACCTCCTTTTGACCTTCTTCCTCAGCTTCTTCGAGGAGCTCATCCTCCAGGGCCGGGTGCACATCCTCGAGACGCCCCTGTTCCGCGCGCGCACGAAGAAGGAGACCCGCTACTGCTACAGCGCCCGGGAGCGGGACGAGGCCGTCAAGGCCCTGGGCGCGGGCGCCGAGGTCACCCGCTTCAAGGGCCTGGGCGAGATCAGCCCCTCGGAGTTCGGCCAGTTCATCGGCCCGGACATCAGGCTCGTGCGGGTCGACATCCAGGTCCTCAAGAACGTCCCCGAGGTCCTCGAGTTCTACATGGGCAAGAACACCCCCGAGCGGCGAGAGTACATCATGCAGAACCTCGTGGGCGATCTCTGATCGCCGGCGACCGGTAAGGGAACAGCCATGGCCTACGTACGGAAGATCTTCGACCAGAACTACCTCTACTACGCCTCCTACGTCATCAAGGACCGCGCCATCCCCGACCTCGAGGACGGCCTGAAGCCCGTCCAGCGGCGCATCCTCCACTCCCTCTTCGAGATGGACGACGGCAAGTTCCACAAGGTCGCCAACGTCGTGGGCCACTGCATGCAGTACCATCCCCACGGAGACGCCTCGATCTACTCGGCCCTCGTCGTCCTCGCGAACAAGGAGCTGTTCATCGACAAGCAGGGGAACTTCGGCAACATCGCCACCGGCGACGAGGCATCGGCGGCGCGCTACATCGAGTGCCGGGTCCGCCCCCTCGCGAAGGAGCTCCTCTACCGGCCCAAGATCACCGAGTACGTGGACTCCTACGACGGCCGCCACCAGGAGCCCGTGGCCTTCCCCGCGAAGATCCCCGTCGTCCTCGTCCTCGGGGCCGAGGGCATCGCGGTGGGCATGAGCACGAAGATCCTCCCGCACAACCCCGTCGAGGTGATCCGCGCCGAGATCGCCGCCCTCAAGGGCAAGCGCTTCAAGCTCGAGCCCGACTTCCCCACGGGAGGCCTGTGCGACGCCTCGGGCTACCGCGACGGCATGGGCAAGGTCCTCGTCCGGGCCAAGCTCGACCTCTCCGACGAGAAGCGCATCCTCATCCGCGAGATCCCCTTCGGCTCCACGACCGAGAGCCTGATCGCGAGCGTCGAGGCGGCGGCCAAGGCCGGCCGCATCAAGATCTCCTCGATCTCCGACTTCACCACGGACCACGTCGAGATCGAGATCAAGCTCCAGCGCGGCGTCTACGCCAAGGACGTCGTCGACGCGTTGTACGCCTTCACCGAGTGCGAGCAGTCCATATCCTGCAACTTCCTGGTCATCAAGGACGACAAGCCCGAGCTGATGACCGTCCCGGAGGTCGTGAAGCACCACGCCGAGCGCCTCCTGGGCATCCTCAAGCGCGAGCTCGAGCTCGAGGCCGGCGAGCTCGCCGACGAGCTCCACGCCCGGACCCTCGAGCGGGTCTTCATCGAGGAGCGCGTCTACAAGGGCATCGAGAAGATGAAGACCGCCGAGGGCGTGCGCAAGGCCGTTATCGAGGGGCTCGAGCCCTTCAAGAAGGAGATCCGGCGGGCCGTCACCGACGAGGACGTCGAGCGCCTGCTCAAGATCCCCATCCGCCGCATCTCCCTGTACGACATCAACAAGGCCAAGGAGGAGATGGACCTCATCAAGGCCAAGCTCGCCGAGGTCCGCAAGAAGCTGGCCAACCTCGTCGACTACGCCGTCTCCTACCTCGAGGCCGTCGCCAAGCGCCTCGAGCCCGAATGGAAGCGCAGGACCGAGCTGGCCCGCTTCAGCTCGGTCGACGTGAAGGAGGCGGCCCGCCGCGACCTCCCCCTGCGCTACGACGGGGCCTCGGGCTACCTCGGCACCGCCGTCTCGGGCGGGGAGACCCTCTTCGAGGTCTCGCCCTACGACAAGGTGATCGCGATCCGCCGCAACGGGGTCTACACGGCCATGACCGTGCCCGAGAAGCTCTTCGTCGACCAGGGCCTCCTCTACTGCGGGAGCGCCGACAAGGAGCGGCTCGCCGAGCTCCTGTTCACCGTCGTCTACCGAGAGAAGGAGTCGGGCTACCCCTACATCAAGCGCTGCCGCATCGAGACCTACATCAACAACCGCGACTACCAGCTCGTGCCCGACGGGGCCCAGATACTCCTGTTCTCCACCGAGGCCGACTTCTCCTTCACGGTGGCCTACGCCCCCAAGCCGCGGATGAAGGTCAAGGAGGAGGGCTTCGTCGCCTCCGACTACGAGGAGAAGGGCCTCAAGGCCCTCGGCAGCCGCCTCGCCTCCAAGGAGGCCCTCTCCGCCGAGCTCGGCATCTCCAAGGCCGCGGCCCGCGCCGCGGCCGCGGCCGAGAAGGCCCAGGCCGCCTCCGAGCTCTTCCCGGCGGGCCGCGCCCCCTCGCTCAAGAAGAAGGCCGCCGAGGCCAAGAAGTCCGCGGCCAAGGCCAAGCCCAAGGCCAAGGGCGGCCGCGCCTCGCCCCCGAAGGCCGACTCCGCGCGCGGGCTCCGGGCCCGCGCCGAGGCGGCCAAGGCCAAGGCCGGCAAGAAGCCGGGGAAGGCCAAGAAGTAGGAGCCTGCCCCTTGACTTTTTAGCGCGCCGTCACTAGTATCCTCTCGTTCGAAAGAACTTTCCCCTGTAGCTCAGTTGGCAGAGCAAGTGGCTGTTAACCACTGGGTCCGTGGTTCGAACCCGCGCGGGGGAGCGAGGCAATCCTTTTCCTGCAAATTGAAAGAGCCCTGGCGTGTGCCGGGGCTCTTTCGTTTTCTAGCAAAGCGAGCGCGGCCGGCCGGGCCGGCTGCGCGGGATCCGGCTAGGGCCCGATCTCCACGATCCCCGGCTCCCCTCCCGCCTCGCCGATGAGGGCCGCCTCGCAGCCCGCCGCCCGGAGCTCGGCGAGCGCCGCGTCGGCGTCCCGGGCCTCGACCGCGGCGAGCAGGCCCCCCGAGGTCTGGGGATCGAAGACGAGGTCGAGCTCGGCCGGGCCGAGGGCCGGGTCCGCCTTCACGGCCTGCCCCCGTCCCTCCTTGTTGCGCTTCGTGCCGCCCGGCGCGAGGCCCGCGGCCGCGCACTCGGCCGCGCCCGGCAGCAGCGGCAGCTGGGAAAAGGATATGCGTAGGCCGCAGGCCGGCCCCGAGGCCATCTCCGCGGCGTGGCCGGCCAGGCCGAAGCCCGTGACATCGGTGCAGGCGAGGACGCGGAAGCGCGACAGCGCCTCGCAGGCCGCCTTGTTCAAGCGCGACATCGATCGCTCGGCCGCGAGCCTCGAGGCTTCGGATGCCCGGCCTTCCTTGAGCGCCCGGGTGATCAGCCCCGTGCCCAGGGCCTTCGTGAGGATCAGGGCGGCCCCGGGCCTGGGCGTATTGTTCCTCCAGGCCCGCTCCGCATCGACCAGGCCCGTCACGGCGTAGCCGAGCTTCGGCTCCGGGTCGTCGATGCTGTGGCCCCCGAGCAGGGCGCAGCCCGCCTCGACCAGGGCATCGAGGCCGCCGGCCAACCCGGAGCGGAGGGCCTCGAGGCCGATCGTCCCTACCGGGAAGCAGACCAAGGCGAGGGCGGAGATGGGCCTTCCGCCCATCGCGTAGACGTCCGAGAGGGCGTTGGCGGCGGCGATGCGGCCGAAGCCGAAGGGATCGTCGACGATCGGGGGGAAGAAGTCGACCGTCTGCACGAGGGCGCGGCCGTCCCCCAGGTCGTAGAGCCCGGCGTCCTCGCAGTTCGCGAAGTCGGCGAGGATCTCCGGATAGGCGGGCTGGGAAAGGCCGCACAGCGCCTTCTCGAGGACGCCGGGCCCCAGCTTCGCGCCGCAGCCCGAGAATTTCGTGTAGCTCGTCATGCGCACCGGTCCTTCGCTCATTCCGGTCTACCTCCCATGGAAAGGATGGCCTCGAGGACCCCGCCGGCCACCGCCCTCGCCTTGTCGGAGACGCTCAGGCAATGGGCCGGCTCGCAGCGGGGATCGACGTCGGCGATCTTCAGGCCGCGGGGCACCTGGGAGCCGCCCCTGATCATGCCGCGCAGGACGCCGCGGAGGGGGGAGGGCACGACGGCCGAGCCGCCTCCCGCGATCCCCTCGATCTCCAGGAGCGGCTCGCCGGCCTCGACGAGGCAACCTATTTCGCGCAACGCGCGAACGGTGCCGGCAGCCGGGGCGCGCACCACCCGCTCGGCCCCCTTGCCGGCGATCGTACCCGGCACGCCCGTGTCGGGCTCGGCCGAGCCCGAGAGAATGACCCTGCCGAGGCCGTGGCCCCGGTTCGTCTCGATGACCGCGTGGGCGTCGAGGGGCGCCGCGAAGCCCGGACCGAGGGCCACGACGATCGGCGCCATGCCGCGGCGCGTGCCGAGGTTCCGCTTGGCGAGGATGGCGTCGACCAGGGCCAGGGGCGAGAGGATGCCCAGCCACGCGCAGCGGGGGTCCGCCAGTATCGGGACCAGGCCCGCGGAGGCGAGGGCGAGGGCCTCTTCCGGGCGCGCGGCCGAGCGGGCCCGCACGCCCTCGACCTCGGCCTCGCCCTCGTACAGCGCCTCGGAGAGGGCGACCGTCCGGCGGATGGCGGTCGGCGCCGCCGTCTCCAGGGCGACGACGCGGAAGCCCGAGCGGACGAGGCGCACGATCGAGCCCGTCGCGAGGTCGCCCGCGCCCCGAACCACCACGAGGCCGCCCCGCGGGAGATTCACGGCTCCTCCGCGGCGCCCAAGGCGCCGACCACGATCGCGTCGAGGCCCTCGACCTCGCCCAGGGCCTCGACGCAGCCCTCGACCGCCCCCCGGTCCGCGAGGTCGGCCTTGTTCAGCAGGAGGACGCGCCGGGCCCCGTCCGGCGCGGACTTGAAGAGGCCGCGGGGGGAGGCCGCGAGGGCGGCGATATGGGCAGCCTCGATCCTCGAGCCGAGCGGGCAGCCGACGAGGGCGGAGAGCAGCTCGGGCCGATGGGCGATCCCGCCGTCGAGGGGCTCGCCGAGGGAGTCGAGGCCGACGAGGCCGATGACGATCGCGCAGCTCGAAGGGACGACGGGCTCGCGCTCGGCCGGCGCCTTGATGGACAGGCCCCGCGCCCCGTCGGCTTCCACGAAGGCCAGGTCGAAGGGAGCCGCGAGCGCGTCGAAGGAGGGAGGGTCGACGCCCAGGAGCTTGTCGCCGCTGCGCGAGGCGCAGAGGAGGACCGGGGATCCGGCCTCGGCCAGGGCGACGGCGGCCGACTCGAGGCTCCGGCCGCCCGCCAGGACGAGGGGAGCGAAGCCCCGTCCCTCGCGCACGCTTCCCCGTTCCGGATCGAGCATGCGCGTGGTGGTCGCGACGAGGACCCGCGAGCCCCGGGCCGAGAAGGCGCGGGAGAGGGCGAAGAGGCTGCTGGTCTTGCCGCCCGCGCCGACAATCGCCGTCGAGCAGCGGCCCGCGCCGAGGAGCTCGGCCTTGACGATCGCCATGAGGGAGCTCAGGCCGGGGAGCAAGGTCCCGCCTTCCGCGCCCGGAGCGAGGGCCACCGGAGGAGCCCCGAGCGTTCGTGGCGGGCGAGCGAGACGCCCTGGCCTTCCCCGCGCGATCGATCCTTCAAAAGGGCGGACAAGGCCCCGTCGAAGCGGCTCGGCCCGATTAGGCCGAGGCCTTCCTTCAGCTCGGCCAGGGCCTCCTCGAGCGAATCGTAGCGCCGCTCCACGATCCGCGGCTCCTCCTCGACGAGGAGGCTGGGCTGGATGCCCAGCTCGAGCAGGGCCTGGTATGCGACGTGGAGGTTGGGGCCCTCGTGGGGCTGGCCGAGGACGAGCCACGCCGCCTCGGCCATGAGCCCGTCGAGGGGGGGAGCCCGCAGGAGGAGCATGCAGCGCGAGGAAGCCGCCTCGTCCATCGCCCGGACGAAGGCGGTGAAGTCCGGGCTCCCGTAGAGGGCGTGCGCGGAGAAAGCCAGGTCGCAGGCGGGGGGCGAGGGCAGGGGCCAGGCCTCTTCTAATATCCGGATGCCGGGAAGGCCCTCGTCCTCGACGCGCTCCCTGAGGACCGAGCGCATGTCGGGCGAGGGCTCGATCGCGACGACCCGCGCGCCGCGCCGGGCGAAGGCCGCGGACCAGACTCCGGTCCCCGCGCCGATATCGATGACCCTGTCCCCGGGAACGATATCCGCGAGGATGGAATCCCGCAGGGCGTCCGGCACCTCGAGCCGCCGTCGCGCTCGCGTGTCGTATTCGCGCGCGCGGCCCTTCCAGTAGTCGGCCTCGGGGCCCTTTCCCGAGGCCTCCCTCGCGCGCGCCCTCGCCTCTACCCGGTCCCGCCACAGGTCGAGCCAGGGGCTCTCCCTCCGCTGGCGCGGGCTCGAGGGGCCGGATGGCCCCCATAAGGCGACGCGCCGGCCCTCCACGAGCCGCGCCTCGACGGGAAGGCCGTAGGTCAGGCTGAGGCTCGCGGAGGCGAAGAGCCTGTCCGCCGGGCCCGACGCGAGGAGCCGTCCCTGCCGCATGAGGAAGAGGCGGGTGGCGGCCATGGCCGCCGTCTCCGGCTCGTGGGTCGTGAGGAGGATGGTCGTACCCTCGCCGGCGAGCTCCCGCACCAGCCCCATCACGCGGGCCTTGTTCGCCAGGTCGAGATGGGAGGTCGGCTCGTCCAGGAGGAGGAGGCGCGGCCCTTGGGCCAGGGCGCGGGCTATCGAGGCGAGCTGGCGCTCGCCCCCGCTGAGGGCCGTGACCTCCCGCTCGGCGAAGGCCCCGATGCCGACCCGCTCGATGGCGGCGCGGGCTGCGGCGAGGTCGGCCGGCCCCGGCGCGCGCAGGGGCGCGAGGTGGGGCGCCCTTCCGAGGAGGACGTAGTCGAGGACCGAGAACTCGAAGGGGATGCGCTCGCTCTGCGGCACGAGGGCCATGGCCCGGCCCAGCTCGCGGCGCGAGAGCCCTCCGATGGGGATGCCGTCCAGGAGGACGCGGCCGCCCAGGGGCTTGAGCCAGCCCAGGGCCAGGTGCAGCAGGGTCGTCTTCCCGGCGCCGTTGGGCCCGAGGATCGCCGTGACCTCGCCCGGGGCGACCTCCGCCCCCAGGTCCCGCAGCGCTTCCGGCCCGGCATTGTAGCGGTAGCGCAGTCCCTCGAAGCTGAGGCTGGCGGGGAGGCTCATCGCTCGATCCTCGTGCCGCGGGCGTTCATCAAGGCGATGAAGGCGAGGGCTCCCGCGAGGGAGGTGATGATGCCGAGGGGTATCTCGCCGGGCAGGGCCGAGCGGGCGATGTCGTCGCACAGGAGCGTGAAGATCGCGCCGAGCAGGGCCGAGGCGGGGAGGGATCGCCGCGCGTCGCCGCCGTACAGCCGCCGGGCGGCCTGAGGAACGATGAGGCCGACCCAGCTGACGATGCCCGAGATCGAGACCGCCGAGGCCACCGCCGCGACGGCGGCGGCGAGGAGGAGCCCGCGCTCCCTGGCCGGGGCCGTCCCGAGGGAGAAGGCGGTGGCGTCCTCCAGCGACAGCAGGTTGAGCCTCCAGCGCATCGCGACGAGGGTCGCCAAGGCGGCCGACACGACCGGCGCGATCGAGAGGACTTGCCGCCAGCTCGCCCCCGAGAGGCCGCCGAGGAGCCAGAAGGTTATCTCCGGCAGCTGCCGGACGGGGTCGGCCGCTATCTTCAGGGCGCCCACGCCGGAGGAGAAGAGGGCGGAGACGGCGATGCCCGCGAGGACCAGCCTGAGCACCCAGCCGCCGAAGCGCGATCGCCTCGCGACCGCGTAGGACGTGCCGAGGCCGAGGAAGGCGAAGGCCCCCGCGAGGAGCTGCACGGCCGGCGAGCCGCCGCCGGCGAGGACGATGCCCAGCGAGGCGCCGAAGGCGGCGCCCTGCGACACGCCCAGTATCCCCGGGTCGGCGAGGGGATTGCCAAACAGCATCTGGAAGGCGCAGCCCGAGGCCCCGAGGGAGGCGCCGAGCATGACGGCGGCGAGGATCCTCGGGGCCCTGACGTTCCTGACCAGGAGCATGCCCATGCGGTCCGCCGCGAGACGCCAGGGCGAGGAGAAGGGGGCCGTCGGATAGCGGCCGACCAGGAGCGATAGGGCGGCCAGGGCGACGAGGGCCGCCGCCAGCCAGAGCGGGGAGGCTGCTTTCCTCATCCTCGTCAGCGGAGCTCGGCGGGCAGCTTGGGCGCCACGAGCCTCGCGAAGTCCGCGTCGCCCATGCCGTAGAAGTCCCGGTAGAAGGCGCGCGCCTCGGCGCGGAGATCGAGGTCGGCGAGGAGCTCGGGATGCAGCTTCTTGGCGACCCAGGCCAGGCCGAGGGGCCAGCGCGCGTCCGGCTGGTCCCAGCTGTAGTAGTCGCCGGGGAAGGGGAGTATCCCGCCCTGGGCCGAGGCGCGCAGGGCGGCCCATTGCGGGTCGGCCTTAAGCCGCTCGACAACCGCCGCCGGATCGGCCGTATAGGCGATGACGAAGATCTTGTCCGGGTCCCAGGCGGCTACCTGCTCGACGGAAACCTTGGTCCAGCCCTGTCCGAGCTTCGCGTCCCTCCAGGCGGGGATACCCCCGCCCATCGTGACGAGGCCGGTCTGTATCCAGCCGAGGGGAGGCACGTTGAACGAAACCGCGCCGCCCTGGTCGGTGTAGTAGAGCATCAGGGCCTTGGGCTTCGCCGCCTCGGCGAGGCCCGCGAGGGCCTTCGCTATCCCGCCGGTCCTCCCGTTATAAAGGGCGATCAGCTCGCGGGCCCGGGCCTCGTCGCGGAAGAGCGCGCCCAGGATGAGGAGGTCCCGCTCGTACTGCGCGGGGGTCTCGAGGTCCAGGTAGACCACAGGGATGCCCAGGGCCTCGATGGATTTCCCCAGGCTCCCGGCGAGGGAGCTCTTGAGCAGGACGGCGTCGGGGTTGGCCGCGGCGATCTGCTCCGGCCCGGATTGGTTGTCGAGGGCTATCTTGGCCGCGAATGACGGATCGTAGTCGGCGGCGAAGCTGTGCTTGCCCTGCTTCGTATTGCCCAAGGCGGCGATGCGGGCGGGCGCTTCCGGGAAGAGGTAGGCCGCGTCGGCGATCATGATGACGGCCTTGTTCGTCATGACGACGCGGGTCGGGGCCTTCTCGAAGGCGACCCTGCGGCCCAAGGCATCCACCAGGCTGAAGGGAGCGGCCGCCTGGGCGGCGAGCGGCGGGACAGCCGCGAATGCCGCGAGGGCGAGCGCCGCGAGGGCTTGGCGTAATCGACTCATACCTTCCTCCCATTCGTTGCGATGCAGACGTCGAGCCAGGCGACCACGGCTTTCGCCTCCGAACGCCTGAACTCGAGGACGAGCCTCCAATACTCATCACGCGACCGGGCCGCCCCGGCGATGCCGCTCTCCAAGGCGGCTATCCGCGAGGCCAGCGCCGACTTCTGGAGCGAGACGGCGTCCTCGAGCCCATCCAGGCCGAGGCGGCGGAAGAAATACAGCCGCGAGAGGAACTCGAGGCGTATGTCCCGCACCCGCTCCGACGGGCCGCCCATCCACGCGAGGAAGCGCTCCTTCCCCGCGGCCGTGATCCGGTGCACCCTCCGGTCGGGCGCCCCCTCGGTCTCGGCCACCTCGACCGTGGCCAGACCCTCCTCCTCGGCGCGCTTCATCCGGGCGTAGAGGCTGGCCTGCCCGATGCGCCAAACGCGCCCCAGCTCGCGGTCGAATTCCCGATAGAGGCCGTAGGGATGGGCCGGACCGGCCATGAGGAAGCCGAGGATGACCGGCTGCGGCGATGGACCATCGTCTCTCGGCATGAACCCCTGCCCTGGTCGAATGGGCTATTCACATCGTGAATAGCCGCCACCAGTATACAATCGCCATAGGACTTGTCCAGGGGGGAGAGGCAGCTCGTCGAGCGGAATCCGCGCGGCCGCAACATCCCTGATTCGCGGCCTCGAAAGGGGCGGGATGAAGCGGTCTATTCCGCGGCGGCGATCCCGAGGCGCTTGCGCCGCTGCTCCAGGATCGTACCTTCGGCGCAGGCGGCCATGTCGAGGACGCAGGGAGCGACGAGCTGGTATTCCACCAAGGTCCCGCGCTTCTCGTCGGCTATGAGGCCTACGCTCTTCAGCTGGGAAAGGTGCTTGGAGGCGACGGATTTCTCGATGCCGACCTCGGCGGCCAGCTCGCACACGCACCAAGGACGCTCTCGGAGCTTTTCGAGCAGGAGGATACGAATGGGGTGGGCGAGGGCCTTGAACAGCTCGGCCCTGAGCTCGTAGCGACGCAGCGTCCGATCGTCCATGCCCTAAAGTTGCAATGTTTCCCAACAATTGTCAAGGAAGGTCTTGACAAATTGGTGCATTGTTTCCATTATTTGCAACGAAGGGGGGTCGAATGGATACTTTCTTCCTCTATGCCCTTGCCGCCCTCGGTCTCGGCGCCTCGCTCCTCCGTGATAGGACGAGGACGCTCGCCGCGGTGAAGAAGGCCTGGAAGGCCTTCGAGGGCATCCTGCCCCAGCTCCTCGTCGTCCTCGTCCTCGTGGCGGTCGCGCTCGCGGTCCTCGATACGGCCACTATCTCCCGATTCCTCGGAAGCGGCTCGGGGATGCTCGGCGTGCTCGGCGCGTCGCTGGTCGGGGCTATCACCCTCATTCCCGGCTTCGTGGCCTTCCCCGCGGCCGCCGCCCTCCTGAAGGGCGGGGCGGGGGCGACGCAGATCGCGGCCTTCGTGTCGAGCCTCATGATGGTGGGCGTCGTCACCCTGCCCATGGAGATGAAGTATTTCGGCAGGCGAGCGGCGCTTCTCCGGAACGCCTTCGCCTGGGCCTTCTCGATCCTGGCGGCCTTTTTCGTCGGCTGGGCGGTGTCTATATGAGATCCTTCGCGAAACGCTACGCGGCGGCTATCGGCGCGGCCCTGGCCTTCGCCGCCTTCATCGCCGCCTTCCCCGCCTGGCGCGGCGCGGCCCTCGGCTCCATGGGCTTCCAGACGAAGGCCATGCTCCTCGTCATACCGCCGATCTTCATCCTCCTGGGGCTCCTCGATGTCTGGGTTCCCCGCGAGAAGATGATCCGCTACATGGGCGAGGGCTCCGGCGTGAAGGGAACCGTACTGGCCTTCCTCCTCGGCTCCTTCGCGGCGGGGCCGCTCTACGGCGCCTTTCCCTTCGCCGCCGTCCTCATGAAGAAGGGCTCGAGCTTCAGGAACATCCTCGTCTTCATCGGCGCCTGGTCCACGACGAAGATCCCGATGCTCCTCTTCGAGATGGCGGCCCTCGGGAAGCGCTTCGCCCTCTCGCGACTCGCTATCGACATTGTTGGAATCCTGATAATCGCCTGGGCCATCAAGCTGGCCCTGCCTCGCAAGGAAGTAGACCGCCTCTATGCCGAGGCGGAACGCATAGGCTGAGCAGTGGAGGTTCTCATGAAGGTTCAGATACTCGGATCGGGATGTCCGAAGTGCAAGCTCCTCGAGCAGCACGCACGCGAGGCCGTGGCCGAACTCGGCCTCGCCGCGGAAATCGAGAAGGTCATGGACACGGACGCGATCATGGAGATGGGCGTGATGATGACGCCCGCCCTGGCGATCGACGGCGAGGTGAAGAGCGTGGGCAAGGTCCTTACCAAGGACCAGGTGATTTCGTATCTCAAGGGAGGGAAGTGAGATGGCTGGATGCAGCTGCGGCGGAGATTGCGAAGTGAAGCTTCTTTACGCCTGCTCGGGAATGGCTAACACGGGCATGCTCGCGGATCAGGTTTGGAGGAAGCTGGCGCGCGAGGGCGCCGGGTCGGGGACCTGCCTCGCGGCGATCGGCGCCGGCGTCTCCGGCTACCTGCAATCGGCCCAGAATGCCACGAGGAACATCGTCCTCGACGGCTGCAAGGTCGCCTGCGGGGCCAAGATCTTCGAGAAGGCCGGCATACCCTTCGAGCACTACGTCATGACCGACTTCGACGTCGAGAAGGGCAAGACGCCCATCACCGGGGATCTCATCGAGGCCGTGGCGGAGCGGGTCGAGGGCCTGATCGACGCACGGGCGAAGGCATGAGCAAGGCCGAATGGCCGCCTAACAGGAAGCTCCTCCTCGTGGCGGGAGTCTTCCTCGCGGCCTACTTCATTCCCTGGGAGGCGCCCCGCCTCCTCGGTGCCACGAACGAGGCCTTCCTCATGCTCGGCGAGTACGCGCGGCAGCACGTCCTCCTTTGCCTCGTGCCGGCCATGTTCATCGCGGGCGCGATCACCGTCTTCCTCAACCAGCAGGCGGTCATTCGCTACCTAGGGCCCGACGCGAATCGTCTCACGGCCTACGGCGTTGCTTCCGTTTCGGGCGCCATCCTCGCGGTCTGCTCCTGTACGGTCCTGCCGATCTTCAAGGGGATCTACAAGAAAGGCGCGGGACTCGGTCCGGCCGTCGCCTTCCTCTACTCGGGGCCCGCGATCAATATCCTCGCCATCGTCCTCTCGGCCAAGGTCTTCGGTTGGAAGCTGGGCGCAGCGCGAACGGTCGGGGCGATCCTGTTTTCCATAGTGATCGGTCTGCTCATGTCCCTCATCTACCTCAAGGAGGACAGGCAGCGCGCGGCCGACGCGCGGATGTTCGCTAAGCCCGACGATAAGCCCGCCCGGAGCCTGGGGCAGATGATCGTCTACATGGGCAGCATGATCGGCATCCTCGTGTTCGTGAACTGGGCCAATTCCAAGGGCGGCAGCGCGGTCTGGGACGCGATCTACTCGGCCAAGTACTGGATTGCCGGAGCCTTCGCCCTGGTTCTCGTCTATGCGCTCATCACGTGGTTCTCGAAGGAGGACCGCATCGATTGGGTCGCCGCGACGCGCGACTTCTCGCTTCAGATCCTGCCCCTCCTCTTCGGCGGCGTGCTGGTTTCCGGCTTCCTGCTCGGCAGGCCAGGGCGCGACGCCCTCATCCCGAGCGCCTGGATCGGGAGCCTCCTCGGGGGCAACTCGCTCTTCGCGAACTTCGTCGCCTCCCTCGCGGGAGCCCTGATGTACTTCGCGACGTTGACTGAAATACCCATCGTCCAGGGGCTCCTGGGCGCGGGCATGGGGCAGGGCCCGGCCCTGGCCCTTCTCCTGGCGGGGCCGAGCCTCTCGCTGCCCTCGATCCTCGTGATCGCCGGCGAGCTCGGCTGGAGGAAGACCCTCGTCTACGTCGGCCTCGTCGTCGTCCTCTCGGCCTGCGCCGGCCTGGCCTTCGGCGCAATCGCCTAACGCTTATTCTCTCGCGAAAAAGAGGAGGACACCTTGAGCGGCATCAGGACATATCTCGCGGCGGTCGTCCTGGCCTGCCTGGCCGCGAGCGGGGCCTGGGGAAATCCCTCCGCTCCGGCTAAGCCCGTCGTCACCTTCATCGAGCTCGGCTCGGTGAACTGCATCCCCTGCAAGGCCATGCAGCCCGTCATGGAATCCATCCGAAAGAAGTACCCCGACCAGGTCAGCGTTCTGTTCTACGACGTCTGGACCAAGGAGGGGGCGCCCTACGGCCAGCAGTACCGCATCAGGGTCATACCGACCCAGGTATTCCTGGATAAGGACGGCAAAGAGTACTACCGGCACGAGGGATTCTTCCCCGAAGAGGAGCTGGTTAAGGTTCTCGCGAAGGGCGGAGTCAAGCCGTGATCGACTCCCTCGTCGCGTCGATCAGCGCGGCCTTCTCGCGGCCTTCCGCGCCTGCCTTCGGCGCCGCGGCGCTCTGGGGGCTCCTGAGCGTGCTCTTGAGCCCCTGTCACCTCGGTTCCATCCCGCTAATCGTAGCCTACATCAACAATGGAGAGCGGCCTGACCGGAGGAGGGCCTTCGGCTATTCCTTCATTTTTGCGATAGGTCTTCTCGTCATGCTCGCCATCATCGGCGTCGCGACGAGCCTCGCGGGGCGGATCCTAGGCGATATCGGCCCTGCGGCCCGCATCAGCGTAGCGATTTTCCTTATCCTGTGCGGTCTATGGCTCATGGACATCCCGCCCCTATCCCGCCTAACGCCTTCCTTCTCGGTGAAGCAGGGCGTGCGCCGAGGCCCGTTGGGCGCGCTCGTCCTCGGCCTCGTCTACGGTGTCGTCTTGGGCCCCTGCTCCTTCGCCTTCCTGGCGCCTATGCTCGGTTTCGTCTTCGCTGCGGGTACCGCAGAGGTAGCCTATGGCGCTTCTCTCATGGCTCTTTACGCGGTCGGTCACACGACGGCTATCGTCGCGGCCGGAGGACTCGGAGATTTCGTCGGGGCCATGCTCCGCAAGAGGGGGACAGGCCTCGCGGCCGTTTGGTTTAAAAGGCTGATGGGAGCGATCGTCGCAGTCGCGGGGATCGCGCAGCTGCTATAACCCGGGCCCCGCTCTTGAGCGCGAGGATCGAGCGCAACCCCGGTGGCGCAGCGATGGCTGGACGCCTTATCGGGAAGCCTTACAGGCTTTCTTTCGCCTCGGAACGGTTTCGCCTTTCATAGGCCCGGCATCTCCCGAACCCATGCCGCCTTCTATGCAGTCGATCATGTGCGATACGCAGTCGCAGACTAAGGTGTACTCGCTATAGGTGCCATGCTTCTCGTCACGCACGAGCCCCGCGCGCTTCAAGACGGCGAGGTGCTTCGAGACGGTGGTGATATCCGCTCCGATAGCTTCCGTCAGCTCGCCGACGCAGCGAGGCGCCTCTTCGAGCATCTCGATGATGAGCAGGCGGGAAGGGTGGGCCAGCGACTTGAGCATGGCGGCCCTCCGCGCCAGTCTCTGCCTATCGCCTTCCGTCATTCGTCCCGCCAGGGCGACTTGTTGGCGGAAGCACCAATAATAGCTTGACATACTTGGTCATAACGCCAATAATATAGCGGCTGACCGCCTTCCTGTCAACGAGTAGAAAGGAGCTTCCATGAGTGAGAGCCAGAAGCCCGGCATCGGTTTTTTCGCCAAGTACCTGTCATTATGGGTCGCTCTCTGCATCGCCCTCGGCGTGGCCATCGGCTATTTCCTGCCCGGCGTGCCGGCCTTCCTCGGTCGGTTTGAATATGCCAAGGTCTCCATCCCGGTGGCGATCCTCATCTGGCTCATGATCTACCCCATGATGCTCAAGGTGGACTTCACGAGCGTAAAGAACGCGGGCCGCAAGCCCAAGGGCCTCGTCATCACCCTCGCGGTGAACTGGCTCATCAAGCCCTTCACGATGTACCTCATCGCCGCCTTCTTCTTGAAGGCCGTCTTCAAAGCCCTGATACCGGGGGAGCTTTCCACCGAGTATCTTGCGGGCGCCGTCCTTCTCGGCGCCGCTCCCTGCACCGCCATGGTCTTCGTCTGGTCCTATCTCTCGGATGGCGACGCCGGCTACACGGTAGTCCAGGTCGCGGTGAACGACCTCGTCATCCTCTTCGCCTTCACGCCCATCGTCGCCTTCCTCCTGGGCGTCAGCGATGTGCGCGTCCCCTGGAACACCCTGCTCCTGTCCGTCGCGCTTTTCGTCGTCATTCCCCTCGGCTTCGGGGCGATCACCCGCTCTCGCTTGATTAAGCGCCGAGGCAAGGAGTGGTTCGAGGGCGTCTTCCTCAAGAAGTTCGACGGCATAACGGAGGCTGGGTTGCTCCTGACCCTCGTCATCCTCTTCGCCTTCCAGGGCCGCGTAATCCTCGCAAATCCCCTAGCCATCGTGCTCATCGCCATTCCGCTCGTCATTCAGACGTACTTCATATTCTTCATCGGCTACGGATGGGCCAAGGCCTGGAAGGTTCCCTACGAGGTGGCAGCGCCCGCCGGCATGATCGGCGCCTCGAACTTCTTCGAGCTCGCCGTGGCCGTCGCGGTGAGCCTCTTCGGGCTCTCCTCGGGAGCCGCCCTCGCCACCGTCGTCGGCGTCCTCGTCGAGGTGCCGGTGATGCTGAGCCTCGTCAAGATCGCGCGGGCGACCAGGTCGAGGTTCCCCGCCGCGGCCGAGCCCTCGCCCGCGGCGGCGCCATCCCGGACCGGGGGCTGAGCGGCCCCCGGAAGGAGCTCGCCGATGGATGGGGGAATCGATTTCGCCTTGTGTCCCGGCACCCTCCCTCGCGTCGAGGGCGTCCTCAATCTCTCGCCGGCCGAGGCCCTGGCGTACCTGTCGCGGGGGGCGATCCTCGTCGATCTTCGCGAGGCTTACGAGACCGGCTTCCGCGTCTTCGACGTCGAGGAGGCGCTGTATGTCCCCTGGTCCCGCTTCCCGTCTTCGTACCGAGCCCTCCCGCGCGACCGGCCCTTGATACTCGCCGACGCCGCCGGCATCTACTGCCGCGAAGCGGCGAGGCTCCTCGCCGGCGCGGGGTATGCGAACGTCGCGAAGCTCTCGGGCGGCATGATAGACTGGGACGCGGAGGGCTTGCCGCTGCGGAAGGATCCTTCTTACGAGCTCTCCGGCCAATGCGCCTGCAAGCTTAAGACGAGGCTTGGCAAGAATCCCCTTGTCTCGAATCGCGAGGCCGATGCCAGCCCTGGGGCCGTCCCGCCAAAGAGGAATTAACGCTTTTCTCACCCAGGGCTAGCGCGGGGCTCATCTTCGTGTGGCATGGTCCCAGCATAGGGGGGTAGTCCCATGACCAAGGTCCTTTTCCTCTGCGTCCACAACTCGGCCCGCAGCCAGATGGCTGAGGCCTTCCTGAAGAAGCACGGCGAGGGTCGGTTCGTCGCCGAGAGCGCGGGGCTCGAGCCGGGGTCCCTCAATCCCTACGTAGTCCGCGCCATGGCCGAGGTCGGTATCGACATCTCCGCCAATCCCGTGAAGAGCGTTTTCGATCTGTTCAAGCAGGAGAAGGTCTTCCAGGTCATCGTGACGGTCTGCTCCAAGGAAGCCGCGGAGCGTTGCCCCGTCTTCCCCGGACTCGCGGAGCGTGAGCACTGGCCCTTCGACGATCCATCGACCTTCGCGGGCGCGGACGGCGAGATCATGGCGAGGGTTCGCCGGCTGCGGGACCAGATCGAGCTCTCCGTCCGGGATTTCGTGGACCGGCATCCGGCAGAGCGCGGATAGGGAGGCCGAGAACGCGGCCCTCCCCGCGGGGGGCCGCGCGGCCCCGCCCGCGCGGGACGATCCGCTCGGGCGGGTCCCTCAGCCCAGGATCAGGTCGAAGCCATAGCCCGCCGCGATAGCTCCGATCCAGAGCGCCGCCACGACGAGCCCGACGACCTTCCCGCGGGCGATCGTCAGCGCTCCGGAGATCGCGCCGATCGAGGTGCCGGAGCCCGCGATCAGGAAGGCCATGATCGCGCCCCGGCTCATGCCGGAATCGAGGAAGGCGCGGACGAGGGGCAGGGAGGCCTCGGAGCTCAGGTAGAGCGGAAACCCGATGGTCGCGGCGAGCGGGACGCTATAGGCCTTCCCCTCGCCGAAGAGCGCTGAGATCCAGGCTGGCGGTATGAGGCCGTTGAGGAAGTACCCGATGAAGGCGAAGCCGACGAACATGGGGATGAGCTTCCTCGCCACCTCCAGCGCCGCTCGCCAGAACCTCCTCGCTCGCCGAGGTTTCGCGGCGCAGGGGCAGGCCGCTCTCGAGACCGTGATGGACCCCGCGGGGCCTGCGAACCGCGCCTGCCCCGCGAGGAGGCCGCGCCGCTCCAGCGTCGCCGCGACGGCGCCGGCCGCGAGGCCGATCGCGATGGAGGCCCCGAAGTGGAATAGCGCGAAGGGCCAGCCGAAGAGGCCGGCGCCGTAGAGGAGCCCCTCGGGCGAGGAGAGGGGAGAGGCGACCATGAAGGCGACGATGGGCGCCAGGGGCATGGAGCTGGCCATCATCCCCAGGATGACCGCCGTCGTGCCGCAGGAGCAGAAGGGGGTCGCGACGGCCGCGCCGGTCGCCGCCAGGACGCCCGCGCCTTCCCAGCGCCGGAGGAAGCCCGCCACCTTTTCCTGGTCGACGAAGGCCTTGAGGGCCGCCGCGACCAGGATGCTCGCGAGCAGATAGGGCCAATTGTGGGCGAAGGAGACGAGGGTCCGGGCGAGGGCTTCGTGGACCAGGTCGAGCGCATGCTGCATAGCTATCCTCCGATCGGCGATTTCGATGATGCAGACGGAGCGGCCGGGGGAAGGATGCAGGAAAACGTCGGCCGGTTCGGGCCCTCAGCGAGCCTTCGCCGCGCGTTCGAGATCGCAGCGGGCGCAGCGCTCGTCGTAATCGACGATGCCGCCGAGCCGGTCGAGCTCGAAATGGCAGCATTCGAGGAGGAGGGCCTTGAGCCTCCCCCGGGCCCGCTGGACCCGGGACTTGGCGGCGGGGAGGGAAATGCCGAGCCGGGCGGCGAGCTCCGATTGCCCCAGGCCCTCGTACTCGGATAGCGCGAGGGCTTCGCGGTAGGGCGGCGGGAGCCGGGCGATCATGTCCTCCAGGGAGAAGGCGAGCTTAGCGGCCGGATCCTCGTCCGGCTCCGGCCCCCCGTAGGGAGATTCGAAGCGATCCTCGTACTCCTCGTGCGAGCGCCGGGAGCGGTAGCTATCGATGATGAGGTTGCGGGCGACCCGATATATCCAGCTTTCCATGGCCTCCCGTCCCTGGAGGCAGCAGAGCCCGGCATGGACCCGGAGGAAGAGCTCCTGGAGGAGGTCCTCCGCCTCCTCGCGAGAGGCGGCCTTGGCACGGATGAAGGAGCGGAGGCGCCCGCTGTAGCGATCCCAGAGGGTTTCGAACTCGCGATGCTCGAGCATGGCTTCCCCTTCCCGCGGAGGAGGGCCCCGGCGCGGCCAGGACTATAATGTGCACTTGACAATAAATGTATTATGCATACAATAGGGGGCATGGATCAATCCCCCGCCGATATACGGGCCTTCCGCCATTCCCTCCGAGCCCTCGAACGCCAGGTGGAGCTTTCCCTGGCCGACGAGACCGAGTGCTGCGGCGTGACCCCGGCCCAGTGCCACCTCCTCCTCGCGGTGGAGGAGGGCGGCGAGCCGAGCGTCGGCGACCTCGCCGCGGGCCTCGAGCTCGACGCCTCCACGCTCTCGCGGACGGTGGACAAGCTCGTGAAGGCCGGGCTCCTCCAGAGGCGCGAGGATCCGGGCAATCGGCGGCGGCAGCTCGTCAGCCTGAGCGACGAGGGCCGCGCCAAGGCCGCCCTGATCAACGGGCTCTGCGACGCGTCCTATGCGGGGCTCCTCGCCTCCCTCCCGGCCCGCGACGCCGCGGCCCTCGTCAGGGTCCTGCCGCGTTTCGTCCAGGCCCTGGGCGAATGGAGGAGGGCGCCGAGGCCCGGAGGCTGCTGCGCGCGCGGGGCGGCGAGCGGCGAGGAGGATGCATGAGCCTCATCCTGAACGCCGATCCCGCGATGCGGGGCCAGGCAGGCTACCTCATGCTCGCGGAGCTCAAGCGGCCCTGGGTGGAGCGCTTCTTCGTGTACGCGGGGCGGACCATTCCCCGGGTCAAGACGCGGCTCGCCTTCGCGGACCGCTGGGGCGGCCTCAAGGCCAGGTGGGGCCTGGGGCGCATGCGCTACAGCCTCCTGCCCGGGCTCTACGCCGCGGGAGCCCCCGGCGCCGAGTCGCCGGTCTTCGTCTCCGCCAACTACAAGATGAGCTTCGACGCCCTCCGCTCGAGCGTCGCTGGCCTGGACGCCTGGATCCTCGTGCTGGATACGAAGGGCATCAACGTCTGGTGCGCGGCGGGCAAGGGAAGCTTCGGCACCGAGGAGCTCGTCGCGCGGCTTTCCTCGCTCCGGCTCGGGAAGATCGTGAGCCATCGGGAGCTCATTCTCCCCCAGCTCGGGGCCCCCGGGGTCTCCGCCCCCGAGGTCGCCCGGCGCTCGGGTTTCCGCGTCGCGTGGGGCCCGGTGCGCGCCGCGGACATCAAGGCCTGGCTCGCCGCCGGGAAGCGCAAGGACGAGGCCATGCGGACCGTCAGCTTCGCGCTTCGGGAGCGTATGGCGGTGGCTCCTATCGAGATCGTCCACTCCTGGCCCCTCCTCCTCGCCGCGATCGTCCTGGGCGGCCTCTACGGCCTCCCCTTCGACGAGGCCTGGCTCGAGCGCTCCCTGCCCGCGGCCATACTCCTCCTCGGGACGGTACCACTCGGGACGATGCTCTTCCCGGCCCTCCTGCCCTGGCTCCCGAGCCGCGCCTTCGCCCTGAAAGGCGCGGCCCTCGGGGCCCTATGGGCCTTGGCCTGCGGCCTCGCCTTCCGGCTGCCTCCCCTGGCGACCCTGGCCGGCCTCTTCCTCGCCGTTCCGGCAACGGGCTTTCTCGCCCTGAATTTCACGGGCTCCTCTACCTTCACTTCCCAGCCCGGAGCCTTGGCGGAGGTCGAGCAAGGCTTCTGGCCGATGCTCGTCTCGCTGATCGCCGGCCTCGCCCTCGCGGCGGGCTCGAGGCTCCTTTGAGCCCAGGAGGGTATCATGAATCTGAGCTACCTCAAGAACGGGGAGACCCTCGAGCTCGAACGGGAGGCCTGCGTCGGATGCGCGGCCTGCGTCGACGTATGCCCGCACGCGGTCTTCGAGATGCGCGGCGGGAAGGCCGAGATACGCGACCGCGGCGCCTGCATGGAGTGCGGGGCCTGCGCGAGGAACTGTCCGGCGGCGGCGATCTCGGTCGATCCCGGCGTCGGCTGCGCGGCGGCTATCATCATCGGCAAGCTCCGCGGCACCGCGCCGAGCTGCGGGGAGGGAGCCGGCTGCGGGGGAGGCAAGGGCGGGAGCTGCTGCTGACGCCCGGAGGGGCCGGGCCGATCCCGAGCCTCGGAGCGGCGACGCATTGAGCATGAGGGCGCGGCGGCACTATAGTAGCCGGACATGCAGCTCTCCCCCCTCCAGCGCAGCGTCCTCGGCATAGCGGCGCCCGCCGTCGCCGAGCTCGTCCTCACCTCCCTGACCTCCCTCGCGGACACCATCATGGTCGGCCGGCTCGGGTCCTACGCCATCTCGGCGGTCGGCCTGACCAACCAGCCCCGCTTCATCATGCTCGCGGCCTTCGTCGCCCTCAACGTCGGCACCACGGCCCTCGTCGCCCGCTTCAAGGGCCAGGGCAACCGGGAGGAGGCGGCCGTGGTCACGGCCCAGTCGATCCTCCTGGCCTTCCTCGCCTCGGCCCTCTTCATGGTACCCGGCGTCCTCCTCGCCCGGCCGATGGTCCTGTTCATGGGCGCCGGCCCCGACACGGCTCAGGCGGCGGCCGACTACTTCCGGATACTCATGCTCGGCTTCGTGCCGACGGTCCTGCCCATCGCGATCTCCGCCCTCCTGCGCGGGGTAGGGGACACGAAGACATCCCTCGTCTACAACCTCACCGCCAACGGGGTGAACATCGTCTTCAACTACCTCCTCATCTACGGGAAATTCGGCTTTCCCGCCTTGGGCGTGCGGGGGGCGGCCATAGCCACGGTGATCGGGAACTGCTGCGCCTGCGCCATGGCCTTCTCCGCGATCCTCGGCAAGGGCCGCATCGGGGGAGGCGCCTCGGACTTCGTGCGGCTCAGGCTCTCCCGCGCGACGGCCCGGCCCAACTTCCCGATGCTCAGGCGGATCTTCCGCATCGGCCTGCCCTCGGCCGGTGAGCAGCTCGCCCTCCGGGCCGGCCTCCTGATCTACACCCTGACGATCACGGCCCTCGGGACCGAGGTCTTCGCGGCCCACCAGATCGTCCTCACGATCCTGAACCTCTCCTTCGTGAACGGGCAGGCCTTCGGGATCGCGGCCACGAGCCTGACCGGCCAGGCCCTCGGCCGGGGGGATCCCGCGGGGGCCAAGGCGGCCTCGGCCGCCTGCCAGCGCGCGGGAGCCCTCATCTCGACCTCGATGGGGATCGGTATGTTCATCTTCCGGCGCCCCCTCATCGCCCTCTTCACGGGGGAGCCGGCCATCATCGCGCTCGGCTCGAGCGTGGTTATCCTCGCCGCCGCGATCCAGCCCTTCCAGTCGTCCTTCCAGATCTACGCGGGCGCCCTGCGCGGGGCGGGGGACGCCCTCTACCCGGCCATCTCCATGGCCGTGGGCATCCTCGGCATCAGGCCCCTGCTCGCCTACTCCTTCATCCACGTCGTCGGCCTCGGCCTCTTCGGGGCCTGGCTGGCCCTCGCCTGCGACCAGGCCGTGCGCTTCTTCCTCATCCTCGTCCGCTACCGCAAGGGGCGCTGGGTCGCGATCAAGGTCTAGGCCCGGCCCGTCGGACGGGCCCGGGCGGGGATCAGCCGGCCCGGCGCCAGGACTCCAGGGCCTCGGCGAAGCGGGGCAGGGAGCCCTCGATCGTCGCCTCGGAGACGCAGTAGGAGAGGCGGAAGTAGCCCGGGCAGCCGAAGCCGACGCCCGGGACCGCGATGAGGCCGCGCTCCTTGAGGTGCATGGCGAAGGCCACGTCGGGGCCCCGCGGATCGGCCGGAGCCGGCGCCGCCCGCTCGGGCACGCGGACGAAGAGGTAGAAGGCCCCCTCGGGCTCCTCGAACTCGTAGCCGGCCTCGCGCAGGCCCCGCGCGAGGCGGCCGCCCCTGCGCTCGTAGCTGGCGACGTCCGCCCGCTGGTCGAGCAGTCCCGCCACCGTCCGCTGCATGAGGGCGGGAGCGTTCACGAAGCCGAGGACCCGCGTCGAGAAGGCCAAGCCCTCGACGATGGCTTTCGGTTCCGCGCAACGCGGCGAGACGGCGACGTAGCCGATGCGCTCCCCCGGGAGCGAGAGGCTCTTCGACCAGCTGGACACGACGATGGTCTCGGGGTAGGCGAGCATGGGCGAGGGTACCTCGACGCCGCGGTAGGCGATCTCGCGGTAGGGCTCGTCGGCGACGAGGTAGGGCATGCGGCCCGTCCTCCTCCCCTGCTCCTCGAGCACCTCGGCTACGGCCGCGAGGCTCTCGCGGCCGTAGACCCGGCCCGTGGGGTTGTTGGGCGAGTTGAGGATGAGGCAGGCCGTGCGCGGCGAGAGGGCGGCCCTGAGGGCCTCCGGATCGGGCCGGAAGCCGGGGGAGCTGTCGACGGGCACGAAGGCGCCGCCGAAGTTCTGGACGTAGAAGAGGTACTCGGCGAAGTAGGGCCGGAAGGCGAGGACCTCGTCGCCGGGGTCGAGGATGGTCTTGAGGACGACGTTGAGGCCGCCCGCCGCGCCCGCCGACATGGCGACCAGGCCAGCGGGGATCTCGAGGCCCTGGTCGCGGGAGGCGCGGCGGGCCACGGCCTCGCGGACCTCGGGGTAGCCGAGGTTGGGCATGTAGCCGTGGGTCCCGCGCGCGGGATCGGCCGCGACGCGCGACAGCGCCTCGCCGAAGGCCTGGGGGGGCTCGAGGTCGGGGTTGCCGAGGCTGAAGTCGAAGACCTCGCCCGCGCCGCGCTCGGCCCTGAGCGCGCGGGCCTCGTCGGACATGCGGCGTATCCACGAGGCCCGTCCGAGGCTCTCGGCTACCTGGCGCGAGATAGGCATGGGCCCTCCCCCTCCCTCAGCCTCGCGCCCGGGCCGAGACCCAGGCGTCGAGCATCCTGAGGGCCCGGTCCGCGGTCCTGAAGACGGGCACGCCCCGCGCGGCGAGCTCGCGGGCCAGGGGATCGTAGAGGGCGCCCGCGTCCACGGCGGCGACCCAGGGCTTGTCGCTCTCGGCCATGAGGCGGCCGTAGGAGACGGCGAGGGAGCCCTCCCGGAGGAGGTCCTCGCCCCGCGACTCGGGGCCCGCGGCGAGGGTGTTCATGGCCGGGGTTAGGGGCACGATGCCCACGATGCCGCAGTCCACCCCGGGGTCGGCGAGGACGGCGCGGAAGCTCTCGTCGTAGGCCGCGTCGGGCGAGCTCGGCGTGAGGTCGAGGGGATTGTGGACGTCGACGATCTCGCCGATGCGCGCCTTGGCGAAGATGCCCTCGAGCCTGGCCTCCGTCGCCGCGGAGAATTTCGCGAGCTCGAGGGAGCCGAGGTTGTCGGCGATGGCGACGCACTCGAAGCCGGCGTTCGAGACCGCGCCGAGCCTCCGGCCCCGCGCCTCCTTGCCCAGGAGGAGGGTGAAGGCGTTGAGGGCCTCGTCGAAGTCCTCGAGGCTGTCCACCACCAGGGCCCCCGCCTGGGAGAAGAGGGCCTTCGTGACGGGGTAGTCGCCCGCGATGCTCGCCGTGTGGCTCGCGCTCGCCTGGGCCCCGGCCGCCGTGCGGCCCGCGCGGTAGAGGATGAAGGAGCGGCCCGACTCGACGATGCGCCTGGCCGCGCGGAGGGCCTTCTCGCCGTCGAGGGGCTTGAAGCCCTCGACGTAGGCGGCGAAGACCTCGATCTCGGGGTCCTCGGCCAGGCGCTCGAGGTAGTCGCCCACCGTGAGGTCGATCTGGTTGCCGCAGGTGACGAGGTACTTCGGGTTGATGTCCCGGTGCTTCGATACCCGGCTCACCGCGAAGGCCCCCGACTGGGACACGATGGCGACGGGCGCGACGCGGCCCGAGGGCATGGGGAGCTTGTACTCGGGTATGAAGAGGGTGTTGTAGCGGCCGGGCACGGAGCGCACCCCGAGGCAGTTCCCGCCGTTGATGAGGGGCCCGCGGCCGGGGGATGAGCGCGAGGCCTCGAGGGCCGAGCGCATCCGCGCGACGATGCCCTCGGTTCCGGACTTCTCCTCGAGGCCGCCCGTGGTGACGATGACGGACTCGGCCATCCCGGTTTCGGCTATCGCGGCTATCGCCTCGGCCGCCCCCGCGGCGGGGATGGCGAGGACGGCCAGGTCGACCTTCTCGGGGAGGGAGGCGAAGTCGGGGTAGCAGGGGCAGCCTTCGATCTCGGCCGAGCCGGGCTTGACGACGTAGAGGCGCCCGGGGTCGAAGCCGTTCTCGAGGAGGTTGCGCAGGATGACCCGGCCGTTGTTCATCCCCTTCTCGGAGACCCCGGCCACGGCCGCGCTCCTCGGGGCGAGGAGGCGGTCGATCTTCCCCACGGGCCGGGCGGCCTGCCTGGCGTTGACCACGCGCCCCTCGGGGGAGAGGGCGAGCTCGCCCCGGGCGAGCTCCTCGAGCTTCGCCAGCACGTCGAGGGCCACGAGCCGCGCCGCGCCGCCCCCCGCGGCCGGGACGACCGCGAAGGGGTTGACCTCGAACTCGGAGACGCCCGCCGCGGCGAGGGCCTCGGCGGCCCCGAGGAAGGCCATGACCAGGTCGACGAGGGCTGCGCCGGCGATGGCCGGCTCGGTGCCGCGCAGGCCCCCGGAGACGAGGGTCCGCACGACGTTGCGCGACAGGAGGCCCTCGACGAGGGCGCGGTCGGCGGTGGCGGGGGAGAGGAAGAGGCTGGCCGCGCCCTCCTTGAAGGAGGCGGCGAGGTACTCGGCGAAGATGCCGCCGGGGCCGAAGGAGACCAGGGGCCCGAAGTCCCGGGCGAAGCGGTAGCCCACGATGATCTCGTGGCCGATCCGGGGCTCGTAGGCGACGTATTCGTTGACGGTGTAGCCCTCGACCCGCGGGATCGCGCCGTGGACCGGCGAGGCGAAGCGCGCCTCCATGCGGCGGATCGCCTCGAGCACGGCGGGGAGCTCGTTGGGGACGATGGCGACGCCCCCGACCTCGGTCTTGTGGAGGATGTCGGGGCTGATGACCTTGACGACGGCGCGCGCGCCGGGGAAGAAGGGCCCGCCGCCCGCGGCGCCGGCCTTGCGGGCCGCCTCCTCCGAGCCGGAGACGAGGACGCGGCGGGGCGTGGCGATGCCCATGGCCTCGAGGAGCTCGAGCCCCTCGAGCTCGGTGAGGGCCTCCCGGCCCTGGGCGGCGGCCGCCGCGGCTATGCTAGCTATTCGCTGCGCGTCCATGCTCGAAGGCCCTCAGGTTGGCGGCGACGACGGCCTCGCCCTTGCGGGCGAAGCCGAGCTCGATAGCCCGCGCGAGGAGCTCGGGCGGGAAGGGGAGGTAGGCGGCGGCGGCGCCCAGGAGGACCATGTTGGCGGCCTTCGGGTTGCCCGCCTCCCTGGCCAGGGCCTCGGCGTCGAGGGCGAGGCTGCCCGGGACGGAGCGGAGCTCGGCGAGGACGCCCTCGATCTCCGGGTAGCTCGGGATGTTGCGCACCGGGCTCGAGGCGGAGACGATGCGCGCGCTCGGAGAGAGCCAGCCCAGGTAGCGGAGGGCCTCGAGGGGCTCGAAGGCCAGAAGGAGGCTCGCGCTCCCCCGGGGGATCGTGGGGCTCGCGATGGGTCCGTCGGCGAGGCGGAGGTGGGCGAGGACCTCGCCCCCGCGCTGGGCCATGCCGTGGACCTCGGACTGCTTCGCCGCGAGCCCCGCGTCCATGGCCGCCCGGGCGATGAGCACCGAGACGGAGATGCCCCCTTGGCCTCCCACGCCGCAGAGCACGATGTCGTACTTCATGCCTTCCTCGCTTTCTTGATGGCCTCGAGGCAGCCGCGCTCCGAGATGAGGACCGAGGGCCCCTCGTAGGCGAGCTCCCGCCTCATGATCTCGACGTTCCGCCCGTGGTCGCCCTTGTGGGCGGAGAGGAGGTGGACGTGCTCGGGCCCGACGCCGACGGCGAGGGCGACGGCTTTGAGCCGCTCCGAGGGCAGGATGGTCGGCTGGGCCCCCGTCATGCCGGTCGTCGAGTTGTCGAGGATGAGGACCGTCAGGTTCGAGTTGTGCGATACCGCGTCGACGAGGTTCGGGAGGCCCGAGTGGTAGAAGGTCGAGTCGCCGATGACGGCGACCGCGGGGACGAGGCCGGCCTCGGCCGCGCCTCGGGCCATGCCGATCGAGGCGCCCATGTCGACGCAGGTCTCGATGGCCTCGAAGGGGGGCAGGGCCCCGAGGGTGTAGCAGCCGATGTCGCCGGTGACCACGCGGCTCGGGTAGCCCGCGAGGGCCTCCTTCAGGAAGGCGTAGCTGTCCGCGTGGGGGCAGCCGGGGCAGAGCTGGGGGGGGCGCCTGGGCAGCTCCGGCGCGCCCGCCGCCCGCGAGAGGCCCGGGCGCGGGGGGAGGCCCAGGGCGGGGCGGACGTTGTCGGGCGAGAGCTCCCCGTCCAGGGGGATCTGGCCCGTCTCCTTGCCCTCGATGGCCACGGCGGAAGGCAGGACGCCCCGGAGCTCCCGCTCGACGAAGGGATAGCCCTCCTCGATGACGAGGACGCGGCTGACCTTCGATGCCAGTTCGCGCAACGCGGCGTAGGGCATGGGGTAGCGGCCGACGTGGAGCCGCCAGGGCCTGCGGCCGAGCTCGGCCTCGTTCTCCCGGTAGTACTCGAGGCCGAGGCCCGTCGTGACCACGCCGAGGTCGCAGTCCCCCGGCTCGACGCGGGCGGCCGCCTCGATCTCGGAGCGCACCGCCTCGTAGCCGACGAGGGCGCGCTTCCACCGCTCCCGCGCGGCCTGGGGCATCAGGGTCCAGCCCCAGCGGTCCTCGACCTTGGCTACCGGGTTCTGGGCGCGGGGCGCCCGGGTCTCGACGGCCGCCCGGCTGTGGGCCAGGCGGGTCGTGACGCGGAGGAGGACCGGCGCCATGATGCGCTCCGAGAGCTCGAAGGCCTCGCGGGCCATGTCGTAGGCCTCCTGCTGGTCCGCCGGCTCGAGGCAGGGGATGCGGGCGAAGTCGGCGAAGACCCGGGAGTCCTGCTCGTCCTGGGAGGAGTGCATGCCCGGGTCGTCGGCCACGACGACGAGGAGGCCGCCCTTGATCTTCAGCAGGGCGGAGTTGACGAAGGGGTCGGCGGCCACGTTGAGGCCGACGTGCTTCATCGAGACCGAGCTCCGGCGCCCCGCGAAGGAGGCGCCGAGGGCGGCCTCGTAGGCGGTCTTCTCGTTCGAGCACCATTGGGCGACGACGGGCCCGCTCCCCCCTCCCTCGGCATGGTCGAGGTAGTACTCCATGATCTCGGTCGAGGGCGTTCCCGGATAGGCGAAGGCGGCCGACAGGCCGGCGTGCAGGGCTCCGAGGGCAATGGCCTCGTCTCCCATCAAATTCTCGAAGGGCATACTACCTCCTCCTAGGACCGATCTTCTATTGCAGAAATCATGCCAGCCAGCCCTTGCCGCTTTCTGCAGCACTTTTCTAGGCAGCGCGATGCGATGCGAGGGCGTATTGGGATATATGGGATGATTATAGTGCACAATGGGATTATTGGTTGAGAAACCTATACCATGGAATCTGGTTTTTAGTATCTATATAAAGAAATAGCTGATCATTTCGTGCGATGGCGAGAGCGCTTCAGGGGCCTTCTGGCTCAGCGCGAGCGTCGGCTTTCGGCGAGGGCTTCCTGGCCAAGCCGCGTGATGCGGGTACCGCCCTTCCCGGGCTTGATGGCGACGAGGCCCTCCTCCTCGAGGCGTTTCAAGGCGGAGCGGATTTCCTGCTCGCTCAAGTACAGATGGCGTTCCTTCGCGGCCTGGTAGAGGCTCCGCCTCCCGAGCCTGAGCTGCCGCTCGAAGGCCGCCTCGAGCTCCTCGAGGATGAAGCGGGTCTTGGCCTTCTCCTCCTCGCCTCCTGCGCCGCCCGAGGCGAAGGCCCGGGCTTCGGGGGAGGGGAGGGGCCGGGGCCGCGGGCTCGGCCCCTCGATCCGCGGCAGGTCCCCGGCCCCGACCCGGGCTATGCCGAGGCTGGCGATGTACTCGACGTAATTGCGCAGCTCCCGCGCGTTGCCGGGCCAGTCGTGGGCGAGGAGGAGGGCCCGGGCCTCGGGCTCGAGCTCGAAGGAGATCCCGAACTGCTTCTGGAAGCGCTCGATGAGGGGGAACAGGTCCTCGGGGCGCTCGCGCAGGGGGGGGATGTAGATGGGCAGGACGTTGAGCCGGTAGTAGAGATCCTCGCGGAAGGTGCCCTCGGCGATCATGCTCCGCAGGTCCCGGTTCGAGGCGGCGATGACGCGGATGTCCACCCCGATCACCCGGTCGCTGCCCAGGCGCATGACCTCGCGCTCCTCGAGGACGCGGAGGAGGCGGGTCTGGATGCTCGGGGGCATGCCGCCCATCTCGTCGAGGAAGAGGGTGCCGTGGTGGGCCAGCTCGAAGAGCCCGGGCTTGCCACCCTTGCGCGCCCCCGTGAAGGCCCCCTCCTCGTAGCCGAAGAGCTCGCTCTCCAGGAGGCTCTCGGGCAGGGCCCCGCAGTTGACCGCGACGAAGTTCCGGGCGCGCCGGCCCGAGGCGTTGTGGATGGCCTGGGCGACGACCTCCTTGCCCGTCCCGCTCTCGCCGCAGACGAGGACCGAGGAGGCCGAGGCCGCCGTCCTCTTGGCTATGTCCCGGCAGCGGCGCATGGCCTCGCTCTCCGCCACGAGATCCTCGAAGGCGTAGCGGGCCCGGTGGCCCTTCGAGAGCTCCCGCGCGTCGAGCCGGTGCTGCGCGCCCCGCTCGCCCTTGCCCGAGAGGACGGCCACGGCCCCGTAGAGGATGCCCGAGTGGAGGATCGGGCCGATGGAGTAGCCGATCTCGCGTCCGCCGATCGTCTCGAGGCGGTCGACGATGGGCGTCTTGGTCTCGAGGGCGGCGCGGAAGGGGATGCGCGGGAAGGCCTCCGAGGCGGGGACGCCGAGTATGTCGGCGGGCCGCTTGCCGAGGAGCAGGGCCGCCTGGTCGTTGCAGGAGCTGACGAGTCCCTCGGCGTCGACGCTCAGGACCCCGGCGTCGACGGCCCGCAGGATGATGTCGAGGCTGCCCTCGCAGCGGTTCATCTTGCCGAGTATGTCGGCCAGCCCCCGGTTCGCGGTCTCGAGCTCGCGGTAGCTGTTCTGGATGCTCTGCCGATGGAAGAATGGGTCGAGGTCGAGGCGGATCCCGATGTCGATGACGCTGCTCACGTCGAGGAAGGCCTCGCCGAGGTCGACGAGGCGCGAGGCGCCCCGCGGCGCCGGGAAGCCCGCGCCGAGCAGGAGGGCCGTCCTTCCCGCGGCATCGTCGCCCCTCGCCGCGGGGGCGAGGCTCGGGCCCGCGTAGCCCATGCGCCTGAGGGCCTCCACCATCCGCTCCGCCATGGCCCGGGTCTCGTCGAAGAGGAGGAGCTCGCCCCGGCCCTCGAGGGCGGCCAGGCGGGCGAAGCCCTCGCGCGAGAGGGTGCGCTCGGCGAAGAGGATGTGGCGGGGCCGCGGGCCTCCCGGGCAGCACCGCTCGAAGGCCTCGTAGGAGGGGAAGAGGGCGAGGTCGGCCCCCTCCAGGACGGAGGCCGCGCCGGGCTCCGGGGCGCCGACGAGGAGGGAGCGGAGCTCGAGGGCGTCGAGGAAGAGGCTGCGCAGCTGCTCCCGATAGGCGCTCAGCTCGCTCTCGCGGTAGCCGACGATGACCGCGCACTTCTTCACGCTCGCTCCTCCCGTGGGAGACAGGATTATATGCGGGAGGACCGGGAGGCGCAAGCTTCCGCCCCTCGGACGGGGCTTCCGCGCGCGCCGGCGCGGCTCGCGGGGCCGCCGCCTGAGCCCTCGGCTTGACATCCCCCGCCGCCCTCACTACATTCGGCGTAGCGCTTGGACGGCCTCGATGCCGCCGAGACGCGAGGTGACGATGCGCATCCCATCCTTCGCTCCCGCTCGCCGGGACCATGCATGCCCCTGATAGAGCTCGAATCGGCCTCCTTCTCCTACGAGGGCCAGGACCGTCCCGCCCTGGACCGGGTCTCCCTAGCGATCGGCGAGGGCGAGTACGTGGCCCTCGTCGGCCCCAACGGCTCGGGGAAGAGCAGCCTCCTGCGGCTCATGGCCGGCCTGCGCCGGCCCTCCTCCGGATCGGTCCGCGTCGCCGGCCTCGACGCCTCGGCGGCGGCCAACGCGCGGGCCCTGCGCTCGGTCCTCGGCCTGGTGTTCCAGTCCCCGGCGGACCAGATCGTGTCGACCGTCGCGGAGGAGGACGTGGCCTTCGGGCCGGAGAACCTCGGCCTGCCCCGCGCCGAGATCGGCCGCCGGGTCGACGCGGCCCTCGCCGCCGTGGGCCTCGAGGCCGAGCGGCGCAGGTCCCCGCGCTTCCTCTCCCCCGGCCAGCAGCAGCGCCTCGCCATAGCGGGGGCCCTCGCGATGGAGGGGCGCTTCATCGGCTTCGACGAGGCCACCGCCATGCTCGATCCAGCCGGCCGCGCCTCGATCCTCGCGGCGATGGACGGGCTCTCCGCGCGGGGCGTCGGCCTCCTCCACGTGACCCACGACCTGGAGGAGGCGGCGCGGGCCGACCGGGTCCTCGCGCTGGACCGCGGCCGCCTGGCCTTCGACGGGAGCCCCGCGGAGCTCCTCCGCGCCGCGCCCGGCCTCGGGCTCTCCCTGCCCCCCTCGGCGGCCATAGCCCGGGCCTGCGGCCTCGAGCCCGAGCCGGGCGAGGGGGCCGCGAGCCTCGCCGGGAGGATCCGCCGGTCGATGAAGTCGCGCAACGCGTCATCCTCCGCCGCTCCGGCGGCCGGCGCGGCCCCGAGGCGCCTCGGCCCGGAGCCGGCCTTCCGCGTCGAGGAGGCCTCCTTCTCCTACCTCGCCGGCGGCGCGGACGGGCGCCCGGCCCTCGACGGGGCCACCCTCTCCCTGCCCAGGGGCGCCTCGGTCGCCCTGGTCGGCCGGACCGGCTCCGGGAAGTCCAGCCTCCTCCAGCTCCTCGACGCCCTGGCCTTCCCCTCGGCAGGGCGCGTCCTCTCCCTGGGCGTCGACACCCTCTCGCGGGAGGCCGACCTGCGCGCCCTCAGGACCCGGGCCCCGCTCTCCATCCAAAGGCCCGAGTCGGCCCTCTTCGAGTTCTACGCCGGCGACGACGTGGCCTACGGCCCGCGCAACCTCGGCCTCGCGGGCAAGGAGCTCGCCGCGCGGGTCCGGGCGGCGATGGACTCGGTGGGGCTCCCCTACGAGGAATTCCGCGACCGCCCGTCCCGCTCCCTCTCGGGAGGCGAGGCCCGGAGGCTCGCCCTGGCCGGGGTCCTCGCCCTCGAGCCCGAGGCCCTCCTCCTCGACGAGCCGACCTCCTCCCTCGACCCCGCGGCGCGCGAGGCAGTCCTCGCTCTCGTCGAGACCCAGCGGAGCTCGGGCAGGACCCTGGCCTTCGCTACCCACTCTATGGAGGAGGCCGCCTCGGCCGACCTCGTCGCCGTGCTGGCGGCCGGCCGCGTCGCCGCCTGCGCCCCGCCCCGCGAGCTCTTCTACGAGGCCTACGACGAGGCCTGGGGCCTGGCCAGGCCCTACGCCTGCGAGCTGGCCCTGGCCCTGGGCGGCAGGGTCCTCGAGGCCAGGCCCCTGAACGCGGCCGAGGTCGCGGCGGCCCTCCGGGCCGGGGGAGGGAGGGCATGAGGAGCCTGGAGTTCTCCCGCAACCTCTCCATCGGGCAGTACCTCGCCGGCGACTCCCCCGTCCACCGGCAGCGGCCCGCGACGAAGTACCTGGGCCTCGCCTGCCTGGCCGCCCCCGCCCTCGCCGCCGGCCCGGCCGGCCTGGCCCTCGCCCTGGCCCTCGCCCTCGCCCTCGGGAAGGCCGCGGGCCTCAGGCCGGGCTTCCTCCTCCGGGGCCTCGTCCCCGCCCTGCCCTTCTTCGCCCTCACGGCCATCCTGCAGTTCCTCTTCGGCTGGCCCGGGGACGGGAGCCCCCGCCTGCTTTCCCTCGGCCCCGTCGCCCTGACCGCCTTCGAGCTCAGGCTGGTCCTCGTCGCGATGGGGCGCTGCTTCGCCCTCGTCGCGGCGATCGGGCTCTTCACCTCCGTCTCCACCGAGGTCGAGATGGCCCACGGCCTCGAGGACGTCCTTGCCCCGGCGGCCAGGCTCGGCTTCCCGGCCCACCGCCTCGCCCTAGCCGCGACCACGGCCTTCCGCTTCGTGCCCCTCGTCGCCGGCGAGCTCGAGGCCGTCGTCAAGGCCCAGGCCTCGCGCGGGGGCGATTTCGGGACGGGGAGGGGAGGGCCGATCGCGAAGGCGCGGGCCTACCTCCCCCTCTTCGCCCCCGTGACGATACGGGCCCTCGAGCGGGCCGAGGCCCTGGCCGAGGCCATGGAGGCCCGCTGCTACACCGGCGAGGGGCGCACGCGGTATGCGCGCTACCCCCGCCCGCGCGGGGAGGCGGCCGTCAGGGCCGCCCTCCTCCTTTCCTGCGCCGCGGCCTTCGCCGCGGGATCCCTGCTTAGGATTTGACGATGCGCGCCCGGCGCGCGGGAGGTCTACGATGAGCGTTCCTACTTCCGTCGGCAAGGTGGTGATGGCCGGCGCCCTCGGCGCCGTCTCGATCGTCCTCATCCTCACGCCGCTGGGGATGATCCCCTGGTTCGCGGGCGCCTCGCTCACGACCATGCACGTGCCCGCCATCGTCGGCGCCGTCCTGGGCGGGCCCTGGGTCGGCGCGGTGACGGGGGGCATCTTCGGGGTCGCCGCCCTCGTGCGGGCGTCGGTGGCGCCCAACGGGCCGGTCGATCCCTTCTTCGTGAACCCCCTGGTCTCGGTCCTGCCGAGGCTGGCCTTCCCCCTGGTCGCCTGGCTCGCCTTCCGCGCCTTCAGGGGCAAGGCCGCCGCGGCCGCGGCGGCGGTCGCGGGGGCTGTCGGCTCCCTGGCCCACTCCTTCCTCGTGCTCGGCGCCCTCTGCCTCCTCGGCGCCCTTCCCCCGGCCGCGGCGGCCGGTGTCTTCGTCGCGAACGGCCCCGTCGAGGCGGCCGCCGCCGCGGTCCTCACCGCGGCCGTGGTCTCGGCCTGGAAGGGCGTCGCAGGCGCGCGGGGGCGCTCGCGCCTCGCCGACGAGGAAGGCGAGTGAGATGCTCCTCGCGATAGACGCCCGGAATCGGGCGGTGCGGGTGGGCTTCCGCGACGCGGGGGGCTGGAAGGCCCTGCGGGCCTTCGGCGCCTACCACGACCGGAGCCCCGACGAGTACGCCCACCTCCTCTGCCTCGCCGCGGCCGAGGCCTCGGGCTCGGCCCCGGGCGTCTTCGCGGCGGAAGGCGGCCTCGTGGGCGAGGCCTGGATCTCGAGCGTGGTGCCCGCCCTGACCCAGAAGCTCGCCGCGGCCGCCGAGACCGCCTTCGGCGTAAAGGCCTCCATCGTCGGGCCCGGCGTCAAGAGCGGCGTGCGGATCAGGACCGACAACCCCTCCGAGGTCGGGAGCGACCTGGTCTGCGCGGCCGCGGCCGCGCGGGAGCTGGCCGGCGGGGCCTGCGTCGTCGTGGACTTCGGCGCGGTGCTCACGGTCTCGGCGATCGACGCCTCGGGCGACTTCCTCGGCGCGGCGATCGCGCCGGGCCTCGAGTCGGCGGCCCACGCTCTGCGCGCGGCCGCGGCCCAGCTTCCCGAGGTCAGGCTCGAGATCCCCAGGCGCGCGATCGGGAAGAACACCTCCCAGTCGGTGCAGGCGGGGGTGGTCCTCGGCTACGAAGGCCTCGTGGCGCGGCTGGTCCAGCTCATGCGCGAGGAGATAGCCTCCGCCGGCGCGCCCGCGGAGGCGATCCCCGTGATCGGGACCGGCGAGGCCATAGGCGAGGCCATGCTCTCGCGGACCCGGCTCGGGCGCTTCGTGCCCGACCTCGCGCTCGAGGGCATAGCCTTAATAGCTGGCCGGGCCTAGGTCCGCCGCCGGCGCGGCGCCGCGGCTTGCTATTTCCCCGCGGGAGGGCTAGGCTGGCTCCCGGTCTCGTATGGGCAAGAAGAAAGTACTGCGCTTCAGCATCTATAGGAGCCTGGTGGCGGCCGTCTTGGGTTGCGGCCTGGCCACGGCCCTCGTCGTCATCTCCGTCGGGGAGCTCCTCTTCCGCGAGGCTTACGCCGCGGCCCGGGAGTCGAGCCTCGCCGAGGCCCGGGCCCGCTTCGCGATCTACGACTTCATCGTGGCCGGGCAGGAGCGGCTGAACAGGGCCTCCTCGGAGGCCGCCCTCCGCGAGCTCGGCCGGCGCTACCCCGACGTTGCGGCGATCGGCCGGGCGAGCGCCGCGGAGCTCCGGGCCGCCGCCGAGGAGCTGGGCGTGAGCGAGATCTACCTCGTCGGCCCCGACGGCCACATCCTCGCCACCTCCTTCGCCCCCGATTTCGGCCTCGACATCCTCGCCGCGGGCAAGAAGTCGGCCGCCGCCCTCCGCGCCCTCTACGGCAGCGGGAAGATGGCCCACCAGGGGCTCTCCCACTCGGCGCGCACGGGCCTCGCCGCGAGCTACCACTACCACTCCCCCGCCGACAGCGAGGTCATCGTCGAGGCCTCGACGAGCCTGCGCGACTCCATAGACGCCTCCTACCCCGGCGGCTACGCCGCCTTCCTCGGCCTCGTCCTGGGCGGCCCCGCGCCCTCGGCCGGCACGCCGCCCCTGGTGCGCATCGACGACCTCGTCGGCCTCGCCGGGGGCTGGGTCTGGTCCTTCGCCCGCGAGGGCGTGGCCCGGCCCGCCCTCCTGCCCCTGGTCTCGGCCGCCCGCGCCGCCGGGAAGGCGAGCTCGGTCCAGGGCCGGACGGAGACCCTCGTCCTCCATGTGGAGGACGGATCCCCCGGGAGCGACATAGCCCGGGAGTCGCGCTTCGCCGTCCTCGCGGTGGACCTGCGCCCGATCGAGCGCTTCCGCGTCCTCGTCGGGCTCGCGGCGGCGGCGGCCTGCCTCCTTTCCTCCGTAGCCGCCTTCCGCCTGGCCAAGCACTTCCTGGACCGCGACGTGGCGGGCCGCGTCGAGCGGCTCGAGGCCTCGATGTCGCGCATCGCGATAGGCGATTTCGGCCCCCTGGCCGAGGGCCTGGGCGGCGGCGGCGACGAGATCGACGCCATCGCCCAGGGGGTGGCCGGCATGGTGAGGACCATAACGGAGCGCAACGAGGAGCTCAGCTCCTCCCTCGCCGAGAAGGAGGAGCTCCTGCGCGAGGTGCACCACCGCGTCAAGAACAACCTGCAGGTGATCGCCAGCCTCGTCAGCCTCCAGATCTCCGAGAGCGGGGACGCGGCGGTCTCCTCGGCCCTCGCCGCGACGAGGGCTAGGGTCCACGGCATGGCCCTCGTCCACGACGAGCTGTACAAGGGCGCCTCGCTCGTCGAGGTCGACCTGGGCTCCTGCCTCGAGGGCATCGCGGCCGACGCGGAGCAGGGCAGGAGGCGGGCCGGCCTGGACGTGGAGACGCGCATCGACGGGGGCGGGCTCGTGCTGCCCGCCGACAAGGCCCTGCCCGCCTGCCTGGCCGCCACCGAGCTCCTGGCCAACTGCTACGAGCACGCCTTCGAGGGGCGCCGCAGGGGCCTCGTCGTCGCGCGGGCCGCGGGCTCGGCCGAGCTCGGCTTCGAGCTCTCGGTGGAGGACGACGGGCGCGGCGCGGGGGAGGGCCCGCCGCGGGAGGGGCTCGGCCTCGGCATAGCCCGCGCCCTCGCCGCCCAGCTCGGCGGGGAGCTCCGCCGCGAGGCCTCGGCCCTCGGCGGGGAGCGCTTCGTCGTCGCCGTCCCCCCCGCGGCCCCGAAAGGCTAGGCCCCGCCGCGGAGGCTAGAGCCCCTCGGGACTCGTCTGGCCGCGGGGCCCCGAGTCGTGGAGGGCTATCTCGTCGGAGATGACCTTGGCGAGCCTCTGGACGCCCGCCTCGATCTGCTCGCGCGACGCGTAGGAGAAGTTGAGGCGCATCGCGTTGTGCTCGGGCTCGTCGAAGTAGAAGGCCGAGCCGATGACGTAGGCCACCTTCTGCTCGAGGGCCTTGGGCAGCAGCTTCTCGGTGTCGATGTACGAGGGGAGGCTGATCCAGAGGAACAGGCCGCCCTCGGGCCTCGTCCAGCCGAGGTCGAAGCGCTTGGGCATGTACTTCTCGAGCATCTCGACCATGAAGTTCCGCTTCTCGCGGTAGTTCGCGTTGATCTCCTTGACGTGGTCGTAGATCTTGCCGGTCTTGAGGTACTCGGCGAGCCACATCTGCGCGAACACGTTGGTGCAGAGGTCCATGGCCTGCTTGGCGATGACGAACTTGGCGATGATCTCCGGCCTGGCCATGATCCAGCCGACGCGCGCGCCGGGGATGAGGATCTTGGAGAAGGTCTTGAGGTTGACGACGATCTGCCGGTCCTCGGACTGCTGGTCGAGCTGGTAGATCGAGGGGAGGGTCTCGCCGAGGAAGCGGATCTCGCGGTAGGGCGAGTCCTCGACGATGAGGAGGTCGTGCCTATACGCGAAGGCGAGGAGGGCCTTGCGCTTCTCGAGGCTCCAGCAGATGCCCGTCGGGTTCTGGAAATCCGGGATCACGTAGACGAACTTGACCCGCTTGCCGTCGCGCAGGGCCCGGGCGTAGCGCTTCTCGAGCTCGACCAGGTCGAAGCCGTCGTTCTCGGGGCTGAATGGCACGCCCAGGACGCGGCCCTGGTAGGACTGGACGGCCTGGATGGTGCCGACGTAGGTCGGGCTCCCGGCTATGCAGTAGTCGCCGGGGTCCATGAAGATCTTCGGGACCATGTCGAGGGCTTGCTGGCTCGCCGAGACGACGAGGAGGTTGTCCTTGCCGAGCTTGACGCCCTGGCGCTCCTCGAATTTGATGAGCTCGGCCTTGAGCTCGCTCTCGCCCTCGGTGGTCCCGTACTGGAGGGCCTTCTTCGGGCTGCCGGTGAAGACACGGTCGGCGGCCTGGCGGAGCTCCTCGACCGGGAAGAGCTCCGGCGCCGGGAGGCCGCCGGCGAAGGAGATGATGTCCGGCTGCTGGGTGAGCTTCAAGAGCTCGCGGATGACGGATTTTTTCATGTTGTTGGCGTTCTTGGAGTAGAGGGAATCGAGATCGAGCATGGGCGGCTCCTCGTCGGTCTGTGGGCCCCGCGCGAGTCGCTCGCCCGCGGGGCGAAGCCCATGGTACACCCCTTCCGCCGAGCCGTAAAGGGGACCGGATCAATTTCTAAAGCGCATGTTTCGATATATGAAATCATCGACCTCCGCTCGCCCCCGGGCCTTCGTTGACCCGTGGGCCGGATACGGGCTACAGTGGCGTATACGACATGAAGCGCGAGGTCATCCATGCCCCTTAACTGCGGAATCATCGGCCTGCCCACCGTGGGCAAGACCACCATCTTCACCGCCCTGACGAGGGTGAAGGCCGAGACCTCGAGCTTCTCCTCGGGCTCGAAGAATCCCAACCTCGGCATCGTCGCCGTGCCCGACGTCCGCCTGGACAAGCTGACCGAGCTCTTCAAGCCCAAGCGCCGCGTGCCAGCCACCGTCGAGTTCGTGGATATCGCGGGCCTCGCCTCCGCCGCCTCCAAGAAGGAGGGCGCCACCAACCAGATGCTCTCCCACATCCGGGACTCGGCCCTCATGGTCCACGTCGTGCGCTGCTTCGAGGACCCCGAGGTGCCCCATGTCTCCAACAAGGTCAGCCCGGCCGACGACATCGAGATGCTCCACCTCGAGCTCGCCCTGGCCGACCTCGAGACCATCGACAAGCGGGCCGAGAAGCTCCAGAAGGAGCTCAAGGACCAGGCCAAGAAGAAGGAGGCCGAGCGCGAGCTCGCGGCCTTCGACAAGATCCGCCCCGCCCTCCAGGAGGGCCGGCCCGCCCGATCCGTGGCCCTCGACGCCGAGGAGGCCGAGGCCCTCAAGCGCTCCTTCCTCATCACGGTCAAGCGCGAGATCTACGTCTGCAACGCGGACGAGGAGGGAGTGAGGTCGGGCAACGCGCATATCGAGGCGGTCAAGGGGATCGCCGCCGCCGAGGGCGCCGAGTGCGTGGTCATCTGCGGCAAGTTCGAGGCCGAGCTCGCCGACCTCGAGAGCGAGGAGGAGAAGCGCGACTTCCTCTCCGAGCTCGGCCTGGAGGAGTCGGGCCTCTCCGCCCTGATCCACGCGGCCTACCATCTCCTGGGGCTGCGGACCTTCTTCACGGCGGGGGAGGACGAGTGCCGGGCCTGGACGATCAAGGCCGGGGACAAGGCCCCGGCGGCCGCGGGCGTCATCCACACCGACTTCGAGAAGGGCTTCATCAAGGCCGAGGTCTACCGCTACGCCGACCTCGAGGCCCTCGGCTCCGAGCACGCCATCAAGGCCGCCGGCAAGCTCCGCCAGGAGGGCCGCGAGTACGTCGTCCAGGACGGGGACGTTATTTTCTTCAAGTTTAATCTTTGATGTTGAGTCCCCATCCCGGACGCTCCCCGGCCGTCTAGAAGCGCAGCTTCGCCTTGAGCTCCACCGAGGCCAGGCTGCCCGAGTTGTCGGGGCCGAGCTCGCCCCGCTCCCCGCCCGAGGAGAAGCTCCGCGGGTCCAGGGGGAGGCGGCAGCGGCAGCTCAGAACCATGCCCTGGAAGGGCTCGTGCTCCAGCTCCAGCGCGGGCGAGAAGGAGAGGTCGTCGAGGCCGGCCAGGCAGGAGAGCGTCGCGCTCGTGTAGTCATCGACGCGATAGGCGAGCGAGGCGTAGAGGTAGTTCCTCCGGTTGAGTTCGCGTAGCCCCTCCGCGGCCGGGAGCCGCTCGAGGGGGGCGGTCTCGTACCAGCCTGCCTCGGCGTAGAGCTCTCCGATCTCGTCCTCCGGGTCGAGGGGGCCGGGCCCGTTGTAGAGGTACTGGCCCAGGACGTAGAGGTCGCCGTCCAGGAATGAGTAGTCGGCGCCGAGGCTCGCCTCGAGGCCGGCGAGGCCCGCGGGATCCTCGGCGTCGTAGCTGTACAGCAGGTCGAGCGCTATGCCCGCCCCGGCCTCGAGCTTGAGCGAGAGGCCGGCGCGGTGGAGGCCGAGCTCCGCCTCCGGGCCCGGCGCCTCGAAGGCGTAGAGGGCCTGGATGCTCGCCGCCGCGCCGTGGAGCTCCGCCTGGGCGCCGAGGAGGGTCCCGCCCCCGTCGGCCTCGAGGGGATCGGTCCCCGCGAAGGCGAAGGCCCCGAGCTTGGCCGAGTCCGCGGGGTAGGCCGAGGCCGCGAGGCCCAGGCGCCCCCGGGGCCGGGCCTCGGGGTGGAGGGGATTGGGCGGGCTGAGGAAGTCCGAGGGGCTGAAGGCCTGGCCGTAGCCGAAGGCCAGGCGCTGGAGGCCGGCCTGGAGGTCGGCGCCCTCGCCCTCGAGGCGGAAGTAGAGGCGCTCGAGCTCGAGGGCCGCGGCGTAGCCCGAGCCCGCGGCGAAGGAGGAGGCCGCGAGGGGGCCCGGCGCGGCGGCCTCGAGGAGGGCGGCCCTCCGCGCCGCCTCGCCCGAGGCCGCGACCAGGTTGATCGCCGCGTAGACCGTCCCCGCCTCCCCGACCCTCGTCCTCAGCCTGAGGTTGGCGAATTCCTCGAAGCCGCAGGAGAAGGCGGCGGCTCCCCCTGTCCCCGCCGAGCCCGACAGGCCCGACTCGATGGAGCCCGAGAGCTCGGGCTCGGCGAAGGCCCGCGGGGCCGCGCAGAGGAGGGCCAGGGCCAGGCGCGATAGGCGGCCGAGGGCGCGCCGCGCGCGGCTTCCCGCGCGCTTCTCGAGGCGCCGCGCGCTCATCGTTCGAGGCTCTTCATGCTGAACAGGGAATCGGGGATCGGGGCGTCGAGGACGACCTTCCTCATCTTGAATACCGTCCGGCTGCCCTTGCGCAGGAGGTCGCGCATCTCTCCCTCGACGGGGAAGCGCCGGTCCCCGATGGGCTCGGCCTTGATGAGGCGGTACTCCTTGAGCTTGGCCCCCGAGAGGGCGTAGAGCTCGTAGCGGAGGAGGTCCCCCGTCTCGGCGTCGATCCAGAGCTTCTGCCTCGGGTAGCTCTCGGTCCTCCTCTTGGCGGCGAGGTCGAGGACCCAGGCCCTCCTTCCCCCGGCCTCCTCCTCGCCCGCGAGGGTCGGGACGTAGCGGGCCGAGAGGGTCTCGTTGTCGATCGTGTCCTCGTAGGAGAGGTCCGAGCCCATCATCGACTCCTTGAGCAGGTGGCCCGAGATGAGCATCACCTCCTCGGCGTCCGGCGAGTAGACGTAGAGCCGGCCTTCCTTCTTCAGGTACTTGGTGCCTCGGTCCTCGGGGTTCGTGAATTCCACGTAGCTGTTGGCCGAGCCCTTCGCCGAGGCGGCGAAGGTCTTCACGTAGCGCTTGCCCTGGTACTCGATGACCATCTCGCCCTCGTAGCTGATCGAGGCGTAGACCTCGTTCGCGTCCACGCGCTCGAGGAGCGAGGCGGCGCTCGGGGCGGCTGCCGCCGCGGCGCCGGCCGAGGCGAGGGCGAGGGCGGCGAGGGCCGCCCGGAAGTATTTAGTTCGCATAACGCGCTCCTTTTCCCGGACCTAGCGCCGGAGTGCCTCGACGGGCTCCACGAAGGCGCTCTTCAGCGAGGGCAGGATGGTGCAGGCCGCCGAGACGGCCACGCCGAAGGCGAATCCCCTCGCGATGTTCGCCGGGGAGAATGCGATGAAGATGGTCCCGGAGAAAGGCAGGTCCTTCATGCCGCCTCCCGTGAAGACCTCCGTGTCGATGGGGAAGAGGGAGCCGACCTTGGTGACGAGGCCCCCGAGGAGGCAGCCCGCGAGGGCGCCGATGACGCTCAGGATCAAGGCCTCGAAGAAGAAGACCAGCACGATCTCGCGCCTGGTCATCCCGAGGGCGCCCATCATGCCGATCTCCTTGATCCGCTCGTGGATCACCATGAGGACCGTGTTGACGATGAGGAAGCTCGCCACCACCTGGAACACGGCGAAGACGATGACGTAGAGGAAGGAGCTCTGGCGCATGACGGCGACCCAGTAATTGTCGGCCCACTCGCGGACGACGTGGCCCGGGCCGAGCAGGCGCGCGACCTCGTCCCTGAGCTCGGCGCTGCGCCCGGCCTCCTCGGCGTAGACGAAGAGCTGCTGCGTCGCGCCCCCGAGGCCGAGGATGCGCCCGAGGCGCTCGAAGGAGACGAGGATGACCCCCTCGTCGTACCTCGCGTAGTCGAACTCGAAGACGCCGACGATGGTCGGGCTCCAGTACTTGTCCGAGAACTGCGCGGAGACCGTCTTGAGGGGCAGCTTGTCGCCGATCCCGAGCCCGGTCTTGCGGGCGAGGGCCGCGCCGATGGCGCACTCGTTGGCTCCCTCCCCGGGGAAGCGGCCCGCGACGAGGCCATCGTCGCGGTCGGTGAGGTTCCAGTGGTTGATCGCCAGCTCGCGCGCGGGGCGCACGCCCCAGAGGAGGGCGTGCTTGACGGTGGAGTCGAAGAGGGTCGCGTAGGCCGTGATCCGCGGCAGGGCCGCGCGGACCCCCGGCAGGGCCTCGATCTCGTCGGCGAGCTCGTCGGCGCTCCGGCCCTCGGCGATGGGGTACTGGACCGGGCAGTACTCCCGCTCCGCCTCGAAGCCCGAGGAGACGACGTTGACGTGGCCCGTCTCGAAGGTGCGCACGACCTCCTCGATGCTGTCCATCATGCCGTCGATCCAGGACTGCATGAAGATGTTGAAGAAGACCGCGATCGCGACGGCGACGACGCAGAGGGCCGTGCGCCTCCCGTTCCGCCAGATGTTGCGGTACGCGATCGTGGCGAGCGCCCCGAGGCCGCCTGTCCCTTCCATCCGCCCCTCCATGGCCTTCCTCCTCACTCGAAGCGCAGGCTCTCGGTCACCGGCATCCTGAGCGCCCGCAGGCTCGGGAGGAGGGCCGCCGCGGCGGAGAGCGCGGTGGCGACGATGCCCGATAGGACGATGACGGGCGGGTTCCAGGCGGAGCGGAAGAGGGCGGTGATGCGGTAGCCGTAGTCGCCCCCGATCTGCTCGGCCATCGCCGAGTAGTCCAGCCCGTGGGCCACCATCGGGACGTTGATGAGGCATCCGATCGCGATGCCGGCGAGGGAGCCCATCGCCCCGATGCAGGCCGCCTCGATCATGTAGGCGGCGACCACCTGGCCGTCGGTCATGCCCAGGGCCCTGAGCATGCCCGTCTCCTTGGTGCGCTCGAGGATGGCCATGAGCATGGTGTTGGCTATCCCGATGAAGGAGAGGACGAAGAGCATGAGGATCATGATCCGCGTCGAGACCTGGTCGCCCCGCGAGGCGGCGATGTAGTCGTCGACGTAGTCCAGCCAGCCGTGGACCTCGAGGCCCGGGGGCAGGGCGGGGCCGAGGGCCTCCCTGACGGCGGCCGCGCTCTCGTCCCTGCCCGGGAGCTCGGCGTCGCTCGCGCCCGAGCGGCGCACGAGGAGCTCCGTCACCTTGCCCCCGAGCATGAGGCCCGCCTCGTCCTGGAGGCTGTCGAGGGGCATGAAGGCCACGTTGCCGTTGGTCTTGGGGTTGGGCGAGTTGATCACGCCGACGACGGATGCGTCGATGAGCTGGTTGACGTGGAGGATCCTGCCCGAGCCGTCTTCGGCCTTCTGGTCGATGACCGTCGAGATGCGGACGTCCATCCGCCCCGAGGCCGAGAGTATCTCCCAGAGCCTCGCGAGCTCGGCCTCCGAGGCCCCGGGCTTCAGGGCGAGCTTGCGGGCCTCGAGGGCGGCTGCGGCCTCGTCCTCGGGGGCGGGGCCGTAGAGGCCGCGCACGAAGGCCTCCTCCTCGGCGTCCCGGGCCGCCCCGGCGAGCTCCTCGAGCTCCTCGGGCGTCGGACGGGAGGGTATGCCGACGCGGAGCTTCTCCGCGGCCATGGAGCCGATGGCCAGCTCGAGCCGGCCCGGGGCGGGGAAGCGCCCCGCCTCGAGCGAGGAGGGATAGCGCAGGACCCGGCCCTCGAGGCCGACGTCCACGGCGTCGATGACGAGGGGAGCCGAGCCCGAGCGCGAGTACAGGGTGCCGGAGAAGACGAAGCGCGGGGCGACCGCGTAGCCCGCGCGCTCCAGGCTCTCGGCCAGGGGCTTCCAGCCCGCGAAGGACTCGTGCATCGGCAGCTCGTCCTTCTTCTCGAAGTAGGCCGCAGCCTGGACCTTCGCGGCCCCGATCTCGTAGGAGACGATGTTCCGCCTCGAGTCGAGGTTCATGCCCAGGAGCCAGCCGTCCATGAAGATGTAGAGGGAGACGCTCACGGCGACGGCGACCGCGGTGATGGCGGTCTTGGCCTTGTGCCGGGAGAGGTTGCGCAGCGCCATGGCCGCGATGTCGCGCGCCCCCGCCGCGCTCATCTCGTCCGCTCCGTCTCGACGAGCCCGTCCCGGAGGAGGACGAGCCTCCTCGCGTACTCCATGACCATGGCGTCGTGTGTGGAGAAGATGAAGGTCGTGCCCTCGCTCCTATTGAGGGCGAGCATGAGCTCGAGGATCTCGCGGCCCGTCTTCGAGTCGAGGTTAGCGGTGGGCTCGTCGGCGAGGATGAGGGCGGGCTTCTTGACCAGGGCCCGGGCTATCGCGACGCGCTGCTGCTGGCCCCCCGACATCTCCTTGGGCCTCCGCTTGCCCAGCTCCGCGAGCCCCACCTCTTCGAGGGCGCGCCCGGCGCGCTCGCGCGCCTCTGCCGCCGGGACGCCGAGGAGGGTGAGGGGCAGGGACACGTTCTCCGCCGCGCTGAGGACGGGAATGAGGTTGTAGGCCTGGAACACGAAGCCGATGCTGCCGCGGCGGAGGAGGGCGAGCTCCCTGCGCGAGAGGGATGCGACGTCGGTCCCGGCGATGGAGACCGAGCCGGCGCTCGGCGCGTCGAGGCAGCCGACGAGGTGGAGGAAGGTCGACTTGCCGCTCCCCGAGGGACCCGCGACCGCCGCGAACTCCCCGCTCTCGAAGGCCAGGCTCACGCCCCGGAGCGCGCTCACGGTGATGCCGTTGAGCGAGTAGTCCTTGGACAGGCCGGCCGTCTCCACGACCTTCATGGCCGCCCTCCCTCGGGAGCCCCGTCCCCTTTCCCCGAGGCCCCTCGCCCTACGCCCGGGTCCGTCCCGGCCTCGCGCCGCCTCGCCTCGCCGAGGGCCTGGAGGCCGAAGAGGTCCTTCGACTTGAGCTCCTCGGTGATGGAGTTGGGCACGAGCATCATGGAGTTCCCGGCCTTGAGGCCCTCGTTCAGGATGGACAGGCTCTTGAGCTTCATGGCCGTCTCGTGCGCGTCGTAGATCCGCGCCGCCTCCTCGAGGCGGCGGGCGATCTCGATCTCGGCCTCGGCCAGGAGTATCCGGCCCTTCTTCTCCCGCTCGGCCTGGGCGAGGCGGCTCAAGGAGTCCTGGAGGACCTCGGGTATCTGGATGTCGGTGATCTCGATGTGCTGGACCGTGATGCCCCACTCGGTGGTCTTCTTGTCCACCTCGTCCCTGATCTGCTCCTCGATCTCGTCCCCGCGCTCGAGGAAGGCGGAGAGGTCGTTCTTGCTGATCGCGTTGCGGAGGGCGGTCTTGGAGGAGAGGACGACGGCCTCCTCGAAGTCCTGGACCTCGCAGACCGCCTTTTCCGCGTCCCAAACGAGCCAGAAGCAGAGGGCGTCGACCGTCACCGTCACCGAGTCGCGGGTCAGGGTCGTCTCCGCGGAGAAATCCGTCACGCGGATGCGGAGGTCCACCACGCGCGCGACCCGGTCCGCGAGGGGCGCGATGAGGAAGAGCCCCGGCCCCCGCACGCGGAGGAACTTCCCGAAGCGCAGGACGATGGCCCGCTCCCACTCCTCCAGCTTCTGGACCATGGGGGCGGCGAGGGTCCCCGTCGTCGCGAAGGCGAGCGAGAGGCCCGGGGCCCCGCCCCCGCCCCGCGAGAGCTTCCAGGCCGCGGCGGCGCAGGCCGCCAGGATGAGGAATTTCAGGGCCGCGCTCCAGCGCGGGAAAAGGGTCATCGCGGCCGCGGAGGCCAGGGGCGCCCCGAGGAGGAGGCCGAAGTCCAGGGCCGAGGGCGCCGGCCCCGCGAGGAGCCGCGCGGCTATTCCGAAGGCCGCGAGGAGGGCGAGGAGGCCGAGCCCGACGGCGCTCAAGCCGAAGTCCCGCCGCCGGCCCTCCCTCCGGGCGTTCTTGATCAGGGGCTGCTCCTCGGCTTTTCTGGGGAACCACATATCAATCCTCCTCGTAATCGCGGATGAGCCCGATGGCCCGCTCCCGGTCCAGCCCGAGGGCCTCCATGTCGCGGACGAAGGCGGCGACCTTCGCCTCGATCCTGCTCTCGAGCTCGGCCCGGGCCGAGTCCACGGGGCGGTTCGAGACGTAGGTGCCGCTGCCCACCTGGGTGACGACGATCCCCCTGATCTCGAGCTCCCCGTAGGCCCGGGCTATGGTGTTCGGGTTGATCTTGAGCTCGATGGCGAGGGCGCGGATGGTCGGGAGCCGGTCCCCCGGCTCGAGCTTCCGCGCGAGGATCGCGTGCTCGATCTGCTGGATGATCTGGCGGTAGAAGGGAACCCCGCCCGAGGCGTCCAGGGCGACGCGGAAGTCCCGATCGATCATTGTCCTATTCATCTAGTACAATGATGATTGAACTAGTACAATGTGTCAAGTCCTAAAGCGCGGCTACGCTGAAGAGCCCCTGGAGCCCTGCTCCGGGACATCGTGCATCTCGGCGAGCCGGGCAGGCGCTATCGTCGGACTCGCGATATTGACAAGGCGGGGCGGTCTGCCGGAAGCTTCGCACATGGTTCGAGAAGGCCCCGGGATGGGCGAGAAGGCCCTCCTCGCCTATCCCTCCCGCCTCGTCGTCGAGACCACGACGCGCTGCAACCTCGCCTGCGCCGCCTGTCCGCGGCAGAGCGAGGGCATGGCCAGCGGGGACTGGGGAGACATGGGCGAGGATGTCTTCCGCGCCCTCGAGCCAGCCTTCCCCCACCTCGATTCCCTCGTCCTGAGCGGCCTGGGCGAGCCCCTCCTTCATCCGGGGCTCGAGCTCTTCATTCGCCTGGCGCGGCGTTCGATGCCCGCCTCGGGCCAGATCGGCTTCCAGACGAACGGCCTCCTCGTAGACCGGGAACGAGCCCTCGGCCTCCTCGACGCCGGCCTCGACCGCGCCTGCGTCTCCCTCGACTCGCTTGATCCCGAGCTCTTTCGCGGCATTCGGGCGGGAGGAGAGCTCGGTGCGGCCTCGGCCTCGGTCGAGGCCCTGGGCCGCGCGGCGAGGGATGCGGGCAGGGGGGACTTCTTCCTCGGCATCGAGGTCGTCGCGCGGAAGAGCAACCTCGAGGAGCTGCCTGACCTCGTTCGCTGGGCCGCCATGAAGGGGGCGCGCTTCGTCGTCGTGAGCCAGCTCCTGCCCTACGGCCGGGAGGCCCTCGCCGAGGCGGCCTACGACGCGAGCCTCGACCTCGCCCGCGAGCTGCTCGGGCGCTACCGGGCCGAGGGCCAGGCGCGCGGCGTCGACATAGGCCGATATCCCGAGGTCTTCATGCGCTACGACAAGGACCCCGAGGAGCGGGAGATAGTGAGCCTGGTAACGCGGATGCAGGACGAAGCCCAGGCTAGGGGCATATCGCTCAACGTCGAGCGCCTCCTGCGGCTCGATCCCGGACTCGCGGAGCGCGCCCGCGCGGCCTTCGGCGCGGCGGCCGAGGAGGCCGCCGCCCGCGGCCTCGATATCTCCCTGCCCGCGGTCGCGCCGAGGAGCGCGCGCGAGTGCGAGTTCGTCGAGGGGGGCTCTGCCTTCGTCTCGCGCTCGGGGGAGATACACCCCTGCTACTTCCTCTGGCACCGCTACGACTGCTTCGCCGGCGGCTTCGAGAAGCGCGTCGCGCCGCGGAGCTTCGGCTCCCTGGCCGAGAAAGGCATACTCGAGCTCTGGAACGAGCGCGCCTTCGCCGCCTTCCGCGCCAACGTCCTGCGCTACGAGTATCCTTACTGCCTGAACTGCAACCTCGCGCTCTGCGACTACGTCCAGCTCCCCGAATTCGAGCAGGACTGCCATATGAACGCCGAGCCCTGCGCCGCCTGCCTCTGGTGCACGGGCCTCTTCCGCTGCATGTTCTGATCCGCGGCCTAGAGGGGGAACTCGGCCGACTCCATGGCCAGGAGGTCCACCGAGAGCAGCCTGCCGGCCAGGCCTCGGCCTAGGCCGAGGAGGAGCTTGCATGTCTCCGCCGCCTCGATGGCCGCGGCGAGGGCGGGGGCGAAGGCGGGATTGCCGAGGTCCGACTCGACGCCCGCGCCCTCCCTCGGGCCGTAGAGCTCCTCGACCGCCCGCGAGCCCGGGGCCTGGACCGTGGCCTGGGCGTACCAACCGGCCACGGCCGCGTGGACGAAGGGGACGCCCAGGGCGGCGCAGGCCGATGCGACATCCCGCCTGGACTCGATGCGGTCCAGCCCGTCGGCGACCGCGTCGGCGCCCTCGAGGATCGCCGGCGCGTTGCGCGAATCCAGGATGGCCCGCACGGGCCGCGCGATGACCGCCGGGTTGATCTCGCGAATCCTCCTAGCGGCGGCCTCGGCCTTGGGCAGGCCGAGGCTAGAGACCGTGGCCAGGAGCTGACGGTTGAGGTTGCTCTCCTCGAAGGAGTCGGGGTCGACGGCCACTATCGCGCCGACGCCAAGGCGGGCCAGGAGCTCGACGAGGTAGCCGCCCAGGCCCCCGCAGCCCGCCACGACGACCGTCGCGGCGTGGAGCCTGGCCTGGCCGGCCAGGCCGATCGTGCCGGCGTTGCGCGCGTAGCGGGAGGGCATGAGCCCCGAGCCGAGTGCCGCCGCCTCGACCTCGCGCGCCCCCGCCCCGTAGCGCGCGGCGGCCTCTTGCTCGGCCTGCCAGGGCAGGAGGCCGCCCCGGGCCGAGGCCGCGAGGAACTCGGCGAGCCCCGCTCCCATCAGCCGCCGCCCACCGGGGGGAAAATCGCGACCACGTCCCCTTCGGCGAGAGGCCGAGCAGGTTCGGCGTGCCGCGAATTGACGAAGACGACGGCGGCCTCCCTCGCCTCCACGCCCGCAGCGGTGATGGCCGCGGCCAGGTCCGAGCCCGCGGGAAGCTCCCTCTGCTCCGAATCGAAGCGGCCCGCCCTGAGCGAGGCGAAGAGCTTGATGGTGACCTTCATCTCCTGCCTCCCGCTGCGGCGAGGACGCGCAGACGGAGGAGATTCCCCGCGGCAGCGGCCGCGAGCACCGCAGCAGCCGCCCCGGGTTGGCCGGCGCAGATTCCCGCGGCCGACCCGGGCTCGGCGAGGACGCCGCGGGCCAGGGTCGCGCGGCCCCGGTCGCGCATGACCGAGTTGAAGAGCTTGACCCGCACGAGCGCGGTCGTCCCCGCGGTCCGGGCATCCGAAGAGCTCCCGCCGGCGCGCATGCCCGCGCCCGAGGCGGCCTCCTCGCGCGGCCCGGCGCCGGCCCGCGCCGCGTAGCTGATGGCCTCGCGGAAGGAGGCGTAGGGGCTCTTGCGCCTCATGACCGCCCCGGCCAGCCCCGGCATGGCCGCTGAGAGCGCGATGAGCGAATCGGGCCTCAAGGTCGCGGCGTCGATGTCGTCCACCGGCTCGGCGTCTATGAAGACCGTGCTCACCACGCCCTCGATGTAGTCCTCCTCGAGGCCGATGGCCTCGCGCATGAACTCCCGCGCGCTGGCTCCCGGCCTGGTCTCGAGGAGGAAGCCGGCCTGGAGGAGGGCGTCGGCCCGGCCCCAGGCCGGATCGCCATCGGCGAGCTCGATGGTGAGGGGCCGCGCCGAGGCGGCGCGGCCCTCCGCGGTGCCCGCCACGGCTACCAGTTGAAGACCCGGTCGAGGTCCTCGTCCTTGACCTGGAAGGTCACGTTGTGCGGCGCCACCGCCTCGCGCTTGAAGTAGTTAGGCAGCCTGTCCATCTCCTTGGTGAAGCCGGCGGCCTTGTTGAAGTCGCGCTCCGTCTTGAGTATGGACTTGCCGAGGGCGGTCACGTCGTCGCCCGTGAGGGAGAGGCCGTAGAAGGCGTTGATCATGTCGATGAGGGCCTGGAAGGTCTCGGGCTGGTCGAGCACGGCGAAGGCGATGAAGAGGCACATGCCGGTGGCGTCTATCGCCGCGGTCGCGATCTGGAGGTTGCGGGACAGCTCGATCTGGCCCTCGGGCTTGAGGGGATCGACGAAGCCGCCGCACTTGAGGATGTTGGTCGCGATGGCGTAGCCGGCTGTGTGGTCGGCTCCCATGGGCGTGGTGGCGTAGGTGACGCCGATGCCCATGATCGCGCGGGGATCGTAGGCGGGCAGGGCCTGGCCCTTGACCACGGGGGCCCGCTCGACGCCGAAGACCTTGGCGACGGTGGCGGCGCCCGATCCGATGATCCGGCCCAGGGGCGTGCCCTTGCCGACCTGCCTGACCAGGTCGATGGCGCCCTCCTTGTCGCCGAACTTGATGAGGCCGGCCTCCATGGCCACTCCGATGGCCGCGCCCATGTCGATGGTGTCCAGGCCGATGTCGTCGTCGAGGCGGTCGAGGAGGGCGATCGCGTCCATGTCGTCGATGCCGCAGTTGGCGCCGTGGGCCCAGACGGTCTCGTACTCGGGCTGCTTTGAGACGTAGTTCCCCTTCGCGTCGTTGTAGATGCCCGAGCACTGGATCACGCAGCCGCGGTGGCAGCCGTGGGTGGCCAGGCCTCCGCGCTGGGTCTCGAGGGCGGCGCAGGTCTCGCCGGAGATCTTGGAGGCGCCCTCGAACTGGCCCCGCTGGAAGTTGAAGGTCGGGAAGCCGCCGGACTCGTTGATGATGTTGGTGAGGACGTTGGTGCCGTAATTCGGCAGGCCGCCTCCGGTGACGGGGTGCTTCTTCAGGCCCTCGACCCAGACCTTGTTGGCGGCCTTGAGCTTTTCAGGCTCCTTGGGCTCGCGGACCTTGCAGCCCTCGTCGTCGAGGACGATGAGCTTGACTCCCTTGGAGCCCATGACCGCCCCGACCCCGCCGCGGCCGGCGTGGCGCGTGGGGTGCATCTCCATGTCCGTGCAGGCGATGGAGGCCGCGGCGAGGCGCATCTCGCCCGCCGGCCCGATGGAGATGCAGGCCACCTTCTCGCCCCAGCGCTTCTTCACGACCTCGATAAGATCGTAGTTGCCCAGGCCCTTGAGGCTCGGGTCGTCCTCGATGGCCGCCCCGTCCTTGCTCACGCGGATCAGGTAGGTGGGAGCGCCGGCCGGGATCCCCTCGAGGACGATCGCGGCGTAGCCTAAGCGAGCCAGGACCTGGGCTGCCTGGCCGCCCGCGTTGGACTCCTTGATGCCGCCGGTGAGGGGACTCTTGCAGCCGATGGAAAGGCGGCCTGACTGGCTGGCCGGGGTCCCCGAGAGGAGGCCGGGGGCGATGACGAGCTTGTTCTCCGGGCCGAGGGCGTGGCAGAGGGGGGGACTTCCTTGGCGACGAGGGTCGAGGTCAGGCCGCGGCCACCCATGCCCGCATAGGCTCCGGCCGGCTCTTTATGTATCGCAGGACCGTCCTTGGCTCCGAGATCGATGCGCAGAATGCTGTCCATGGTGCCTCCTAAAGCGACGTTGTTGTATCTAAAGCAACTACCGTGCCAGGGGAGGTGTGGATCGCTTTGATGCGGAATATTGTGGCAAAGGCGATAAAACGTTGTCAAACGCGGCGTAGAAAGGGGCCTGTAGCAACGAAAACAGGAGTCTTTTGGTGCTGGTTCATGCAGAATCGACGAGCTGTTTCAAAATAGTGCAGGCGCCATATGAGAATCGTCTTATACTAAAACACTGCTTCGATTCGGTGCAATCTTCCGATACAGGGTGGTTCGACCGATACCGAGGCGCCGCGCGGCTAGGGAGACATTGTTACCGCAGTCCGCTAGGACGCGGCGGATATGCTCGGCCTCGGCCTCCTCCAGGGAGGTGACGGGCACGCGGCCCTCCGCGCTCCCCTCGTCCTTCGGCGAGGCGCCTGTCAGGGGCGGGAGGCGCTCGCTGTTGATCATGAGCTCGATGAGGTTCTCCAGCTCGCGGATGTTGCCGGGCCAAGGGTTGGCCACGAGGTCGTTCAGGTATTCGGGACCGATCTCCACGGGCCGCTTGTTGAGCTTTCGGGATATCTTTTCCATGTAGTAGGCGACGAGGAGGGGGATGTCCTCGGGCCGTTCCCGGAGGGCGGGGATGCGTATGGGCAGGACGTTGAGCCTGTAGTAGAGGTCCATGCGGAAGTTGCCGCGCTCGACCTCGGCCGCCAGGTCCTTGTTCGTCGCCGCGATGATGCGCACGTCCACGGGGATCTCGCGGCTGTCGCCCACGCGCATCACCGTCCCCTCCTCGATGACGCGCAAGAGGCGGGTTTGCATCTCGAGGGGCATCTCCCCGATCTCGTCGAGGAAGAGGGTGCCCCCGTCGGCTATCTCGAACTTGCCTGGATGCCCGCCCCGCTTGGCGCCGGTGAAGGCGCCCTCGGCGTAGCCGAAGAGCTCCGACTCGATGAGGGTGCGCGGGATGGCCCCGCAGTTGAGGACCACGAAGGACTCGTCCCTGCGCGAGCTGGCGTTCTGGATGGCCTGGGCGAATAGCTCCTTGCCCGTGCCCGACTCGCCGGTGATGAGGATGGTGGAGCGGCTGTCGGCCACCTTCTTGGCGAACTCCACGGCCTCGCGGAGCCCCCGGGAGCCGCCCACGATCTTGTCGAAGGTGTAGACGGCCCGGCGGCCGAGGATCTCGTTCGCGTGGCGCCTGACCTTCTTCACGTCCTTGAAGACGAGGATCAGGGCCGAGGGCGGGCCGCCCGCCCCGGCGGGCCCGAGGATGGGGTAGACGGCCAAGTTGAGGTAGAGCCTGTTCGTCCGCGACTCGACGAGGACGTCCTCGTTCTGCAGCTCCGATCCCGTGAGGCAGGCGGAACGGATATCCTCCCAGCGGGGGAGGAGCCTCCCCATGCGCGATCCGAGGAGCTCCTCGCGGCCGCAGCCGAAGAGCTCGGGCGCCTGCTTGTTGACCGTGAGGATCCGGCCCTCGAGGTCGGCCGAGACGATGCCCGCGGTAATCGAGTCGAGGAGGGCCTCCACGAAGCGGCGGCTCTCGTCGAGGGCTCGGTTCCGAGCGTCGAGGACGAGGATCTTCTCGATGGCCTGGACGGCGGCTACGACCATGCCGAGGGTGTGCTGGTGCACATCCGCGATGTCTCCGGTCAGGTCGAGGGCGCCGATCAGGCGGCCCTCGGCGTCGCGGATCGGCGCCCCGGAGCAGGTCCACCGATGGTAGGCCTCGATGTAGTGCTCCTTGCCGGAGACTTGCACGGGCCTGCCCTCGGCGAGGGCCGTGCCCATGGCGTTCGTGCCGATGCTGGCCTCGTCCATGAAGGCGCCGGGCACCATGCGGAGGGCGAAGGCCCGCTCTAGGATGGATGCGTCGCCCATGACGGAGAGGATGCATCCCTCCTCGTCGGTCAGCATGGAGAAGAAGCCCGAGCCCCTGACGAAGTCGTAGAGCGCCGCTATGAAGGGCTCGGCGGCGGCCACGAGGTCCCGCTTGGCCGCGAGCCTCTCCCTGAGCTCGGCCTCCCCGAGGATGCGCTTTGAGTAGACCCGGTCGGGCTCCACGCCGAGAGCCTCGCAGCGCCTGAAGCTCCGTTCCACGTAATCCTTGCCGCCCTCGATCCGACGCTCTCCCACGCACTGCCCCCCGGGGAGGCGCCCTTCGGGGCTCCCCCGGGGCCGATGATACCCTCGCGGCGGCCCGGGAACCAGCTCGCCGTCCCCCACCGGGGCTCGGCCACGGCTTTATTGCTATACAGGTATTAAGCGGAACCCCCTTGTCTGGCCTGCCGCCCGGGCGCTATCCTTTCGCCGTCATGGACAAACTGATAATCAAGGGCGCGAGGGAGCACAACCTCAAGAACATCGACCTCGAGCTGCCCCGGGACAAGCTGATCGTCATCTCGGGCCTCTCGGGCTCGGGCAAGAGCTCCCTCGCCTTCGACACGATCTTCGCCGAGGGCCAGCGACGCTACGTCGAGTCCCTCTCCGCCTACGCGCGGCAGTTCCTCGGCCGCATGGACAAGCCCGACGTGGACTACATCGAGGGCCTGTCCCCCGCCATCTCGATCGAGCAGAAGACGACCCACCGCAACCCGCGCTCCACCGTGGGCACGGTGACGGAGATCTACGACTATTACCGCCTCCTCTACGCCCGCGTCGGCCTGCCCCATTGCCCGAAGTGCGGCCGGGAGATCCGCGAGCAGGGCGTCGACCAGATCCTCGACACCATCCTCTCCTGGCCCTCGGGCGCGAAGCTCCAGGTCCTCGCCCCCGTGGTCAGGGCCATGAAGGGCGAGCACAAGAAGATCCTCGAGGACGCCTCGAAGCAGGGCTTCGCCCGGGCCCGGGTAGACGGCGAGATGCGCGAGATACCCCAGGGAGGGGCCGAGGGCGGGGGCTGGGACTTCCAGCTCGACAAGAAGCGCAAGCACTCGATCGACATCGTCGTGGACCGGCTCAAGCTCTCGGCCGACTCCCGCAAGCGGCTCGCCGAGTCGATCGAGACCGCCCTGGACATCGCGGAGGGCCTCGTCGTCGTGCTGCGCGAGGAGGGCTCGGGCGAGGCGGAGGAATTCTTCAGCCAGCGCGGCGCCTGCCCCGAGTGCGGCATCTCCCTCCCGGAGATGGAGCCCCGGCTCTTCTCGTTCAACGCCCCGCAGGGCGCCTGCCCCGAGTGCTCGGGGCTCGGGGTCAAGCTCGAGTTCTCGCCGGAGCTCGTCATCCCGGACCGCTCCCTCTCCTTCGAGGAGGGCGGCTGCGTCCCCTACAATCCCGACTCGGCCTGGCACCGGAGCCGCTTCGAGGCCCTGGCCAAGCACTTCAAGTTCAAGCTCGACGCCCCCTTCGCGAAGCTGCCCAAGAAGGTCATGGACGCCATCCTCTACGGCTCGGACGAGGAGATCCGCATCCGCTACGAGAACCGCGAGGGCACGGGCCACTTCGAGTACGAGTCCCGCTTCCCCGGCATCCTCGCGGACCTGAAGCGCCGCTACCTGGAGACCCAGAGCGAGGGGATCAAGCAGTGGCTCGAGCGCTTCATGCTCGAGAAGCCCTGCGAGGCCTGCGGGGGCAGGCGGCTCCGGCCCGAGGCCCTCGCGGTGACGGTGGGCGGCGCCTCGATCCACGACCTCTCCGCCCTGTCGGTCGAGGGCTCGCTCGACTTCTTCGCGAAGCTCGAGCTCGGGGACACCAAGGCCCAGATCGCCAAGCAGATCCTCAAGGAGATCGGCGCCCGGCTCACCTTCATGCGCAACGTCGGGCTCGAGTACCTGACCCTCGAGCGGAAGGCCTCGACCCTGTCGGGGGGGGAGGCCCAGCGGATCAGGCTCGCGACGCAGATCGGGTCGGCCCTCATCGGGGTCCTGTACATACTCGACGAGCCCTCCATCGGCCTCCACCAGCGCGACAACCAGAAGCTCATCGACACGCTGACCTTCCTCCGCGACATCGGCAACACCCTCGTCGTCGTCGAGCACGACGAGCAGACCCTGCGCACCGCGGACTGGATCGTGGACCTCGGGCCCGGGGCGGGGGTCCACGGCGGCCACGTCGTGGCCCAGGGCCGGCCCGAGGAGGTGATGCGCAACAAGAAGAGCCTCACCGGCCAGTACCTCGCCGGGGCCATCACCATCCCGATCCCCGCCGAGCGCCGGAAGGGCAACGGGAACCGTATAACCATCCGGGGCTGCCGCGAGCACAACCTCAAGGGCATCGACGTCTCCCTCCCCCTCGGGGCCTTCACCGTCATCACGGGGGTCTCGGGCTCGGGCAAGTCGACCCTCCTGACCGACCTGCTCTACCCGGTGATCTCCAACGCGGTCATGGGCACCTCCTGGCCCGAGGGCGAATACGAGGGGGTCGAGGGGCTCGAGGCGATCGACAAGATCATCAACATAGACCAGAGCCCCATCGGCCGCACGCCGCGCTCTAATCCGGCCACCTACGTCGGGGTCTTCACCCTGATCCGCGACCTCTTCGCCTCCCTGCCCGAGTCCAAGGCCCGCGGCTGGAAGCCCGGGCGCTTCTCCTTCAACGTCCGGGGCGGCAGGTGCGAGAACTGCCAGGGCGACGGGACGATCAAGATCGAGATGAACTTCCTCGCCGACGTCTACGTCACCTGCGAGGTCTGCCACGGCAAGCGATTCAACGCCGACACCCTTGAGGCCCGCTACAAGGGCAGGAACATCGCCGAGGTCCTCGACATGACGATCGAGGAGGCGGCCAAGTTCTTCGAGCACGTGCCCAGGATCGCCCATCACATGGATACCCTCCTCTCGGTGGGCCTGGGCTACATCAAGCTCGGCCAATCGGCCCTGACCCTCTCGGGGGGTGAGGCCCAGCGCGTGAAGCTCGCCCTCGAGCTCGCGAGGCCGAGCACCGGCAAGACCCTGTACTTCATGGACGAGCCGACCACGGGCCTCCACTTCGTCGACGTGAAGCAGCTCCTGGAGGTGATCCAGCGCCTGGTCGAGGCCGGCAACTCGGTCGTGATGATCGAGCACAACCTCGACGTGATCAAGCAGGCCGACTGGATCGTCGACCTCGGGCCCGAGGGAGGCCTCCGCGGCGGCGAGATCGTCGCCCAGGGCCGGCCGGAGGAGGTCGCGAGGGCGAAGGGCTCGTACACGGCGAAGTACCTCCGGGAGGCGCTCAGCTAGGCGGCCACGCGACGGCCCGGCCTTTACGCGCCCCGCCGCGCCGGCTACTATAGCGGCGATGCGACCTTGGCTCGGGCGGACGCTTCCCCCGCTCATCCTCGCGGCCTGCCTCGGCGCCGCGCTCCGGCCGGCTTCCGCCCAAGGCGCGGCCGCCGAGGCTCGGGCTCAGGAGGCGAGCCCCGGAGCCGGCGCCCCCGCGGATGAGCCGGCGGCTCCCGCCGCGGCCGGGCCGGCCGAGGAGAGCATCTTCCTCGCCACGCTGCCCGCCGACATATCCACGGCATCCTACTACGAGCTCGTCGCCTGGGCCCGCTCGATCGGCCTCTCGGAGGCCGGCTCGGCCGAGGAGCTCCGCGCCCGGCTCTACGCCCATTACGGCGTCTCGGCCCCTCCTCCCTCGCCCTCGGCCAAGCGGACGGTGAGGATCGAGCGCGCGGCCCGAGCCCGCTACTTCAAGGCGGAGGAGGGGGAGGGCGGAGTGGTCCGCGCCTCGGGCGGGGTCCTCCTCTCCGTGACTGAGGAGGGCGGCGCGAGCCACCGGGTCGAGGCCGACGAGCTCGCCTACGACCGCGAGCACGGCTCGGTGACCGCACGCGGCTCGGTCAAGTACGTCCGCACGACGGGCACCGTCACCGAGACCTTCATCGGCGAGGCCCTGAGCGCGAGCCTCGACGACTGGTCCGGCGTCTTCCTCGACGGCAAGGTCAGGCGGGCGGGCGAGGGAGCCAAGGAAGGCGATCGCGGCCTAGCCATGTCCGCCCAGACCATGGTCAAGCGCTCGGGCGACGTGCTCATCCTCGAGAAGGGGGTCATCAGCTCCTGCGAGGCCGACGATCCCCACTACTCCATCCGCGCGGGCAAGGTCTGGCTCCTCGGCGACAAGGAGATCGCGATAGCCAACGCCCTCTTCTCCGTGGGGAACGTGCCGGTGCTCTGGCTGCCCTTCTTCTATTACCCGGGGGACGAGCTGGTCTTCAACCCCGTCTTCGGCTTCCGCTCCCGCGAGGGCCGCTTCGTCCAGACGACGACCTACCTCCTCGGCCAGAAGCCCAAGAAGGCCGAGACGACGAGCATCTTCAAGCTCGTCGACCAGGGCGGGACCGGGTCCGGCCGCACCGAGCTCAAGGGGCTCTTCCTCCGCCGCGTTCCCGGCCAGGCTCCCAAGGACGAGGGCATGCTCAAGGCCATGCTCGACGTCTATTCGGGCCTGGGGGGCTTCGCCGGGCTCCAGGGCTCCTTCCCCTCGGCCGGGCCCTTCACGAAGCTCGACTTCTCCCTCGGCCTCGGCCTCTCGCGCTCCCTCTTCGACGTGGGCACCGCCAACTACTCGCCCTACGTGAGCGCGGGGGACTGGGAGAGCGTCTGGAACCGCTCCGAGTTCCTCGGCCTCGGCCTTCCCCTGCGCTTCGGCCTCGAGCTCGCCGGCTCGCTGAAGGCGGGCCCCGTCTCGGCCAGCTTCTCCCTGCCCCTCCTCTCGGATCCCTACTTCAACCAGGACTTCAAGGATAGGTCCGAGGACATGGATTGGTTCAGCTTCCTCAAGTCGAGCGAGGAAACGACGACCACCATCTCCACGACGACCAGCCTCGCCCAATCCCTGAGCCTCTCCCTCAGCCTGGCGCCGAAGGCCCTCGCTCCCTGGATCAGCTCCATCGACCTGACCAAGGTCGGCGCCTCGATGAGCTGGCTCTCCATGACCCTGCCTGTCTCCTCGTATCCCGAGTCGACGACCCTCTACTACGTCGATCCCGCCCGGCAGTTCTTCTATCCGAGCCTCCTCCGGCCCCTCGACCTGGCGATGAGCATCAAGGGCAGCCTCCTCGACACGAAGGGCCGGGGCGCGACCGAGGCGGGAGCGCCCTCCGCCCCGGCGGGCCCCGAGCTGCGGAGCCCCTGGGCGGCCGAGGGGGCGGCCGGAGACGGAGGGGAGGGCGAGCCCGCGGCCCCCGCCGGAGACGGCGCCGGAGCGTCGGGCCAGGCGGCCGCGGGCTCCGCCGAGCCCTCCTTCAGGCTGCCCGCCCTCGCCCCGAGCTTCCCGGCCTCCTCGGGCGCCGCGACATCGGAGCCCTGGAGCGCGTCGATCGGCTGGAGCCTCTCGCCCTCCGCCTACCTCGAGGACAGCTACCGAAACAAAGAGCTGACGGAGCCCGACGACATAGACTTCTCCCGCCTGTATTCCCTCCTCTCCTACCGCCTATCCGCCGGCCTCGACGCCAAGGCTTCCCTCGCGCCGGCCTCCGCGACGGCCGCCCTGAGCTTCGCCTACGCCGACCAGGACCAGTATCGGAGCTACCTCTACGACGAGGATCCCTATATCGACAAGGCCGCCTCACTCCTCCTGGCCGATTACCAGTACAAGTCCCGCAAGCTGACGAGCAGCCTCAACCTGAGCTCGCGGCCCTTCGCCTCCTCCTGGCTCTGGTCAGCCACCTCCCTGAACTACAGCCTCGCCGGCACCCTCTACTCCTACAAGTACTCCGAGCTCGTCGACGAGGAGCCCCTCTACGACGAGAGCTTCTTCTCCTGGGACGACACGAGCGTGACGAGCCACAGCGCCGGCCTCACCCTGGCCCTCCGGCCCCGGAACCTCCAGCAGAGCCTCGGCCTCACGATGAGCCTCCCGCCCCTGATCGAGTCCTACAGCGCCAAGCTCAGCCTCGACGGCGGCCCCCTCGACCTCAGCGTCCAGGAGCGGATCTACCGGGCCTCCGAGGGCGAGGATTTCTCCTTCGATCCCCTGACCTCGACGCTCTCCTTCGCCCTCGCTCCCTGGCCGAGCCTCTCGGACACCTTCGTCTACGACACCGAGGAAGGCTATCCGGTCTCCAACGTCTCGACCTTCTCCTGGGGGCCCTTCTCGGCCTCGCTCACGGCCAAGCGGGCCATCGCCTACGAGCCCGTGCTCGGCTCCGGCTGGGTAGCCATATCCGGGGAGTCCTTCCGGGCGAGCAGCTTCTCCATGACCCTGAAGGAGGGCCTGAAGTCGAGGCCCGAGAGCCGCGCGACCTGGTCCATAGACGCCAACGCCTCCCTCTCCCAGAGCCTCCTGCGCTTCTCGGAGTCCTCGATCACCTTCGGCCTCACGGCCGGCTTCAAGCTGAGCGAGTTCATCGAGCTCAGCTTCTCCACCACCTCGCAGAATTCCTCGGCCTGGCGCTACTACCCCGAGCTCTTCAGCGCCCCCTCCTCCCTTCCCGGCTGGCCCGATGCCTACAAGCGGAGCTTCCTCGCCGACGTCTGGGACTCCCTCTCCTTCTGGGACAGCGAGGCCCTCGAGCGGGGCCTGTTCAAGCTCAAGAGCCTTTCCTTCGCGCTCAAGCACGACCTCCACGATTGGGACCTCTCCATGGAGGTGACGGCCACTCCCGAGCTCAAGACCGAGCTCAAGAAGTACGTCATCGAGCCCTCCCTGACCATCCTCCTCCAGTGGCGGGACATCACGGAGGTCAAGACCAAGGCCGTCTACGACGAGGATGGCTTCGCGTACTGAGGCGGCGCGCCCGTGTTGCTTTTTTAGGCCCGCGCGGGTAGAGTAGGGCCCTAGGAGCGGATTTGGACGCCACGGTCGGCATAGTCTTGGACGATACCAGCGCGCTCGCGGAGGTCTGCGGGGCGAACGACTACAACCTCCGCGTCATGGAGCGCCTGGTCGGCTCGAGGATATTCTGCCGCGGCAACGAGCTCTTCCTCGAGTCCGACGAGGAGCCGGCGCGGAGCCTGTTCCGCTCCCTGGTAGAGCGCCTCCTGGAGTCCATGGCGGAGGGCCTGCCCCCGACCCCCGACCTCATCATAGCGATCTACGCCGACCTCACGCCCGAGGGCGAGCCGAGGGGCTCCTGCGGCGATTTCCTCGACTCCTGCGTCCAGATACCCGGCGGCTTCGGGAAGGTCTTCCCTCGCAGCCGCAGCCAGGCCCTCTACCTCAAGGGGCTCGCCTCCCACGACCTGAGCTTCGCCGTCGGCCCCGCGGGCACGGGCAAGACCTATCTCGCCGTGGCTTGGGCCCTCCGCGAGCTCCTGACCAAGTCCAAGCGCAAGCTCGTGCTCACCCGCCCGGTGGTCGAGGCCGGCGAGAGCCTGGGCTTCCTGCCCGGGGACCTGGCCCAGAAGATCAGCCCCTACCTCCGCCCCCTCTACGATTCCATGGAGGCCCTCGTCCCCTTCGAGGTCGTGCGCCGCCTCGAGGAGTCCCGGGCCATAGAGATTGCCCCCCTGGCCTACATGCGGGGGCGCAGCCTCTCGAACTGCGTCGTCATACTCGACGAGGCCCAGAACACGACCAAGGAGCAGATGAAGATGTTCCTCACCCGGCTCGGCGAGAACTCGCGCGCCGTGGTCACGGGCGACGTCACGCAGATCGACCTGCCCCGCAAGGGCGAGTCCGGCCTCGTGCACGCCCTCCAGGTGCTCTCGCGCGTGGAGGATATCTTCGTGTGCCGGCTGGACTCGCGGGACGTAGTCCGCTCGGGGCTCGTCCGAAGGATCATCGAAGCCTATGAATCGGAATAAGCCGCAAGCCGGGACCCAGCCTTCGGGATCGGCCCCGTCCTTCTTCCTCCGCGCGATCCGCGCCGGGGCCTCCTCCCGCGCCTCCGAGCTCGCGCGGCGGATCGACAAGCCGGCCGCGGCGGCCCTCGCCCTCGCGGCCGCCGCCTCCGTCCTCCTCCTCCTCCTCTTCGGGCCGGGCTCGGCGGCCTCGCGCCACGAGCTCCCCGCGATCGAGGTGGGGCTGGTCGCCGACCGCGACTTCGTGGCCGAGCGGGAGCTCAGCTACGTCGACGAGGCGGCGACCGCGCTCCGGATCGCCGCCGAGGAGCGGCTCGTCCTGCCCGTCTTCGTGATCGACGACAAGCCCGCCGCCCGCGCCCTCGACCGCTACCGCTCCTTCCAGCTCCTCGTCGCCGAGCTCGTCGCGCGCAAGACCGCCGACGACACGCTCTACCTCTCCATTCAGAGCCAGTTCCCCGGCCTCCTGTCCCGGGAAGAGGTCCTCTCCGTCGCCCGCTCGCCCTACCGCGCCCAGGCCCTCTCCCAGGCCGAGGCCATGCTCAGGCGGCTCCTCGACCGGGGCATCGCCGCCCTGCCCGCCCAGGGCCTCGAGCGCTACAACGGCGACTACGTCGAGCTCCGGCGCGTCTCGGAGGGGAAGGCGGCCGCCGAGGAGATACCCCGCGGCCGCCTCCTCACCTTCAAGAATCTCGGATCGGCGATCGACGAGGAGGCCGCGGTCCGGAGGATCGGCCGCCCCGTGGCGGCCCTGGCCGGGGGCCTCGTGCGCTCCTTCGCGGTCGAGAACGCCTTCTTCGACGCGGAGCAGAGCGAGCGCCGCCTCGACGCCGTGCGCTCCCGGGTCGAGCCGGTGCGGCGCACCATCGCCAAGGGCGAGCATATCCTGCGCAAGGGCGCCGTCGTCTCCGCCGCCGACGCCGCCAAGCTGGCCGACGCCCGCGACGAGCTATCCCGCGTCGACTGGGGCGCCGGCCTGGGCGGCGTCGGCCTCCTCGCGGCCACCATCGCGCTCGGCCTCTTCGTCCTCGGCCCCGGCGTCGCCGGCTCGAGGCAGCGGAGGTCCCACGACTACCTCCTCGGCGCGGCGGCCTTCGCCTACTTCATCGCCGCCCTCCTCGTCGCGCGGCTCCTCGCCGACGAGCCCATGTCCGTCGGCTTCCTCCTGCCCACGGCCCTCCTGGCCATGCTCACCTCGGTACTCGCCGGCCCCCGCTACTCGGCCCTCTACGGCATGATACTCGCCCTCCTGGCCCAGGCGGCCGCTGGCCTGGACGCGCGCCTCCTGGTCTTCTGCTCGCTGTCGAGCGCGGCGGGGACCTTCGCGGTCCGCTCGGCCTCCTCGCGCATCGAGCTCGTGCGCGCCGGCGCCCTCCTGGCCTTCCTCGAGGGTGCCGCGGCCGCCTTCCTCGCCGCCCCGGGCGCCTCGGGCTCCGGGGCCGTGCTCTGGGCCGCGCTCTGGGGGGCCGGCAACGGCTTCGCCTGCGCCCTCCTCGCCCTAGCCCTCCTGCCGGTGCTGGAGCAGGCGCTCAACGCGCCGACGCGCTTCCGCCTCATGGAGCTCTCCGACCTCAACTCGCCGATCCTCAAGCGCCTGCTCACCGTGGCGCCGGGCACCTACAGCCACTCGGTCACCGTGGCCCACCTCGCCGAGTCGGCCTGCCGCGAGATCGGCGCCGATCCCCTGCTCGCGCGGGTCGGGGCCTACTACCACGACATCGGCAAGATCGAGCAGCCGGAGTACTTCGTCGAGAACCAGTCGGGCTACAACAAGCACGACGAGCTCTCCCCGCGCCTATCCGCCACGGTGATCCGGAGCCACGTCAAGATCGGCGCCGAGAAGGCCCGGGCCCTCGGCCTGCCGGACGCGGTGGTCGACATCGTCGCCCAGCACCATGGCAACGCGGCGATAGCCTGGTTCCTGGCCGAGGCGCGCAAGTCCGAGCCCGAGGCGAACCCGGAGGACTTCTCCTATCCCGGCCAGCCTCCCGCGTCGAAGGAGGCGGCGGTCGTCATGCTGGCGGACTCGGTCGAGGCGGCGACGCGCAGCCTCAAGCGCCCGACGATGCCCCGGCTCGAGGAGTTCATCCGGGAGATAGTCATGGACAAGGTGAAGCAGGGACAGCTCGACCGCTGCGACCTCACCTTCAAGGATATCGACGCGATACGCGACAGCTTCACCCGCATCCTCGCCGGCCACTTCCACTCGCGGATCGAGTACCCGAAGGTCGGGCGGGAGCAAGCCAGATGAGCGAGGGGCCGCGGAACGAGAAGCCGGCGAAGGCGGAACCGCGGAGCGCGGCGCCGCGGAACGAGGTGGAGATCTCCGTCGAGGGCGTGGGGACCCCCGAGTGGCTCGAGCTGGCCCGCGGCTTCGCCCTCTCGGCCCTCGCCGAGCTCGGGAAGGAGGGCTGGGACCTCTCCATCCTCCTGTGCGACGATCGCTTCATCCGGGGCCTGAACCTGCAGTACCGCGACAAGGACGAGCCGACCGACGTCCTCTCCTTCGAGCAGGGGGCGAGCTACCGGGATCCCTCGGGCGCCGAGCGCTACCTCGCGGGCGACATCGTGATCTCCCTCGATAGCCTCTCGCGCAACGCGGACGAGGGCGGGATCGACCGCGGCGAGGAGCTCAGGCGCCTCGTGCTCCACGGCATCCTCCACCTCGCCGGCATGGACCACGCCGACAACGACCTATCCAACCCGATGCTCTCCCTCCAGGAGGAGCTGCTCCGGCGCCTCGCCCGACCCGGCCGGGCGGAGGCCGGCGGGGGGGAGGGCCGGTGAGCGCCTCGCTCTCGGCCCTCCTCGGGCGGATGCTCGGCCGCCGCGGGGCGGGGACCCGGGACGGCGCCCCGGGAGGCGCTCCCGCCGGCGAGGACCGCGCCCGCGAGGAGCTCGCCGCCAGCGAGCGCCGCGAGATGATCGAGGGGGTCAAGGAGCTCTCGGAGACCACGGTCCGCGAGGTCCTCGTGCCCCGCATCGACGCCGTGTTCCTCCCCTTGGACGCCGGCCGCGAGGAGCTCCTCGAGGCGGTCGTCTCGAGCGGCCATTCCCGGATCCCCGTCTACCGGGAGACGATAGACGAGATAGTCGGGGTCCTCTACGCCAAGGACCTCCTGCGGGCCCTCGTCAAGGGCGGGGACTTCGCCCTCGCCGACATCCTGCGCAAGCCCTACTTCGTCCCCGAGTCCAAGCGCATCGACTCGCTCCTGCGCGAGTTCCGCCGCCGCCACGTGCACATCGCCATCGCGGTGGACGAGTACGGCGGCGTCTCGGGGATCGTCTGCCTCGAGGACATCATCGAGGAGATCGTCGGCGAGATCCAGGACGAGTTCGACGAGGAGCGCGAGGACGTGGTCCGCCTCGGCGAGGGCGCCTGGCTCTGCGACGCGCGGGCCGACCTCGAGGACCTGGGCAGGGAGATCGGGGCCGAGCTCCCCTCGGGCGAGTTCGAGACCCTCGGGGGCTACGTCTTCGCCCTCTTCGGCAAGATCCCCGCCCGCTACGAGCGGGTGAGCGCCGGAGGCCTGGACTTCACGGTCCAGGACATCGAGGGGCATCGCATAACGTCGGTGAAGATCTCGCGGCGCCCCGCCCCGGGCGGCGCCGCGGAGGGCGAGGAGTAAGGCATGGCATCGAGGTCCTCATCGCTCCCGCGCGCCGCGGCCGCCGCGCTCCTGCTCGCCGCGGCCGCCCTGTCCGCGGCCGCCCAGGCCGTCCCGCCGGCCGCCACGGCCAGGGAATCCTTCGCCGCGGCCGAGGAGCTGCGCTTCGCCGAGGATTGGTACGGGGCCATCGAGGCCTACCTCGCGGCCATCGCCCGCAATCCCTCCTACGGCGAGGCCCTCGCCGGCCTCGCCGAGTCCTACTACGGCCTGGGCGAGTACGACCAGGCCCTCTCCTACGCGAGGCGGGCCCTGGCCCTCCGCAAGGGGGACAACGCCCTGGCCAACCTCGAGGGCTTCGTCCTCGCCGCCCTCGGCGACCTGGCCGGCGCGAAGAAGTCCTTCGGGCTCGTGATCGGCCGGGCGCCCAACGACCTCGACGCCAGATTCGGCCTCGCCGTCCTCGACCTGGCCGAGGGCAGGCGCACCGAGGCCCGCGCCCGCCTCGAGGACAGCCTCCGGCTTTCCCCGCAGAACGGCCGCGCCCTTCTTTCCCTCGCCCTCCTCGCGCGGGAGCAGGGCAGGGCCGAGGAGGCCCGCGCCCTGGTGGAGCGGGCCCTGCGCTACCACGGCGGCGAGAGCCGCACCCAGTACGTGGCGGCCCAGGTCGCCGACTACGCGGGCGACGCCGCGGGCGCGGCCTTCCACGCCCGCGCCGCCCTCGGCATCAAGCCCGGCTACGCCGAGGCCCGCCTCCTCCTCGCCCAGCTCATGTTCCGCTCGGGCTCCTACGCCGAGGCCGTCGCCCTCATGCGCGAGGCGGTGGCCCGCGACCGCAGGGACGGCATGGCCTGGTACACCCTCGGCGCGGCCCAGGCCGCGGCCGGCAAGCGCGCCGACGCGGTCTACAGCCTCAGGACCGCGACCTCCCTCAGGCCCGACGACGAGCTCGCCCGCGTCGCCCTCGAGCTCATCGTGATGGAGGACTCGCCGGCCGAGGACCAGTCGCGCGAGGCCTACGCCGAGTGGCATTTCCAGCGGGGCCGCGAGCTCGCGGAGCGGAGCCTCTACGATCCCGCCCTCTTCGAGTACCGCCGGGGCCTGCGCATCTACCCCTACTCGGGCTCGGGGCGGCTCCTCTACGCGGAGCTCCTCAAGTCGCGGGGCTATCCGGGCAAGTACCTCTCCGAGCTCCGCTTCCTGAAGGACAACGGCCGCGCCTCCCGCGAGGTCCTCGACGCGATCGAGATCTACGAGTCCCTCCTCGCGGAGGACCTGGGCCGGGCCTGGTCGGTCGAGGAGGAGTCCCTCCCGAAGCGGCACTACTCCCTGGCCCTCATGTACGAGAGCTCGCCCGACGCCTGCGTCCACGCCGGGGCCGAGGCCGCCGTCCTGGGCTACCTCAAGGACATCCTCTCCTCATCGCCCCGCCTCTCCGTCGCCGAGGTGCCCCCGGCCGCCCCCACCTACGCCGAGGCCTTCCGCAGGGCGAGGGAGGCGGAGGTCGACTACTTCGCGATCGCGAGGATCAGGGAGAGCGAGCGCGAGCTCTCCATCTCCCTCGAGCTCCGCGTCGCCCGCACGGGCAGCCCCGCGGCGAGCGTCGAGGCCTACCGCTCGGGCAACGACCGGCTCAAGAGCGCGGCCTCCAGGATCTGCGACTCCCTCGTCTCCTCCCTGGCCCCCCGCGGCGTCATCGTCAAACGGGGCCAGGATCGGGTCCTCGTCGACCTCGGCAAGGCCGAGGGCCTCGCGCCGGGGGACAAGCTCCTCGTCCTCAAGAAGGGGAGCCTCGCGGTGAGGCCCGAGGGCCTGGGGCAGGCCTACGCGCCCGAGGCCCTCCTGGGCGAGATCGAGCTCGAGCGCGTCGGCGAGGAGGCCTCCGAGGGCAGGCTCAAGCGGGCCGGCTTCTTCGACGCGGTCAACGTCGGGGACGAGGTACTGCCGGCGCCCAAGCCGGCGCCGCAAGCCGGCGCCGCGGCGAAGCCGGAGGCGCCCGCGATTCCCGAGCGCCGGAGCGAGTGGCCGGGCCTCTTCAACCTCGTGCGGAAGATGCGCTAGGGCGGGAGCCCATTCCATCCCTCGGATAATCTCGCGCGCGCAGAGCCTCGCCGAGGCAAAAAGAACCCCTGTTCCAGAACAGTTTCACGGGCTTTTTGCCGCCAAGTGTTTTAGAATGTGAAACCGCGTTTTGTATATTCGCTTCGCCCTTGCCCGATTCGATATCAAGGTATACAATAAAATTCTCTCTGCTCTATCGCTTCGGACTATCCAAGTTCCGAAGAACACCGACAAGGAGGGTGTGATGAACCCGTATATCAAGCAGGTGCTCGATGACGTCAAGGCCCGCTACCCCTGGGAGACCGAGTTCCTCCAGGCCGCCGAGGAGGTCTTCGAGTCCATTTCCCCGCTCGTCGACGCCGAGCCCAAGTACAAGGCCCAGCGGATCCTCGAGCGGATAGTCGAGCCCGAGCGCACGGTCATGTTCCGCGTGCCCTGGATCGACGACAAGGGCGAGTACCACGTCAACCGCGGCTACCGCGTCCAGTTCAACAGCGCCATCGGCCCCTACAAGGGCGGCTTGCGCTTCCACCCCAAGGTCCAGCTCTCCACCATGAAGTTCCTCGGCTTCGAGCAGACCTTCAAGAACTCCCTCACGAGCCTCCCCATGGGCGGCGGCAAGGGCGGCTCCGACTTCGACCCCAACGGCAAGAGCGACAACGAGATCATGCGCTTCTGCCAGAGCTTCATGACCGAGCTCTTCCGCCACATCGGCCCCGACACCGACGTCCCCGCCGGCGACATCGGCGTCGGCGGCCGCGAGATCGGCTACCTCTTCGGCCAGTACAAGCGCCTGGCCAACGAGTTCACCGGCGTCCTCACCGGCAAGGGCCTCTCCTTCGGCGGCTCCCTCGTCCGCCCCGAGGCCACCGGCTTCGGCGCCATCTACTTCGTCGAGGAGATGCTCAAGGCCCGGAACGACAGCCTCAAGGGCAAGACCATCTCCGTCTCCGGCTTCGGCAACGTGGCCTGGGGCGCCTGCATCAAGGGTACCCAGCTCGGCGCCAAGGTCGTCACCATCTCCGGCCCGGACGGCTACATCTTCGACCCCGACGGCATCGGCACCCAGGAGAAGTGGGACTACCTCAACCAGATGCTCGTCATCGACCGCAACAAGGTCGAGAACTACGCGAAGAAGTTCCCGAATGCCAAGTTCTTCGCCGGGAAGAAGCCCTGGGAGCAGAAGGTCGACATCGCCATGCCCTGCGCCATCCAGAACGAGCTCAACGGCGAGGACGCTAAGACCCTCCTAGCCAACGGCGTCAAGGTCGTCGCCGAGGTCTCGAACATGGGCTGCACCCCCGAGGCCTGGAAGCTCTTCGTCGAGAAGAAGATCCCCTTCGGCCCCGGCAAGGCCGTGAACGCGGGCGGCGTCGCCACCTCCGGCCTCGAGATGAGTCAGAACTCCATGCGCCTGGCCTGGAGCGCCGAGGAAGTCGACGAGAGGCTCCACGCCATCATGGTCAACATCCACAAGGCCGCCTACGACACCGCGAAGCAGTACGGCTTCGAGGGCAACTACGTCGTGGGCGCGAACATCGCCGGCTTCAAGAAGGTCGCTGACGCCATGCTCGCCCAGGGCCTCGTCTGATCCATTTCGCCTAACGCGCCGCCGGCTCCGGCCGGCGGCGAGCGTGAAGGGGCCGCCCGAGGGCGGCCCCTTCTTTTTTGCCCCGGCCGCCATCGGCCGGCGGCCCGGCCTCAGTCGATCCGGGCCTCGATGTAGTGGTTGAGGGCCCTGAGCCCGAGCAGGTAGCTGTTCAGGCCGAAGCCCGAGATCTGGCCGACGCAGACGGGCACGACGACGGACTCGTGCCTGAATGCCTCGCGGGCGTGGATGTTGGTGCAGTGGACCTCGACGGCGGGGAGGCTGACCGAGGCGATCGCGTCCCTGAGCGAGTAGCAGTAGTGCGTGAAGGCCCCGGGATTGATCAGGATGCCCTGGGCCCACTCGGACTCCGCCTGGATCCAGTCGACGATCTGGCCCTCCCAGTTCGTCTGCATGATCTTCAGCTCCATCCCCAGCTCGGCCGCGAGCTCCTCGAGGGCCTGGTTGACCTCATCCAGCGTGAAGTGTCCGTAGACCTTGGGCTCGCGCTTGCCCAGCCAGTTCAGGTTGGGCCCGTGAAGGACGAGTACCCGCCTCATACGACCTCCTTGGCCGCCTCGAGGAGCTCGCGGCCGCGGAGGATCTCCCCCACGACCTGCTCAACGCAGAGGCGGTCGGTGTGCACGGTCCAGTCGGCGAGGGCGTAGGCGCCCTGGCGGAGGGCCTTGAGCGAGCGGATCCGCTCGATCGGGTCCCCGGCCTCGAGGAGAGGCCGGGCGGCGCCGGGCTCCGCGAGGCGCCGCTGGCGCTCGATCCTCGCGTAGATCGTCTCGGGCCTGGCCTCGAGGGCGAAGGCCCAGCCCCTGCTGGCCATAAGGGCGCGGTTCTCGGCGGCGACGAAGGCCCCCCCTCCGGTGGCCATGACGAAGGGCCCGGACTCGGGGATCTCCCGGAGGGCGGCCGCCTCCCTCGCGCGGAAGCCGGCCTCGCCCTCCTGGGCGAAGATCTCGGGGATAGCCATGCCGCAGCGCTCGACGATGCAGGCGTCGAGGTCGAAGACCGGCCAGCCGAGGCCGAGGCCGAGGGGCCGGGCTATCGTGGACTTGCCCGTCCCGCTGAAGCCGACGAGGTATATGCCCTTCGTTTCCATCGCTCCCCTTTACCCGCGCGACAGTAGCACGGCGCCCGGGCTCCTGTCAAAGCGCGGAAGCCCCCGCGCGGGCCCCTTCCGCTTCCCGGCCCCGGGGCTCTATAGTCCGAGATACCTGATCGTGGAGGGCCGAGCGTGACGAGGACGATGCAGCCGGCCGTGGCGAGCGGATCGATCCGCGCCCCGGCATCCAAGAGCTCCATGCAGCGGGCGGTGGCCTGCGCTCTCCTGGCCGAGGGCGAATCGGCCCTGCGCTCGCCGAGCCTGAGCGCCGACTGCCTGGCGGCCCTCGAGGTCGCGCGGGCCTTGGGAGCCCGCGTGGAGTCGGGGCCCGGCGCCGTCCGCGTCGGGGGCGCCCCCGGCGCCCTCCTGTCGGGCTCTGGCGAGCTTTCGCTCCCCTGCGGCGAGTCGGGCCTGTGCATCCGCATGTTCTCGTCCATCGCCGCCCTGAGGCCGGGGAGGACCGAGCTCGCGGCCCGCGGCTCCCTCGCGCGGCGGCCGGTCGGCATGGCCGCGGGCCCCCTCGAGGCCCTCGGGGCGCGTTGCGCGACGCAGAACGGCCTCCCGCCCTTGCGGATCGAGGGCCCCCTGCGCGGCGGCCGCGCCCTCGTGGACGCGAGCGCGAGCTCCCAGTTCCTCACGGGCCTCCTCGTCGCCCTGCCCCTCGCGCCCGGGGACTCGATCCTCGAGGTCGGGGGCCTGGCCTCGGGAGGCTACGTCGAGCTGACCTTGGACACGATGCGCGCCTTCGGCGTCGAGGTCGAGCGCTCCGCCGGGGAGCGGGGGCCCTCGTTCCGGATCGAGGGGCGCCGGCGCTACGCCGCGGCTGACTTCGAGGTCGAGGGGGACTGGAGCGGGGCGGCCTTCCTCCTGGTCGCCGGCGCGATAGCCGGCCGGCCGGGGGGCGCGGGCCTCTCCGTCGAGGGCCTCTCCCTCGGCTCCTCCCAGCCCGACCGCGGCATCCTCGAGGCCCTGCGCGACGCCGGGGCCCGCGTCGAGGCCTCGGAGCGCTCGATCCGCGTAGGGCCGGCCGAGGGGGAGCTGCGCGCCTTCTCCTTCGACGCCCGCGACCGGCCCGACCTCTTCCCCCCCCTGGTCGCCCTCGCGGCCCGCTGCGAGGGCCGGAGCTCCATCCGGGGCGTCTCGCGGCTGCGGGACAAGGAGTCGGACCGGGCGGCCGCCCTCTCGCTCGAGTTCGCCAAGCTCGGGGTCGAGGCGACGGTGGACGGGGACGTCATGCGCGTCGAGGGCGCGGCCCGCCGCCAGGGGACCGTCGAGGAGGCCCGGGTCGACTCGCACGGGGACCACCGCATCGCGATGGCCGCCGCCGTCCACGCCCTCGCCGGCCTCGGGGCCGTCGGGATAGACGGGGCGGACTGCGTCTCGAAGTCCTGGCCCTCCTTCTTCGAGGACCTCGGCTCGGTCAGCTCCCCTCGATAGCCGGGTCCGCTATGTTGCTCCGCAGCGCGGCGAGGAAGCGCCGCATCTCCTCGTAGTCCTTCTGGTCGATGATGTGCTTGAGGTAGGCCAGCTTGGAGCCGATGAGCTCGAGCTGCCTGACCGTCCGCGGGTTGAACATGGTCTCCGCGAGGAGGCGGTCGTCCTCGGCGAGGAGTCCCTTGGCGATGGCCATGTGCTTCTTGAAGGTCGTGCCGGGGGCCTTCTGGTGCTTCATGCAGGCGGCGAAGACCATGGTCGAGGCGAAGGGCGTCGCGAGGGAGTAGGCCACGGTCTCGTCGTGGCCGGCGAAGTCGTACTCGAAGATGCGCACGCCCAGGCGCGCGTAGAAATCCCGGAAGAATGCCTTGCCCTTCTCGCAGGACTCCGAGATGATGACCGCGCTCTCGTCGCGGAGGTCGCGGATGTTCGCGAAGGTGGGGCCGAACATGGGGTGGCTCGAGACGAAGGGCCGCCCGGACTCGCGGTAGTAGTCGGCCAGGCCGCTCTTCACCGAGGCGATGTCCGCCAGGATGCAGTCGGGGCCCAGGCGGGGGAGGGCGGCCTCGAAGGCGGCGACGGTGTCGCCCAGGGTGACGCAGTTGATCAGGAGCTCGGGATCGAAGTCGGAGAGCTCGGCGAGGTCGAGGGCCCGGCGCACCTTGATGAAGTACTTCAGCCTCCGGGGATCGGCGTCGTAGACGCAGACCTCGTGGTCCCAGCACAGCTCCTCGGTGAGCCAGGCACCCATGCGGCCGGCGCCCATGATGAAGACGCGCATGGCCTAGACCCTCGCCTCGTCGTAGAAGCCCAGGAGCCGGAAGTCCCGCGCCGTCCTCTGCGCCTCCGCGAGGGCCTCGACGACGCGGGCATCGCCCCGCGAGCCCTCGAAGTCGATGAAGATGGCGTAGTCCCCGGGCTTGTCCGGCACCGACTCGATGCGCGTCAGGTTGATGCCCCTGCGGGCGAAGATCTCGAGGACCCCGTAGAGGGCCCCGGCCTTGTCGCCCTCGGCGGAGAAGACCGCCGAGCCTTTCGAGCCCTCCTGCGAGGCTGCGCCGTCGCGGGCGAGGACGAAGAAGCGGGTGCGGTTGTTCTCGGAGTCCTGGATGGCCTCCTTGATGATCTCGAGGTCGTAGAGCTCGGCGGCGAAGCGGCTCGCGATGGCGGCCGTGCCCTTGGCCCTCGTCTGGGAGAGCTCGCGCGCGGCCCCGGCGGTGTCGTAGAAGGGCTCGGGATCGAGCTTGTTGCGGGCGAGGAAGCGGCGGCACTGGGCCAGGGCCTGGGAGTGGGAGATGACGGTCCTGATCTCGCGGTGGTCCGAGCCGGGCACGGCGAGGAGGCAGTGCGAGATGCCCATGTCGACGGCGGCGACGATGCGCAGGCCCGTGTACACGAGGATCGAGTTGACCGGGCCCACGAGCCCGCCCAGGGTGTTCTCGACGGGCACGATGCCGAAGTCGAAGAGGCCCGACTCGACCGCGTCGAAGACGTCGACGAACTCGCGGCAGGGTATGGCCGCGGCGTCGGGGCCCCAGGAGCGGGCGGCCATCTCGCTGTAGGCCCCGTGCTCGCCCTGGAAGCCGATCGTGCGCAGGCCCTTGGCCTGGAGGGCCTTGCTCTGCTCGATGATCGAGCGGTACAGGCCCGTCGAGAACTCCGGGTCGATGAGGCAGCGCGACTGGCGGCGGACCTTCTCGATCACGGCGGCCTCGCGGCCGGGGTCGGCGAGGGCGTCCTTGAAGCGTCGGGTCAGGATGGCCTTCTCCATGCGCTCGTTCAAGAGGGCGAGGATACGGGCGTCCAGGCCGTCGATGTCCTTCCTGAGATCCTCGAGGTTCATGCGCTGCCCTCCTGTGAGCGTGCGATCAAGCTAAGGTCGGCTAACGCGACGGCCACGGCGGCCTCGAGGGCGACCGCGCCGCGCAGGGCTATGCAGGCGTCGTGGCGGCCAGGGGCCGAGAGCTCGGTCATGGCGCCGGAGGCGAGGTCGAAGGTGGCTTGGCTCGCCGCGATGGTCGAGGTGGGCTTCATCGCGACGCGGAGCACGAGGGGAGAGCCGTTCGAGATCCCGCCGTTGACCCCGCCCGCGTGGTTCGTCGCCGTGAGGCCGTAGGCCCCGACGAAGCGGTCGTTGTGCTCCGAGCCCCGCATGGCGGCGGCGCGGAAGCCGTCGCCGAACTCGATGCCGCGGACCCCCGGGACGGCGAAGGCCGCGTGGGCGACGAGGCCCTCGAGGGAGTCGAAGAAGGGCTCGCCGAGGCCGGCTCCCAGGCCCTCGACCCTGATCTCGACGAGGCCGCCAACCGAGTCGCCCGCCGCCGCCGCCTCGGCGATCGCGGCCGCCGCGTCCTCGCGCCCTCCCGCCTCGACGAGGCGGGTCTCGAAGCGGAGGGCGGGGAGGAGCTTCTTGGCGACGACCCCCGCGGCCACGAGGGGGAGGGTGAGGCGGCCGGAGAAGTGGCCCGACCCGCGGGGATCGTTGAAGCCGCGGTACTTGGCCGAGGCGGTGAAGTCGGCGTGGCCGGGCCGGGGCACCCGGGCGAAGAGCTCGTAGTCCCCGGAGCGCGCGTCCCCGTTGCGGAAGAGGACGCAGAGGGGCGCGCCCGAGGTCCTGCCCTCGTAGACCCCGCTCGCGAGCTCGGGGAGGTCGGCCTCGCGCCGGGGCGTGGTGCCGCTCGCCCCGGCCCGCCGCCGGGCGAGGTCGGCCTCGAAGTCCTCGGCCGCGAGGGGCAGGCCGCAGGGGCAGCCGTCGACGAGGCAGCCGAGGGCCGGGCCGTGGGACTCGCCGAAGAGCTCGACGCGGAAGAGCCTGCCGAAGGAGTTCATGGGGCCTCCTTGACGAAAGCCTCGAGCTCGGCCAGGGGGATGGCCTCGACGAGGACCTCTCCGACGGCGCGGGGGAGGGCGAAGCGGATCTCCCCGGCGGAGCGCTTCTTGTCCGATACGAGGGCGGCGGCGACCGCGGCGCGGAAGGCGGGAAGCTCGGAGAGCGTCTCGGAGGGCGCGTTGCGCGACAGCGCCGCCAGCCGGGCTTCCTCCAGGGAGGCGGGCAGGCCCCAGGAGCCGAGGAGGGAGGAGACCCGCTCGGCGCCGGCCGCCGCGCGCCTCCCCCCGCCCCGGCGCCCCGCGAGGCGGAAGGCCGAGGCGAGGCCGGCGGCGACCGCGTGCCCGTGGGGCAGGCCCGTCGCGGACTCGACCGCGTGGCCGATCGTGTGCCCGAGGTTCAGGAGGCGCCGCTCCCCCGATTCCCGGGGGTCGCGGGCGACGATGCCGAGCTTGAGCGCCTGCGAGAGCCCGACGAGGCGCTCGAGGCGGGGGCGGTCGAGGGAAGCCCGGGAGCGGCACTCCGACTCGAGGAACTCGAAGTGCTCCCCGCCCTCGATGACCCCGTGCTTGATGGCCTCGGCCATGCCCGAGGCGAACTCGAGGTCCGGCAGGCTCGGGAGGAGGCCGACGTCGCAGAGCACGAGGCGGGGCATGCGGAAGGTGCCGACGAGGTTCTTGCGCCCGCCGAAGTCGATCCCGTTCTTGCCGCCCAGGGCCGCGTCGACCATGGCCAGGAGGGTGGTCGGGGCGACGCAGAAGTCTACTCCCCGGAGCCAGGTCGCCGCCGCGAAGCCCGCGAGGTCGGAGACCGAGCCGCCGCCTACGGCGGCTATCGTGCCGCCCCGGTCCAGCCCGAGCCGCGCGAGCTCGGCGTAGAGCCCCTCGAGGACGGCCAGGTCCTTGGCCGCCTCGCCGCGGGGCACCTCGACGAGGGGGCAGGGCGGGAGCTCGGAACCGTAGAGGCGGCGCAGCTCGGCGTCGGTGACGAGGACCGAGGCCGACGGATCGAGGGCGCCGGCGAGGCGGCCGAGCCCGGCCAGGACCAGGCCGGAAGCGCCTAACCCGAGATCGGGCATCGCCTTCAGCCCAGCTCGCCCATGAAGGCCCGGAGCCTGCGGAGCTTGTCCATGAGCAGGGCGAAGGCCGCGGGGGTCAGCTGCTGGTCCTTGTCGCTCAGGGCCGAGCTCGGGTCGCAGTGGACCTCGATCTCGAGGCCGTCGGCCCCGGCCGCCACGGCGGCGAGGCTCATGGGCTCGATCATGCCCAGGATGCCCGTGCCGTGGGAGGGATCGACGAAGACCGGGAGGTGGCTCTCGGCCTTGACCGCCGGCACCATGGAGAGGTCGAGGGTGTTGCGCGTGTAGGTCTCGAAGGTGCGGATGCCCCGCTCGCAGAGGAAGACCTGGCCGTTGCCCTCGGCGAGGATGTACTCGGCGCAGTTGAGCCACTCCTCGAGGGTGGAGTGCATGCCGCGCTTGAGGAGGATGGGCTTGCCCGACCGCCCCGCCTCGCGGAGGAGGGAGAAGTTCTGCATGTTCCGCGCGCCGATCTGGAGGACGTCGGCGTACTCGCCGACCCAGGAGACGTCGCGGGTGTCCACCACCTCGGTGACCACGGGCAGGCCCGTCTCGCGCCGCGCCTTCTCGAGGATCTTGAGGCCCTTGAGGCCGAGGCCCTGGAAGGCGTAGGGGGAGGTGCGGGGCTTGAAGGCCCCGCCGCGGAGCATCTTGGCCCCGGCCGCGGCCACCGCCTCGGCCGTCCTCAAGGTCTGCTCCTCGGACTCGACCGAGCAGGGCCCGGCTATGACGACGAAATCGCCGCCGAGCTTGACCCCGCCCACGTCGATGACCGTCCGCGCCCCGTCTGGCCTCGATGCGGACAGCTTCAAGTTCTTCATGATGGATCCCCCGTCCCCGCTCCCCGGGGGCGGATATCGCTCCTTGGGCGCTTCTATTTATAGTAGCTTGGCACTATAGCCGCCGCGACCGGCCTCGGTCAAGGGCGATGGGACAGTATAGCGGGCCGGGGCGGGATTGTCATGGCCGGGGGAGGGCGAGGGCCTCGGCGCGGATTCGGCGCCCTCGCGACTGGGGCCCCGGCGCGGACCTAGTCGAGCTCCCCGGCCTCCACGGCCTCGACGAAACCGACGCCGAGCCCGATGGCCGCCTCGACGGCGCCGGGCTCGATCGCGTCGACCGTATCCCGCGGGGTGTGGTAGGCCGAGCAGCGCGCCTCGTTGGACCAGTCCATGCCCATGAGGCTCGCGGCGCGGACCCCCGCCTTGGCGAGCTCGGCCGCGTCGGTGCCGCCGGTGAGGAAGGCGATGGGCAGGCGCTCCACCTGAAGGCCCTCGGAGGCCCCCTTGGCCGCGATGAGCTCGGCCGCCCGGGCGTCGAGCTTCACGAAGCCGTTGAGGTCCGTGAGGAGGAGCCTGAGCTTGTCCCGCTGGTAGACGCAGTCCATGTTGAAGGCGAAGCTGGGGAGGGCCTCGAGCTCGGCGCGGTGGGCCTCGGCGAAGGCCCTCGCCCCGCGGAGGCCGGCCTCCTCGGCGTCGAAGCTGACGAAGACCAGGCGCGTGGACTCCAGGCCCTTCCCCGCGTCGCGCCGCTCGCGGAAGACCCGGGCTATCTCGAGGGCCGTCGCCGAGGAGGCCAGGTTGTCCCCGGCCCCGGGCGTGCCCTCCTTCGAGGCGAAGTTCCATAGGGGGAGGACGAGGGGGAGGGCGAGAGCGAAGGCGGTCGCGGCCGCGATGCGCGGTCCCGGGCCGGCGGCCGCTGCGAGGGGGAAGGAGGCGAGCCAGAGGGCGGCGAAGGCCCCCATCCCGCCGAAGAGACGGCGTGAGTAGAGCTCGGGGCGGTCGACGAAGAAATTGAATATACGCGCCGAGTCGTGGTGACCCGAGACGATGACCTGGCGCCTGGCCTCGCCCCGCGGCTCGAGCCGGCCGACCAGGTTCCGGCCCTCGAGAGCCGGGTAGAAGGGGTCGAGGACCTTCCGATAGAGGAAGAAGCCGAGGACGAGGATGGCGACCCCGGCGCTCCCCAGGGCCGCGGCGGCCCAGGGCGCGACGGCGAGGAGGGGCAGGGAGAGGGCGTAGATCCCGACGAGGACCCGGATGAAGCCGAGGAAGGAGCCCGGATGGAGGACGAAGGATTCCGCGGCGACCGAGTCGCAGACCGGCTTCGCGGCCTCGGCCAGGAGGGCCGCCCCCGCCTTGCAGGGCTCGCTCCCGGCGAGCCGGGGGCCGGTCCGGTCGATGATCCTCCGGGTTAGGTCAAGCGCCCTTTTCGCGGCGGCTTCGTGCATCGCGTCCCTCCTTCGGCGGGGGGCTAGTATAGCACCCGGGGCGCGGCCGCGCCATCGCGCGGAGGACCGGGGCCTCCAGGGGCTTTCCGGCTCTCGCGTGGCGGGGTTGGACGGGAAGATGGCGCTCGTCAGTAGAAGGAATGGGCGTTTCCGCGGTCGATGATGAAGGTCTCGATCGTGATTATCTTGCTCGAGCCCTCCCGCCTGATCGCCTTGATGACGGAATTGATGGACTCCTTCCCGATGAGGTCTCGGTTCGTGTTGAGCGTCGCGGTCATCCCGCCCTCCAGGATGCTCTGGATCGCGCTCCGGTTGCCGTCGATGCCGAGGATGACGACGTCGCGCTTGCCGATCTTCCTCACCGCGTCGAGGGCGCCGAGCGCCATCTCGTCGGACAGGCCGTAGAAGACGTTGATGCCGGGATCCCGGGCCAGGGCCTCCGCGGCCACCTTCGCGGCCATGCCCCGCTCCCAGTCGCCGCGCACCTTCTGCGAGACGACGATCTCCGCGGAGTCCTTGATCTCCTCGATGAAGCCGCCCTCGCGCTCGAGCGTGAACTGGCTCGGGAGGCCCTCGATGATGCAGACCCGCAGGGGTCCCCTCGCGATGGCCTTGAGGTGGCGGGCGACCTTCCTCCCGGCCTCGAACTGGTCGTAGCCGACGTACGCGAAGACCTTCGCGCCGGGGAGGGGCGTGATGCTGTTGAAGACCACGGCCGGTATCCCCGCGCGGTTGGCCTTCCTGATGGCGTCGATCAGCGTCGGGCCGTCGGTGGAGCAGAGGCAGACGCCCAAGGGCTTCCGCCTAAGGACCTCGTCGACGACGCTGAGCATTCCCTGGAAATCGTCCTCGTGCTGGGGGGACTCGACGTCGAGCTTGAACCCGCGTATCTCGCAGGCCGGCTTGGCGCCGGCGATGACCTCGGCGTAGAAAGGGCTGATCGTGCCCGGCGGGATGAACCCGATGGTCTTCTCCGTATAGGGCGAGCCGGGAGCCCCTCCCGCCATGGACAGGGCGGAGACGGCGAGGGTCAGGCCGACAAAGAGCTTTTTCATGCTAGCCTCCGTTCCCCAGGAGCGAATGCTTCTTCATCCGGTTGTACAGGGTCCGCCTCGAGATCTTCAGGCTTTCGGCGGCGGCGGAGCGATTGAAGTTGTTCCCGATCAGCGCGGCGATCAGCGAGTCCCGCTCGATATCGGCCTCCATCTCGCGGATGCTCTTGCCCGGGGCGCCGGCGTCGCCGAGGTTGAAGTCCCTGGGGCCGAGAGCGGCGCCGTCGTCGCAGAGGAGGACCGCGCGCTCGATCGCGTGCTTGAGCTCCCTGACGTTCCCTGGCCACGGATAATGCTTGAGCCTCGCCATCGCCTCGGGGCCCAGCGATATGCCATGCTTGCCGAGGCTCGCGACGGTGCGCTCGAGGAAGTGCCTCGCCAGGGGCTCGATGTCCTCGACCCTGCGGGCGAGGGGCGGCACGTCGATCCGGATCCCGTTCAGGCGGTAGTAGAGGTCGGTCCTGAAGGCGCCGAGCCGCGCGCTCTCGAGGATGTCCTTGTTGGTCGCAGCGATGACCCGCGCCTTGAGCTCCTTCGACTTCACCGAGCCGACCGGCTCGAAGGAGCGCTCCTCGAGCACCCGCAGGAGCTTCGATTGCAGCGCGAAGCTCAGGTCGCCGATCTCGTCGAGGAAGATCGTGCCCTTGTCGGCGAGCTCGAATCGGCCGATCCGCCTCTCCGTCGCCCCCGTGAAGGCGCCCTTCTCGTGGCCGAAGAGCTCGCTCTCGACGAGCTCCGAGGGGATGGCCGCCATGTTGATGCCGATGAAGGGGAAGGACCGACGGGGCCCCCGGTCGTGGATGCAGCGGGCCACGACTTCCTTGCCGACCCCGGACTCCCCCAGGATGAGGACGGGTATGTCGTAGGCGGCGACCTTGTCGATGACGCCGAGCATCTTGCCCATGCATTCGCTGCGGTAGATGATAGCCGGACCCTCGGGCGCGGCGTCGCCCCGCCGCCTCGTCGAGGCCTCCTGGAAGGCGCCCGCGCAGAGCACGCGCACCTCGTCCATCTCGAAGGGCTTGCGAAGGTAGTCCGCCGCGCCCGACTTCAGGGCCTCGACGGCGGTGTCTACCGTGGCGAACGCGGTGATCATGACCGTCTTCGCGCCGGCCCGCTTGAGCGGCTCGAGGAGCGACAGCCCCGTGCCGTCGGGCAGCCGGATGTCGACGAGGGCCAGGCCGTAGCCGTTCCTCCGCAGGAGGGCCTCGGCCTGGGCGACGTTCGCGGCGACGTCCGCGGAGAAGCCCTCGAAGGACACGATCGCCTTCAGGGACTCCTGTATCCCGACTTCGTCGTCGACGATGAGGACCTTGAAGTCACGTCGCTCCATGCGTCTCCCCCGCCTTGAAGAGGACCGTGAAGCGCGAGCCGGCCCCCGGCGAGCTCGCGGCGCGGAGGTCCCCGCCCAGGTTCCTCATTATTCGCCTGCTGAAATAGAGCCCTAGCCCGAAGCCGGCGCCGGGACCCGGGCTCAAGGGCCTCAACGGCTCGAAGATGCGCTCGAGGTCCTCCTCGCGGATCCCCTTCCCGTTGTCGAGGATCTCGACGGCGGGGCCGCCCTCGCGGATGCCCACCCTCGCGACTATCGCCCCGTCCGGCCGCTCGATCGACTGCACGGCGTTGTCGAGGAGATTGAAGAGCACCTGCTTCAATCCCTCGGGAGAGGTGAGGACCTTGAGCGGGCCGGCCTCCTCCACGAGCGAGGCCTCGATGCCCCGATGCTTGAATTTGATCTCGAAGACCTCGATCATGTCGCGGATGATGGCGTTGATCTCGGTCGGCTCCTGGAGGTACGCGTCGGCCTTGACGGTGCCGAGGAGCCGCTCGAACAGGCGGATGATGCGGCGCGCCTCCTCCTCCATCCTCGCGAGGAAGCGCGCGGCCTCGTCGTCCGGCAGGCGCCGCGTCGACAGGACCTGGATATGGGACAAAAGGACGCTCATCGGGTTGTAGATGTCGTGGGCCAGGGCCGAGGCGACCTGGCCCGCGGCGACGAGCTTCTCGTTGCGCACGAGCGCCTCCTCCAGGATGCGCTGCTCCGAGATGTCGACGACGACGATGATCGCACCCCCGCAGGAGGCCTCGAGCGGCGCCTTGAAGACGTCGAGGGTGTACGACTTGCCGGTCGCGGGATCGTTGATGTCCACGGGGTCCGGCCGGGCCGCGGCTTGCTCGGCCTGCTCGGGGAGCCTCGAGAGGAGGGCCTCGACGATGGCCTTGTGGCGGACGAAGAAGGGGATCTCGAAGAGATTGGAGCCGACGGCGCCCGCCGGGATGTTGAGCTCGACGCCCGCGCTCTCGTTCGCCAGCGCCACGGTCCCGTCCGCCTCGACCGCGATGCAGCTCACCAGGAGGTCCTGGAAGACCGCCCCGATATAGGCGTTGAGGAGCGCGAGCTTCCGGTTCCGCTCGTTGAGGGAGGCCTCCTTGGCCTCAAGCTGCAGGGCCATCTGGTTGAACGAGTCGTAGAGGTCGCCGATCTCGTCGCCGCGCCGGGACTTGATCCGGTACGCGAGGTCGCCCCGGGCCAGGCAGCCGGCGGCAGCCGCGACGGAGGACAGCGAGCCGATGATCCTGAGCCCGACGAGGTTGAAGACGATGGCGGGGAAGATTATGCAGAACAGGAGGATCCCCGCGAGGATCGTCGTCGTCCTGCTGTCCTCGATGAGGAGCCGGTCGTTCTTGATCGCGATCACCGCCGTCGCCGTCCCGTTGAGCCCGGGGACGATCGGCGTCGTGGCGCCGAGGTACTCCTCTCTGCCCGAGACGAATCCGAACGAGTCCGCGTCCCCCTTCTCGAGGCTGGCGGCTGGTATGTCGGCCAAGGCCGGGGAACTCGAGAAGATGAAATCGCCCCCGCGGCGGATCCCGAAATCGACCTTGTGGGCGTAGGCGAAGGCCGCGAACCACTCGGAGTCGAAGGTCCTCCTGAGGTAGACGAGCCCGGCGCCGCGGCCCTCGAGCGAGACGGGGAACACCGTGGTGGCGCGTATGGCGGAGGGCTCGGCCTGGTAGCGCACGTGGTCGCCTCCCTCCAGCCCCAGCGTGGGGCTGATCGTCGAGGGCAGGTCCCTGTTGTCGCCGGCGACGAGCCAGCGGAATGAGGCGCTCTTTGAGTTGCGGTACAGCGCCAGGGTGTCGACCTTGCTGCGCAGTACCAGGCTCCCCAGCTTGAAGCCGAGCTCCTCGGGCCCGGGACCGCCGGGGTTGTCGCCGAGGAGCATCTTGACGTCGTCCAGGTTCGCGACCATGATCGCGTCCTTCCTGAAGTCGGACTCGAAGATCTCGAACTCCCGCTCGAGCTCGAGCCTCACGCTCTTCAGGGTCAGGAGCTGCAGGTCCTGCTCGCGCCTCCCGATCTCCATGCCCGCCACGATGACTACGATCAACGCAGGCACGGTCAGGATCACGATGGAGAGCATCTGAAGCTTGGTCCTGAGGCGCATCCAGCGCATGATAAACCCGGTATATCGATTTGTACATAGAAAGGCCGCGCCTACACATAATTGCACATTTTTTCTCAAAGTGAGAAAGCGGGTGCCGCCCATCGCTCGGGGCTGGGGCGAGGCGTCGCGGCGCAGGGCCGTGGCTACGGCCCATTCGCGCAACGAGGCGGTTGGCATGGAGCTTGCTTATATCTAGCGACGGCCGCGACCCGCGACGGAAACGCCAGGGTCGACGAACCGCCCATCGTCGTCGGATCTGTAAGGGGGTAGAGGGATGAAACGTTTCCTCAGCGTCGTGCTCGTGCTCGCGCTCGCGTCCACGGTCGTGTTCGCGGCCGGCAACAAGAAGCCGCTCATCGGGGTGTCCATCTGGAGCTCGACGGACACGCTCGGCAGCCAGTGCAAGAGGATCCTCGACGCGGCGGCCAAGGCCCTCGACGTCAACCTCATGTACATCGATCAGGGCCACGTCTCCGAGAAGGTGACCGCGTCGGCGGAGACGCTCGCGGCCGCCGGCTGCGACGGCATGATCATCTGTAACTCGGCTTCGGCCGAGATGAACGCGGTCATCAACACCTGCACGAAGAACAAGATGTACCTGGCCCAGTTCTTCCGGATCATCGACAAGACCGCCAACCCGAACGAGTACAAGCTCGCCTGCCAGTCTCCCTACTTCATCGGCGCCGTCCACGAGAGCGAGGTCGACAACGGCATGAACCTCGTGCGGATCCTCTGCGAGAAGGGCTGCCGCAAGATCGCCCTCGAGGGCTGGAACTCCGGCGACGCGACCTTCCTCCTCCGCTGGCAGGGATACAAGAAGGGCATCGAGGCCTGGAACAAGGCCAATCCGAAGTCCAAGGCCGTCCTCCTCGATCCCCAGTACGGCGGGACGACCACCGATACCGGGCGCGCCACGGCCGAGGCGATCATCAACGCCAACAAGGACATCGACGCCCTGATCGTCGCCGGCGGCGGCGGCGACACCCTCATCGGCGCCCTGGCCGCGATCGACTCGATGGGGCTGAAGGGCAAGATCAAGGTCATGTCGACGGACTTCCTCGCCGATCTCGACCAGCAGCTCGCGTCAGGCGCCATGGCCGGCGAGTCGGGCGGGCACTACGCCGATCCCCTCTTCGCGTTCATGCTCGTGTACAACGCGGTCAAGGGCAACTACAAGAAGCCCGCAGGCTCCTTCTACGAGATAATCTTCCCCTACCTGTACGTCGCCTCCCCCGCGGATTACGAAGCCTACGCGAAGTACTTCGTGGACGACCTGCCGTACAACGCGAGCGAGCTCGTCGCGATGTCCAAGCTCAGCGAGCCCGACCTCGCCAAGAAATCCGCCGCGTTGTCCATCCAGGACGTGATGCAGCGCCGCAAGTAGGCGAGTTATCGAGGGTTTACGGCCCTCGGCCCGTCCTGTATCATCGGGTAAAAGAGCCGGCGGCATCGCATGCCGCCGGGCTTTTGGAGGCCTCGAATAATCAACGCGAGCGGATCGTTCCAGAAGCTCAAGGCGAGCCGGGCCTTCGGGATATCGGCGCTCGTCGCGCTGACCCTGCTCTTCTGGGCCGTCTTCAGGCTGCTGTCCCCGACGAACTTCGGCTCCTCGAGGCAGATGACCGACTACCTCCAGACCAGCATCCAGTACGCCGTCGGGGGCTGCGGCCTCTACTTCATCGTCGTGATGGGCCTCTTTGACTTCAGCATCGGGGCGAATATCGTCCTCTCGGCCCTCGTCGGCGTCCTGCTCTCGCGCCACTACGGCTATTGGGGACTCGTGCTCGGCTGCCTCCTCTGCGGGACGCTGATAGGGGCCTTCAACGGGCTGCTGTACTCGCGGCTGCGTATACCGTCCATGATCGTCACCGTCGGGCTCATGCTCGTCCTGGAGAGCGTCGCCAACTTCGTCGTGCGGCTCGACCGGGCCGGCTTCCCCGGCAAGCTCTCCAGCGGCGGCATGCTCGCCTTCAGCCGCGCCCCGTGGAACTACATCGCCGCCGGCGCCGCCTTCCTCCTCATGTTCTTCCTGCTGCGGTTCACGAGGATCGGCACGTACTGCAACGCGATCGGCTCGGACGAGCTCGTCGCCAAGAACATGGGCGTCGACGTCGAGCGCTACAAGCTCATCGGCTTCGTCCTCCTCCACTTCTTCGTTGGCGTCATGGCGCTGCTGACGGTCAGCTACGGCAGGGGGATGCTCGCGGTCACCGGCATGTCGTCGATGGACCGGAACTTCAAGCCCCTCATGGGTACCTTCTTCGGCGTCGCCTTCAAGAAATACGGCTGCCCGGTATCGGCCATCGTGATCGGCGAGTTCATCATCATCATGATCTTCAACGGCCTCGTGGCCCTGAACGTCCCCACCACCATCAACGACTTCGTGACGGGAGCCGTGCTGCTCACCATCGTCACCCTCACGAACCGGGGCGCGAAAGGCAGCGTGGTGAAATGACGGAGCGGACGCGATGAGTGACGCCGTATTGAGGTCGGAGCGCCTCTGCAAGAGGTTCGGGATCACGACCGCCGTCGACGACGTCTCGCTGGAATTCGAGAAGGGCGAGATCCACGGCCTGATCGGCGAGAACGGCTCCGGGAAATCGACCTTCTGCTCGACGCTCTGCGGCATCTACCCTCCCTCGAGCGGCCGCTTCCTCCTCGAGGGCAAGGAGCTGAAGGCGAGGTCGCAGGTCGAGGCGAACCGCAGGGGGGTCTCCATCATCGTCCAGGAGACGGGGACCTTGCCGGGGCTGACCGTCGCGGAGAACCTCTTCCTCGGCGAGGAAGACAAGTTCATGCACGGCATCGTCAAGGACGCCGGGGCCATGGACCGCGAGGCTCAGCGGCTCCTGAACGAGTACGGGTTCACGCGCATCGTCGCCTCCAGGATGATCGACTACTACAGCTTCGAGGACCGGAAGCTCATCGAGATCGTCAAGGCGACCTACTTCAATCCCAAGGTCCTCGTCGTCGACGAGACGACCACCGCCCTGAGCCAGTCGGGGCGGGAGGAGCTCTTCACGGTGATGGACCGGGCGAGGAGCCTCGGAAATACGGTCATCTTCATATCGCACGATCTCGAGGAGGTCATCGAGCGCGCGGATCGCATCTCCGTCCTGCGGGACGGCAGGCTCGTGGCCACGGTGAGGAGCGCCGAGGTCGGCTCGGGCGAGCTCAAGCACCTGATGGTCGGGCGGGAGCTGGGCACCCACTACTATCGCACGGACTACGGGGAGCCCGTCCCGGACGAGGTCGTGCTCAGGGTCGACGACCTGTCCGTGCCGGGCCAGATACAGGGATTATCCTTCGACCTCAGGAAGGGGGAGATCCTTGGAATAGGCGGCCTCTCCGAGTGCGGCATGCACGAGGTCGGCAAGGCGATCTTCGGGGCCTCCTTCGGGCGGAGCGGGAGAGTGACGCTCGAGGATGGGTACGGGGTCGATTCGATTCCCGGCGCCATCCGGCATGGCGTGGCCTACGCGTCCAAGGACCGCGACAACGAGTCGGTGGTCATCGCCGATTCCATCCGCGACAACATCTGCCTGCCCTCGCTGGACGATCTGGCGGCCGGCCCCTTCCTCCGCTCCGGGAAGCTCGATGCCTTCGCGCGGCGCAACGCCGAGCTCATGAGCGTCAAGATGACGGGCATAGACCAGTACGTTTCGTCCCTGTCCGGGGGCAATAGGCAGAAGGTGGTCCTCGCGCGCTGGCTGGGAAAGGATTCGGACATACTGGTCCTCGACAGCCCCACGAGGGGGATAGACGTCAAGGTGAAGGCGGACATCTACGCACTCATGGACGAGCTCAGGCGGAAGGGGAAGTCGATCGTCATGATCTCCGAGGAGCTCCAGGAGCTCCTGGGCATGAGCGACCGTATCCTCATAATGAAGCGCGGGCGGATCAGCGGGGAATTCGCGCGAAGCCGGAGCCTGGGCGAGAGAGACCTGATCACCAAGATGGTGTAATGGAGAGCAGCGGAATGGAAATACAGAGCGAGGCTTCGGCGGTCGGGAAGGTGAAGTCCCGCAAATACCTCAGGGAGCTGATGCCGCTGCTCGGCTTCATGGGCGTCATCGTCGCGTTCTCGATAGCGACCGGAGGGAAGATAACCGCGCCGGCCAACCTCTCGCTCATGCTCAGCCAGGTATACGTGCTGCTGATCTCGTCCATGGGCGTGTTCATGGTCATGACGGTCGGGGGCCTCGATTTCTCGCAGGGCTCCATCCTGGGCCTCTCCTCGATCGTCTTCTGCTGGGTCTCCGGCCATAGCATCGTCGCCGGAATCGCGGCGGCGGCGCTCGCGGGCGCCGCGATGGGCGCCTTCAACGGCTTCTTCCACGTGAGGTTCAGGATAGCCTCCTTCATCGTCACGATCTGCACGATGTACTTCTTCCGGGGGCTGTGCAAGTACATCACGACGAACGGACCCGTCCCGGCCATACCGGAGGTCCTCGAGCTCAACCTGACCTGGCTCAAGCTCCTCCTGGCGGCCGTCATGCTCATGACCGGGTTCGCGGTCTGGCGCTTCACGCGGGTCGGCTGCGACCTGCGCGCCATCGGCGCCGGCGAGACGGCCGCCCGCTTCTCCGGATGCCGGCCAGACCTGAGGAAGTTCCTCGTCTTCACGGCGGCCGGGGCCATCACGGGCTTCGCGTCCTTCATCAACGTGGTCAAGGTCGGCTCCATCACCGGCACGGCGGGAAGCCAGCTCGAGACCCAGATCCTGATCGCCCTGGTCCTCGGCGGTATGCCGATCTCGGGGGGCGCGAAGGCGCGCTTTTCAAACATCATCATCGGCACGCTGACCTACTGCGTGCTCGAGATGAGCTTGCCGATGGTCTTCCCGATCCCCGCGACCCAGCAGCTCGTGAAGGGCATGGTCTTCCTCGTCGTGGTCGCCCTGACCATCGACCACGAGTCCCTGCGCGTCATCAAGTGAGCCGCGGCGGGGCGCCTCGGCTAGTCCCCCGCGCCCCTCCGGGGTCGCACTTGGACGGCGAGCGAGGCGGCGAGCCACTGGGCCGCCTCCTCGGCGGCGAGGGCGAGGTCGCGGGCGAGCTCCTGGGCTCCCTCGAGCGTATCGGGCGCGGGCAGGTAGCGGGCCGGGTCGAGCTGGATCATGCGTATATCGTCGGCAGGGACGGCCCCGACATGTAGGGACTATATAAATTACCACTGAGCCTACCGCTACGAGTGGGGGAAGCGGGGCGGCCGGCGCGACGGGGATGAACGAGGGACACGATCCACGATCCACCGTAGGGCGGCGGGTGTCGCAGAAAAGGGGGCGGTCCGCGAGTATTCGAGCGGATTGCCTCCTTTTCTGCGACAGGACCCGCCCTTCGCCGTCATAGGAAAGTGGGCGCCGGCTTCACGCTCTCGACGGGCAGGCATTTCCCCTTCCTCCGGATCCTCGTATTGCGGCCCCGCGCCGGCACGGGGTATCATGCGCCATGTACTTCAACGAGCTCGTCGCCGCCTACGACCAGGCCCGCCGGGAGCGCAACATCTTCCACGACCTCTCGCGCTTCCGCATCCGCGAGGTCCTCCTCGTCGGGAGCCTCTACGACTCCTTCGTCGTCGAGTCGGACGGGATCCTCACCGAGCAGATCTACGGCGAGTACTTCAAGCTCAACCTCAATACGATCCCCCGCGTCACCTGCGCCTACACCGAGGAAGCCGCCCTCGACCTCTTCTACGAAGGCCGCTTCGACCTCGTGATCCTCATGGCCGGGATCGATTTCGACAAGCCCCTGTCCCTCGCGCGGCAGATGAAGGCGGCCTGGCCGGGCACGCCCGTCCTCCTCATGGCCACGAACAACACGAGCCTGGCCGCCCTCGACCCCTCCCGCCCCGAGCTCGAGGCCATCGACCGGGTCTTCGTGTGGAACGGCTACTCCAAGCTCTTCGTCGGCATGATCAAGTACGTCGAGGACCTGCGCAACGTCGACGCCGACACGCGCACGGGCTTGGTGCGCGTCATGCTCCTCATCGAGGACTCGGTGCGCTACTACTCGCGCTACCTCCCCGTCCTGTACAAGGTCGTGCTCAGGCAGACCCAGGCCCTCATCGAGGAGGAGCGGGGGGTGGAGACCTACAAGCTCCTGCGCAGCCGCGCCCGGCCCAAGGTCCTCCTGGCCTCGAGCTACGAGGAGGCGACGGCCCTCTTCGAGCGCTACGAGCCCTACATCCTCACCGTCATCACCGACCTGCGATTCCCGCGCGGGGGCAAGCCCGATCCCGAGGCCGGCTTCGACTTCCTCCGCATGGCGAAGTCGCGCATCGCGGACCTGCCGGTGGTCATCCAGTCGAGCGAGCTCGGGGTCCGCGAGCGGGCCTACGCGATGGGCGCCGCCTTCGCCGACAAGAACTCCGAGTCGGTGGAGTACGACCTCGCCTCCTTCCTCCAGGAGAACCTCGGCTTCGGCCCCTTCCGCTTCCGCTCCCCCGAGGGCGCGGTGATCGCCGAGGCCCGCAGCATGGACGAGTTCATCGCGCGCCTGTCGGAGGTGCCCCTCGAGAGCGTGGCCCTCCACGCGGGGCGCAACCACTTCTCCGCCTGGCTCGTCGCCCGCGGGGAGCTGCAGTTCGCTCGCCTCCTGAAGGGCTACCGCCTCGACGACTTCGGCTCGACCAGGGACCTCCGCGACTTCGTCTGCCGCGTCCTCGACGGGGCGCGCAAGGACAAGTCGCGGGGCATGGTGCCCTACTTCGACGAGGCGATCTGCCGCGACGAGAACTGCATGACGCGCCTCGCCGACGGCTCGGTGGGCGGCAAGGGCCGCGGCATCGTCTTCATCCGCAGCCTCCTCGAGAACCTCGACTTCTCCCAGTACCTCCCGGGCATCGACGTCAAGATCCCCCGCACCTCCTTCATCGGCATCGACGACTTCGAGCGCTTCCTCGAGTCGAACGGCCTGTGGTCCTTCGCCTTCTACGAGGCCACCGGCCCCGACGGGCCCGAGCGGGTGCGGGAGCGCTTCCTCGCCTCGCCGCTCTCGCCCTCCCTCGTGGAGAAGCTCCGCCGCTTCCTTGACGTCACCGAGGCGCCCCTGGCGGTCCGCTCCTCGGGCCTCTTCGAGGACATGCTCATGGTGCCCTTCTCGGGGATCTACGATACCTACGTGATCCCGAACTCCCACCCCGTGCTCGAGGTCCGGCTGCGCCAGCTCTGCGACGCCATCAAGCTCATCTACGCGAGCCTCTTCGCGCGGGAATCGCGCTCCTACTTCGAGACGGCCAAGTACAACCTCGAGGAGGAGCGCATGGCCGTCGTGGTCCAGGAGCTCGTCGGCAGGCGCCGCGGCCGCTGGTTCTACCCCCACGTCTCGGGCACGGCCCAGTCCTTCAACTACTACCCGGTCTCCTACGTGAAGCCGGAGGACGGGCTCTGCGTGGCCGCCCTCGGCCTGGGCTCCTACGTCGTCGAGGGCGGGGCCGCGCACCGCTTCTGCCCCCGCTACCCCAAGCTCGACGTCGTGGCCCCCGAGCGGGCGCGGGCCGCGTCGCAGCGGAGCTTCCGCGCCCTGGACATGGAGCGCAGCGAGCCCGAGCTCCGCTCGGGCGAGCACGCGGCCCTGGCCGACATCGACATAGCGGAGGCCGAGTCCGACCCGAGCTTCGCCCTCCTCGCCTCGACCTGGGACCTCGAGAACGACCGCCTGGTGCCGGGCACGGGGGCCCGGGGCCCCCGCTTCGTCGACTTCGCCAACATCCTCAAGCACGAGGCCCTGCCCTTCGCCCGGGCGGTCGACATGGTCCTCGACATCGTCTCGCGCTCGATGGGCGTGCCCGTGGAGATCGAGTACGCCTTCAACCTCGACGAGGCCTCGGGAAGGCCGGCCCTCTACCTCCTCCAGATCAAGCCCCTGATCCGCAGCGAGGACAAGGTTGAGGTCGAGCTCGAGGGCGAGGAGCCCTCGAACTGCCTCATCGTCTCCGAGCTCAGCATGGGCAACGGACGCGACGCCACGATACGCGACGTCGTCTGGGTCGACCCGGAGCGCTTCGACCGCTCGGCGACCCTCGACATCGCCGCCGAGATCGAGGAGCTGGACCGCCAGCTCGGGGCGGCGGGGCGGAGGTACCTCCTCGTCGGCCCGGGGCGCTGGGGCACGCGCGACCGCTGGCTCGGCGTGCCCGTCACCTTCGCGCAGATCTCGCACGCGCGGGTCATCGTGGAGGCCGACCTGCCCGGCTACCACGTCGACTCCTCCCTGGGCTCCCACTTCTTCCACAACGTGACGAGCATGAACATCGGCTACTTCACCGTCCCGGCCACGGGCCTGTCCTTCGTGGACTGGGCCTGGCTCTCCTCCTTCCCGACCGAGCGCCGCACGGCCCGCTGCGCCTGGACGATCCTGCCGGAGCCCCTCGAGATCCTCATGGACGGCCGCAAGAGCAAGGCCCTCATCCGCAAGCGCTGCCCGGCCGCGCCGACCGCGGCGGACGGTGAGGGGGCGGGCGAGGAGGAGGGGATCGGGGCCGAGGAGTAGGGGCGCCGCGGCCCCCTCAGGACCGCTCTCCCGAGCTTCGGGCTCGGGGCAGCTCGAGGACGTACCTCGTCCCCTTGCCCCGCTCGACGCGCAGCTTCCCCTCCAGCTGCTCGGCGAGCATCCTCGCGAGCCCGAGTCCGAAGCCCTTGGAGGATTCGAGGTCGAGCCCGGGGGGCAGGCCCATGCCGTCGTCCTCGATGACGATGACGAGGCGGCCGCCCTTCTCCTTCGCGACGATCCTGATGCCCCCTCTCCGGCCGTCGGGGAAGGCGTGCTTCATGGCGTTGGAGACGAGCTCGTAGACGAGGATGCCCAGGGGAGAGAGCCGCTTGACGTCGATGACCAGGTCCTCGACCTCGGTCCGGAGCTCCACCGAGTCCCGGTTGGGGAAGAGGGCGACGATCTCGGCGGCGAGGCTCGGCAGGTAGGCGGCGAGGGACATGTCCCGCAGGTCATCCGAGCGGTAGAGCTTGTCGTAGAGGTTGCTCATGCTCTGGAGCCTGCCCATGGCGTCGTGGAGGGCGTCCGAGGCCTGCCCCTCCTCGCAGGCCCTCGCCTGGATGGACAGGAGGCTCGAGGCGGTGTTGAGGTTGTTCTTGATCCGGTGGTGGACCTCGCGGAGCAAGGCGTCCTTCTCCCTGAGGAGGCTCGCCACCTTCTCCTCCGCGGCGCGGCGCTGGAAGGCGTTCGCGCTGATCGCCGCGAAGACCCGGAGGGCGACGGTGTCGGGCTCCTCGCTTCCCTTCTTGCCGGCCAGGCCGAGCCCGCCTATGAGGATGCCCCGCGAGGCCAGGACGAGGCCGCGGAACCAGGCGATGCCGAAGGCGGCCTCGATCGCCGAGCCCAGCTTGGGCGTCACCTTGCCGAAGGAAAGCTCCGAGAGGCTGGAGGAGGCCCCCAGCTTGAGCTCGAGCATGGTGCGGCGCATCTCCTCGTCGATCGGGGCCGCGAGGCCTCTGATGCTCCGCCCCACGAGCTTCACGGCGAGGCTCTCCTCTTCCTCCGCCACGGAGAGCTCGGTCAGGACGAGGGCCTGGCCGGCCGCGTCGTAGTTCGCGACCGCGGCGGCCGAGGCCCCGAAGAGCTCGCGGGCCGTCCGCGCGACGATGCCGGGCATCTCCACCGTCGCGGCCCCCTCGAGGGCCTCCTCGTAGCCCTCGATCGCGAGCATGGCGGCGAGCCCCCGGTCCTGCCTCCGCTTCGAGCCGAGGAGCTCGAGGCCGGGGCCGCGCCCGAGGAGGAAGTGCCCGATGCCCGGATCGGCCTCTGCCCGGGCCAGGGCCTCGTCGAGGGAGGCCGCGGCCTCGACCGGGTAGCCCTGGCTCCGCAGGCCCGTCGCCGCATCGGATTCCCCTTCGCTCTCGACGCTGACTATCCTGCCCCGCCGCTCCCTCGCCACCGGCTTGCCTCCAGCCGCTCCCCTGCCGCTTGCCGGGAAGCCCTACCCCTCGACTATCGCGCATGGGAAGCTCCCCGTCGAGCGCCGAGCCTTGCGCCTCGGGCAGGATTCGGCGAGAATGAGCCCATGATCAAGGCGATAGCGCGGGCCCTCGCGGCGCTCAACTCCAACCAAAAGCGGGAGCAGGTGGCCGCAGGCTTCGCCTTCGGCCTCCTCTTCGCCCTCCTCCCCGCGGGCAACCTCCTGTGGCTCCTCCTCTTCATCCTCACCTTCTTCCTCAAGCTGAACTACGCGATGCAGGTCCTCGCCGCCCTCCTCCTCTCGCCCTTCCGCGCCCTCCTCGGCGGGGCCCTCGACGCCCTCGGCTGGGCAATCCTCGGGCTCCCCTTCCTCCAGGCTCCCTTCACCGCCCTCTACAACGCCCCCCTGGCCCCCCTCACCCGCTTCAACAACAGCCTGGTCATGGGCGGCCTCGCCGCCGGCCTGGCCCTCTGGCTCCCGGCCTTCCTCGCCATGCGCTCCTTCGTCTCCCTCTACCGCGCGAAGCTCGCGCCGAGGGTGGCGGGGAGCCGGCTCTACAAGGCCTTCCTCAAGCTCCCCATCCTCGGCTCCATAGCCAAGGCGACCTCGGCCCTCTCGGGCGCCGCCGGCGGATTGGGTTGAGGGTGCGGCCATGAGCGCGAACAAGAAGACGAGAAAGCCGCCCAAGCCCGCGGCCCTCTTCCGCAAGCCCATAGCCGAGGAGAGCTTCCGCAAGCGCTGCCTCGGCCTCATCGAGCAGGCCGCCGACCGCGCCTTCCTCGAGGCCTCCTTCGCGCGCTCGGGAGGGAGCTATGTCCTCAAGGAAGGCCTCAGCCGCGAGGACCTGCTCCGCCTGAACAAGCTCGCCAAGGCCATCGCCGCGAACCGCGGCTTCGTCAAGAAGGGCCCCCTGGTCCTCGCCGGCCTCCTCGCGGCGGCGCTAGCCGCCTTCGGCCTCCTGTTCATGAACCCCCTCCTCGAGCGGGCCGCCGAAGCCGGGCTCGAGGCGGTCTTCGGCGCCCGCGCCGAGATCGCCTCCTTCCGCCTCGATCCCTTCCGCCTCCGCGTCTCGATCGGCGCCCTCGCGGTGGCCGACCGGGACGAGCCCATGACGAACCTCTTCGAGACCGGCCGCCTCGAACTGCGGCTGAACGCAGCCTCGGCCCTCAGGGGCAGGGTCTACATCGAGGAGGCCAGCGCCGCCAGGCTGAGCCTCGGCGGTCCCCGCTCCTCCTCGGGCGCCCTTCCCGGGGTCCCGGCCAGGCAGCGGGAAGGAAAACCCGCCGCCTCCTCCGCTGGCAGGCCCATCCTGGACCTCGCCAACTTCGACGCCGAGGCCCTCCTCGAGCGGGAGAAGGCCAAGCTCTCGAGCGCCGCCGCCTACGAGCGGGCGGGGAAGGCCTACGATGAGGCCGCCTCCCGCTGGAAGGATCGGGCCGCCTCCTCGAAGCGGGCGGTCGGGGAGCTCTCCTCCTCCGCCAAGAAGGCCATGGCCATCGACCCCAAGGCGTTCAAGACCGCTCCGGAGGCGCTCAAGGCCGCCGCCGACGCCAAGGCCCTCCTCGACGCATCGAGGGCGGCCTCCAAGGAGGCGAGCGCGGTAGCCGCGGGCCTCCGCGCCGACGCCGCCCGGGCCTCGGCCCTCGAGAAGGAGGCCCGGACCTCCCTCGACCGCGACCTCGCCTACCTCAAGTCCTTCGTCGACCCGCGCTCGGGGGCCGCGGCGGCTGTGCTGGAGCCCCTCGTCGCCGACCTCCTTTCGGAGGAGGGCGAGCGCTACTTCTATTACGCCAAGCGCGGCCTCGAGGCTGCCCTCGCCCTCGCCAAGCCCGCGGGAGCCGCCCGGACCGCGGAAAAGCCCAAGGCCGGCCTCCGAAGCCGGGGCCGCGACCGCGCCTTCCCCTCGGCCGAGCTCCCTCGCTTCAGGCTCGGCCTCCTCGGCGCGGACTTCAGCTCCGGGGACGTCTCGTGGAAGTTCGAGCTGCGCGAGCTCTCCTCCGAGCCCTCCCTGCTCGCCGAGCCCGCGCGGCTCGAGCTTTCCATGGAGGGAGGAGGCCGATCGGCGGCCCTCTCGGCCCTCCTCGACCAGCGCGTCCCCGCGGCCTCCTACTCGGCCCAGGCCCGCGTGGCCGGCTTCGACCTCGACCTGGGCGATGCCTTCTCCTCGGTCGGCCTCGAGGGCCTCCGCGGCCGGGCCGCCGGCTCCCTGGACCTTTCCGGAGCCGCCGGGGGAGGGCTCAGGGCCGAGGGTGGGCTCGAGCTCCGCGAGGCCGCCGTCCGCAGGACCTCGGGGAGCCTGGGCCCCGCCTTGGCCTCGGCCCTGGCCGAGACGAAGACGCTCCGGGCCGAGCTCGGCTACGAGGCCGGGCCGGCGGGGGAGGGGAGGCTCTCGGTCCGCACGAACCTCGATGAGGTCGCCGCCAAGGCCGCCGCAGCGGCCGCCGCCCGCTACGCCGCGAAGGCCGGCTCCGAACTCGAGGCGGCCCTGCGGCGCTACGCGGGGCGCGAGCTCGAGGGAGGCCTCGGCTCGAAGGGGGAGCTCTCCTCCCTCTCCTCCTCCGCCGCGGCCGACGAGGCCTCGGCCTCGGCCTCGAGCGAGGGCCTCGAGGCCAAGTCGAAGGGCTTCGAGGCCCGGGCCAAGGAGCTCGCCTCGAAGGCGGTCAAGGGCGTCGAGCTGCCCAAGCTCAAGCCCTAGCCGCGGGGCCTCGGCCGGGCCCGCCCTCGTCATTGACGCCGGCCCGGCTTTTCGCCACAATGGCCGGAACCGCGGGGCAGGGAGCCTTCCCGATCGCTCTCCCCCGAACACAGCCCGGAGCGCCCCATGGACGTCAAAGCCCTCGTGAAGACCCTCCACCCCCTCGAGGTGAAGGTCCTCCTCAACTACAAGCCCGGCGAGCGGCTCGAGGCCGCCCGCCTCCGGGCCGAGCTCGGCTACAAGGAGGGGCACTGCAACCAGGCTTTCTCCTGGCTCTCGGCCAAGGGGCTCTGCGCCGAGCTCGGGCGCGAGGCGCGGACGGTCTACGAGCTCACGCCCCTCGGGCGCGAGCTCGCCGAGAAGGGCACGGTCGAGGAGCGCATCCTCCGGCGCCTCGACGGGAAGGGGCCGGCCACCCTCCCCGAGCTCGTCGCGGAGCTGGGCCTCCAGCAGAAGGACGTGGGCTCGGCCTTCGGCCTCCTCTCCAAGGAAGGGGCCGTCGCCATGGACGCCGAGAAGCGGGCCTCCCTGAACAAGGACTGGTACGCCGCGGCCTCCTCCGCGAAGGCGGGCGCGAAGCCCCGCTTCGCCCTGGTCCGCGAGCTCCTCGTCAAGGCGACGAAGGCCGAGGGCGGGGTCCTCGAGGAGTCCGCCCTCTCCGCGGACGAGAAGGCCGCGATGGGCGGCATAGCCAAGAAGCGGGGCGCCGCCGACGCGCCCTTCCGCTCGGCCGAGCGCGAGACCGTGGCCTACGCCCTGAGCCCCGACGCGGCGGCGGCGGCGGCGGAGCTTTCCGCCCAGGGCGTCACGGGCGAGGAGCTCGGCGCCGTCACCCCGGAGATCCTCGAGAAGGGCGCGTGGAAGGCCGCCTCCTTCCGGCCCTACAACATCAACGCCCCCGCCGCGCGGCTCCTGCCGGGCCGGCGCAACCCCTACGTCGAGTTCCTCGAGGGGGTCAAGGACAAGCTCGTCGGCCTCGGCTTCGAGGAGTTCGACGGCAGCCTCGTCGAGACCGAGTTCTGGAACTCCGACGCCCTCTTCATGCCCCAGTTCCACTCGGCCCGCGACATCCACGACGTCTACAACGTGGCCGAGCCCACCAAGGCCAAGTCCATCGAGGAGCCCTACCTCTCGGCGGTCGCCGAGACCCACGA
>JAKLFE010000069.1 GCA_022711355.1 Spirochaetota bacterium | reverse complement strand
TTCAGCTGTGGACCGACGAGAAGCTCGAGTACCGCCGGGCCCTCGATGCCCGTCCTTTGTTCGCTGCCCTCGAGGCGGCGGGTCGATTCCGGCATCGGCGGGTCTCGTCGCGGGCTGCTCGGACGAGCGCCAATCCCCTGCACCCGGTGAACTACCTCGACCGGGAGCTGCGCAAGGATCTGCACGAGCATGTGCGGGAGACGGTCTGCTTCGGGAGGAACGTGAACCACCAGAGCGAGCGGCTTGTCCTGTACCTGTTCGGGCACAACTACGGTAAGCCCTTCAGGATCGCCGGCGAGCGTCGGAGCCACGCCGAGGTGGCGGGCTACGACACCGGAGCGATCGGGGCTGAGCTTAAGCGGATCTGGACGCGGCGGTCGTTCCTGAGCCTTGAGGAGCTGCCGGAGGATCAGCGGGACATCTGGCTCCGGCTGCGCCGGACGCCTTTGAAGGAGGGGAAGCAGTACCTCCCGAAGTACGCGGCGGCTTGAGCGGGGGGGATTACGGGGAAGAATTCTCGTTACGGTGGGCACACGAGCAGAGCAGGTTTCTAGCAGGACCGCTTGCTGGCAGCAGAGGATAGCGCTTTCACTCCCGGTGCCCGATGGGAAGGGTGGGGCGCGGGGCAGCGCGACGAGAATCGCGATCTAGTGAGCGATTCTCGTCGCGCTGAACCTTCCGAAGGTTCCCCTCCTCGCATCACCCATCATGCACTACAAGGTTCGAGGCAGCGCCTACTCCTTGGGAGCTTCCCTGCGCTTGACGACGACCCGGCGTTTTTTAGCGCCCTCACTTTGCAGAGCTGGCTCCGCCTGATCGCCCGCTCCCGCGAAGCCCGCGGGGGCCTTGCGGGGCCGGGGCTTGGCGGCCAGGGCCGGGGCCTTGAAGGCGGGGGCGGCGACCTTGTCGCCCGGCTTGGCCATGAAGTCGAGGGCGCCTTGGAAGGCCCTGAGGAACTGGGGGACGTCGTCGCGGAAGACCACGACGGAGCGGCGGTCGAAGTTCTCCGCCTCGGTCGGCTTGGACTCCACGACCGTAAGGTAGAGATCGCCCATGCGGTTCTCCTTGACGTTGAAGAAGTAGGTCCTGCCCTCGCAGGTGACCCTCGTGGAGAACAGCTCGCCGCGAATGCCCATGGATGATCCCTCCTCGCCCTTCAACCGCGAATCCTAGCTGATCCGACGGCTTTCCGCAATACGAGGCCCTGGGGCGCTAGGCGCGATCCGCGGCGCCGACCATCGCCTTGTGCCAGTCGAGGAGGTACTCCTCGTCCGCGGGCAGGCCGCCCGCGACGTCGGCCATGACGCGGAAGACCGGTTCGGTAGCCGAGCCCCGCATCCACAGGAAGGCCCTGGCGCCGCCCGCGGCGTCGCGGAACAGGATGCGCAGGCCGCCTCGTCCCGCCGCGGCGAAGCCGGGCCCGTCTTCGCCGCTCGAGCCGACGCTCGTCTGGGAGATGCCGAGGGTGGCGTAGGCCTCCCAGGAGGCTATGCCGAAGCGGGAGCCGAGCGCGGCCCTTCTCGAGTCCCACTCGCGCTCGAAGATGGCCTGGTAGCGGGCCTTGAGGGCCGCGTGGTCCTTCGTCGCGACGGCGAGGAGAGCCCGCGGCTCGAAGACGCTCGTCGTGGCGAAGGACGGCAGGCTCGCGACGACGTCGCCCAGGTCGAAGTCGCTGTTGTAGGACTCGAGGCGGCCGGTGAGCCTGAGCCAGGCGTGGAAAAGGCCCTCCTCGCCTCCGTCCTCGCCGCGGAGGAGGAGGAGCTTGAGCAGAGCCCCGAGGGTGGCGAGGGGATCGCGCACCCGGGAGGGGCAGGTGATGTTGCCCCCGTTGGAGCCCTCGCCGAGGATGCGGACTTCGTAGCCCGCCGCGCGCGCCTCCTCGGCCCGGGCGACGACGTTGGCCTCGCCCGTCTCCGCCCGGAAGACCTCGGCGCCGAAGGCGGAGGCTATGGCCTCGATCCGCAGGCTCGTCGCGTCGTTGACCACCACGGCGCGGGGTCCACGGAAGCCGCGGGCCTCGAGGCCCGCGAGCTCGGCCAGGCAGGCGAGGGCGAAGACCTCCTGGGCCTCGACCGGGAAGGCGCGGCCCGCGGCCTCGTCGAAACGCACGAGGTTGCCCCGGTCCCCGTCGCAGTCGGGGACGTAGCCGAGCTCGAAGGCCGGGTCCTCCGCGCGCGCCCGCTCGAGCTCGGCGAGGGCCGGGACGAGGGATTCGCCCTCGGGCACGATGCGATGCGCGAACTCTCGCGGCCGGTCGTTGACGGAGCGGACTATGACGCCGAGGCCGTCGAGGAAGTCACGGTCGATGGAGAGGCAGCGGGCCGAGCCGTTGAGCTCGGCCAGGACCCCGATCGGCCGCTGGGCGGCGCCCTCGGCGACGCGCGAGAGGAGGGTTTCCTGGGCTCCCAGCTCGCGGAGGCCCGTGATCACCTCGCGCGCGAAGAGGGTGTAGGCGGAGACCGAGCGGCGTTTCCAGGCCGAGCACTCGGCGTAGATCCGCGCGAGGTCCCGGCGATCGGCGGCCTCCATGAGGCCCAGGACCCGCCCGGGCGTGGCGGGGTCGGCGAGGAGAGCGCGGTACGAGGCGATCAGGGGGGCCGACTCCTCGGCCGCGAGGACGCCTCCGCCGAGGCCGAACTTCAGGCCGTTGTAGCCCACCGGGTTGTGGCTCGCCGAGACGTAGCAGAAGCCCTCGGCCCGCTCCTCGTGGCCTTCCGGGAGGGAGACGGAGCGGGCGGCCAGGGCCATGAGCTCGGGGGCGGCCACGACGAAGAGGTAGCGGGGCCGGAGGCCCATGCCGAGGAAGACGCGGAGCATGGCGTCGGCGATCGCGGGGCCCGTCGGCCTGGTGTCGATGCCGACGAGGAGGGCGGCGTCGGCCGCGCCGCTCCGCGAGCGGAGCTCCTCGCCGAAGGCGAGGGCGGCGGCGGCGGCGAGGACGAGGTCGGCGGGCGAGAGGGCTTCCCCGCGGGACTCCTCCCCGCCCGCATCGCCGGACCCGGGGAGGGCGAAGACCTTGCGCCAGCCCGCGGGCGAGAGGATGAGGGGGGCCGCGGCCGCGGCCAGGTCGGCCGACGAGGGCAGGCGGCCCCGGGCGAGGGGAAGGAGGTCGGGGTCGCCGACGGCGAGGCCTGAGGCGGGGTGGGAGACGAGGGACATGGCATCCTCCGGCTGCGGAGTATAGCCCGCCTCGGGGGCCCTGCCCAGCGGGGAGGCGGAGGCGCCGGGCCGCGGATACCGGCTTGCCGAGCTCCCGTCCGCGCGCGTATCCTCGGGGCGATGAACCCGCGCCTCCTCCTCAAGTCCCTCCTCCCCGGCCTCGCGCCCCTCATCGTCTTCGTCGCCGCCGACGCGATCTTCGGCGAGCTCGTCGGCCTCGCGGTTGGCCTCGCGGTAGGCGCGGGGGAGTTCCTCCACGCGCTCCTCAAGCACAAGCGGGCCGATCCCTTCGTCGCGGCGGACACCGCCCTCCTCGCCCTCGCGGGGGGCCTCTCCCTCGCCCTCCGCGACGAGATCTTCTTCAAGCTCAAGCCCGCCCTCGTCGAGCTCCTCCTCGGCGCGGCCATGGGCCTCCTCCTCGTCCTCCCTCCCGCCTACCTCAAAGCCTACCTCGGGCGCCAGCTCCGCGGGATCGAGATCCCCGACGGGTCCCTGCCTGCCATGAAGCGGAGCCTCGGCCTCATGCTCGCGGTCCTGGCCCTCCATGCGGGACTCACCGCCTACGCCGCCTTCGCCCTGTCCAGCGCCGCCTGGGGTTTCGTCTCGGGCGGCCTCCTCTATCTCCTCTTCGCCGCCCTCGCCCTGTGGCAGTACCTCGGAGGCCGCCGCGCCGCGCGGAGGGCTCAGGCGGCCGCCGGCGGCGAGGAGCTCCTCCCCCTCGTCGACGAGGAGGGCAGGGTCCTCGGCTCCGCCCCGCGGAGCGCCTGCCACGCGGGGCGCGGCAAGCTCCATCCCGTGGTGCGGCTCCTGATCTTCGACGGCCGAGGAGGCCTCTACCTCCAGAAGCGCGCGGCCGACCGCCTCGTACAGCCGGGCAAATGGGACGCCGCGGTGGGCGGCCACGTGGCCGCGGGCGAGGACCTCGAGGCCGCCCTCGCCCGCGAGCTGCGCGAGGAGCTGGGCGTCACCTCGATGGCCCTCGAGGCCGCGGGAGCCAAGCCCGAGCCGGTCTTCCGCTTCCGCTGGGACACGGAGATCGAGTCCGAGCTCGTCTTCACCTTCGCGACGCGCTACCCCGGCCCCTTCGCCCCCGACGGGCGCGAGGTCGAGGAGGGGCGCTTCTGGAGCCGGAACGAGCTCCGCGCCGCCCTGGGCTCGGGACTCCTCACCCCCCTGCTCGAGCGCGAGCTGGATATCCTCTCGCGCGCGGCGGAGGGGGAGGGACGACCGCTCGCCTCCCCTGCGTCCTCGGCCGGGCCACTGGCCGGGGCCGGGGCGGCCGGGGCGCATTAATACATGCATAGGAGGTTCAGATGAAAGATGTTCTGGTCCAGCTCGCCCGCTACAACGCGGCCGCCAACGAGGCCCTCCTCGCGATCCTCGCGAAGCTGCCTTACTCCCTCGCCCAGGCCGACCTGAAGGTCTACTACAAGAGCATCCTGGGCACCTTCCAGCATATCGTCATGGCCGAGCTCTCCTGGCTCAAGCGCTTCGACGGCTTCTTCCCGGGCCCCCTCCTCGGCTCGAACCCCCTCCTCGCCCGCGAGGCGGCGGCGCTCAAGCAGGAGAGCGGCGCGAGCCTGGCCGCCTGCGCCGCCCTTTGCGCGGAGGTCGACGAGCTCTTCGTCGCTTTCGCGGAGGGGCTCGACGAGTCCAAGCTCGGCGAGCGGGTGAGGTACAGGAACATGAAGGGGGAGGAGCTCGAGCGGCTCTACTGGCAGACGATCGTGCACGTCCTCAACCACGGGACCCACCACCGCGGCGAGATTTCGGCGCTCCTGGACCAGAACGGGATAGCCAACGACGTCTCGGGCTTCACGCTGTACACGAACTAGGGGAGGGGGAGGCCGGCCGGGGCCTCGAAGGCCCGCGGAGGGCCTAACCGCGGTCGCCGGCGACCGGTATGGCGGGCAGCTCGGGGAGGGCCGAGGAGGCGGCGGCCTTGCGGTTCTCGTCCTGGATCGCGTCGTAGACTTCCTCGCGGAAGACCTTCACGCTCTGCGGCGCCTCGATGCCGAGCTTGACTTGGTCGCCGCGCACCTCGACGACGGAGACCACGATGTCGTCGCCGATGACGATCTTCTCGTTGACGCGCCGCGAGAGTATCAGCATCCCGGCTAGCCCTTGGAGGCGGCCAGCTCCGCCATGATGTCGTGCTTGACCTTCCAGCGCGGATCGGCGAGGACGGCCTGCATGCCACGGCGGTTCGTCTTGTTGATGATGACCGGGCCCATGAGGTTGGCGGTCGCCCCGCCCCCGTCGCCGGGCACGGTGACGATGGCGAAGACGAGGACCTCCTCGGGCGAGCGCACGCCGATGCCCGCGAGCTCCTCGTCCCCCACGTCGACCGCGTAGTCGGAGCGGAAGAGGAAGGGGTCGATGAGGATGAAGGCGAGCTCGGCCACGTCGAGGGACTGGAGGTAGAAGAAGGGTTTCTGCCGGGCGTCGAGGAGGACGTAGTCCTTGAACTGCTCGAAGCCGAGGAGCCCCGCGGGGAAGGAGACGAGCTGGCGCTCGTCCACGTCGAGCTCGCCGTAGGCCTTGGTCTTGACTCTCATGCAGCCCCCACTATGTCGGCTCTCACCTCAGGAAGTCAAGGAGCGTCTTCGGCAGGAGGCGGCCCGCCATGCCGAGGGAGGCGTTCCGGGCGTACTCGAGCATGCGGTAGTCGGTGATCGCCTGGGTCATGTCGAGGTCGGCCTCGTTCGACAGGAGCTTGGTCGTGTCGGGGATCTCGACGTTGAGGCGGGCCTTCACCGCCTGGAGCCGCTCGCTGCGCGCGCCGAGCTCGGCGACCCGGCGGTTGAGGCTGTCGATCCCGGCGTCGATCCCGGCCAGGGCAGCCCCCCCCGTCTCGAGGATGTCGCCGCGGTTCAGCGAGTCGCGAAGGCGGATGGCCACGTCGAAGAGTGAGCCGCCCGAGACGCGGGCGCTCGGCGCCCAGTTGTCGGGGGGCGAGCCGGTCGGCGCGAGGAGGCCGAGCTCCACGAGGGCCCCGCCGGCCGCGCCGCCGCCGGGGACGCCTTCGAGGCGGAGCTGGTGGGCGCTCGTCGTCTCCAGGGCGAGGGAGAAGCTCCGCGGGTCGATGGTCGCCTTGACCGCCGCCCCGGAGGAGTTGATCTTCGCCGCCACGGCGTAGACGTTGTCCCCGGCCTTGAGCTGGACTTCCTTGCCGTCTACGAGGATGCCCTGGTCCGCCACGGCGCGCCAGTCGCGCGCGTCGAAGGTCGAGACGGCCTGCTGGCGCTCGGCCCAGAAGACCTCGGAGCCGGGCTGGGAGAGCTCGACGTATGATCGCTCCGTGACCTCGGCCGCGGGGCCTCCCGAGGCGCCGAGGTACTGCACCGAGGTCAGGACCTCGCCCGCGGCCCCGGGCGCCCCGCCCAGCACCGCCCGGAAGGGCGCGGTGCGGGACTTGTCGCCGGAGAAGAGGTAGGTGCCGTCCGCGCCTCGGGCGTTCCCGAGCTCTACGAGCTCGGCGAGGAGCTGGTCCACCTCGGCGGCCATGTACTTCTGGTCCTGCTTGCCGTAGATGCCGTTGGCGCCCTGGACCGCGATCTCGCGGAGGCGCTGGCTGACCTCGAGGGCCTGGCGGGCGTAGCCTTCCGAGACGCGGTACTGGTCGTCCGCGTAGGCCGCGTTCTTCTCGAAGCGCTGGAGGCGCTGCACGACCGAGTCGTAGCGCACCGCCCGCGCCGCGGCGAGGGGATCGTCGCGCGGGCTCTCGACCTTGGCCTGCCTCGCCATCCGGTTCTCCATCGAGGCCATGCCGCGCTCCTGGCGCCTGAGCCAGTACTGCATGTCGTCGTTCATGAGGTCGGTGCTGACGCGTCGCATCTAGGTCACACTCCCAAGCGGTTGATGATCGTATCGAGCATCTCGGTCTGGACGGTCACGAACTTCGCGGCGGCCGCGTAGCCGTGCTGGAACTTGATCATGTTGGAGAGCTCCTCGTCCATATTGACCCCGGAGAGGGACTGGCGCAGGTCGCGGAGCTCCTTGCCGATTCGGCTCTGGGTCTCGGCGGCGTTCTGCGCCCGCTCGCCCGCGAGGCCGATCCGCGCGACGGCCTCGGCGAAGTGGTCGTCGAAGCTGCGGAGCGACCCGACCATGACGGGCATGGTCCGGAGGGCCGCTATGGCGAGGGCGGCGGAGCCGTCGCCCGCGGCGGCGGGGCGGCCGTTCTCGCCGAAGCCCGCCGCGACGGAGCCGGGATCGGAGCGGAGCTCGGGGGCCACCTCGAGCCAGCCGGAGGGGTGGGTCAGGGGGGCTACCGCGTAGTCCAGGCCCCCGCCCCGCAGGGCGATGACGGCGTCGGGGCCGCCCCAGTCGTAGGCCCCCGCCGCCCCGCTCCCGCGGAGGATGCCCGCGTAGCCGCCGAGGAACTGCCCCGAGTCCTCGACGTGGCGGATGACGAAGTCGGGATCGGCGGAATCGGCCGCGGGCGTGGCGCGGAGCTGGAGCTTGCCGTCCACGGTCAGGCGCGCGGTGACCTCGGCGCCCGCGTGGTTGATGCGGGCCACGACGTCGGCCACCGTGTCCGTCGGGTTGTAGGGGACCTCGAGCTCCTCGCCGGCGGCGGAGAGGCGCATGCTGCCCGCCAGCCCGATCTGCTCCTGGGCCTGGAGGGCGTTGCCGCCGGTGATGCGGTAGACGTAGCTCGCGTCGTAGGCCCCGTCCCCGTCGCGGTCGTAGTTGCCCGCGACGTTGTTGACGAAGGGCCACTGCGCGAAGAAGTCCAGGCCCGTCTTCCCGTTGAGGCCGTAGCCCCGGCGATGGGTCTCGTTGACGAGGTCCGAGAAGCTCAGGGCCATGGTATCGAGGGTCTGGAGCTCGCCCCGGGCGTCGCCGTCGCGGAGCTCGACGAGGGCGCCGAGGGTCCCGCCGGGGAAGGAGGCGGGCAGCTTGGTGTCGGCCCAGACGGGGGAGGCGAAGCCGTCGGCGTCGGCGCCCCCCATCTCGAAGCCGCGCGCGACCTTGCCCTGGACGAGGACCAGGCCGTCGAGGTGGACCATGAACTCGTCGGCGTCGCGGCGGTCGGTCGTGATGGGCACGAGGCGGCCGAGCTTCTCGACCAGGAGGTCGCGGCGGTCGAGGAGGTCGTTGGGATTGTCGCCCAGGGCCTTCGACTTGACGATCTCCCCGTTGAGGAGGGCGATCTGCCGGGCCAGCTCGTTGACCTGGACGACCGTGCCGCGGATATCCCCGTCCACCATGGAGCGGAAGTCCGAGAGGCGACGGTAGCGGTCGCGGATCCCCTCGGCGAGGGCCTCGCCGCGGGAGAGGACGGCCTCGCGCGCGGCCTGGTCGGAGGGGCGGAGCGAGAGCTCCTGCCAGGAGTCCCAGAACCTGTCCATGAGGCCCCGGACCGAGGACTCGGAGGGCTCGTTGTGAACCTGCTCGAGCATGAGCACGTACTTGTCGCGGGTGTCCCAGTAGCCCTCGAGCCCGGCCTGGGAATCGATGCGCCCCTCGAGGAGCTCGTCGCGGATCCGCTCGACCCTGGTGGCCAGGACGCCCTGGCCGATCTGGCCGGGAGTCTCCTCGCGGTTCAGGTGGGGGGCGTAGAGGGGCTCCATGGTCCCGAGCTCGACCCGCTGCCGGGAGTAGCCCTCGGTGGAGGCGTTCGAGAGGTTGTGGCCGATGGTGGTCAGGCCCTGGTTATGCGCGGTCAGGCTCCGCTTCCCGATCTCTATGCCCGCGAAGGTCGATTGCACGGCTTTTGCTCCTTCGGCCTTGCCTAGAAGGCCCTGTTGAGGAGGAGGGAGTCGAGGCCGGGCTGGGCGACCTGCCCGGTTCGGCCGTAGATCCTGCCCTTCTTCTCCGGGAACAGCTCCTCGAGGACGGCCCTGAGCAGCTCGCGGTTCGAGTTGGCGTAGTCGCTCGCGGCCGCCGACTCGAAACGGGCCCGCATAGCCGCCAGCTTGAGCTTGCGGAAGAGGTCGGTGAGCTCGGAGCGCTCGGGCTCGGGAACCTTGAGGGCGACCCGGTACAGGCCCTCCTCCTCGCAGCCGAGCTGGGTCCGGAGGAGCTCGAAGGCCTCGGCGCGGAAGCCCTCGCGCTCGGCGATGGCCCGCGTGATGTCGTCGATCAGCTCCATGGCGGTCTGGAGGGAGCCCCAGTCCCGGTCCCGGAGGGCCGAGGCGAAGGAGCGCTCGGCGGCCACGAAGGCCTCGAAGCAGGCGATCTCGGCGCGCATGGCGGCGGCGAGGGCTATCACGGTTTCCTTCTGGTCCATGGGACACTCCTTCGCTTTAGGTATCGGCCTGGCCCGGCGGCGGTTTAGCCTTTTCGAGCGCCCGCCCCCCCGGCGGCGGATTGCGCCTCCCGAGGCCCGCCGGGTATAGTGGCCAGACATGCTAGGCTTCCTGAACGGCATCGTCTGGCTCGCCAAGGGCGTCCGCGTCTACGCCCTCGTGGGCGAGAGCGGGACCGGCAAGAGCTTCCGCGCCAAGCTCGTGGCGCAGAAGTACGGGATAGACCTCATCATCGACGACGGCATCCTCATCCGCGGCGACACCCTCATAGCGGGACGCTCGGCCAAGAAGGAGCAGCTGTACATGGCCGCCGTCAAGACGGCCCTTTTCCACGACAAGGCCCACCGGGACGAGGTGGCCCGGGCCCTCCAGCGGGAGCGTTTCCGCAAGATCCTCGTCATCGGCACCTCGGAGCGGATGGCCCGCAAGATCTGCGAGCGCCTCCAGCTCCCCCACCCCGTCAAGGTAATCAAGATCGAGGACATCGCGAGCCGCGACGAGATCGAGAAGGCCGTCCGCTCGCGCAAGGTCGAAGGCAAGCACGTCATCCCCGTGCCGGCCCTCGAGGTGCGGCGCAACTACCCCTCGATCTTCTACGACTCGGTCCGGGTCTTCCTCCGGCGCAACTTCGGCGCCGCCCCCTCCCGGCCCCGGGTCTACGAGAAGTCCGTCGTCAGGCCCGAATACTCGAAGCGGGGCCGCGTCTCCATCTCCGAGGCCGCCCTCTCCCAGATGGTGATCCACTGCGTCGACGAGTTCGACGACTCACTCCGGGTCCGGCGCCTCAACGTCCGCTCCGACAGCCAGGGCTACCGCATCACCGTCGTCCTCGAGATACCCTTCGGCACCACCCTCGCCTCGAACGCCCACGCCCTCCAGGAATACGTGGTGGACAACATCGAGCGCTACACCGGCATCCTCATCGAGGAAGTGAACATCGTCATCGACCGCTTCGCCCCGAAGCGCTAGCCTCCGCCGGATTCATTGATCGATCCCAACAATCTTCGACCCACGCGTTCCCGCCGCTATCCTCCCTGCGGGCTCCGCCGTGGAGGCGTTGGGCGCATTTGACAAGTGCTCCATACCGGGATAGGATTTAGTGAATCGCACGCAGGGGGAACCATGAAAAAGACCTTCATGCTGCTCGTCGCAGCCTTCGTCGCCCTATCCATCGCCTCCGCCCAAGTCGAGGCCGGCGACGCCGTCTCCGACCACTACAGCGTCATCTCGGAGCTCGGCTCGGAGCGGGCCGCCGTCCTTTCCCGCCAGCTCGAGGCCTATTACGGCCTGTATAACGGCCTATTCCGCTTCTCCGACGAGGACCTCAAGGGCCGGCTGAACGTGCGCGAGTTCAAGTCAAAGGAGGGCTTCGACGCCTACCTTGGCCAGATCGTCGGGCAGAGCAAGGATGATTTCGTCTACCTCCATTACCCGAACCCCGAGCGCTCCGAGCTCCTGATCTTCGCCAAGGACGAGCCCGACCTCTCCGCGAGCCTGGCCCACCAGGCTTTCGTCCAGTACCTCAAGGCCTTCGTCCCGAATCCGCCCCTGTGGATGCGCGAGGGCTTCGCCGTCGCCTTCGAGACGGCCACCTGGAACGACGCCGAGGGCAAGCTCCGCTTCCCAGAGAACCTCGCCTGGCTCGAGACGGCCAAGTCGCTCAAGGGACGCTCCCTCCTCATGGGCCTGGACAAGCTCCTTTCCATCGGCCAGGACGAGGCCCGCGCCGAGCTGGACATCTTCTACCCCCAGGCCTGGGCCTTCGTCTCCTTCCTCGCCAATAGCCCTGAAAAGGCCTACAATCGCCTGCTCTGGGATTCGATGCGGGCACTCCGCGCCGACGCCTCCCTCGAGGAGAACCAGGCCGCGGCCCTCGGCATGCTCAGGGACTGGTACGGCCTGGATCAGGCCGCCACGGCCTTCGCCGACTATCTCGACTCGCGCAAGACCTTCCCCGAGCTCGTGGCGGCCGGAGTCAGAAGCTACGCCGACAAGGATTGGGATGGGGCGGTCGAGTCCTTCGACGCCGCCCTCGCGATGAACGCCGACAGCTACGTGCCTCAGTACTACCTCGGCCTCATCGCCTACGCCAAGAACGACTTCTCCGGCGCCGAGTACCGCTACAAAGCGGCCCTCGAGCTCGGCTGCGATCCGGCCATCACCAATTACGCCCTCGGCGTCAACGCCTACGCCCAGAACCGCCTCGAGGACGCCGCCGCCTTCCTCGCCCGCGCCAAGGAATCATCCCCCGAGCGCTACGCCGCCAAGGTCGACGAGCTCGTCGCCAAGTTCCCGCCCAAGTGAGGGCGGCCCGGGTCCAGCGCCCCTGAGACGAGCAGGCCGCCCGAGGCAAAGCCCGGGCGGCCTGCTTCATTTCCTCCGACGGACCCAAGCCTCAGGCGATCGCGATACGGCGCGGTTTGGCCGCTTCCCGAACGTGGAGGGTCAGGCTGAGGATGCCGTTCGCATAGGCTGCGTCGATCTTGTCCCGAGAGATGCTCTCGTCGAGGGTGAAAAGCTTGCGGTAGCTCTCGCCCCGCCGCTCGCGGAGAAGGTAGGTCCCCGACTCTCGCTCGGCGCCCCTCCGGCCCAGGACCGATAGCTCGTTGCCCTCGACCTTGATCTCCAAGCCCTCCTTGGCTACGCCCGGCATCTCGAGCTTGAGGCTCACGATGCCTTCGTCCTCGCAGATCGAGCAGGCCGGGATTCTGTAGCGGTCGCCATCGGCTATTTCTTTGCCATACATTGCTTTCCTCCTTCGCATCAATTCACGGAAACCGTGATGAGCTTAGCCTTGGCCTCTTCGCGCTTGGGAACGCGCACTTTGAGGACCCCATCGACCAGCTCGGCCGAAACCTTGTCGGAATCGACCAAGGCAGGTAGGTCGAGGGTCCGCTCGAAGGAGCCAGCCCAGGTCTCCTTGCGGAAGAACTTGCGCTTCTCGGAAGCCTCCTCGGCCCGCTTCATGCCTTTGATCCGCAGTATGGAGCCGGTAACGCTGAGCTCGAGATCCTTCCTATCGACGCCGGGAAGATCGGCGAAGACGAGGTAGTCTTCGGGAGTCTCGATAAGATCGATAGCCGGGGCCGTGCTCCGGTCGAGGAGGCCCATAGCGTCCGGTACCCTGAAAAGATCTAGGGCGCGATCCATGTCCCCACGCAGGCCGTTGAAGGCATCCCAGAGGTCCTTCGGCGCGGGGTTCTCCCACTTCATGATGCTCATGTGCATACCCCCTTACGATGAGGTTTGGAGCCAACTGGTTCCACTGGGGATATTGCTAAAAGTGTGCCAGGTTCGGCCGCTCTTCCCCGCCGCCCTTGCGATTTCCGCTATGTATCGTATTGATAAATAATTAAACGCTGAATTTCTGACACACGATCGAGTGCTGTCCAATCCTGAGTCGCGCTATAGCATCTCGAATCGCTGCAGACGGGGTCCTATACGGAAAGAGGCCTGTTTCCCGAAGGAACAGGCCTCTTTTCAGGCTCCTGGACTGCTGTGTAGAAAAGAAACGTCCCGTTCAGCGCCGGGCTTGGATTCCGTCCTAGCGCTTGAGCACGGAGATGATGCGCTCGAGGACCTTCTTCCGGTCCAAAGGCTTCACGATATAGCTTTTCGCGCCGAGGAGGAGGGACTTCTTGACGACGTCCTCCTTGCCGAGGGCGCTCACCATGACGATACAGGCGTTCTTGTCGAATTCGAGGATCTTTTCGAGGGCCGACACGCCGTCCATCTTGGGCATCGTGATGTCCATGGTGACGAGGTCGATATTCGGGCAGAGCTCCTTGTACTTGTCGAGGCCGGCTAGGCCGTCTCCGGCCGTCCCGACCACATCGAAGCCCTCGGAGGTGAGGATCTGGCCGAGCTGCTTCGCGATGAACATCGAGTCGTCGACAATGAGCACGCGATAGGGCGTACCGTCAGGCTTGACCCCGTCGGGGCGCTTCTCGTTGATGTTAGGCATGTCGGACTTGGCGATCATACGCTTCAACGCTCCTTTTCCCGGACCGGGGCCGCGCGCTCGCCGCAAGGCCGCTGGTCTGCTTCTTCGTTTATAATCGATGCCGTCGGGCTTTGCAAGCCGGAGCGAAGGCCTCGACCAGGCCGAGCCTATTGACGCGGCCCCGCTCCCCGTGTATTGTGTCCAGGCTATCCCGGTAGCGGGCTTTCCCGTCCGCCCCGGTCCATCGGCTACGCCAAGGAGAGCTAAAGTGCCCTGCGGAAGGAAAAGAAAGCTCAAGAAGATAGCGACGCACAAGCGCAAGAAGAAGAAGAGAAGAAACAGACACAAGACCAGAGCTTAAGGTGCGTCGGAGTCTTCTGACACGAAACAGCCGCTTCCCAGGAAGTGGCTGTTCCTTTCTATGTGCATCTAAAATTGTTGGCGTTGAAGCAGGAGGCCTGGCGGGGCGCGTAGGGTCTGTATGCCCGACTTCAGCCCGCCCTTCTGCGCCAACCCGCAGTGCGAGCATCACCTCCACCACGCCTCGGACCCCTACCGCGACT
>JAKLFE010000068.1 GCA_022711355.1 Spirochaetota bacterium | reverse complement strand
GCCTTCTCGAAGGAGAAGCTGAGCGAGGAGGAGATCGAGCGCCTCAAGCAGCGCAACGAGCTCGAGGAGATGATGGGCGAGCTCGCCGAGTACCTCCCCTCCGTCAAGGAGGTCCTCATCGACGAGCGCGACCGCTTCCTCGCCTCGCGCATCTTCGCCGCGCGGGAGGAGCTCGTGCTCGCCGTCGTCGGCGCCGGCCACCTCGCCGGCATCGAGGACTGGCTCCGCAGGCTCGACGCGGGCGAGGCCTCGGCCGACACCTCCGACATCGAGGCGGTGCCCCCTCCCTCGGCCCTCGGCAAGGCGGCGGGCTGGCTCCTCCCCGCCCTCATCGTCGGCCTCATCGGGCTGGGCGCCTATACGTCGGGGACCCGGGCGAGCCTCGACCTCGTCCTGCGCTGGATCCTCGCCAACGGCTCCCTCGCGGCCCTGGGCTCGGCCCTCTGCATGGCCCACCCCCTGACCGTCCTCCTCTCCTTCGTCTCGGCCCCGATCGCGACCCTCAATCCCCTCGTCGGCGTGGGCCTCTTCGCCGGCCTCGCCGAGGCCTTCCTCCGCAAGCCCCGGGTCCAGGACCTCGAGGGCCTCGCCGACGACGTGGCGACCCTCGGCGGCTTCTACCGCAACCGCGTGACCCACATCCTCCTCGTGTTCTTCGCCTCGAGCATCGGCGGGATGATCGGCAACTTCATCGCCCTCCCCCTCCTCGCCTCGGGCGCCTTCCGCGGCTGAAGGGGAGGAACGGCAATGCCCATCGCCATCGCCCTCGTCTCGGGGGCCATAGCCCTGGCCGCGGCCGTCACGGGCCTCGGCCTCCTCTCGACCGCCCGGAAGTGCCGGGCGAGGGCGCGTCAGGCCGCGGCCCGAGGCCGCTCGTCCCCCGCGCCGAATTCGCTGCACCTGAATAACCCGAGGAGATAGCCATGGAAACCTGCCCCTGCGGCTCCGGCCGCGACTACGCCGATTGCTGCGGCCCCTACATCGAGAGGAAGGCCAAGGCCGCGACGCCCGAGATCCTCATGCGCGCCCGCTACAGCGCCTACGCCAAGGGAGCGATCGACTTCATCGTCGACACCTGCCTCCGCGACGAGAAGCACGACATCGACGTCGAGGCCACGCGCCGCTGGAGCGAGAAGTCGAGGTGGGTCGGCCTCAAGATCCTGCGGGCCGAGAAGGGCGGGCCCGCGGACCAGGAGGGCAAGGTCGAGTTCGTGGCCACCTACGTCCAGGACGGCCTGCGCGACCAGCACCACGAGATCTCGAACTTCGTCCGCAGGGACGGCGAGTGGCTCTTCGAGGAGGGCGAGGTCGTCCCGACGACCATCGTGCGCGAGGGTCCCAAGGTCGGCCGCAACGATCAGTGCCCCTGCGGGAGCGGCAAGAAGTACAAGAAGTGCTGCGGCGCCGGCTCCTGAAGCCCCTCAACCGAGCGCGATCTTGTAGCTCCTGATCTCGAAGGGACCGAGCTCGGCCTCGATCGGGAGCCGCGCCTCGAGGGAGATGCCCCGGCCCGAGGCCTCGATCGGCGCCCTCGCCCCGCCGGCCCCCTCCCCGCGAAGGCCAGAGGAGGCTTATTCAGGGCCGCCGCGGCCTCGATGGCGTCCGAGCCCGCGAGGGGACCCGGATGGGGGCACAGGAGGTACTCGAGCTCGTGGAGGCCCCGGTCGGCCTCGGGATCGGGATAGAGGGGCGAGCGCAGGAGGCTCAGGCCGAGGACGCAGCCGCGCGCCGAGTAGCCGTACTTGCAGTCGTTGAGGAGGGCGAGGCCGTAGTCCTCGTCCGAGAGGTCGACCCAGCGATGGGCGCAGAATTCGAATTTGGCGAAGTCCCACTCGGTGTTGGCCATCGTCGGCCGCGCGACCTGGCCGAAGGGGATCTCGCAGAGGGCCTCCCGCGCGCGGATCGCCGCGGGGAAGAGGACCCGTAAAAGGCGCCTATCCTCGCGCCAGTCGATCCGGGTCCTGAACCGCAGGGCCCGCGATCCGGGCTCGAGGACGGCCGCCTGGTCGATAGTGGAGTCGCCTATCGCGAGCTTGAAGGAGATCCCCGAGCGCAGGGGGCCCGAGAAGGCCTCGGGCTCCCCGCGGGCCCGGGCCCCCTCGACGAGCTGGCGCTCGTAGTAGTGGTCGATGCCCCAGGCCTCGCCCTCGCGGACCGCCCGCCGCTCGAGGCCGATCGACTCCGCGAGGGGGACCGGGCCCTCGCTCAGCGCCAGGGAGGCCGCGAAGGGCAGCTCCTCGGCCATGACCCAGGAGCGCGCGTCCTCGAGGAAGTCGCGCGCCCGCTTGAGCTCGATGGCGCCCCTGCCCTTCCGCTCGCGCTCGTCCCTGGGAGGCTCCTAGGCTCGCCCTTCGGCGAGGTAGACGGGATTGGTCAGCGCGAAGAGGAGGGGCTCCGCGATCTGGGGCCTGCCCCGCCAGAGCTCGGCGCGGCAGAAGCGGGACCCGGGGGCCACGGGGAAGGAGGCCGAGAACTCCCCGTCGAAGGGCAGCGTCCAGGCCGGGCCGCTCCCCGAGGCGTCGATCACCTTCACGAGGTCGCCGCGGCGGGCGCGCTCGACGCCGACGCGGCCTTCGAGGCCCTTCGAGAAGGAGGCCTCGCCGCCCAGGCCGGCCTCGCCGAGGGAGAGGTCGAGGCGGGGCCCGCCCCGCGAGGCCGAGATCGAGGAGCGTCCCGCGGCGAGGGCGTCGAGGATGTCCCCGCGCGAGCGCGAGGCGGCGTTGACGAAGGTGGTCGGCGAGCCGTAGCTGCGCGAGAGCTCGTGGCGGTGCATGTCGGAGCCGCCCACCGCGGGCAGGCGCCGGCCCGCGGCGAGGAGGGACTGCCACCAGGCTATGGCGCGGAGCTCCGAGCCCTTCATGGCCCCGTTCCAGAGCTCGGCCATGTCGTAGGGGATGCCGTCGAAGCCGTACTCCCAGGGGCAGGAGTCGCAGTGGCTGTGGTTGAGGGAGACCAGGGCCCCGGCCTCCCGCGCGGCGCGGAGGGTCGCGACCATCTCCTCCCGCGTGTTGGACAGGGGGTCGGCGCGGAAGTCGGAGGCCCCGCGGAAGAAGAAATTGGCGTGGCCGCGGTAACTCGTGTACTCCATGCCGGGTATTACGACGATGCCCTCGGGCCTGCCGATCTCCTCGTTCTGCGCGGTGTTGTTGTGGTCGGTCAGGGCGATGAAGTCGAGGCCGGCGGCCCGGCACTGCCCGATCACCTCCTGGGTCGAGTAGGCCCCGTCGCTGTTGGAGGTGTGCAGGTGGAGGTCCCCGGCGAGGAGGACCGGCTCCTTGCCGACGATCCGGAGCTTGACGAGGACCTCCACCTCCCCGCGGATCTTGTACAGCCCGAGGGCGACGGCCCAGGTCCCGGCGCCGATGGGCCCGACCCGGTAGCCCGGGGTGGCCCCGCTCGCGGAGACCGCGGCCGAGCGCCGCTCCGAGCCCGACCAGCCCCGGAGGAGGCCCCGCTCGTCGTAGAGCCCGAGGTCGACGATGTTGGCCTCGAGCGAGGCCCGGCCCTCGGGCCGGGCCTCGCTGACGAAGCGGGGGTAGGAGTACTCGACCTCGATCCGCTCGGCCCCCTCGGCTACCTCGAAGGGGAGCCGCAGGTAGGACCGCTCCCGATCGGCGCCGAAGGCGCGCCTGAATTCCAGCTCGGTAGTCATGGATCGAGTCCCTTCCCCCGCCCGCTCAGTCGATGATCTTCTTTGCCCGAAGCTCGTCGGCGGCGCCCTTGATGGCGGCCTCGGCCGGGAGCTTGCCCATGATGCAGTCGGTCATCCACTTCGACATGATGTCGTAGTACTGGCGCGCGTCGAGCTTGCCGTTCGCGAAGCCCATCGGCGCGACCGAGACGTCCTTGCGCTTGCCGACGGCCAGGGACTCGAGGAAGCCCGGGTTCATGGGCCCGAGCTGGGCCATGTCGAAGGCCGAGGAGATGGGCAAGGGGGCCCCGTGGTCCTTGGCGTGGGCCTTGCCGACCTCCGTGTAGGCGATCTTCCCGCCCTCCCGCGTATAGTCGTAGCCCTCGATGCCCGCCGTGAGGAGGAGGCCTCCCTCGGGGGTCGCGAGGAACTCGAGGAGGGCGAAGCCCCCGTCGGGGTTGGCCGCGTTGGCCGGGATCGCGAAGAGGGAGGCCTGGCCCTGCTCGATGAGGTAGGTTCCCTCCGGCCCCTTCACGCCCGGCAGGCCGACGACGTTGACCTTGTCGGGATAGGTCCCCGCGGTCCTCGCGTTGTTGTTGTACAGGCCGGTCCAGGCCGCCCAGTCGGAGTCCAGGAGGATGTCCTGGGACTGCCACATCTTGTTGCGCATGTCCCCGGTCTTCTTGGTGAAGGACTCGGGGTCCATGAGGCCCTCGGCGTAGAGCTTGGCGAGCCACTCCCAGACGGGCTTGGCCTTGGGATCGACGTAGGGCGCGTAGCGCTTGCCGCCGGCCCCGACGAAGACGCCGCGGCGCAGGCCCGCGGAGGAGAACCAGGGCTGGAGGTCCCAGATGTCGGTCATATAGGCGAAGAAGGGATAGTAGGGCTTGCGGCCGGCGGCCTCCATGTAGGCCTTGGCCTTCTTGAGCATCTGGTAGTAGTCCTCGAGGGTCGCGAGTTTCCCGAGGTCGATGCCCATCTTGTCGGTCAGCGCCTTGTTCGCGTTGACCAGGGGGAAGACCTCCTGCTTGTTGAAGCCGGCGTAGTACCTGCCGTCCAGGGCGATCTTGTCGAGCTCGGCCTGGGGGACGTTCTTCTGGTAGACCGCCGACCTCTTGATGCGGGCGCCGAGGTCCTGGATCGCGCCCTGCTCGGCCAGGCTGTACATCTGGAACTGGTTCATGTACACGAGGTCGTACCGCTCGCCGGCCCCGAGCTTCTGCATGAGGACCTGGTCGTAGTTGGCGGGGACCCGCTCCCAGACCACCTCGAGCCCCGTGGCCTTGCGCAGGGCCTGCTCGAAGAGCTTGTTCTCCTCGTCGTTCTTCCCGCCCGTCACCGAGGCGAGGACCCGCACCTGCTTGGGCGCGGCGAACGAGGCCGCCCCCGCGGCGAGGGCGAGGGCGAGGGCGATCGCGACGAATCTCTTCATGACCGAAACCTCCTTGCGCTGCCCTTCTGGGAGCGCCTAACGCGCAATGGAATCTCAGCCCTTCACCGAGCCCGCCAGGGCGCCCGCCACGAAGAAGCGCTGGGCGAAGGCGTAGAGGGCCACCAGGGGCAGGGCCGAGATCACGACGGCGGCCATCTTCGCGTTGGCGTAGACGTAGGCCGCGCCCGAGGCCGTGCTCATCTCGAAGAGGAGCCAGCGGAGCACCACCGGCAGGGTGGTCTTCGCCATGTCGGATACGAGGGTCACGGTCATCGCGATGTTGTTCCACCTGCGGATGAGCTCGAGCGTCGCCACCGTCGCGAGGCCGGGCTTGGCGAGGCGGAGGAAGATGCGCCAGAAGATCCCCGGCTCGGGGCAGCCGTCGATGCGGGCGGCCTCGGAGAGGGAGCGGGGTATGGCCGAGAAGTAGCCGCGCATGAGGAGGATCGAGAAGCCCGAGGCCGCCCCGTTCAGGATGAGGCCGGCGTAGCGGTTGACGAGGTGGAACTGCTTGTTGACCGCGTAGATCGAGACGAGGGTGAGCTCGGCGGGGATCGTCATCGTGAGGAGGACGAAGCTCGTGAGGGCCTTACGCCCGGGCAGCTCGGGCTGGGCGAGGACGTAGCCGCCGAGGGCGGCCAGGATCGCGTGGAGGACCGTCCCCGCGGCCGAGACGTAGAGGGTGTTGAGGAAGGGCCGCCAGAGGTCGATGGTGCCCCAGACGAAGGCGTAGCCCTCGAGGCTCGGCTCGGCGGGGAAGAGGACGAGGCCCGGGCTCTCCGAGCTCCCGGGGCTCGAGAGGGAGACCGCGAGGACGTTGGCCATGGGCAGGCCCATGACGAGGATCGCGAGGAGGGCGACAGCCCAGACCAGGGCCCGCGCCGCGAGGGGGAGGCGGTCAGGCCTCATCGTAGCGCAGCGCCTTCCGCGCGAGGCCGGCGAGGATGAGGGTCCCGGCCATCACGACCGTCGCCCCCGCGGTCGCGAAGCCCGTCTTGAACTTCACGATGCCCATGTCGAAGACGTAGACCAGGAGGGTCGCGATGCGGGTCCGGTTCGCGGGGTTCTGCATGACGAACATCTCGTCGAAGTGGGTGAGGACGCCCATGACCAGGAGGAGGATCACCACCTTCATGGTCGGGCGCAGGGAGGGCAGGGTCACGCTCGCGATCTGCCTGAGCCGCGAGGCCCCGTCGATGCGCGCGGCCTCGTAGAGGACCGGGTCGATGTCGGTGATGGCCACGGTGAAGAGCAGCGCGAAGTAGCCGACGGAGCGCCAGACGCCCATGCCTATGATGAGGGGCCTCGCGAGGCCGGGCTCGGCGAGGAAGAAGGTCGGCTCCGCGCCGAGGAGGCCCCCGATCGCGTTGACGATGCCCCGCTGGTCGAAGACCAGGATCCACACGCCGGCTATGACCGACCAGGAGAAGAGGTAGGGCAGGTAGGCGAAGGTCTGCACCGCCCGCCTGGCGAGGCGGCTCCCGAGCTCCGCTATGCAGAGGGCGAGGAAGAGGGAGAGGGCGAAGTAGAGGACGAGGTCGGAGAGGCCGATGACGAGGGTGTTGAGGACGGCGCGGAGGAAGTCCGGATCGGCCAGGACCTCGCGATAGTTGGCCAGGCCGACGAAGGGCTTGGGCCCGATGAGGCGATTGCCCTGGAAGCTCATCGCGATGCCCTTCGCGAAGGGGTAGTAGCTGAACAGGATGAAATAGAGGGCGACGGGGAGGAAGAGGAGATAGAGGCTGCGGTACCGGCGGATCGATCGCGGCCTGGGGCCTGGCATGGGCTCAGTATGCCGGCGCCCCCTCCTTCGGAAAATCGAGCGGCGAGACGGGAATTTAAGAAAATGGGACAGGCTACCTGTCCGTTTCACAAAAACGCAAGCCTATGTTTTATCTGCTTTTAACCAACATATGATCACATTTTATCCTATTCATTACCATAAGGAACGCGACAAACCAAGACCTACCGCAAAGGCCAGGGAAAATATCACAAATGACTATCGAGGAGTTTCCTTGCTCGTCCGCGGCGCGGCGCCCCGCATGCTCTCGCGGAATACGCCGGGGGGATAGCCCTCGTGGAGCTTGAAGACGCTGTTGAAATAGTACTCGCTCGAGAAGCCGAGCCGCTCCGCGATCTCCTTGATCGCCAGGTCGGTCGAGGCGAGGAGCTGCTTGGCGCGCTTGAGCTTGGTGCGGGTGATGAACTTCTGCGTGGGGTAGCCCTTGGCCCGGGCGATGATCCTGGCCACCTGCTTCTCGCTCAGGTTCATGTGCGCGGCTATGTCCGCCGGCGAGAGGCTCTGGTGGATGTTGTCCTCGACGAAGCCGAGGATGCGAGCCATGCGGCCCCCGGCGGGGTCCTCCTCCGAGGCCTCGGCCCCCCTGTCCTCGCCCGGCCCGAGGGCCCGGGCGCAGGCCACGAGGATGCGGAGGATGAGGCTGCGGAGCTCGATCTCGTAGCCGGGCTGCCGCTCGTCGGCCTCCCGGAGCGCCGCCTCGAAGAGGGCGATGGCCCCGTTCCCGTCGGCCCGCGGGGAGCAGGGGGAGCCCAGGAAGGCGGAGCGGAGCCGCGCTATGCCGTCGACGCGGGAGGCCGCCTCGGGGAGGAGGGGCCGCAGGTCGCAATTGAGGCTGTACTCGACGAATTCCCCCGAATCGCCGCTGCGTTGGGCGTGGTACACGTCGGGCGCCGTGACGTAGAAGCAGCCCTCGGCCACGGGGAAGGTCCCGGAGTCGAGCTCGAGGAGGCAGTCGCCCTTGGCGGCGAAATGGAACTCGAAGGTGCCGTGGGTGTGGCGGCGGATGAACCAGCCGCGCTCCTTGATCATGGCGCGGAACCAATAGACGTCCACGGACCAGCCGTCGATGGCCACCTTGAGCTCGAGCTCCGAGAGCCGCTGCGAGGCCTTGATCAGACCGTAATCCATGACGAACCCACCTCGGCCGAGTATAGCCTCGGCCTCGATTGACAGGGAAGGGCGGCGGCGCTAGCGTGCTGGGCCATGACCCAGCCCGTCGCGCGCGTCCACGTCGTATTCAAGACCCACCTCGATATAGGCTTCACCGACCTCGCCGGGAGCGTCGCCGAGCGCTACCTGCGGGTCTTCATCCCGAGGGCCCTCGACACGGCCGAGGTGCTCGCTGCCGAGGGGGAAAGCTTCGTCTGGACGACCGGCTCCTGGCTCGTCGACGAGTACCTGCGCCGCGCCGCGCCGCCCGAGCGGGCGCGCATGGAGTCGGCCATAGGCGCGGGCCGCATCGCCTGGCACGGCATGCCCTTCACCACCCACTCGGAGCTCATGGATCCCTGGCTCGCCGAGGCCGGCCTGGCCATCGGCGCGAGGCTCGACGCGCGCTTCGGCCGCGAGACCATCGCGGCCAAGCTCAGCGACGTCCCGGGACACACGGTCGGCCTCCTGCCCCTCCTCGCGGCGCGGGGTATCCGCTACCTCCACGTCGGGGTCAACGGCGGCTCCCGGGTCCCCGAGCTCCCCCGCCTCTTCCGCTGGCGGGCCCCCGGCGGCTCGGAGATCCTCGTCCACTACTCGGGCGGCTACGGCGACGAGCTCGCCCTCCCCGGCCTCGCCGAGGCCCTGGTCATCGCGAACTCCGCCGACAACTCCGGGCCCCCGGGGCCCGAGGAGGCTCGCCGCATCATCGCGGAGACCCGAGCGCGCTACCCCGGAGCCCGGGTCTTCGCCTCGACCCTCGACGCCTTCGCCCGGGCCCTCCTCCCCCTCGCACCGAGCCTGCCCCTGGTCGAGGATGAGATCGGCGACAGCTGGATCCACGGCGCCGCCTCGGACCCGCGCAAGCTCGCCGGCCTCCGCGCCCTCCTCCGGCTCCGCGCGGGCTGGGCCGCCCGGGGCTTATGGGACGAGGAGGCCGCGTCCTCGCGGGACTTCGCGCGGAACCTCCTCCTCGTCGTCGAGCACACCTGGGGCCTCGACACGAAGAAGCACCTCGGCGACTGGCGGAACTGGTCGAAGGCCGGCTTCGCGGCTGCCCGCGCCCGGGACCTCGTCGGGCCGGACTCGGTCCCCGAGGAGCTCCGCTTCGTGGAGGACTTCGCGCGCGAGGAGTTCCTCCGCCTCTTCCCCGAGGAGGGGCCGGCGCGCTGGGCCCGCAGGAGCTACTCCTACTTCGAGTCCTCCCACGCCGAGCAGCGCGCCTACCTCGAGGCGGCCGCCGCGGCCCTGCCCGAGCCCCTCCGGGCCGAGGCGGCCGGGGCCCTGTCGCGCATCGCCTCGCCCCCGCGGCGCGAGGCCCCGGCCGCCGCGCGGGAGGCCCGGGCCGGCGAGCCGCTGCTGCTCGGGCCCTACCTCGCCGCCTTCGCCCAGGACGGCTCCCTCGCCTCGCTCCGGGCGGCGCCGGCCGGCGGCGGCGCGGCGGGCGCGGGGCCCGAGCTCGCCTCGGCCGGGGGGATCGGGGCCCTGCGCTACCAGGCCCTCGGCCCCGGGGACTACGAGGCCTACCTGCGGGGCTACGGACGGGACCGCGAGGCCAACCTCCCCTGGTTCCTCGCCGACTTCGGCAAGCCGGGCCTGGAGGCGGCCTTCCCGCGGCCCGAGGCGGGGCTCTACGCCCCTCGCCTCGATCGCCTAACGCTTTTTTCGGAGGATGGCCGCGACCTCGCGCTCTGCGAGCTCTCCTTCGGCGGCGATCTCTGCGCGATCTCGGGAGCGCCTCGGCGGGCCGCGCTGCGCTACGCCTTCCCGGTCCGGGCCGGGGAGCCCGTCGAGCTCGAGGCCTCCTGGTCGGGCAAGGACCCGAGCCGCCTCCCCGAGGCCCTCTGGCTCTCGATCTGCCTCGCGGCCGAGCGTCCCGGGCTCTGGCGGCTGCGCAAGCTCGGGACGGAGGTCGACCCGGCCTCCGTCGTCGCGGGCGGGAACCGCCAGTGCCACGCGGTCTGGGAGGCCGCCTACCGCGGCCCGGACGGGGAGCGGCGCGTCGAGCCGCTCGACTCGGCCCTCGTCGCCCCGGGCGAGCGCCGCCTCCTGTGCGCCGACGACCGCCTCGCCGACCCCGCCGGGGGCCTCCACTTCGCCCTCTACGGCAACCTCTGGGGCACGAACTTCCCCCAGTGGTTCGGGGAGGACGCGGCCTTCGGCTTCCGCCTCAGCCTTCCTTTGCCCGCTCCATGAGCTCGAAGACCGCCGGCATGAGCTGCTTCTTGCGCGAGAGGATGTCCTTGAGCACGTAGACGCCGGCCTCGGCCTTCGGGTAGGAGACCAGGGCGAGGAAGTCCTTGCCCGCGTCGATGAACAGCAGGCTCGTCAGCTCGGTCACGTCCGTCACCATGAGGGCGGCCAGGTAGTAGCCCTTCTCGGCCCGGAGCGCGGCCAGGCCCGCGAGGATCTCCTCGCGGCGCTCCATGATCTCGGCGTTGTCCGAGACCTCGACCTGGCTGACGCTGAAGCGCTCTCCCTCGGCCTCGTATTCCTTGAGGTCGAGGCGGATGACCTCGGCGGCGGGCCGGCGCGCGGCCTGGGAGGCCGAGCCCATGATGTCGCGGCCGAGCTCCTCGATCTCGAGGTCGGTGATGCTCGCCAGGTACTCGGCCGCCTCGCGGTCGACATCGGTGGTCGTGGCCGAGCGGAGCACGAGGGTGTCCGAGAGGATGCCGCACAGGAGGATGGAGGCGACCGGGCGGGGCAGGGGCACACGCTGCTCGCGGTACATCCCGGCCACCATGGTGCTCGTCGAGCCGACGACGCGGTTGATGAAGGTGATGGGGTACCTCGTCGAGAAGGAGCCCAGGCGGTGGTGGTCGATCACCTCGAGGACCCGGTAGTTCTCGATGCCCTCCACGGCCTGGCCGAACTCGTTGTGGTCCACCATGATGACCTCGACGTTGGGGTCGCGGATGAGGTCGCCCTCGGTGAACAGGCCCGCCACGCGGCCCTCCTCGTCGACCACGGGGACGGAGCGGCTGGGCGAGGCGGCGATGGCCTTGCGCGCGGTCTTGAGCCAGTCGGAGCGGAGCACGGGCCGCACGCTCTCGTCGCCCATGGTTGACACGGGGGTCGAGTAGATCACCAGGAGGGCCGTGCTGGAGGTGTCGTAGGGCGAGACGAGGATCGAGACGCGCCGCTCCTCCGCCAGCTCTCGGACGGCCTTGGCCACGACGTTGCCGTTCGTGACGATCATCGCGCGCACGCCGGCCTCGATGGCGACGCGCTGCACCTCCTCGCGGTCCCCGACGAGGACGACCTTGTTGCCCGGGGGATCGGCGTGGATCGCGGCGCGGAAAGCCTCGGTCGAGAGGGCGGCGACCACGAGCCTCGCCTTGAAGAACTCGTCCTCGTCGCAGAGGACGAGGGGCTGGGCCTTGATGGTCTTCAGGAGATGGCGGACGCTCGTGGGGATGACGGCCTTCTTCCTCGGGTTGACCTTGGCGAGGATGTTCTGGGCGAAGGCCCCGTAGTGGAGGAGGGAGACGTAGCGCCCTTCCGCGTCTACGATGGGCAGGGCCTTGAGCTCGGCCTGGCCCATGGCCGTCAGGGCCTCCCAGAGGGGGGTCGTGTCGACCACGGTCGCCGCCGGGCCGTTCATGTAGTACTCGACCTTGGGCACGAGGTCGGGGAGGAACTCCGGCAGGGGCAGGCCGAAGCGGTCGAAGATGTACTCGGTCTGCGGGTTGACCGCGCCGGCCCGGGCCGCCCGGGCCTCGGGCATCCCGAGGGCCCGCTTCAGCTCGGCGTAGGCCGCCGCCGAGACGACGGAGTCGGTGTCGGGATTCTTGTGCCCGATGACGTAGACGGTCTTATCCATGGTCGCTCCGGTCGAGGTCGTATCGCGGCCGCAGTATACGCTCCCGCGCGCCCTCGCGCAACGCGCCGGCGCTTCCCCCGCCCCGGCGCGGGAGGCCCGCGCTCAGGGCCGCTCGAAGAGGGCTATCGATCGCCGCTCGAGGGCGAGGCCCCGGGGGCCGGGGCTTGCGCAGCGGACGAGGGCCTCCATGCCCTCGGCGGCGGCGGCCTCGGCGGCCGCGACGAGGGCCGGCCGATCGCCTAAGTTGATCCAGCCCCGGACCCGGCCGTCCCGCGAGAAGACCCGGTACAGGTCCGGCCCGAGGCGCTCGGCCCCGAACTCGCGCCCCCCGAGCCGGTCGTAGAGGGCGACCAGGCGCTCGGTGAAGGCGGCCTCGGCCCCGAACCCGCTCGCGTCGTCGGAGAACATGACCTGGGAGGCGAGCATGCGGTCCACGAGGCCGACGAGCTCGCGCTCGCCCTCCGACAGGCGCATGCGGGTCTCGCGGCAGAACACGACGTCGGGGTCGTTCACGAAGGCCGCGCCGTCGAGGAGCGCGCGCGCGATGGTGTGGCTCAGGTTGACGTAGGCCGAGGGCCGGCCCCCGTGCATGAGGCCCTTGATCGCGCCCCAGTCCCAGTCCTCCTTGGTGTCCGCCCCGATGCGCATGAGGGGGAAGCGGCGGAAGGAGCTCTCGAGGGGGGCCCCGCAGCCGAGCCAGGCCACGGGCAGCCCCCGCGAGTCCCGCAGCCTCGACGTTATGCGGCCGATCACCCGGTCGTAGTGCTCGTAGGCCGCCCCGCCCCGGGCCCGCTCGCCGCGGAGGAAGGCGGCGTAGAGGAAGTCGAGCTTGAGGTAGCGGTAGCCCCAGTCCTCGACCACCCGCTCGAAGAGCGCCTCGAGGTAGTCCCCCACCCCGGGGATGGAGAGGTCGAGGCAGTGGAACTTCCCGTCCCAGTTGGGATTCCAGCCGGCGACCACGGGGCGGCCCCGGGAATCGCGGAGCAGCCACTCGGGCCGCTCGCGGCAGGCCGCGCTGCCCTTGGTCACGAGGAGGGGGGCGAGCCAGAGCCCCGGCACCAGGCCCTTGGCCTCGGCGCGGGCGGCTATGCCCCCCATGCCCCGGGGGAACTTGGCGGGGTCGGGCTCCCAGTCGCCCACCGCCCGCTCCCAGCCGTCGTCGACCTGGAAGACCGCGGGCTTGCCGCGCTGGAGGTAGTAGCGGTTGATGAGGTTGCCGTTCGCGTCGAGGGCCTCGAGGTCGCGCGAGATGCCGGCCTCGTCGATGTCCGTGTAGCGGTTGTACCAGGACTCGTAGCCGCCGGGGACCAGGGAATCGCCCGAGCCGAGGAAGGCCAGGCGCCCGAAGCGGGCCCGGTTCCCGAGGGCGGCCGCGAGGGCCTCCTTGGCGGCGAAGTAGCCCTCGGCGCAGAAGAGCCGCAGCTCGGCCGCGGCCGCGCCGGCGGCGAGCCTCCCGCCCTCGGCCAGGGCCTCGACGCGGATCGAGAAGCCGCGGCGCGCGATCCGGAAGGCGATGGGCGGCAGGGGGGCCTCGTCCGAGCCCCGCGAGACGAGGACCAGGCGATACCCGCCCGAGCGGAAGGCCGCGAGGAAGTAGGAGAGGAGCTCGGCGCGGCCCTCGCGGGGGGCCGGCCCGTCGACGTAGAGGTTCAGGAGCGGCAGGATCGAGCGGCCGAAGCGCTCGCGGGGGCCGAGCTCCCCCGAGCTCGACCAGGACTGCCAGCCGTTGACGAGGATAGCGCCCTCGCCCTTTCCCCGCGAGGCCGCGAGGAGCTCGCCGCGGGCCGCGGGCGGGACCCCGGCCAGGTCGAGGAGCTCCTCGAAGCCGAGCTCGGCCAGGAGGGTGGCCGGCTCGCGGAGCTCGAGCTCCCGCGCGGCGCGGAAGACCAGGGCGAGCTGGCCCCCTCGCTCTTCCTGGCTGAGGCTGAAACGCTGGTCGACCTTCATGGGGTTCGTCGCTCCTCGGGCGGGTATCCAGGGATACGGGGGCCAGTGTACTATCGCGGCGCGGGGCCGTCAAACCTGGCCCGCGGAGAAGACCGTGATCCGTCTCTACGCCTTCCTCGGCAACCACGGCCGCGAGTACCGCGGCAACCGCCACAACGTCGCCTGGCAGTTCCTCGAGTCCCTGCCCTTCTACGGGGAGCTCCGCTGGGAGCGCAAGTTCAAGGGCCGTTTCGCCCAACGCGAGACCGCGGCCGGCCGGATCTGGCTCCTCATGCCCGAGACCTACATGAACCTCTCCGGCGACTCTGCCGCCGAGCTCATGCGCTTCTTCCAGGTCGGGCCCGCCGAGCTCCTGGCGGTCCACGACGAGCTCGAGATGGCCTTCGGCTCCTTCGGCTTCAAGCTCGGCGGGGGCCTGGGCGGCCACAACGGCCTGCGCTCCCTGGAGGCCCGCCTGGGCACCCGCGACTTCGCGCGGCTCCGCTTCGGCCTGGGCCGCCCCGAGCA
>JAKLFE010000067.1 GCA_022711355.1 Spirochaetota bacterium | reverse complement strand
TCTACGACGGCCTGTCCTTCGCGATCGGCGACCAGGTCCTCGGCATCAACCCGGCCATCGACCAGGTCGAGAACCTCATGAAGCTCTACGACCTCATGTGGGACATCAAGGAGAAGTGGCACATCCCTTCCTCCAACTGCATCCTCGGGCACGTCACCACCCAGATGGAGTGCCTCAAGAAGGGCGCCAGGATCGGCCAGGTCTTCCAGAGCATCGCGGGGACGCAGGCGGCCCTCAACTCCTTCGGCGTCGAGGTCGGCATGCTCGACGAGGCCAACGAGCTCGCGAAGAAGCACTGCTACTCCGAGGGCCCGAACTACATGTACTTCGAGACCGGCGAGGGCACCGAGCTCTCGGCCTACGCCAACAACAACGCCGACCAGCTCACCCTCGAGGCGCGCAAGCACGCCCTCGCGCGGCGCTACTCGCCCATCGGCGTCAACTCGGTCGTCGGCTTCATCGGCCCCGAGTACCTCTACAACTCCGACGAGATCATGCGCGCCGGCCTCGAGGACCACTTCTGCGGCAAGCTCCTCGGCATCCCCCTCGGCCTGGACAACTGCTACACCAACCACGTCCGCGCCGACCAGAACACCAACGAGTTCCTCATGGTCCTCGACGCGGTGGCGGGCTGCAACTACCACATGGGAGTCTCCATGGGCGACGACGTGATGCTCAGCTACCAGTGCGCGAGCTACCACGACACGCCCTCCCTCTGGAGCGCCATGGGCACCAGGCCCGCCCCCGAGTGGGAGAAGTGGGCGGAGGATCTCGGCATCCTGAAGAACGGGAAGCTGACCGAGAAGGCCGGCGACGCCTCGTTCTTCCTGAAGCGCTAGGAAGAGGAGATAAACATGGGAGCATATCCGCTTTACGCCGGTAAGCAGAAGACCGCCGATATCGTGGCCAGGCGCGCCGAGGCCGCCAAGTTCGGCGTCGAGGTCAAGGACGTCACCACGCCCGAGGCCCGGTTGACCGTCGGCATCGACCATCCCGCCGACCCCGAGGGGGCCAAGGCCCTCATCCGCTCCACGCCCCAGCGCGTCTGCGTCGGCCGCAACGGGCCCCGCCCGAAGCTCCTCACCTACTTCCAGATGAGGGCCGACCACGGGGCTACCCAGGACTCGCTCAAGTACAGCATCCCCGAGGACAAGCTCAAGGCCCTGAACCTGGTCAACCTCGGCGAGACGGGGGCCCTCGGCTCGCTGGAGACCTACCTCCGCCTGCCGCCCCTGGCCCGCAAGCTGAGCGACGAGGCCAAGGCCGTCCTCCTCGAGAAGTGCGCGAAGAACCCGACGGTCCAGATCGTCGTGTCCAACGGCCTGTCCGGCTACGCGGTCGAGCGCTACGCCGGCGACGTGCTCAAGGGCCTCGTCGACGGGCTCAAGAGCGCCGGCATCGCGGCCAATCCGCCCGTGTACGTCAACCGCGCCCGCGTGGGCATCATGAACGACGTCGGGGCGACCCTCAACGCGGACATCGTGATCGTCCTCATCGGCGAGCGCCCGGGCCTCATCATCTCGGACGCGCTCTCCATATACATGGGCTACAAGCCCCGCTGGGAGCCCCTCACCACGGACGCGAACCGGGACAACATCTGCATGATCTCCAAGAAGGGGAAGGATCCCATCGAGGCCGCGGCCGAGGCCGTCGGGCTCGCGAAGGACTACCTCAAGTACAAGACCAGCGGCGTCGAGCTGGCGACGAAGAAGCGGGGCTGAAGCGGCCCCCCGCGCCGCCCGAGGCCCCCTCGGGGCCGGGCGGCGCGGCCCGGGGCGCGAGCCGCCGGGACCTGGCGGAACGCCGGACCAGCCAAGGAAGGAGAAAGCGAATGTCCCTTTCATTCGAGCGCAACCTGAAGCCGGAGATCCTCGCGGTCCGGCTGATACCGAACGTCCACCCGGACATGGCCGCGGCCATGAAGCTCGAGCCCGGCGAGAAGAGCGTCGCCCTGTTCACGAGCAGCATCGACGATCCCCTGTACATCGGCGGCGACGAGGCGACCAAGAAGGCGGAGTGCCGCGTGGCCTCCTGCGTCTCCCACTTCGCCGGCGGCGCCTATCCCTCCGGCCCCCTCGCCGGCGAGGCCCTGCTCATACTCGCGGCGCCCAACCCCGCGGAGGCGACGGCGGGCATCAACGCCCTCCTCGAGTTCGTCGACCGGGAGATCCGCTACGCGACGATCGACAAGCCGCCCCTCCACGTCTGGTTCTCGATGACCATATCCCGCACCGGCACCTTCCTCTCGGAGCTCGCCGGGGTGGAGCCGGGGCAGCCGATCGCCTACGTCGTGGCCAACCCCCTCGAGAGCCACTACGCCATCGAGCGGGCCCTGAAGGCCGCCGACGTCAAGGTCGGGTTCTACGCGCGCAACACCGAGACCAACAACTCGAGCGCCCTCCTCGTCGGGACGCAGAGCGCCTGCCGCGCCGCCTGCGCGGCCTTCGACGAGGCGGTGGCCTCGGTCGTCGCGAATCCCATGGCCTTCCAATAGCCGGGAGGACGGATATGCCGGAAGCGTTCGGCAACGACCTCCAGTCCATGCAGGAGGCGAGGGACCTGGTCGCCCAGGCGCAGCGGGCCGAGGAGGCGCTCGCGCGGCTGAACCAGTACCAGATCGACCTCATCTGCGTCTCCATGGCCGAGGCTGCCTTCCAGGCCGCCGAGCGCCTCGGCCGCATGGCCGTCGAGGAGACGGGCATGGGCGTGGCGGAGCACAAGGCCATCAAGAACCAATTCGCCTCCCGGGACGTCTGGGCCTCCATCAAGGACATCAGGACCGAGGGCGTGATCCGCCGGGACGACGAGCGGAGGATCATCGAGATCGCCTGGCCCTTCGGCGTCATCGCCGCCCTCGTGCCCACGACGAACCCGACCTCGACCGCCATCTTCAAGGCCCTCGTGGCGGTAAAGGCGCGCAACGCGATCGTCATCGCCCCCCACCCGAGCGCCCCCAAGTGCACGGCCGAGGCGGTGCGCGTCCTCGCCGAGGCGGCCGAGGCCGCCGGCGCGCCCAAGGGCACGGTCTCCTGCATGACGCGCATCAGCCTCGAGGGCACCCAGGAGCTGCTCAGGCAGAAGGCCGTCCGCCTCATCATCGCGACGGGCGGGGAGGCCATGGTCGAGTACGCGCACAGCGTCGGCAAGCCCGCCCTCGGCGTGGGGCCGGGCAACGTGCCGGTCTACGTCGACCGCAGCGCCGACGTCGCGAAGGCGGCCAAGGACATCGTCAACAGCGTCAACTTCGACTACGCGGTCATCTGCGCCCACGAGGGCGCGGTCATCGCGGACGCGCCCGTGGCCGAGGCCCTCGCGAGGGCCATGGAGGCCCAGGGGGCGCACTTCCTCACCGCCGAGCAGGCCGGGAGGCTCGCCAAGGTCATGTTCAGGCCGAACGGCCTCATGCAGGCGGGCTTCGTCGGGCGCTCGCCGCAGGCCATCGCCGCGATGGCCGGCTTCGAGGTGCCCGATACGGCGCGGATCCTCGTCGCGCGCTGCGACCGGATCGGCCCGGCGGAGCCCCTGTCCCGCGAGAAGCTCGCGCCGGTCCTCGCCTTCTACGTGGCGGAGGGCTGGCGGGCCGGCTGCGAGCGCTGCATCGAGATGCTCAACTTCGGCGGCAAGGGCCACACCCTGGGGATCCACTGCGGCGAGGAGGAGGTCATCCTCCAGTTCGGGCTCCAGAAGCCGGCCTTCCGCATCGTCGTCAACAGCTCGACGACGGCGGGCGCCATCGGCTTTACGACGGGGCTCATGCCCTCGCTGACCCTCGCCACCGGCGGGATGGGCGGCGGCATCTCGAGCGACAACATCACGGTGCAGCACCTCATGAACGTGAAGCGGGTCGCCTACGGCCTGCGGAGCTTCGACCCGCCGGTGGTCTACGACCGGAAGGCCGCCCCCGCCGCGGCCCCGGCCGCCCCGGGCCGGCCCTCCGCGGCCGAGCTCGAGGCGGTGGTGAGGATGGTCGTCCAGGAGGCGTTGGCGAGGAAGTGAGGCCTCCGCTTTGCATAGAGCGGCGAAGGGAGATCGGAGGATGACGGAGCGGATGGCCGAGGCCGTTTCCCCGATGCGTATCTGCATCCGATGGCTACCAGGCGTCTTGTTCGGCAGTCAGAGAGGAGGTTCGACGGAAACCATCTCGTCCCTATGGTCCCGGCTAGGCGATTACAGAGGAGATTCAGGAGCCTACTAACCCAACCAGTAAGGAGTCTGAAAAATGGCTGCAATCAGCACGACTGTTCTGTGGATCATGGCAGTATTCGCGGTGCTCGGCATCATCGAGCGGATCATCAAGCACTGGGCCCCCAACTCCCACGTGCCCCTCATCGACGGCTTCGGCCAGGAGATGGAGAACGGCTTCATGGCGATGGGCCCCCTGTCGCTGGCCATGGTCGGCATCATCGCGATGGCGCCCCTCCTGGCCAAGTGGCTCGTCCCGGTCGTCGGCCCCCTGTACACGGCCGTCGGCTCGAAGACCGCCATGTTCGCGGGCACGCTGCTCGCCATCGACATGGGCGCCACGCCCCTCGGCCTCCAGCTGGCCAAGGCCGCCGGCGATCCCGAGTGGGTCGGCTACTTCGGCGGGCTCCTGCTCGGCTCCGTGTTCGGCGTGAACATCGTCTTCAACATCCCGGTCGCCCTGGGCATCATCCAGGAGAAGGACCGGAAGTACATGTCCCTCGGCGTCCTGGCCGGCATCATCGTGGCCCCCTTCGGCGCCCTCATCCAGAGCGCCCTCGCGGGCAACCCCTTCGGCGCCTCCTTCCTCTACCTCGTGCCGGTCTTCATCATCGCGGCCCTCATCGCCGCCGGGCTCTTCTTCGCCCGCGACGCGATGATCAAGGGCTTCATGGTCTTCGGCAAGTTCATAACCTGCTTCATCCTCGTCGGCCTCGGCCTGGTCATCTTCCAGACCCAGACGGGCGTCGTCCTGGTCAAGGGCATGGCCCCGACCTTCTCGCTCACCCCCGACGAGTTCGGGCAGACGGCCATGCAGGGCCTCGAGGTCATCGGCGCCATCGCCCTCGCCCTCGCCGGAGCCTATCCCCTGGTCAAGTTCCTCACCACCGTCCTGGCCAAGCCCCTCGGCGCCCTCGGCAAGGGACTGGGCATGGACAGCATCGGGGCGGCCGGCCTCGTCGCCACCTTGGCCAACAACATCCCGATGTGGGGGATGTTCAAGGACATGACCCCCCGCGGCAAGGTCATCAACGCGGCCTTCCAGGTCGCCGCCGCGTTCACGCTCGCCGACCACCTCGGCTTCACCGCCGCGAACGGGCCCCAGTTCATAGGCCCGCTCATCATCGGCAAGGTCTGCGCCGGCGTGCTCGGCATCGTCATAGCCCTGATCGTGGCCCCCAAGGCCGAGTATCGGGACTGAGGCGATAGCGAGCGCCGCTCGGGAACGAGGCGGCGGCCTGATGCCGCCGCCATACACACTGTGCGAAGGAGAGAAGTATGGCAGAGGTTGCCCAGATCGCTTTAGGTATGATTGAGACCAAGGGCCTCGTAAGCGCCATCGAGGCGGCCGATGCTATGGTCAAGGCAGCTAACGTGAAGCTCATTGGCCAGGAGCGCATCGGTTCGGGCTACGTGACGGTCATGGTCCGCGGCGACGTAGGCGCGGTCAAGGCCGCCACCGACGCCGGCGCCGCCGCCGCCCAGCGCGTCGGCGAGCTCGTCTCGGTACACGTCATCCCCAGGCCCGCGTCGGACACCGAGATCCTGCTGCCCAAGCGCCCCGCCGGCGCGGACTAAGGTCGCGGCCATGGCGAAACGCATAATCTCCAAGTTCGACATCGAGCGCCTCAAGTCCGAGGGGCACGGCTCCCTCAGGCTCGAGCCCGGAGACACGCTGACGCCCCTCGCCCGCGACACGGCGCTCGAGCTCGGGATCAAGATCGAGGACTCCCGCCCGGCCGCGGGGCCCGCGCCCCAGGCGCCGGCGGCGGGCGTCGACGCCGACAAGCTCGAGGCGATCGTGCACACCGTCCTCGAGCGGCTCGGCTCGGCCCAGCCCCAGGCCTGCGCGCCCTGCGCGACGCCGAAGGTCTACGGCACGAGCCCGAACAAGATCAAGCACGTGAAGATGCCGCTCGACCGGGACATGCCGCCCACCGAGCTGCACGACGCGCAGGGGGTGCTCCGCAACCCGCCCGAGATCGGATTCAGGCTCCTGGACGTGGTGACGATGGACGACTCCGCCAGCATCGCGGGCGGCTTCATGTCCTTCCATCCGGGAGCGGGCATCAAGTGGACCCTCAACTACGACGAGATCGAGTACGTCGTCGAGGGCCTCGTCGAGATAAGCTACGACGACGGGAAGAAGATCACCGCCACCACGGGCGACACCATCTTCATCCCCAAGGGCACCTCGCTGCACTGGAACACCCCCACCTGGGTGAAGATCTTCTACGCCACCTTCCCCTCGAACTGGGCCGATCAGGTCTAGGGAGGGGCCGCCGGGCGCGCCCGGCGGGCATCAGGGCCGCCCGGGGAGCCTCGAGCTCCCCGGGCGGCCGCCCTCGCGGCGCGGCCCAAGAGGCGGCCGAGGGCGATCTCGACACGGGGAGGAAACCATGAGCGCAGCCTCGAGGCTCTCGATCGCTCTCGTCGCGTCGGCCATCCTCGCATCCGCGGTTTCCTGCGCGACGCCGGCCGCGGCCAAGGCGGGGCCCGGGCCCATGCCCGCCGGGCTGAACTTCTATCCCGCCAACTGGGAGTTCTGCGACTCTTTCATCGCGAAGAACGGCCCCTCGAAGCCCCTCGCCGTCTTCGACTTCGACAACACCTGCATCTACAACGACATCATGGAGACGACCTTCCGCTACCAGCTGTTCAACCTGCGCTACGCGATGGACAAGGAGACCTTCAACGGCTTCATCCCCGAGGCCGCCGGCAAGACCCTCCAGGACTCGAACGTCTTGAAGCTCTCCGCCGACTACGGCAACGTCGTCCTCGCGGATCTGGCCTCGGACCTCGAGGCCGACTACGAATTCCTCTACGACAATTACCTAGGCGCCAAGAAGATGACGCTCGATCAGATAAAGGAGACGCCCGAGTACAAGGACTTCCTGGTCAAGCTGCCCTTCCTGTACGACGGGCTGACCGACACGCCGGAGATCGGCGCCGAGTACTCCTATCCCTGGGTCTGCTTCATGTGCGTCGGAATGAAGAAGGACGAGGTCAAGGCCCTGACCCTCGAAGCGCTGAAGGACGCCCTCGCGCGCAAGAGCGAGAAGGTCACCCTCAAGAACGCGGAGGGCTTAGGCCGCAAGGCCGCGGTGGCCTCCTACACCTACAAGGCGGGGCTCCGCATCACCAGGGAGGTCGTCGAGATCATGAGGCGCATGCGCGCCGCCGGCTGGGAGGTCTGGGTCGTGTCCGCCTCCTTCGAGCCGGTGATACAGGCCATGGGCGGCCTCGCCTCCAACGGCTTCGACGTCCCCGAGAACCGGGTGATCGGCGTGCGGCTCCAGCGGGACGCGGCCGGCAGGTACCTGGGCAAGCTCAGCGAGGAGCCGGGCTACGCCCTCACCCAGCGGGCGGGCAAGTCCGTCGTCATCCGCAACCTCATCAAGGAAGCCCCCCTCTTCGTGGCCGGCGACTCGGACGGGGACTTCGAGATGATGACCCAGTTCCCCGAGGTCAAGTGCATTCTCGTCGTCAACCGGATCAAGGGCGGCGACATAGGCTCGCTCTACGCCGAGGCCCTTCCGGGCAAGGCCAGGCCGGACCGGACCGTCCTCCTCCAGGGGCGGGACGAGAACACGGGCGAGTGGCGGCCTTACCAGGAGACCATCAAGCTCGGGAAGCAGGAGCCCACGGCCCTGCCGAAATGAGCGGAGCGGGAGAAGGAAGTCCAGGGTGAGAGAGGAACAGGGAGACAAGGCGGCCGCCGGGCCGGCGCGCGGCGAGGCGGGCATGAACCCGCGGCTCGGGGAGATCCTCGAGGCCGCGGCGAGGACCGTCGTCTACGACGGGGCCGAGGGCCCTCAGGTATCCTACGGCGGGGAGCTCCACGTAGGCGTGGACCTCGGCACCGCCTACACCGTGCTCGTCGTCCTAGACGAGGCGATGGTCCCGATAGCGGGCGCCTATCGCTTCTCGCAGGTCGTGCGGGACGGGGTCGTGCTCGACTACATGGGCGCCATAAAGACCGTCAAGGAGCTCAAGGCACAGGTCGAGGCGCGGCTCGGCCGGCCCCTCGAGTCGGCCGCCACGGCCTACCCGCCGGGCGTGGCCCTCGCCGAGGTGCGGGCCACCGGCTACGTGCTCCAGGGCGCCGGGCTCGAGTGCTCGCGCCTGGTCGACGAGGCCACCGCGGCGAGCACCCTCCTCCAGGTGGGCAGCGGCGTGGTCGTGGACGTGGGCGGGGGGACGACCAAGCTCGCCGTCATCGAGGAGGGCGAGGTCGTCTATACGGCCGACGAGCCGACGGGGGGCACGCACTTCACCCTCGTGGTCTCGGGGGCCATGGGCATCCCCTTCATGGAGGCCGAGGCCCTCAAGACGAACGCCGCCGAGCAGGCGCGGCTCTTCCCGGCCGTGAAGCCGGTCATGGAGAAGGTCGCGACGATCGTGTCCCGCCACGTGGCGCCCTTCCGGCCCGCGCGCATCTACCTCTGCGGGGGCTCGGCTCGCTTCCCCGGCATGGCGCGGGTGATCGAGGAGGCGACGGGGATCCCGACCTGCATCCCCGGCGAGCCGCTCTTCGTCACCCCGATCGGCATCGCGATGAGCAACTTCGCGGGGGAGACGGCGCCGCTCCGCTAGGAGCGGGCCCGCCCCGGAACCCAGGGAGGAAGGCAGCATGCCCGACAAGGCGATAGGTTTCATCGAGACGGACAGCGTCGCGGCGGGCATCGAGGCCGCGGACGCGGCCGTCAAGCGCGCGGAGATCGAGCTCCTCGAGGCGCGGCCCATGTGCCCGGGCAAGCACATGGTCCTCTTCGCCGGCGACACGAGCCAGGCGAGCAGCGCCCTCAGAGCCGGGCTCGCGGCCGCAGAAGCCGCGGTGGTGGACCAGCTCTTCCTCCCCAACGTCCACCCGGCCGTCTTCTCCGCCCTGGACCTGAGCTCCGAGCCCGTCGGCGGCGCCGCCCTCGGCATCATCGAGACGGTGACGGCCGCGGCCTGCATCGTCGCCTCCGACGCGGCGGTGAAGGCCGCCGGGGTCAACCTCGTCGAGATCAGGCTCGCGAACGGGCTCGGCGGCAAGAGCTTCGTCCTCATGGAGGGCAGCGTCGACGACGTCGAGGCCTCGGTGGCCGCCGGCAGCGCCAAGTGCGCCGAAGACGGCCTGCTCGTGCGCAAGACGGTCATCCCCGCGCTCGCCCCCCAGGTCCGGAGCAAGGTGCTATGACGCCTGACGAGATCGCCCAACGCGTCAAGAATGCCGGCGTCGTGGGCGCCGGCGGGGCCGGGTTCCCGACCCACGTCAAGCTCGCGGCGAGCGGCATCGACACGGTCGTAGCCAACGGCGCGGAGTGCGAGCCCATGCTCCGCTGCGACCAGGACCTCATGGCCGCCCACCCGGAGCTCGTCGTCAGGGGGATGCGGCTCGTCGCCCAGGCCGTCGGGGCGAAGCGGGGCATCATCGCCCTCAAGCGGCACTACGCTCGCGCCATCGCCGGCCTCGAGGCGGTCCTCCGCGCCCAGGCGGGGAGCCCCGAGGCAGAGGCCCGACCGGTCGAGCTCTTCGTCATCGAGAAGAGCGCCTACCCCGCGGGGGACGAGTTCGTCCTCGTCTACGAGGTTACGGGCAGGATCATCCCCGAGACGGGGCTGCCCCTCGACGTGGGCTGCGTCGTGCAGAACGTAGGGACCCTCGCGAACGTGGCCCTCGCCGTCGACGAGGGCCGGCCGGTCACCCATCGCCACGTCACGGTCAACGGCGAGGTCGCCTCGCCGCGGACGGTCCGCGTGCCGGTCGGCATGAGCCTCGAGCAGGTCATAGCCCTCGCCGGCGGCCCCTCGCTTCCCCGCGGCGCCTACGCGGTCGTCGTAGGCGGCCCGATGATGGGCAGCCTCGCGAGGGACCCGGCCGCGGAGTACGTGACCAAGACCACGAGCGGCATCGTCGTCCTCCCGGCCGAGGGCAAGGTCGCCCGCTTCATGTCGCGCTCGCCGGAGCTCTGGCGCAAGCGGGGCAAGGCCAGCTGCGACCAGTGCCGGGACTGCACCATCCTCTGCCCCCGCAACCTCCTCGGCCACGGCTTCAGCCCCCACGAGATCATGCGGGCGGGAGCCTACGGCATCGCCGTGAAGAACGCCGTCATCACGGGCTCGGTCATGTGCTGCGAGTGCCGCCTCTGCGAGGCCTACTCCTGCCCCCTCGAGCTCTCGCCCATGCGCTTCTACCAGGCCTACAAGCGCCAGCTCGCCGCCTCGGGCTGGAAGAACGACAAGCACCACCGAGCCGACCTCAGCGTCGACGCCTTTCGGGAGGGCCGGCTCGTGCCCACCGAGCGCCTCGCCGAGCGCCTCGGGGTCCTGGCCTACCACGAGGCCCCCGTCGGCTGGAGCGAGGACGAGGTCAGGGCCGACCGGGTCGTCATCCGGCTCAAGCAGGGCGTCGGGGTCCCCGCGACCCCCCTCGTCGCGGTCGGCCAGGGGGTCAGGCTCGGCCAGGTCATCGGCGAGCCCCCCGAGGGCAAGCTCGGCGCGCGGGTCCACGCCTCCATCGACGGCCGCGTGGCCGCCGTGGACGAGAAGTCCGTCGTCGTCGAGGCCTAGCGGAGCGAGCGCAGGGCGAGGGAGCCCGCGACGTTGATCGCGTCGCGGGCCGTCCCGACGCTCGGCGAGTAGCCCAGCTGGAGGCGCTCGAGGTCCGAGACCCGGGCGCCCAGCTGCAGGGCGGTCGCCGCGACGTCGAGCCTTTTATCCACGCCCTCGCCGCCGGCGGCGTGGAGGCCGAGGACCCGGCCATCGAGCCCGTAGAAGAGCTTCAGGTGGATCGACGAGGAGCCCGGCATGTAGGGCGCGATCGCGGGGGCGCGCACGAGGACCGAGCGGAAGGCCATGCCCGCCCGCTCGAGCTCCCCCGCCGAGGCCCCGGTCATGCCCAGCCGCAGCTCCCACAGCCGCGTGATCGAGCTGCCGAAGCCCCCCGGGTAGCGCTCCTCCCAGCCGGGCCGGAGGGCGGCGATGTTGTCGGCCGCGATCCGGCCCTGGATCTGGGCGGGACCCGCCAGGGCCGAGGCGGCGGGGAGGCCGGTGACGGCGCTCGTCGTCTCGATCGCGTCGCCGGCCGCGTAGATATCCGGGTCCGAGGTCCGCAGGCCTGCCCCGACCGCGATGCCCCCGCTCTCGCCGATGGCGAGGCCGGCCTCCCGCGCGAGGCGGCTGTCGGGCCGCGTGCCGGCGCAGAGGACGAGGAAGTCGGCGCGGGCCGCGCCGCCTCCCCGGAGATGGGCGCAGACGCCGCGCCCGGGACCGGGCTCGACCGACTCCACCGAGGCGCCGAGCCTGAGCCTGACGCCCTTCGCCTCCAGCTCCGCGCGGGCGTACTCCGCTATCTCGGGATCCAGGGGCCAGAGGGCCTGCTCCCGCGCCTCGAGGAGCTCGACCGCGAGGCCCCGCGCGCGGAGGGCCTCGGCGAGCAGGCAGCCCAGCCTCCCCGCGCCGAGGATGGCGGCCGCCCGCGCTCCCGCGCGGATCCGCCGCTCGAGCTCGTCCATGTCGGGAACCGACCAGAGCCCGAGGACTCCCGGGCCCTCCATGCCGGGCGCCGCCGGCCTGTGGGGGCTCGCGCCGGGCGCGAGGAGGAGCCGGTCGTAGCCCTCCCGGTAGCGCCGCCCCGAGGCGAGGTCGACCAGGGTCAGCTCGCGCGAGGAGGGCCGCAGGGCGACCGCCTCGTTGCGGAGCCTGACCTCGATCCGGTACTTGGAGGCGAGGGTGGCCGCGCTCTCCGCGAAGAGGGAGGAGCGCTCGCGGACGAGTCCCTCGAGGAAGTAGGGAAGGCCGCAGTTGGCGAAGGAGACCTGCTCGCCGCGCTCGAGGAGGAGGATATCCCAGTCGGGGCGGGAGCGCCGCAGCCGGGCCGCGGCTGTGGCCCCGGCGGCGTTGCCCCCGACGATCGCGACCTTCATCGGCCTTCCCCTCCGCGCGGCCTCTCTCGCCGCAAGGTTAGGCGATGCCGCGCCCAGCCCGAGAGCCCCGTGAGGCCGACGAGGGCGAGGGCGGCCGCCGCCAGCCAGCGCTCGACGCGGGTCTCGCCGTTCCGGGCGATGACGGCGAGCCAGGCCCCGGCGAGGCCGAGGAGGCCGAGGTTCAGGCCGAGGGAGGGGCCCCTCCGGAGGGGGGCCGCCGCGGGCTTCGCTTCCTCTTCCATGGGTCCGGCGCGCCTAGGCGCGGCCCTCCGAGTTCAGGACGGCTATGGCGCAGACGTTGACGATGTCCTCGATGCTGCAGCCCCGGGACAGGTCGTTGGCCGGCTTGGCCAGGCCCTGGGCTATGGGGCCGATGGCCTCGGCCCCGGCGAGGCGCTGCACCAGCTTGTAGCCGATGTTGCCGGCGTCGAGGTCGGGGAAGATGAAGCAGTTGGCCTTGCCGGCCACGAGGCTCCAGGGGGCCTTGAGGCGGGCCACCGAGGGCACGAAGGCGGCGTCGAACTGGAGCTCGCCGTCGATGGCGAGGTCGGGGCGCTTGGCGCGGGCCAGGGCGGTCGCCTTCGCGACCTTCTCCACCTTGGGGTGGGAGGCCGAGCCCTTGGTGCTGAAGCTGAGCATCGCCACCGAGGGCTCGAGCCCCGTCAGGCGGCCGAAGGTCAGGGCCGTGGCGACGGCTATGTCGGCGAGCTGCTCCGGGTCCGGGTCGGGGAGGACGGCGCAGTCGCCGAAGCCGAAGAGCCTCCCGTCGGGCATGACCATGAGGAACATGGAGGAGACGGTCTTCGTGCCGGGGGCCGTGCCGAGGATCTGGAGGGCGGGCCTGAGCATGTCGCCGGTGGAGTGCACCGCCCCCGTGACGAGGGCGTCGGCCTCGCCGGACTCGAGCATGCAGGTGGCGTGGTAGATGGGATCGCGGGCGAGCTCGGCGGCCTTCTCGGGCGTCATGCCCTTGGCCCTCCGCTTCTCGAGGATGAGGGCCGCGTACTCCTCGAGCCTCGTCGAGCTCGCGACGTCGACGACGCCGACCCCCTCGAGGTCGACGCCCGCGGCGGCGGCCTTCGAGCGGATGGAGGCGCCCTCCCCCACGAGGAGGGGCCTGGCCATGCCCGAGCCGGCCATGATGGCCGCCGCTTTCTGCGTGCGCTCCTCGTCGCCCTCGGGCAGGACGACCGCCTTGCCCATGCGCGCGGCCCGCTCCCTGATCGACTGAAGTACGCCCATGCGCTGCTCCTCGTCGCGATGCGTGGAGACGATTCTAGCATGGTTTCCTCCAGCGCGGTAGGCAATTTCAAGCGCTGATGCGGCGTATTTTTGCGCGATTTCCGGCCTCGTTTTTCAAAACAGGAAACGATTTAGCGATTTCTCGATTGCGCGCTCCCGCGATGTCCTGCTATCCTAGAGCGCGACGGCCGGCCCGGGCGCGGCCAGGCAGGAATGGCGAGGGAGAGGGCCATGCGCATAATCATGACGAACCAGAAGGGCGGCGTCGGGAAGACCACCCTGGTCTTCCACCTCGCCTCGCTCTTCGCCGCCGACGGCAAGCGGGTCCTCGCCGTGGACCTCGATCCCCAGGCCAACCTGACGAGCTGCTACCTCCGGGGGGAGCTGCCGCCGGAGAGCAACATCGCCCTCCTCTACCGGAGCGAGAGCCCCCTCCCCCTCATCGTCGGCGACCACCTCGACCTCGTAGGCTCGGACCCGAGCCTCGGCTCCCACGAGGACCACGGCTCCACGGACCGTATCCGCGCCATCAAGGAATGGCTCGACGGCCTTCCCGGCTACGATATCGTCATCTTCGACACGCCGCCGGCGATGGGCCTGTTCACGCGGAGCGCCCTCCTCGCCAGCGACTTCGCCCTCATACCCGCCGACGTCTCCTGGTTCGCCTACAAGGGCCTCGCCGATCTCGTGTCCTCGATCGAGTCCCTCAGGGCGAGGCACCAGGCCGAGGTACGGCCCCTGGGCATCATCCTCAACGGCATGCAGGAGCGGCAGGGCTTCGCCCAGGAGACCTGGGCCGCCCTCGACGACCGCTACGGCCATCTCCTGTTCAAGAACACGATCCCCGAGTCGGTGCGCGTGCGGGAGGCGGCGAGCCAGGGCATCCCGGTGACGGAGCTCGACCGCAGGGGCAAGGCCGCCGCGGCCTACCGCGCCCTCTACGCCGAGATCCGCGAGCGCCTCGAGGCGATGCCGTGAGCCTTCAGCCCCGCCCGTTGCGCCGGCGCCGCGCGGCGGCCAGGCCCACCGCGCCGGCGAGGGCCAGGGAGAGGCCTAAGACGAGGAGGGCCAGCCTCGCCTCGATCAGGGCCAGGCCCCGTTCCGTGCCGCGGCCGAGCGCGATGCCCGCGGCGAGCATGGCCGCGCCCGCGACGGCGAGGGCCCGGGCGATCCGGAGCTTGCCCGCGCGCTCGGCCGCGCCCGCCTTCTTCGCTTCGCCCATCGCCGTCGCCTCCGCTCGCGCCGCCGCGTCCGGGCGCCGCGAGACCACAGTATCGGACCGCTCGGTGGTCCTGTCAACGCGGCCGGCGGGAGCCGCGGCCCCCGGGCTCGCGCGGGAGGTGCGCCGATGGCGGCGATAGTCTACCTCGACAACGCGGCGACGACGCCGGTCGACCCGGCCGTCCTCGAGCGCATGCTGCCCTACTTCTCCGGGAAGTTCGGCAATCCGATGACCGCGGGGCGCTCCTCCCTCGGCGACGAGGCGAGGGCCGCGGTCGAGCTCGCGCGGCGCGAGGTCGCCGCCCTCATCGGGGCCCGGCCGGAGCAGCTGGCCTTCACCTCGGGCGGCGCCGAGTCCGACAACTGGGCCATCAAGGGCGCGAGCGAGCGGGCCGCCCTCGAGCGCGGGCTCGAGCGGCCCCACATCGTCGCCACGGCCTTCGAGCACGCCGCCGTCCTCGAAAGCGTCGAGGCGATGCGGAGGCGGGGTTTCGAGGCGAGCCTCGTCAGGGTCGGCAGGGACGGGATCGTCGACCCGGGCGAGCTGCGCCGAGCCCTGCGGCCCGAGACGGTGCTCGTCTCGATCATGCACGCGAACAACGAGGTCGGCACGATCCAGCCCGTCGCCGAGGCCGCGCGCGCCGCCCGCGAGCGGGGCGCCCTCCTCCACGTCGACGCGGTGCAGAGCGCGGGCCACGTCCCAATCGACGTCGACGAGCTCGGGGCCGACTTCCTCTCGATCTCCGCCCACAAGTTCGGCGGGCCCAAGGGCGCGGGCGCCCTCTACGCGCGCGACTGGCGCGGGATCTTCCCCCTCGTCGACGGCGGGGGGCAGGAATGGGGCCTGCGCGGCTCGACGCACAACGTCCCCGGCATCGTGGGGCTCGGCGCGGCCGCCGCCCTCGCGAGGGAGCGGCTCCCCGCGGAGGCCCTGCGCCTGGCCGCCCTCCGCGACCGGCTCCACGAGGGCCTGGCCGCGCGCTGCGGGAGGGTCAAGGCGAACGGCGACATGCGCAGGCGCCTGCCCCAGAACCTCAACCTCCGCATCGAGGGGATCGACAACGAGGCCCTCCTCATGGCCATGAGCGAGGCGGGCGTCGTCGCGGCCGGCTGCTCGGCCTGCTCGGGCGGGCCGGCGCCGCTCTCGCGCGCCCTCCTCGCCATGGGCCTCTCCGCGGCCGAGGCCCGCTCGAGCCTCAGGCTCTCCCTCGGGGCCGCTACCGGCGAGGAGGACATCGAACGGGCCGTCGAGCTGATCTCCGGCATCGTGCGCATCCTCCGCTCCCGGGGGGCGCGCTGAGCGCCCGCGCTCGGCGGCGCGGCGAGCTCCGGAATGGGCCGGCTCGAGGAGGAGGTCGAGGCGCTGCGGGCGAAGGCCCTCTCGCTCGGCGCGGGCCGGGCCGAGCCGCTGGCGGCGGAGGCCGTGCGCCTCGACCCGCGCGTGGGGCTCAAGTGCCGCATCCCCCTGTGCTCGCACTACGGGAGGAGCTTCATGTGCCCGCCCCTCTGCCCGAGCCCCGAGCAGTTCGCCGCCGGCCTCGCCCGCTACCGGATGGGCCTCCTCGTCCAGGCCCCGGTGCTCCGCGCGAGCGGCGGCGGGAGCGAGCCCCTCGCGAGCGGGGATCCCGCGACGGGCTCGGAGCGCGGGAACGCGATGCGGGAGAGCATGCGCGGCTTCTCCGCCCTCATGACGAGCCTCGAGCGCGAGGCCCTCGGCCTGGGCTATAGCTTCGCCCTCGCCCTCGCGGGCGGCACCTGCGCCCTCTGCGAGGAATGCGCGGCCCTCGTCCCGGGCGCGGCCTGCCGCCATCCCTTCGAGGCCCGGCCCTCGATGGAGGCGGTCGGCATCGACGTGGCGGCGACGGCCAAGGCGGCGGGCGTCGAGCTGCGCTTCCCCGCGGCGGAGCCCTCGTGGACGGGCCTCCTCCTCGTCGAGTAGCGGCGACGCGAGGCGCGTCCCCGGCGCTCGCCGACGGAAAAGCCGTCCTCGCGGACGGCTTTTAGTATCTTCCGAGGCGGGCCCTAGAAGCAGGAGACGACGAAGACGCCGATGAGGGCCTCGGTGGTCATGAGCTCCTCGGAGGGGGAGAGCTCCTTGGCCTGGCGCTCCATCTCCCCGACGAACCAGAAGAAGAGGCCGAACTTCGGGTCGATGCGGAAGCAGTAGGCGAGGAAGTCCTCGGCGCGGCTCTGCTGGCCGAAGAGGAGGCCGGCTATCGCGTGGGCGAGGGCGATGAAGCGGCGGAAG
>JAKLFE010000066.1 GCA_022711355.1 Spirochaetota bacterium | reverse complement strand
TCGTCTCGAGGATCCCCTCGGGGCCCTTGAGCACGGGCTTCCAGACGAGCTTGCACGGCAGGATCGCGTCGAGGCCCGCGACCATGGCGCGGGAATCGGCGTCGACCTGCTTCAGGGTCTCGGGGCCGTAGAGGTCCTGGCTGCCGGTCAGGAACCAGAACTCGCGCTTCTTGAGGTCGATCATGATAGCTCCTCCTCGCTTTCCCTTATCTCAGCGCGGCGACCGCCGCGGTCTCGATCGCCAGGCACCCGCGGTAGCGCCCGAGGTAGGCCTCGAAGCCGGCGAGGTCCTCGGGCAGGGGCCGGCATGGCGCGCCGACGCTGCCGGCGATCTTGGAATCCAGGTACTCGGGCAGGGCCTGGGCCTTGTCCTCGCGGATCAGGAAGGCCGCCAGGAGGGCCATGCCCCAGGCCCCGCCCTCGCCCGCGGAGGCGGGTATGCTCACCGGGATGCCGGTGGCCGCGGCCATGACGCGTTGCCCGACCTCGGCCGTCTTGAAGAAGCCGCCGTGGCCGCGGATCTCGTCGACTTGCACGCCCTCCTCCTTCACGAGGATGTCGAGGCCGATCCGCAGGGCGCAGAGGGAGGAATACAGGAGCGAGCGGACGAGGTTCTCCACGGTGAAGGAGTCGCCGGGCTTCCGGACGAAGAGCGGCCGGCCCTCGGCGAAGCCGGTCAGGTGCTCCCCCGAGACGTAGCTGACGTGGACGAGGCCCCCGGCGTCGCCCTCGCCGCCGAGCGCGGCCCGGAAGACGCGGCCGTACAGCTCGTCCGTCGTGAAGTCGGCGCCCAGGAGCCTGGCGGCCCCGCCCAGGACCGACATCCAGGCGTCGAGGTCCGAGGAGCAGTTGTTGGAGTGGGCCATGGCGACGCTCTTGCCGTCCGGCGTGACCACGATATCGATCTCGGGGCGGGCCCGGGAGAGGCCCTTCTCGAGGACGAGCATGGCGAAGACCGAGGTCCCGGCCGAGACGTTGCCCGTGCGCGGCCGCACGCTGTTCGTCGCGACCATGCCGGTGCCCGCGTCGCCCTCGGGCGGGCAGCAGGGGATCCCGGCGGCGAGGGCCCCGGTGGGGTCGACCAGGCGGGCCCCCGCCGCGCTGAGGCGGCCGGCCTCGGCGCCGGCGGGCAGGACCTCGGGGAGGATGTCCCGGAGCTTCCAGGGATAGCCTCGCCCGGCGACCGCGGCGTCGAACTTGCGGACCATCGCCTCGTCGTAGCCGAGCGTCGCGGTGTCGATGGGGAAGACGCCCGAGGCCTCGTCCAGGCCGAGGACGAAGCGGCCCGTGAGCTTCCAGTGCACGTAGCCGGCCAGGGTCGTCAGGTAGGCTATGTCCTTGACGTGGTCCTGGCCGTCGAGGATGGACTGGTACAGGTGGGCGATCGTCCAGCGCTGCGGTATGGCGAAATCGAAGAGGCCCGTCAGCTTGGCCGCCGCCTCGCCGGTGATGTTGTTGCGCCAGGTCCGGAAGGGCGTGAGGAGCTCGCCGTCCTTGCCCAGGGCGACGTAGCCGTGCATCATGCCGCTGAAGCCGCAGGCCGCCGCCTTCGCGAGCGGCACGCCGTAGCGCCGCCTGACGTCCTCCGCGAGCGATGCGTAGCAGGAGGCCAGCCCCGCCCAGGCCTCGTCCAGGCCGTAGGTCCAGATCCCGCCCTCGAGCCGGTTCTCCCAGCCGTGGGACCCGGACGCCAGGTTCTCGCCCTCCCGGTCGATGAGGACGCCCTTTATGCGGGTCGACCCGAACTCGATGCCGAGGACCGCCTGCCCGCGCGCTATGAGCTCGGCCGCCGCTTCCTTTCTCATCGTCCCTCCCATCCCCCCTCGTCGCCCGAGGGGAGGTTCTCCCTGAGGTATAGCACGATCGGGGCGTCGATGGGCGCCCCGGCCGATTCCCCGTCCTCGGCCCCGTGGACCACCGCTCGGTAGAGGCGCTCCATGGCGTCGCGCGCCTGCATGAAGGGCCGCTGCGAGATGACGCAGTCCAGCTCCCCCGAGCGCAGGGCCGACGCGTTGGCCGGCACCAGGTCCCAGGACACGAGCGCGCAGCCCTCCTTGCGCCCCTCCCGCCGCAGCCAGCGCCCGGCGACGTGGCCCGCGGCGTTCGCCACCAGGATCCCGGCCAGGCCCGGCTCCTCGGCGAGGAGCGACTCGAGGCAGGCCGAGGAGCGCTCGGGCGACTCGAAGCGGGGGCAGGCGCGCTCGACCGCGCGCCGCCTCGAGCCGGGGCGCTCCCGGAAGTACGAGCGGAAGCCCTCGACCCGGAGCGCGATGTGCCGCTCCTCGGGATAGGGATCGATCACCGCCACGGGCCCCTCGCCGGGTGCCAGGAGGTCGAGCATCCTCGCCGCGGCCCGGCCGGCCGCCAGGGCGTCCTGCGTGATCGCGAACAGGGGCGAGCAGCCGGGGGCGACGCCGTCGAAGAAGGCGTAGGGCGCCCGGCCGCCGAGCCGCCCGAGCGCGGGGCGCAGGAGCTCCGGCATGACCGGGGCGACGAGGAGGCCGTCGGCCTCGGGAGCGGCGCCCGGGGCGAGGAGGCGGGCGTAGGCCCCCTCGTCGTAGCGGTCGAACTCCTCCACGGCGACGCGGGCGCCGTAGAGCGCCAGGTGCCGGGCCGCGAGCTCGATGCCCCGGCGGCAGGCGCCCCAGTAGCCGGAGTCCTGGTCCGCGCGCGGCAGGAGGGCGCGGAACAGGTAGGTCTTCCCCAGGGAAAGCTGGCGGGCGAGGGCGTTCGGGCGGAAGCCCGAGCCCTCGATGATGGACTCGACGCGGCGCCGCGTGGCGCTCGACACGCCCTCGCGGCCGTGGAGGACCCGGTCCACCGTGCCGATGGAGACGCCCGCGAGACGGGCTATCTCCTTTACCGTGGTCTTCTTGCTCGACATGGCCACCGTTTCGCGATAGGCATATCGTGTACGTACACGACACCTATGCATACCACCGGGCCGGGAGCTTGTCAACGGAAAACGGCGGCCTCTCCCGCCCGGGGACCTCGCCCTCGCCCTCCCCGGCCGCTCCCGGCTATACTCCCCGCATGAAGGCCCTCCTCGTCCAGCCCCCCTTCGTCCAGCTCAACGCGCCCTACCCCGCCCTCCACTACCTCGAGGCCTACCTGCGCGGCCGCGGCCACGAGGCGGTATCCTACGACCACTCCATCGAGCTCTACCGCCGCATCTTCTCGCGGCCCGGCCTCGAGCGCGTCTTCCGCGACGCGCGCTCCCTCGCCCCGGCGGGAAAGGGAGGCCGCGACGAGGCCGCGCGCTCCCAGCTCGAGCGCTACTTCTCCTACGAGGGGCTCTACCTCGAGTGGATCGAGGGCCTCGTCGGCTTCCTCGCGGGCTCGGACCCCGCCTTCGCCCACCGCCTCGCCGCGGCGGCCGAGCTGCCGCGGGGGCAGCGCGCCGCGGAGCTCCTCGAGGCCGAGGCCGGGAGGATCGGGGTCGAGCGCGCGGGCGAGCTGGCGACGCGCATCCTCGAGGACCTCGGCGACCTCGTCTCCTACGCCCTCGACCCGGACTTCGGGACCGTGCGCTACGCCGATCGCCTGGCCTCGAGCCGGGCCTCCTTCGAGGAGATCCGAGCGGGCCTCGGCTCCTCCTACCTCCTGCGGGAGTTCTACGCGCCCCTGCTCGGGGAGTTCTGGGCAGAGCGCGCCCGCGAGCTCGGCCCCGCCGGCCGGGGCGCGGCCGCGGAAGGCGAGAGCGTCCTCGTCCTCCTCAGCCTCCCCTTCCCCGGCTGCCTCGCCGGGGCCCTCGAGTGCGCGGCCGCGGCCCGACGCGAGCTCGGCCCCCGCGCGGTCATCGTCGCCGGGGGAGGCTACGTCTCGACCGAGCTCCGCGGCCTCCGCGACGGGGGCATCTTCGACTACGTCGACTTCCTCTCCTTCGACGCAGGCTACGGGAGCCTGGAGTCAATCCTCGAGGCCCTCCCGGCCCTCCGCTCGGGCGGCGCGGCCGGCGGCCTCTACCGGACCATGCGCCGCGGCCTGGACGGCGGGGTCCTCGCCGAGGGCTTCGGCGACGGCGATGGCGCGCGGTATGCGGCGCTCGAGCGGGCCGCCCTCGAATCGACGGCGCCCGACTACCGGAGCGCGGACTTCCCGCGCTACCTCCGCTTCGCCGACTCGCGCAACGCCATGCACCGGCTCTGGTCGGACTCGCCCTGGCTCAAGTACCAGCTCGCCCGGGGCTGCTACTGGGCCCGCTGCGAGTTCTGCGACACCGAGCTCGAGTACGTGCGCGGCTACGTCCCCGCGAAGGTCGAGTCGGTCGCCGCGGCCGCCGCCGCGGCCGCCGAGCGCTCCGGGCTCTACGGCATCCACTTCGTCGACGAGGCCCTGCCCATGGCGAGCCTCCTTCTCTTCGCGCGCGAGAACCGCCGCCGGGCGGCCCGGGGCGAGCGGCCCTTCCACTACTGGGGCAACGTCCGCTTCGACCCATCCTGGACCGCCGATCGCGCCGAGTTCCTCGCGGCCTCGGGCCTCGTCGCCGTCTCCGGCGGCATCGAGATCGCGACCGAGGCCGGCCTGGCCATGACCGGCAAGGGCTTCGGCCTCGCCCAGCTCGTCGCCTGCCTCGTCGGCATGCGGCGGGCCGGCCTCCTCGTCCACGCCTACCTCATCTACGGCTTCCCCGGCCAGGGCGGGCAGGACATCGTCGACTCGGCCGAGGTCTGCCGCCAGCTCTTCGCCGCGGGCCTCGTCGACTCGGCCTTCTGGCACCGCTTCGTCCTCACGCGGCACTCGCGCATGTACGCCGAGTGGAAGGCGGGAAGGCGCCCCGGCCTCGAGCCCGTCGACCGGCCCGGGAACTTCGCGGACAACGACCTGGGCTTCCGCGGCTCCGAGGCCTACGACCGCTTCGACGAGCCCCTCGCCGCGTCCCTCGCCCGATGGATGGAGGGCGAGGGCCTCGATCGGCCCTTCGGGGCGGGGCTCGGGAGGCGCTTCCCCCGGGCCTCGGTCGAGCCCGGCCTCGTCGAGGCCCTCATCGCCCGGGCCGAGGAGGGGCTCGAGCGCTCCCTCGCGACGGGGGGCTCGGGCCGCTGCCAGTGGGTCGCGGGCAGGCCCGAGCCCTCGGGCTCAGGCCTGGCCTGGGCCTACCGGGGCGAGATGGCCCGATTCGAGGGCGGGCCCGACGAGCTCGCCGCCCTCGAGGCGGCCATCGCCCTCGCCGCGCGGCCCGAGGGGGCCTCGGGGACGGAGCTCGAGGCGGCCCTCGGCCCCGCCGCGCCTCGGCTCGACGAGCTGCGGGGGCTCGGGCTCCTCCGTATCTGAGGCGAGGCGGAAGGACCCTTGCTAGCGGCTGACTATTCCCGTAGGATATTCAGCCAAGCCGCGAAGGGATTATGCAGCACCTGATCGACACCCTCCTGTTCTCCCTGGCCACGGTCAGCGCCCTCATGGGCCTCGTCCACCTCATCATCAAGGTCAAGCGGGCCCTGCACTACTGCGCGGCCGCTGCGTATTTATCCCAAGCCGGGACCCTCGGGTTGCGCTGGCTCATGAACTCCGGACTGGCCTCGAGCCCCTGGCTCGCGATCGCGGGACCGGGGGCCATCCTCGTAATAGCTCCCTCCCTCTACCTTTCGAGCGTCATGCTCCTGAGCGAGGAGAAGCGCCTTAGCCCCCTCCACCTCCTCCACTACGCGGCCCCCCTCGCCCTCGTCCTTATCGGCGGGGCCCTCGGGCCCGAGGCCGCGGCCCCCGCCGTGGGAGCAGCCGCGAGCCTCGCCCTCCTCGGCTACCTTCTCGCCGCCGTATTGAAGAACCTCTCCCTGCTGCGCGGCCTCGAGGGCCGGGCGAGGAAGGAACTCGAGACTTTCCAGGTATTCGGCCTCGTCCTAACTGCCCTCTCCCTCCTCCTCGCGGCCGCGCGGATGGCGGGGCAGGAGCTGCTATACTCCCTCGCCCTCCTGGCCTTCTCCGCGGCCAGCTTGGCCTTCTCCTTCGCGCGGTTGAGGAATCCCTCCCTGAAGGCCTTCGGCCTCCAGGAGAACGCGCGGGCCCGGCGTGAGCCCGCGCCCGATCCGCGGAAGGCCAAGTCCCTGGAGGAGCGCGCCCGGAGCCTCATGGAGGAGACCGAGCTCTTCAAGCGGCAAGACCTGAGCCTGGAGGGCTTCGCCCAGGCCTTGGGCGAGAGCCCGGGCCGGGTCTCCGGGCTCTTCAACGCGGCCCTCGGGACCAACTTCCGGAGCTTCGTCAACGAGTACCGCCTCCGAGCCGCGATGCGCGAGCTCGTGGAGCGGCCGGAGGACTCCATCCTCGACATCGCCTTCGACAATGGCTTCAACTCCAAGACCAGCTTCAACACCCTCTTCGCCAAGGCCGCGGGCTGCTCCCCCCGGGAGTACCGCAAGCGGCGGGCGATGAAGGGCTAGCCGGCTCAAAGCCCGGGGCGCGGCCGAGCCCTAGCCGACGGACCGGGCGCCTCCCCGATGCTCACTGGACGAAGACGCCGCATACCTCGGCATTCCCCCCGCTTGCATCCGCGAAGGTGAAGGTGGCCCAGGTAACCCCGCCGTCGGAGGAGACCGAGAGCCCGCCCTCAGTGGCGGCGTAGATGGTCCCGCCCAGGGCGAAGACGCCGTTCACCTCGTCGTCTGCGAGGCCCTGCGCCGCGGTGAAGGTGCTCCAGCTGCTTCCGCCGTCGGAAGATACCGAGAGCCCGCCCTCCGTGGCCGCGTAGATCTTGGATCCCGAGACGTACAGGTCGAGGACGGCGCCCGCGCTGAAGCCCGTAGTGGCGGATGACGCGACCGTCCAGGACGCCCCTCCATCCTTTGATATGGCGAGTCCCTCGTAGGTAGCCGCGTAGATCGTGGAGCCCGAGGCCCAGACGTCCAGGATCGTCCCGTTCACCTCCGCCGTCGGAGGCGCCGCCGGGGAAGACCAACTCTCCCCGCCGTCCGTGGAAATCGAGAGCCCCAGCCAGGTGGCGGCGTAGAGGGTGGTCCCATCTTTATAGACGTTATAGACGCCGTCGCTCGCCAGGCCGTTATTCGTTTGGTTGTAGGTGGTCCAGGATATTACGCCGTCGGACAGCGAGCCGACTGATACTCCGCCGTTTGTCGCAGCGTAGAGCTTCGTCCCATCCAGGAACAAGCCATAGATAGTGTTCGAGCCGACGCTCGTGCTGTTGCCCGCGACGTACGAGTAGAGCGCCCACGTGGTGCAGGCATCCTTTGAAAGGGCGAGGCCCCCCCCGTTTTGCAGCCCGACGATGACGGCACTCCCGGAAACGAGAACGTCATCCACGTAATCGCTGTAGAAGGCCTCCGTGTCCGTGGAGTCGTACTTGGTCCAAGTTGCCCCCCCGTCGGAGGATACCGAGAGCCCCACGCTCGTGGCGGCGTAGATCTTGGGCGTGGCGGGATCATCGGGAGAGCCCCCGCCCGCGGGGCTCGAGCAGGATGAGAGGGCGAAAGATAGTAGAGCGAGGCAGGCCAGGCCTCGGGCCGCGTGAAAAGACCGTTCAATGCTCATGCGTTCTCCTTTAGGTGCGTGCTTATATCGCTCAACGCGTTGCGCGATTGTTTATCGAGAAATCCCGGGCCGTTTGCCCGTCATTCGAGCTCCCAGCGCAGGTAGGGGTAGCCGTCGTTGCGGCTCGCATCGATGCCCCAGATCGCGTCGAAGTCCCAGTCGAGGTAGGTGCTCTGGGTTTTCATCTCCGCGCTGCTCTTGGGATAGATATCGATAATCTGGCCGGCCTGCCCCGAGGTCTCCGAATCGAAGAAGCAGGGCCCGAAGCGAATAAACACGCCATCGCTCAGGTCGCCTACAAAACCGCCGACATTGGTCGAGCCCGTCACGCGTCCAGTGGAATAGCAGTCGTCATTGATATCCCGGCTACCCCCCACGAATCCGCCGACGAAGTCGCCTCCCGAAACATTCCCCCGGGCGTAACACATCCCCAAAAAGTATGTATCCGGGTAGTTCTTCCCCGAGAAGCCGCCCACGAACTCACCCCCGGACACGCTCCCCTCGGCGCAGCTGGCCTCGATCGTCCCGCCCGACACCGCACCGACGAAGCCGCCGACGTTCGAAGCGGCACTCGTGACGGCGACCGAGGCCCGGCAGCCCTCGACGGCTCCGCCGGCCATGCAGCCTAGGAGGCCGCCGGTATTGTCGGCTCCCGATACGGCCCCCGAAGCCGTGCAGCCTTCGACGCTCCCGCTGGCCATATAGCCCACGAGGCCGCCGACATCGCTCCCGCCCGAGACGAGGTCGATGTCCTCGAGCGAGAGGTTCCGGATCGCCCCCTCTCCCGAGAGATACCCGAACAGTCCCTGGCTGTCGGCGGCCCGCTCGATCCTCAAGCGGCGTATGGAGTGTCCGTTCCCGTCGAAACTGCCGGTAAAGGGAGAGCTCGCGCTCCCGATGGGGCTCCATCCCTCGCCGGCCGAGTACGGCGCGAGGTCGATGTCGGCGAGCAGCTTGTAGTGATCGGCGAGATCCCAGTCTTCATGCCCGAGCGCGCCGCCCCGGACGGCGTTCAGGTCCTCGGCGCTGCGGATCCGATAGGGGTTGTCCACGCTGCCCTCCCCCACGACCCCGGCTTCCGGATCGGGAGCGGGATCGCCGCCGGCCGGGTTCGAGCAGGAGGCCGCGGTTACAAGGACCAGGACGGAACAGATGAGGCGCCCGGAGCGGCGGGCGGCTCCGAATCGGGCGATCCTGCTGGCGAGCATCATTCGCATATCCCTCCCTCGGGGGGACATGCTAGCGGCGCGGAGGCTTCGATTCGTTCAAGTTATCGGGGTACGGGAATTTGGAACCTTCGCCGAGCCATTCATGGGCGCTACGAAGTCCGGCTAAAAGAAAAACCCATCCTCGCGGATGGGTTTCCTATGGGCGATACAAGAGTCGAACTTGTGACCCCCAGCGTGTCATACTGGTGCTCTAACCAACTGAGCTAACCGCCCGAACCGAGGCTCCCGCGGCGAGGCGGGCGCGACGGAAGACTTTATACCAGCTAGGGGCCGCCTCTGTCAAGAATGCCGCCCGCTAGGCGCGCTCGCGCGATGGCCCGCCATCCGCTCCGCGCTAGGCGCGCTCGCGAATGGCGACGTTGATCTCGATCTTGCCGTGGCCGGTCTCCATGGGGACGATGAGGGCCTCGACGTCGGAGTTGGAGACCTCCATGTTCTCACCGGTGAAGATGGCGGGGGGGGTAAGGTCGAATTTGAAGCCGAGGTCGTGGAGCTTGGTCACGGCCTGGCCGGTGATCATGTTGGCGAGCTCGGTGATGGTGGCCTTGACCAGGTCGTCGAGCTCCTTGAGCTCCTCGCCGTTCATGGCCGAGGCTATCTTGAGGGCGGTGGGCTTGTCCATGTCGAAGAGGACCCGGCCCTCGACGTCGCCGGCCAGGCCGACGATGGCGGCCACCCCCATGACGGGCATGGAGGTGGACTTCAGGTAGAGCTCGCCGCGGCGGACGTCGGACTGGAGGACCTCCCGAAGGACGTTGAAGGCCGACTCCACGAAGGGGTTGATGTACTCGACTCTCATGCCGTTCTCCTCAGGCGCCGGCGGCTGCCGGCGCTGTTCAGTCCTTGCGGAAGGCCGGTACGGCCTCCGTCCCGAAGGGCGTCCAGCCCTCGCCCAGCCGCTCGTTGAGGCCCGTGAGGACGACGCCGCTCGGCTTGAGCTTATCGATAAAATCGCCGAAAAGCCGCTTTTGGTCAATCGGAGCCAGGAAGGAGAGCATGTCCCGGCAGAGGATCATGTCCAGGGGGGGCAAGGGGTTCGCGTTCATGACGTCGTGGTACTCGAAGAAGATGGAGTCGCGGACCGCCTGCACGAAGGAGAGGCCGTTCTTGCCCTTGGTCATGAACGGCACGTAGTAGTCGGGCACGGCCTCGGGGAAGACCATGTTCGGCGCCATGGAGATGGCCAGGAGGTCGGAGTCGTTGGCCCAGACCTTGATGCGGGTCTCGGGGTAGCGCTTGCGCAGGACGCAGGCCAGGGACCAGGTCTCGTAGCCCTTTCCGCAGCCGGGGTTCCAGACGTTGATGCTCTTGGCCTCGATCTCGGGGAGGACCGCCTCGACGGCCTGGGCGTAGTCGTCGTCCCAGAGCCGGCCGGTGGCGGGGCTCCAGAAGCCCTCGAGGAACTGGTCCGCCTCGGAGGCTTCCTTGATCTGGAGGTCGGCGCCCTTGCGGCCGGCCTTCCACTCGGCGAAGCGGGAGGCGAACCAGGCCTCGTTGGTGGGACCGACGTGGAAGCCGCGGAGGGCGGCGAGGGTCTCCTTGACGAAGGAGGAGGCGACGTCGGCGCCGAAGCCGGGGGCCTCCTCGGGGGCGGCCCGGGGCGACGGCCGGGCCAGGGCGGCGGCCTCGTCGGCCGCGCGCTCGGTCTCGCGCTCGGGGGCGAAGATCCGGTCGACGTCGAGGATGATGTAGAGCTTGCCCGCGTTCTCGACGATGCCCTTGATGTACTTGACGTTGATGTCGCCGAAGATGGGATGGGGCGGCTGGATGCTGGCCTGGGAGATGCCGACGACCTTGTCGATCCCGTCGACGATGATGCCGAAGACCTGCTCGCCGACCCGGAGGATGATGAGGCTCTCGAGGGCCTCCTCCTCCTTGCGCTCGGCGGGGAGGTGGAAGAAGATCCGCATGTCGATGACGGAGATGATGTCGCCGCGGAGGTTGTAGACCCCCCGGACGAAGGGGGCCGCGTTCGGCACGTAGGTGAAGCGGCCGGCCTTGGCGATCTCCTTCACGCTCATGATGTCGATGCCGTACTCCTTCCCCGCGAGGGAGAAGGTGACCATCTTGAAGTCGATCTTCTCGGCCTTCCTGGCCTTCTCGGCCGCCTCGGCCCGTTCCTCTATCTCGCTCTGCGCCATGCTGCTCGCTCCCTCGCCTAGCGGATGGTCGCCTCGAGGCGCCGGCGCTCCTCGAGCTCCCGTTTGAGGCCGAGCTCGAGGAGCTGGCTCACGTCGATGATCAGGCAGACCGAGCCGTCGCCGAGGATGGAGGCCCCGGCGATGCCCGGCGACTGGGTGAACTGGTCGCGCAGCGGCTTGATGACCACGTCCTCCTCGCCGATGAGGGAGTCGACCATGAGGCCGACCCGCTTGTCGGCGGTGCCGACGATGACCACGAAGTGGTAGTCGCGCTGCTCGTTCGTCGGGACCTTGAACAGGCGGTTGAGCCTGAGGAGGGCCACGACGTCCGAGCGGATGTTGAAGACCTCGTAGTTGTCGATCATGCGGATGTCGGCGGGCTTGATCCGGTGGCTCTCGATGACGCTCGTGATGGGGATGGAGTAGACCTCCTTGCCCACGCGCACGAGGAGACCCTGGATGATGGCCAGGGTGAGGGGGAGCTTGATGACGAAGCGGCTGCCCTTGCCCCGGACGCTCGACACGGTGACCGAGCCGTTGAGCTTCTCGATCTGGCGCTTGACCACGTCCAGGCCCACGCCGCGGCCGGAGATGTTGGTGATCGTCTTGGCGGTGGAGAAGCCGGCGTCGAAGATGAGGTTGAAGGCCTCGACCTCGGTGAGGACCTTGCTCGGGTGGATGAGGCCCCGCTCGACCGCCTTGGCCCGGACCGCCTCGACGTCGATGCCCTTCCCGTCGTCGGCGATCTCGATGATGATCATGTTCCCCTCGTTGGAGGCCTTGAGGAGGACGGTGCCCTCCTCGCTCTTGCCGGCGGCGCGGCGCTCCTCGGGGCTCTCGACGCCGTGGTCGAGGGCGTTGCGGACCGAGTGCATGATGGGGTCGAGGAGGTCCTCGATCACCGCCTTGTCGAGCTCGGTCTCCTCGCCCTCGATGACGAGGTTGACCTTCTTGCCCAGGCTCTTGGTGAGGTCGCGCACGAGGCGGGGGAAGCGGCTGAAGATCTGGCTGATGGGCACCATGCGGATGCGCATGACGCCTTCCTGGAGCTCGCCGGTGATGCGGCCGAGGTTCTGCGCCGTGGAGCGGAACTTGGTGACGTTGGTCTTGAAGTCGGCCTCGAAGCCGTCGAAGGCCTGGTAGAGGGAGCCGTACTTCTCGAGGATGGACTTCTTGACGTCCTTGGCCGAAGCCCCCTTCTGGATGGCGGCGAGCTGCTCGGGCAGCTCGTCGAAGAGCTCCTTCAGGCCGTCGCGGAAGCGGCCCTCGGCGGAGGCCAGGGCTCCCTGGAGGTCGCCGAACTGGGCCGATATCTGGTTGAAGGTGGCCTTGTTGATGACCGTCTCGGAGACGAGGTTCAGGAGGTTGTCGATCCGGCGCGAGTCCACGCGGAGGATGGAGCCCGACTGGGAGGAGGGCTTGCGGGCCTCGGGGTGGACGGCCTCGGGCGCGGCTTCCGCCGAGGCCTCGGAGGCGGCCTCGGCTTCCGCCGCGGCGGGGCGCTCGGCCGGGGCGGGTTTGGGGGCTGCCGTGGCGGGCTTGGGCGCGGCCGCCGCGGGCTTGGGCGCGGCTGCGGCCGGGGCGGGGCGGGGGGCCGGGGCGGCCGGCGGCGCGAGGCCGATCTCCTCGATGGCGGCGTCCAGGACCACGTCGGGGATCATCGCCTTGCGCTTGAGCTCGTCGGGCTCGCCCTCGAGGGCCACGTAGTACTCGACGGTGGGGTAGAAGGCGTCCTCGTAGAGCTTCTCGAAGTCGGGGACCGTCTTGAGCACCGTGCCGGCGTCGCGCAGGGCGGCGAAGGCGTGGATGGCGGAGACGGTCTTCATGATGTTGTCGGGATTGAAGCTGAGGGCGGCCCTGAAGATGCGGCGGCCGGGCCCGGCGGCCTCGCGGAGCTCGAGGTAGTCGTACTCGGACAGGCCGCCCGCGGGCGCCGGGCCGGCGGCAGGGCGCGGGGCCGCGGCGGGCGGGGGGGCCGACGGGGCGGGGGCGGCCTTGGCGGCGGCCTTCTTGGCCTTGGAGCCCGCGGGCAGGGCGGCCGCGAGGCTCGCCTTGATCGCGGAGGTGTCGCCGCCGTAGACCGAGCCCTCGGCGCGGGCGGCGAGCATGGCCTTGACGATGTCGATGGAGCCCAGGAGGGCGTCGATGAGGGCTTCCCCGACCGCGGACTGCCCCGAGCGGATCCCGTCGAGGACGTCCTCGACCAGGTGGGTGAACTCGGCGAGCTCGCCCATCTCGACCGTGGCGGCGCCGCCCTTGAGGGTATGGGCGGCCCGGAAGATCTCGTCCACGGCGTCCCGGTTGCCCGTGTCGTTCTCGAGCGCGAGGATATTCTGCTCGAGAGTCTCCACCTGGCCGTTGGCCTCGGCGAAGAAATCCTTGAGGAGCTCCTCGTTGTTGGGGTCGAGATAGTCGCTCATCGTGCTTAGAGCATCATATAGTTGGGTCTTTCCGTCAAGGCCGAGGGCGCGGGGAGTTCGGGCTATCTGGGCGGCCGGAACGGCCGATAATGGTAAGGCATCGTGCATTCCGCCGCGAACGGCGCTAGAATACCCTACGTAGGCCTCGAGCGGCCGGCGCCTCCAGCCGCGCCGGCGGGGCCGGGAGTCAGGTCCATGCCCACGAGAGAGCACGCCCTCCTCGCCCTCTGCCTCGCCGCCCTCCTCGCCCCGGCCCCCGCGGCCCGGGCGGCCGAGCTCACGGTGGAGCGCCTCGAACTCCTGAGCCGCGGCTCGGTCGAGGAGGACTCCGACGCCTTCGAGGCCGCCACCCGCCTCTACTTCGACCTTTCCATCAAGGGGGGGGACAAGTTCGGCGGCCTTTTGCGCCTCAGCCTCCTTTCGGGGAGCGTCGAGGAGGCCCTAGCCCTCGCGGACGAGGACGCCGTGGACGACCCGAGCGCCCTGGCCAAGCTCAACTCCCTCGCGAGCCCCGTCTTCAAGACCGCGGCCATCACGGCGCGCAGCGTCTTCGAGCTCCCCCTCGACCTCTCCTACTTCGTCGGCTACCTCGACACCTTCGCCTCGGGGGCGGACTTCGTCTCCCTCTTCGGCACCGAGGAGTTCGCCACCGCCCTCAGCGGCCCCATGGTCTACCCCGAGGGCGTCGGCGGGAACGAGAACCTCTTCTACGACGGCATCCACGCGGTCAACGGCACCGGCTTCAAGCTCGGCACCAACGAAAGGCTCAGCGACCGGGGGGCCCTCTACCTCTACTGCTACCAGGACTCCGACCTCGGGCCGGGCCGCTGGTCGGGCGACCTCCGCGCCCTCTACAACGCCGAGACCTTGAAGCTCGAGGCCTTCGTCGGGGCCTCCACCGCGGCCTCGGCCGGGGTCTATCGGGGGGGCATCCTCTTCTTCGCCGCCCCGGGCGAGGTCGGCGAGTTCCTCCTCCAGGCGGGCATACCCTACTGGGACCCGGCGGGCAGCTTCTCGGTGGACAACCTCTACTTCCTCTTCGAGCCCCGCCTCAACTTCGGCTCGGGCCGCGTGGCCCTCACCGTCTTCTACCATCCCCGCTGGTACCGCCAGAGCGCCAGCGAGAGCGAGGAAAGCTCCCTCGACGCGGCCTTCGACCTGCGCTTCGGGCGCCTCGCCCGGACGGGCTCCCAGGGGGGCCTCGAGAACCTGCTCAAGTTCCGCCCCCTCACCGACGAGCCCCTCGGCATCGACGTCTCGCCCTACTACGCCATGATCGCCGGCGGGATCGAGTGGAACTTCAAGCTCTCCCTCAGGGTCTTCCCCGTCCCGGAGCCCTGGTACGGGATGTTCAAGCCCTTCGTCGGCCTCAAGACCTCCTTCTAAGGCGGCCCCATGAAAAGCCAACGCGCCACCTTCGCCGCCGCCCTCCTCCTCGCGGGGAGCCTCGCCTGGGGCCTCGACGCGGGGCTCACGCTCCGCTCGGGCAACCTCCACTTCCCCTGGGGCTGGGACGAGCCCCTCGACGCCGCCCTGACGGCCTTCCCCTGGGACGAGCTGTACTGGTGCGGCGAGGCCTGGATCGAGGAGGAGCTCGGCGGCGAGGCCCGGCTCCGCGTCGCCTACGAGCGGGACCCGGTCCTGCGGAACAGCGTGCTGGCGACGGTCGAATTCGAGCGGGGCATAGCCCGCATCGAGGTGGGCCCGCGCATCGGGCTCTTCAACGACGACGAGGCCCCCTTCTCCGCGGGGCTCGCCTCCTCCATCAGGCTCCAGTGGCCCGGGGTCGCGTACTGCTCCCTGCGCTCCGAGGGGGGGCTGGCCATCGGCTTCGTCGGATCCTCCGACGACCCCCAGGCCAAGGCCGTCCTGGCGGCCGGCTTCTACGTGCCCAACGCCATCGTCTCGGCGGTCGTCGAGGCCAAGCGCTTCAACGAGCTCGACTCTGGCGGCGAGGCCGTGGCGACGGACAGCTGGACCCGCTACGCCCTCGAGTTCGACATCTACAAGAAGGGGGCCCCCTACACCCTCCTGTGCTCCCTGGGCTACGAGCAGCGCTCCAAGGAGTACGTGGCGGCGGGCGCGACCGACAGCCTCGGCGCCGTCATGATCGGCGCCACGGCGAGCTTCCGGGCCTCCCCCGCGGTCTCCCTCAGCGCCGGGCTGTCCTCGGGCTTCTACGTCTTCGGGCTCAAGGAGCTCGAAGGCCGCGGCCCGGAGAGCTCCTCCTTCATGTTCGACGCCTCCCTCGGCCTCTCCTTCGACGTCGACGCCCTGCGCGAGCGGGCAGAGCGCGTCCGCGCCGCCCGGGCGGAGGCGGCGGCTTCGGAGGCCGCCCGCGCGGCCGCGGAAGCGGGCGGCGCCTCGGCCTCAGCGCAGCCCGCCGAGGCCCTGCCGGGCGAGGCCGCCCCGGGGAGCGGGACGCCTCCCGAGGCCGCGAGCGCGGGCGACTGAGCGAGGAATTGCCTGTAGGGAACTGAGCCGCACGCGGTTCGAACGCGTGACCCACGCCTTAAAAGGGCGTTGCTCTACCAACTGAGCTAGCGGCCCGCAAATCTCGAGGAAGCTACAGTACCGGCCCGGGCGCGCCCCTGTCAATGCGGCGCCCGGCGCGGGGCCGGGACGCCGCCCTAGTACAGGAAGTCGAAGCCCAGGAGGAGGTTGTAGCTCGGGCGGTCGCCCGGGTCCAGGCCGAGCTCCTCGCCGAAGACCGCCATCTCCACCTGGACCACGCTGAGGTCGAGGCCGACCCCGGCCGCGAGGAGGGCCTCGTTCATGCCCAGGCGGAGGCTGAGGATGTCGAGGACCCGGGCCTCGGCCCCGAGGCGGAGGTTGAGGACGGCGTTCCGGGGGATGGGCTCGAAGAGGCCCAGGATGTCCGCGTAGTCCAGGAAGAGGATGAAGTCGTCGACGTAGCGCGCGAGCCGGCCGAGGGCGGGATGCCAGGAGAAGCCGACCGCCAGGTCGGGATCGACGAGGGCGTAGCCGCTCTCGACCTTGGCGGCCGAGGGATCGGAGAAGAAGCCCGAGGCGCTCGCGTACTCGGTGAGGACGGCCGGGCTGAAGGCGTCGCGGCAGACGAGGCCGGCGGCCAGGCTCTCCCAGGACCAGCGCAGGCCCAAATCGACGCCGACCCCGGTCGTGAGGAAGAAAGGCGTGTCCGAGTAGAGGCTGCCGAGGTCGCCGAGGATGTCCTGGATGGACACGAGGCTCTCGGTGATCGCCATCTCGCCGCGGACGAAGCCCTTGGCCCCGAAGCCCAGGTCGAGCGCGTGGCCCCCGCCGAGGTCCAGGCGGAAGGCGTAGGCCCCGGCGAGGAGGAGGTCCTCCCGCACCGAGAGGCCTACCGTGCTGATGCTCGAGGCGTTGAGCCCCGCCTTGGTGCGGCTGAACAGCCCGAAGGCGAGGCCCTCGCCGGAGTAGGCGAAGTAGAGCGGCCCCGCGAGATCGAGGCCCGCGTTGATGCGGTAGTCGTGCTTGGCCAGGACGTCGGTCACGGAGGTCATGAGGTCGTCGCCCGACTGCATCGCGTTCGCGATGTCGAAGACCGGGCCCGAGAGGCGGAAGCCGAGCTTCGCGAACTCGATCTGCCGGGGGGCGGTGGCGAGGCCCGCGGGGTTCGAGAAGAGGGCCTCGAGATCGCCGCCCGAGGCGGCGTGGTAGCCGCCTCGGGCGAGGGATCGGGCGGACTCCGGGGCGAAGCCCTCGATGGTCTCGGCCGCGAAGGCCGTTCCGGCGAGGAAGAGAAGGAGGGCCGCAAGCGCTGGTCTTCTGTGCATCGGTGCTATCCCGCTCCCTTCCCCTACAGGATATCGAAGAGGCTCTGCATGGCCGAGATCAGGTCGTCGTCGGGCCACTGGGCGGCCGCCGCGTTGATGATGTCGATGGCGAGCGTGGCCTCGGGCCCCGCCGTGTAGCCGGAAAAGTCGGTGTCGAGGAGGTTCTCGAGGTCGCCGGCCTGGGACTCGACGTCTGCTATGACGAGGGCCACCGCAGCGACCACGTAGTTGGCCGCGTTGACCCCCGCCTCGTCGAGCTCGGCGGCGTCGGCCGTGGCGAGGGCCGCGAAGACGGCGGCCGCGTCGGCGTCCACGCTCACGCCGGCGAGGAGGCCGGCGAAGGTCGCGGGGTCCACCGAATCCGGATCGTCGATGAGGGTGTCGATATCGATGGCGTCGATGGCGTCCATGAAGGCGTCCTCGAGGCCGGTCGCGATCCCCGCCGTCGTCACGGCGTCGCCCAGGACGCCCGCGTCGCCGGGATTGTCGGCCACGAGCTCGGCCATCGCGGGCATGAGGGCCTGGGCGAGCTCCGTGTCGCGGTTGGCGGCGACGAGGGCCGCGTACTCGGCGGCCTGGTCCTTGGACAGGGAATCGGGCACCGGCACCTCGTCCCGAGCCAGGGGCTCGGCGAGGGAGGTGGTGAAGAGCTCCTGGCAGCCCGAGAGGGCGAGGGAGCCGGCGAGGGCGGCGACCAGGATCGGAGCCGTGAAGCGCTTCATGACAAGCCTCCCTAGGACAGTATCGGCCATCTCCCGCCTCCGCGATAGGAGGAGGGCCGCGCGGCCTCCGGCAGGCCGGGCCGCGGCCGGATCAGAACCTGAGGGCGGCCTGGAGGGCGACCCCGGTGCGGGGACGATCGCCGGGATGGAGGCCGAGCTCCTCGGTGAAGACCGCGGCGTCCAGCTCGATGATGGCCAGGTCGAGGCCGAGGCCGGCCGAGGGCCAGCCGCCGTTCAAGCCCAGCCGGAGGCTCGCGAAATTGAGGAGCCTGAGCTCGGCCCCGAGATGGAGGAGGTTCCAGAAGGAGGCCTCGTCGCGGAGCGCGCCCGCCGGATCGCGCAGCTCGAAGTAGAGGCTCGGCTCGACGAAGCCGGGGACGAGCTCGGGGCTCCAGGCGAGCCCCAGGCTCGCGTAGGGCGTGAGGTAGACGTTGTCCGCCCCCGCCCCCTGCTCGGGCAGGGACCCGGAGCCGAGGGCGTCCAAGACCTCGCCGACGAGGAAGTCGTCCATGAGGAAGGAGGGGGAGAGATCGCGCAGGGCCAGGCCGACCTTGAGGGAGGGGCCGAGCTCGAGGGAGGCCCCGAAGTCCATGGCCATGCCGAATCCGGCCACCGCCGCCTGATCGTCGAGGTCGGCGCCCTGGATGAGATCGATGAGGCTCCAGCCCTCGCCCGCCGAGTCGACGCGGTAGAAGGGCCGCGCGTCGCCGCCTATGTTGAGGCGGAAGGGGCCGAGCATGAGGGGCAGGCCGAGGCCGACGACGAGGTTGATGGAGGAGGAGCTTCGCAGCTTCGAGCCCAGGGCCGTGTCCCCGGAGGCGAACTCGTCGCTCACCGCGTAAAAGCCGAGGCCGAGCTTCTTGCCCACGTAGCC
>JAKLFE010000065.1 GCA_022711355.1 Spirochaetota bacterium | reverse complement strand
TTGATGGCGACGACCTCGGTGGTGATGTTGACGACGGCGGCGTTGAAGCGCTCGTAGACGTCGATGTTCTCGCGCTCGTCGACCGAGTACTCGGCGCCGAAGCTCTCGGCCAGGATGAGGTCGCGCGTCTCGAGGGCCGCGGGCTTGCCGCCCTGGGCCTCGACCGGGTCGGGCCCTTGCTCGGCGGCCGCCTCGGCCGAGGCCCGCGGCAGGGGGGAGCCGCTCCTCTCCGGCAGCCGGGCCAGGCCGAGCCCGAAGACGAGGGCTAGGGCGAGGGCTATGCCGCCCATTCCGACGAGCGCCAGCTGACCGCGGCTGTAGAGTCTCATTCCAGCTCTCCTTGCATCCGATCCGATGGGGTAAATATAGCGGTAAGGGCGGGCTAAGGTAAATATCGGCCTCGCCCGGGACTCGGCCCGGCCGGCAGGCTATACTCGAGCCGTGGCGGCGCAGATCACGCATATCCTGGCCGGTGAGGAGGCCCTCCGCCGAGCCGATCCCGAGGGCGCGGCCGCCCTGCTCGCCTCCGCGGGGCCCTGGTTCCGGCTGGGCTGCCAGGGCCCGGACATATTCTACCACAACCAAAGGACCAAGCCCTCGGGGCTGCACTACGGCGTCCTGGCCCACCGCCGGGGCTACGGCCGCATCGTCGAGGGCGCCATGACGGTCCTGCCGGCGCGGGCCGATCCGGGAGCTGCCCAGGCACGGGCCTACCTCCTCGGCCTGGCCAGCCACGCCGCGATCGACCGGGCGACCCATCCCTTCATCATCTGCTTCGCGGGCTGGCCCCGACCGGGGGAGCCCGAGAGCGAGGCCTTCCGCGGCTGCCACCCCTTCCTCGAGCGGGTCCTCGACGCCGGCCTCCTCGCTACCTGGCGCGGCCTCGAGCCCGCGGCCTTCGACCTCGCCGCCGCCCTCCCGCGGCCTCCCTCGCCCGAGGGTGCCGACGAGGCCGGCCCCGCCTGGGCCGCCGTCAGGGCCCTCTGGGCCGCCGGGCTCGGGGCGGCCTACCCCCGGGCGGCGCAGGCCGACTTCCTCCTCGAGCGCCGAGTCGAGAACGCCCTGGCCGACGCGCTGTACTTCTACGAGGCCACGAACCCGGCCCTGACCGCCATGAACCGCGAGCGGGAGGACCGCTTCGCCTACTTGGACGAGCGAGCGGGCTTCAGGACCGTCGCCCTCGTCTATCCCGAAGCCTACCCGAGCGGCTTGGACCCGATGAACCTCGCCCGGGAGAGCTGGCCCCATCCCTCGGGAGACGGGCGCGAGTCGAGGGCGAGCTACCTCGAGCTCGCGGAGGCCGGCGCCGAGGAGGCCGCCTCGGCCCTCCGCGCCCTCCTCGCCGCCCTGCGGGGCGAGGCTTCGCCGGCATCGGCCTCCGCCGCGATCGGGGCGGCCTCCCTCGGCCTCGCCGATGCCCAGGGCCTGCCCCAGCCTCCCCGCGTCTCGCGGCCCCTTCCCCTCAGGGCCCTCATGGAGGCGGAGTACGCCAAGCGCCTCGCCTGGGCCCGGCGCGAGCTCGGGCGCGGCCCGGCGAATTGACCGGTAGCCTCGCGCTCGGATACGATAGCCGCATGAGCATGAAGGATCGGGTCGACAAGGCCTACAAGCCCGCCGCACGGAAGGACGATGCGCCGAAGACCCCGTCCGGCGCCTCGCCCCTCCCCGACCCGAGACCGGCGCCCAAGGCGGCGGCAAGCCCGAAGCGCGCGCCGGCCCCCAAGGCGGCCGGCCCCAAGAAGAGTTTCGCGTTAGGCGACGCCGTTGCCGCCGCCGAGAGCGAGGCCGCCGCCCTCCTCAAGACGGGCACCGACTCTGGGCTCGCGAAGGCGGCGAAGTTCCTCCTCCTCCTCGGGACCGAGGAGGCCGCCAAGGTCGTATCCCACCTCGGGCCCGAGGAGGTGGAGGCCGTCTCCCGGGAGATACTCAAGGTCAGGAGCATCGACGCCATCGAGGCGAACGAGGTGCTGGCCGAATTCGGCTGGCTCGTCAAGACCAAGGGATGGACGATCGAGGGCGGGCCCGAGACCGCCGAGAAGATGCTCGCCGCCGCCTTCGGCCCCGAGCGGGCCCGGGCCCTCCTGCGCAAGGCCGCCCCCGAGGCCCTCCGCCCCTTCCGCTTCCTTAACGACTTCGAGCCCAAGGACCTCCAGATCATCCTCAAGGACGAGTCCCCCCAGGTCCTCGCGGTGATCCTGCCCTACCTCGAGCCCAAGCGCGCCTCGGGCCTCCTCGAGCGGCTTCCCGAGGAGCTCCGGATCGAGCTGGTCAAGCGCGTGGCCCGCCTCGAGAAGGTCAGCCCCGAGGTCCTGCGCCAGGTCGAGGAGGGCCTCAAGGAGCGCATCCGGCGGATCGGCACGATGAGCGGCGAGGAGCTCGACGGGAAGGCCGCCCTCGCGGGCATCCTCCGCCACGTCGACCCGCGGCTCGAGGCGCGGGTCCTCGAAGCCCTCGAGGAGGAGAGCCCCGAGCTGTCGCGCAACGTTCGGGAGAGGCTCTTCACGCTCGAGGACGTGCTCCGCGTCCCCGACCGCTACCTCCAGGAGGCCCTCCGCGACTTCCAGGAGCGCGACGTCGCCCTGGTCCTCAAGGGGAGGGACGACGAGTTCAAGGAGAAGCTCCTGCGCAACGTCTCCTCGAACCGGAGGTCCCTCATCGTCGACGAGTACTCCCTCCTCGGGGCGGTGCGCCGCGAGGACGCCGACGAGGCGGCCCGCGAGCTGCTCTCCTACCTCAAGCGCGCCTGGGAGGACGGGGACCTCGCGCTCGAGGGCGAGGACGACCTGGTCTCCTGATCCCCCGCAGGGCCGCCCGGCCCGGGCTCCGCCGGCTTGAGCCTGAGCTCGGCCAGGAGCTCGGGCGAGAGCTCCGGCGGCTCGTCGAGGAGCCTCGCGTCCTCCACGAAGCCCTGGATGAGGCCGAGCGTCTTGCCCATGTAGGTCCCGTCGGCGATGCGGTCGTCGAAGGAGTAGCGGAGGAGGAGCCGCTGCCGTTCCTTCACGCTCCCGTCGGCCTCGAGCTCCCTGACGGTCCGGACCTTCCCCATCGCTATGAAGATGGGGCAGTTCCCCCGCTCGTAGAGGTGGTGGAAGGGCGTCTCGAGCCCGAAGGAGCCCACGTTGGTGAGGAAGATCGAGCAGAAGCAGGGGTCGCTCTCGATGAGGTCGGCGGGCATGAGATTATGCCGATCGAGCCAGAGCAGGCCCTTCGCGACGAGGTTCAGGGCGAAGTGCGGCAGCTTGACGAGGGTCTCGACGACGGCGTCGTTGGCCATGCCGTCCTCCGAGACCGCCTGCCTGACGTAGCGCCCCACCTTCTCGGCCACGCTCCCGAGGGTCTCGGAGGGCTCGAAGGGGATCTTCACGTTGACCTCCTCGCCCTCGTCGCTGAGCTCGCGCTTCGCCACGAAGTTGAAGACGATCTGGTTGCGCTGGTAGAAGCGGTTGCCGGAGATGAAGCGGTTGGCGCGGGGCCGCATCGCGATCGTCCGCACCGCCGCGCAGATGACCACCTCGAAGAGGGTGAGGATCTTGCCCGCCTTGATGAAGCCCCTGTTGACGGCCTTGATATGCTTGAGCGTATCCGTCACGTCGAGGTCCTGCTCGTAGTAGATCATCGAGCCGGTCTTGTCGGGCATGACGTAGGGCATGAGGAGGGTGAAGGCCGGGAGGTCCCGGATGGGGCTGCCGTCGCAGCGGCTCTTCTTCAGCATCGATCCTCCCCGGCGTAGACGATCTTCCCCTCGGCGGCCTCCTCGGCCCTCGCGAGCATGAAAAGCAGATCGGATAGGCGGTTGACGTAGCGCCGCAGCTCGGCGCCCACCTCGCCGGCTTCACCCGAGGCGAGCCGGGCCAGGGTCACGATGCGCCGCTCGGCCCTGCGGCAGGCCGTCCGGGCGACGTCGAGTCGGGCCGAGGACTCGGTCTGCCCCGGCAGGACGAAGCCCTTGAGCGGTATCCTCGCCTCGAGCTCGGAGACGCGGCGCCCCAGGGCTTCGACCTCGTCTGCCGAGACCGGGCGCCCGAACCGCTTGCCCACCGAGGCGAGCTCGGCCGCGGCGCGCGCGAGGCCCCGCTGGATCTCGTCGATCGCCTCGGCCGTAGCCGGCAGCCGCACGGCCTGGCGCGCCAGGCCGAGGAGGGAGGAGAGCTCGTCGAGGCTGCCGTAGGCCTCGACCCTCGGGTCGTCCTTCCACACTCGCTCGCCCGACCACAGGCCGGTGAGGCCCTCGTCGCCGGTCTTGGTCACGATACTCATGGGAAGCGAGTATAACCGCGCGGCGCGCCGAGGTAAAGAGAAGGCGGCCTCGGACGGAAAGCCGGGACCCGCGCTCGGACGTGGCTATCGCGATCGCCCTGGCGGCCTTGACTTGGAGGCTCCGGCCTGGCCATCTTCTCTCCATGGATTCCCCCCACCCCGCCTACGAGCTCATCTCCGAGCGAGAGCTCCCGGAATACCGCTCGCGCGGCATCCTCCTGCGGCATCGCGCCACCGGCTGCGAGCTCTACCGCCTCGTCGCCGACGATCCCGAGAACGTCTTCGCCTTCGTCTTCCGGACCGCCCCTCGGGACGGCACGGGCGTCGCCCACATCGTCGAGCACACGGTCCTCTGCGGTTCCGAGCGCTTCCCGGTCAAGGATCCCTTCCTGGCCATGACCCGCCGGAGCCTGGCCACCTTCATGAACGCCTTCACCTACCCCGACAAGACCGTCTACCCCGCCGCCAGCGCGGTCGAGGCCGACTATTTCAACCTGATGGACGTCTACGGCGACGCGGTCTTCTTCCCCCGCCTGACCGAGGACAGCTTCCTCCAGGAGGCGCACCACCTCGAGCTCGACGAGGCGGGCCGCCTCGAGGTGAAGGGAGTCGTCTACAACGAGATGCGGGGGGATTACTCCTCGGCCGAGTCCCTGGCCGGCACCGCCTGCTCCACGAGCCTCTTCTCCCCCGGCCACCCCTACTCCTTCGACTCCGGCGGGGATCCCGAGCGCATCCCCGAGCTCGGCTACGCGGCCTTCAAGGCTTTCTGGGCCGAGCGCTACCATCCCTCGAACTGCCGCATCTACCTGTACGGCAGCTTCGATACCGCCAAGCAGCTCGCCTTCCTCGACGAGCGCTTCCTGGGCCGCTTCGGGGCGCGGCGGATCGATACGGAGATTCCCCTCCAGCCTCCCCTGGCCGACTTCCGCCGCGTCGAGGTCCCCTATCCCGTCGCCGAGGGCGCCGACTCCGCGGTCTCCATCGTCGTCAACTGGCTCGCCCTGCCGGTGACCGACGGCGTCGACGCCCTCGCCATGGAGACCCTCGCCGAGATCCTCCTCGGCCACGACGGCTCCCCCCTCGCGAAGGCCCTCCGCCAAAGCGGGCTCGGCGAGGACCTCTCGCCCCAATGCGGCCTCGACACGGGCTTCCGCCAGGCCATCTTCTCGGCGGGGCTCCGCGGCGCCCGCCGCGGGGACGAGGCCAAGGTCGAGGCCCTCGCGACCGACACGATAGCCGACGCAGCCGCTCGGGGCTTCTCCCCCGAGGAGCTCGAGGCCGCGCTCCATTCGATAGCCTTTGCCAACCGGGAGATCCGCCGCGGCGCGGCGGCCTTCGGCCTCCGGCTCTTCAACCGGGCGGCTCGAGGCTGGCTCCACGGGGCCGCCCCCGAGGCGACGCTCTCCTTCGAAGGATCCCTAGCCGGCCTCCGCTCCCGCCTCGCGGCCGAGCCTCGCTACCTCGAGTCCCTCGCCCTCCGCCTCCTCGTCGAGAACCGCCATCGTAGCACGGTGACGGTCTACCCCGACGAAGGCCTCCTCGAGCGCCTGGGGCTCGAGCGGGAGGCGGCCCTCGAGGCTCGCGCCTCCACCCTCTCCGCGGCGGAGAAGGACGCGATACGCGGCCGAGCGGCCGCCCTCGCGGCGGCCCAGGCCGAGCCCAACCGCCCCGAGGACATCGCGAGCCTGCCCTCCCTCTCCCTGGCTGACCTGCCCCGAACCATAGACCGCATCCCGCGGGAGGCCGCCCGGGCGGCCGGCCTGCCGGTCAGCGTCCATCCCCTGTTCACGAACGGGATCGTCTACCTCGATCTCGCCTTCCCGGCCGAAGGCCTCGATCGGGGCTCCCAGCTCCTCCTGCCCCTCCTCGCCCGCTTCGTCACCGGGGCGGGCATGCGCGGGATGCCCTACGACGAGGTGGCGGCCCTCCTCGCCCGCTCCGCGGGGGGCTTCAGCGCCATGCTCAACTCGGCTCGCATGGCCTGCCCCGGCTCGCCCCGACCCGACGGTCAGGCCGGCGCGGAGCCGGGATACCGCAGCTTCGCCATCTTCCGCTTGAAGGCCCTCGCGGAGAAGTTCCCCGCCGCCCTCGACCTGGCCCTCGGCCTCCTTTCCGGAGCCGACTACTCCGACGAGCGCCGCGTCGCCGACCTCTACGCCGAGCTCCGCAACGACGTCGTCTCGGCCCTCGTGCCCTCGGGCCACGCCTTCGCCCTCGCCCGTTCCGGCGCCCTCCTCTCGCCCTCGCTGGAGGCCGAGGAGCTCTGGCGGGGGCCGAGCCAGCTCGGCTTCCTCCTCGCCCTCCGCGGCGAGGCGGCCAAGGAGGGCGGGGCCGCCGCCCTCGCCGCCGAGCTTCGCTCCCTCTCCGGCCGCCTCGTCTCCCTGTCGGGGCTCAGGATCGGCCTGACGGCCGAGGGCCGCGACGCGGAGGCCGCCCTCGCCGCCCTCGAGGCCGCCTTGAGCTCGGGCATCATCCCGCCCTCCCCCGCTCAGGGCGGCTCCGAGTCCCTCGCGGGCCTGGCGGCGGGCCTGCCCGCGCCCGCCCGGCGCGAGGCGTTCTCGCTCTCCTCCCAGGTCGGCTTCGCCGCGGCTTCCTGCCGGGCGGCCCGCCTCGGCGAGCCGGGCTACGCCCACGACAGCGTCCTGGCCCATTACCTCACGACGGGGCCGCTCTGGGAGGAGATCCGGGTCCGCCGGGGCGCCTACCACGCCTCCTGCTCGACGGACGGCCTCGAGGGGATCATGGGCTTCTGCAGCTACCGCGATCCGAGGCCAGTCGAGAGCCTGGGATTCTTCGGCGAGGCCCTCGAGGCGGCCGCCCGGGGCGTCGGGAAGGCGGCCGCCGAGGAGGCGGTCATCGGGACGGTGGGGCACGACCTCAAGCCCCTCCTCCCCGAGGAGCGCGGCCTGACGGACTTCCGTCGCGAGCTCTACGGCATCGGCGACGAGCTGCGCCAGGCCAAGCGGGACGCCCTCCTCGCCACCGGGCCCGGCGAGATCGCCGCGGCCGCGGACCGGCTCCATTCCTCCCTCGGCTCGGGCACGGCGGTATTGCTTTCCCGCGCGGCCGATGTACAATTGATGGAACGCGAAATGCCCGGCACCGTCGTGACCGGGCTGCCGCTCTAAGGAGTCTCCATGGACCCGCGAGGACTCGCTCTCCTCCGCCAGCTGACGAGCGACGTCGAAGGCGCCCCCTCCCCGGGCGTCGTAGGCGACGAGCTCTACTCCATCTGGTACGTGCACGCGCAGAGCGTCGCCCAGGAGGCCCTCGAGTACCTCAGCCTCGCGGATCCCGAGCATGGCCCCGAAGTCGACCTCCCCGATGAGTTCTCGTAAGCCCGCCGCGCGCGTCGAGCTCAGGGCGAGCGATTACGGCCCCTGCCCCTACCTCCCGGGCCGCCGCTGGCAGGTCGAGGAATTCCGCGCGGCCGCCCTCGAGCCCTCCCTCTACGAGGAGCTCCTCGCCTCCGGCTGGAGGCGCTCGGGCTCGACCTTCTACCGGGACGCCTGCCCGGGCTGCGGCCTCTGCGTCCCCATCCGCATCGACAGCCGCAGCTTCTCGCCGACGCGCTCCCAGCGCCGCCTCGGGCGCCTCAACGCCGACGTCGAGGCCCGCCTCGTCGAATCGGCCTTCTCGGAGGAGCGTTACGCGCTCTATAGGGCCTACCTCCGCGCCCGCCACGGGGTCGAGGACGCGGGGGGCGAAGAGGGGCGGCGGGCCTACGAATCCTTCCTCCTCGGGGGCCCCCTGGGCAGCTCGGGGATCGTCGAGTACCGCGACCGCTCGGGGCGGCTCCTGGCCACGGGCTACGTCGACCTCCTGCCCGGGGGGCTCTCCTCCGTGTACTTCGCCTTCGATCCCCGGGCCTCCCGCCGGAGCCTCGGCACCTGGTCGGTGCTCCGCGAGCTCGCCCTCGCGGCCGAGCTCGCGCCCGGGCCCCGGGCCGGCCCGCGCTACTACTACCTCGGCTTCTGGGTGCCCTCCTCCCCGAAGATGGACTACAAGGCCTCCTTCGCGCCCTTCGAGATGGCCTGCGAGGGGGCCTGGGTTCCGGCCCCCGATCGCCGCGGCGCCCTCGCCCGCCTCGGCCTCGATCCCGGCGGCGCCTCGGACGGCCAGGGGACGCGATGAGCGAAGCCGAGGCCCGCGTCGACGAGCTCAACCGCAGCTCCTGGGACCGCATGCTCGCGGCGCCCGAGGAGGCCCTCGCGACGGCCTCCGCCGCCCTGGCCGAGGCCGGCAAGCTCGGCTACCGAGCCGGCATCGCCGAGGCCCGCCTCAACATAGGCTGGTGCGAGAACTTCCTCACCCACTCGGTGCCGGCCATCGAGTCCCTGCAGGCGGCGCTCGGCGACTTCACCGCCCTCGGCGACGACCTGGGCAAGATGAAGGCGCTCAACGCGCTCGGCGTCGTCTACCACGAGCTCTCCCGCTACGAGCGGGCCATGGACTACTACACGCGGAGCCTCGAGGAGGCCCGCCGCCGCGGCAACCCGACCCGCGAGGCCGCCACCCTGAGCAACATCGGCGAGGTCTGCCTCGAGCTCGGCGAGCTCAAGGAGGCCCTCGACTACTTCCTGAGGGCCTACGAGACCGTGCCCGACGACCGCGACTCGGAGCTCGTCTCGAACATACTGCTCAACATCGGCACGACCTTCAACCGCATGGAGAACTGGCCCCTTGCCCGCGACTTCACCGAGAAGGCCCTGGCCATCGCCTCGGCCTCGGGAGAGCGCCTCGTCGAGGCCCAGTGCCTCCACGCCCTCGGCAGGATAGACCAGGCCTCGGAGATGCCCGAGCGGGCCGAGGCCAACTACCTCAAGGCCATCGCTATCGACGCCGAGCTCAAGAACGAGAAGCTCCGGGCGGCCGTCCTGCTGGACCTCGGCTCCCTGCGCACGCGCTCCGGCGACCTCGACGGGGCGCTCCGCGACTACCGGGAAGCCCTCGCGAGCGCCGAGGGCATCGGGGTCAAGGCCCTCATCCACGCCGCCTACGAGCGGCTCTCGGAGGCCAACGAGCGCCTCGGCGACTACCAGGCCGCCCTCGTCTACTACCGCAGCTTCGCCCGCTACGAGCACGAGGTCCTGAGCGAGGACGCGAGCCGGAAGATCAAGAACATCACGGTCCAGTACGAGGTGGACAAGAGCCGGCAGGAGGCCGAGATCTACCGCCTCAAGAACACCGAGCTCCGCGAGAAGACCGAGGCCCTCGAGGAGGCCAACCGGCGGCTCCTCGCGATCTCCGACACCGGCAAGCGGCTCACGGCCAGCCTCGACCTCGACACCGTCATCGACACCCTCTACGAGGTCCTGAAGAGCCTCGTGCCCTTCGAGCTCTTCGCCCTCGCCCTCTACGACGAGGCCGAGGGCAGCCTCGACTACCGGGCCTACATCTCGGAGGGGCAGCGCACCCACCGCCCCCGGGTCAAGCTCGACCCGAAGCGCAGCCTCGCGGCGGCCTGCATCCGCCTCAAGGCCCCCATCCACGTCGCCGACGTGGACGCCGAGGCGCACAACTACATCGAGGGCAAGCCCCTGTTCTTCAAGCAGGGAGCCAAGTCGGCGATCTTCCATCCCCTGCTGATCGACGAGCGCGTCATCGGCATCATCACCATCCAGTGCCACGACGCGGGGAAGCTCACCGCGAGCCACCTCTCCTTCATCTCCTCCCTCGCTCCCTACGCCGCCATCGCCATCGAGAACAGCCTTATCCACGATCGCCTCGCAGAGATGAACCGCGTGGTCACCGGGGAGAAGGAGGCCCTCGAGAAGGCCGCGGTCTCGATCACGCACATAGCCAACCACGACGCCCTCACGGGCCTGCCGAACCGCCGGCTCCTCTTCGAGCTCCTCCAGAAGACCTTCGACATAGCCTCGCGCAACGGCACCCGCGTCGGCGTCCTGTATATCGACCTCGACGACTTCAAGCCCATCAACGACCGCTTCGGCCACTTCGCGGGAGACCGCACCCTCGTGGCCGTGGCCGAGCGGCTCCGCGGCCTCCTGCGCGCCTCGGACACGATCGCCCGGGTGGGAGGCGACGAATTCGTGGCGGTGCTCGCCAACGTCCGCGACCGGGAGGCCATCGAGCTCGCCGCGCGCAAGATCATCGAGGACTGCGACCATCCCCTGTCCATCGACGGGGCCGAGCGCCGCGTCGGCTTCTCCATGGGCATCGCCATCTTCCCCGACGACGGCAGCTCGATCGAGCAGGTGGTCGGCGCGGCGGACGCGGCCATGTACGAGGTCAAGCGCGAGCGCAAGCACGGCTACGCCTTCTCCTCCTCCGCCCGCTAGCGGCTCCCTGCGCGATCCCCGCCCCGCCGCCGCGGCCGAGCGCGACGTTGACAGGTCCTCGAATCGCGTGCTATCCTTCCACACCTTTACGGAAGGAAACCCCATGGCATCCCAGTCGATCAAGCCGCCGGCGGGGCAGGGCCCCAAGGCCCAGGGCCCCGATCAGCCGAAGCGCGGCATCAAGAATCCCGTCATCTACATCGGCACCGTCGTCCTCCTCGTCATCGTCGTCATCGCCTTCGTCTTCGTGCCGGCGGGCGGCGGCGCCCTCGGCTCCTCGAACTCGGGCAACCTCGAGTTCGGGCGCTACGCCGGCAAGGCCGTGGCCTACGCCCAGAAAGGCTACTTCGCCGAGCAGGTCAAGAGCCTCAACGACAACCTCCGCCAAAGCGGCCTGCCCGCCGAGAACTACCAGTTCTACGCCTACCAGGTCTGGCACGGCGCCTACGAGCGGACCGTGGTCCGCATGGCGATCCTCGACGCCGTCGAGAAGGCCGGCGGCTTCGCGACCGAGGCCAAGATCGACGAGCAGATCACCGAGCTGCCCGCCTACCAGGAAAACGGCAAGTTCTCGCTCCAGCGCTACCGCTCCGCCCCCCTGGGCGAGAAGCTCGCGCTCCGCAAGAGCATCCGGGAGGACCTGCTCACGCAGATGTACTACTCCGACGCCATCCTCGGCCGGGCCCCCTCCTCCAAGGAGACCGCCTTCATCAAGGAGATGGCCAAGGATACCCGGACCATCGAGTACGTCGCCTTCCCCCTCGCGGCCTATCCGGACTCCGAGGTGGCCGCCTACGTCAAGGCCAATCCCGCTCCCTTCAAGCGCCTGGCCCTCTCGAGGATCACCCTCGGGGAAAACGAGTCCGAGGCCCTCTCCCTCCGGAAGAAGATCGCGGACAAGACCGCCGTCTTCGAGGATGCCGCCAAGGCGAGCTCCAAGGACTCCTACGCAGAGAAGGGCGGGGTCATGGGCGCCCTCCCCCTCCACGAGCTCCTCTCCCTCCTCGCGACCAAGGAGGACGCGGAGAAGCTCGCGGCCCTTCCCCCGGGCGAGCTCTCCCCCGTCCTCAAGACCGCGGCCGGCTCCTACGCCTTCTTCCGCGCGGACGCCGCCCCCGCCGACGCCGACCCCGCCGACGCGGCCGTCCTCGCCGACGCCCGCGAGTACCTCCTCTCCAACGAGCGCGGCAAGATCGAGGACTTCGTCGCGGCCAAGGCCAAGGAATTCGCCTCCGCAGCCGCCCCCGATTTCGCCAAGGCCGCCAAGGCCGCCGGCCTGCCGGTCAAGTCGGCGGGACCCTTCCCGATCAACTACGGCGACTTCTCAATCTACGTCAGCGAGTACCGCCAGTACATCCCCGTCTTCGCGCCGGTCGCCGGGGAAGCCGCCCCCGAGCTCGCGGCCGCCTCCACGAGCGACCGCTTCTTCGAGGCCGCCTTCTCCACCGCCCCCGGATCGGTGGCCGAGCCCCTCGTCCTCGGCGACAACGTCCTCGTGCTCAGGGTGAAGGAAGCCTCCTCCCTCGGCGCCGAGTCGAACGGGGCCGAGATCTTCTACCCCTACTTCGTCCGGAGCAAGGCCGAGACCGAGGCCCGCGAAGCCTTCCTCAAGAGCCCCCTGTTCAAGGACAACTTCTCGGCGGTCTACCTCAAGAATTTCATGCCCAAGGAAAAGGCGGACTAAGCCCGCCATGGATCCGAGCGAGGCCCCCGCCGTCGTCCAGACGCCCGGGGGCCTCTCCGTTTCCTACCGCGGCCGCCTCCTGTATTCGGGCAGGGAGCCGGGTCGCACACCGCGCCGCGCCGCGGAGGCCTGCGACCCGGGGCCGCGCCGCCTGCACCTCGTGGCCTCCCCCCTCCTCTGGTACGGCCTCCCGGAGCTCCTCGCGCGCATGGGCGAGGGCAGCGCGGCGCTCTGCGTCGAGGCCGATCCCGCCCTGGCCGACCTGGCGCGCCGCCACGCCCCCCCCGGCCTCGTCGACGGCCGGAGGGTCGCGTTCCTGGAGTCGAGCTCCCCCGAGGAGCTGGCCGAGGCCGCTTCCCGCCTCGGCTCTTTCCGCAAGCTCGGCTTCCTCGCCCTCTCGGGGGGGGAATCGCTCAACGCGCCCCTCTACCGGCGCATGGCCGAGCTGCTCGGCGAGGAGATCGAGCGCTCCTGGCGGAACCGGGCCTCCCTCATGGTCATGGGCCGCCTCTGGGCCCGGAACATCGTGGACAACCTGGCGGCCTTGCCGGATATCGCGCCGCGGCCGCTTCCCCCGCTGCCCGGGGCGACCGCGGTCTGCGGGGCCGGCCCCTCGCTCGAGGCTGCCCTCCCCCTCCTCGCCCGCAATCGCCCCTCCCTTTCCGTGGTGGCCTGCGACACCGCCCTCGGCAGCCTCCTCGCCTCGGGCATAGAGCCCGACCTGGTCGTCTGCCTCGAGGCCCAGGCCCACAACCTCGCCGACTTTACCCCCCTCGGCTCGAGGCCGATCGCCCTCGCCGCCGACCTCTCCTCGCACCCGGCTACGTTCCGCGCGCCGCGGGGCCCCAAGCACCTGAGCGCCGTCCGCATCACGGCGAGCCCCTTCCTCGAGCGCGCCTCCTCCTGCCTCGAGGCCGCCGCGGCTCCCTTCCTCCCCATGCCCGCCCTCGGCTCCGTGGGAGTGCACGCGGCCCACCTCGCTCGCCAGATATCCCGAGGCCCCCTCCTCGCCTTCGGCCTGGACTTCTGCTTCGAGGCGGGCAAGACCCACGCCCGGGGCTGCCCCTCGATCCTCGCCGAGGAGCGTCGCCTGAGCCGGCTGCGGCGCTGGGGCTCCCAGTACGCATCCTCCCTGAGCGAGCGCTCCGGCCCCCTCCCCGTATCCCGCGATCCGGGCCGCCCGGGCCGGCGCGGCCCGGGCGGCCCCGAGCTGCGCAGCGATCCCGTCCTCCTCTCCTACGCGGCCCTCCTCGCCCAGGAAGCCTCCCTTCCCGGCCCGGTCCTCTACGACGCCCGGGGCCGCGGGCCCTCGATCGGGGCCCGCCGGATCGGCCTCGAGGAGGCCGAGGCGATGGTCCGAGGCCAGGGCCGCGCGGCGGGCCCGCCGCGGCCGGGCATCGAGTCTCGGCCGGCATGGGAGCCCGGGCGGGCCAGGGAAGCGGCCGCCGCCTTCCTGGACGGCGAGCTGGCCAGGCTGGACGCGTTGTACGACTTCATGAAGGGGCGATCGGCGGCGGGACGGGAGGAGGCGCTCCGCCTCGCGGCCGAATGCGACTACCTGTACTGGGGCTTCGCCGACGCCGATCGGGCCGGCGAGCTGCCCCAGGACTTCCTCAACCGCCTCCTGCCCGAGACGGACTGGTGGGCGAGGCGCCTGGGCCGCGCCAGGCGGGCGCTCGGCGCCTAGGCCGGGTCCCGCGCGCCGATGGTTTCGCGCAACGCGGCCAGGAAGGCCAGGGCGAGGCCCTGGCCCCAGCCCTGGACCCGCTTGTTCGGCACGAGAGCGTACTTCCCGGCGTCGGCCATGACCGCCGTTCCCGCGGAGACGCCCAGCACCGAGCCGTCGGGGGCTATCATCGCCTTTACGCCCTCGTAGGCGCGCACGACGTGCTTGGCGTGCATCGGCCGCCCGAAGCGCGCCAAGGCGCAGCCTATGCCCGCGCTCGCCGAGGTCTCGCAATAGGAATCGGGATCGTCGAGGATGGTATGCCAGAGCCCCGACGCGTCCTGCAGCCGGATGAGGGCCGCGAGCTGGTCGCGCAGCGAGCCCTCGATGGCCATGAAGTCGGGGTAGGTATAGTCGATGAGCCTGAGGGCCTCCGCCATCGTGACCGCGGCCCAGGCGTTGGCCCTGGCCCAGCGCACGCCCGAGAGGTGGGACTTCGTGGCCTCGTCGTAGGCGTGGTAGTACAGGTCCGTCCGGGGATCCTGGAGGAGCTCCTCGTGGCGCCGGTACTGGAGGAGCGCGTCCTCGATCCACGCGGCCTCGCCCTCCTCGACGCCCATGCGCAGGAGGAAGAAGGCGGCCATGAACAGGGTGTCGGCCCAGGCCTGGCCGGGGAAGTCGTCTGCGGCCGACACGGTGTGCTGGAATACCCCGCCGGCGAAGCGCTTTGCCTCGTCCCGCAGGTAGGCGGCCTTGCGCAGGGCGACCTCGTAGTACCTGCGCTCCCCGGTCGCCTTGTAGAGGCTCAAAAGGGAGTGCCCCATCGAGACCGCGTTCACCATGAGGGGCGGCAGGCCGAGCTCGAGGTACTCGTCCACCCAGAGCCGGAGGAACTCGACGATCGACGCGTCGCCCGAGCTCTCCCAGGCCCGGGATAGGCCGTAGAAGGCCACTCCCGCGGGCCAGTTCCAGTCGAAGTCCATGCGCATGGTCTTCGCGGCGACGCGGGCGATGAGCTCGCCTAGCTCCTCCTTGTCGATGGACATGATCGGATTCGCCATGGCTTCCCCCTTGCCCTCAGCCCTTGAGGCCCGTCGTCGCGATGCCTTGCACGAGGTAGCGCTGGAAAGCCACGAAGAGGGCGAAGATCGGCACCAGGCTCAGGAAGGACATGGCGAAGATCGCGCCCCAGTCGGTGAGCCCCGAGGGATCGGAGAAGGAGCGCAGGGCCATGGAGAGGGTGTAGCGCCGGGGGGAGTTGAGGTAGATGAGGGGCGTCATGAACTCGTTCCAGGTCCAGTAGAGGGAGAAGATCGAGCCGGTGAAGAGGGCGGGCTTGAGCAGGGGAAGGAGGATCCTCGCGAAGACGGTCAGCCGGCCCGCCCCGTCGATGGCCGCGGCCTCGTCGAGCTCGCGCGGGATGCCGCGGAGGAACTGCACGAACATGAAGACGAAGAAGGCCTGGCCGAAGAGCTTGGGCACGATGAGGGGGAGGTAGCTGTTCACCCAGCCGATCTTGGCGAACATGACGTACTGGGGGATGATCTGGATCTGGGGCGGGATCATGAGGGTCAGGAGCATGCAGGCGAACCAGAAGCCCTTGCCGCGGAACTCGATCCTCGCGAAGCCGTAGGCGACGAAGGCCGAGGAGACGACGGCGAACAGGGTGCCCAGGCCCGCGTAGATCGCCGAGTTCCGGTAGAAGACCTCGAAGCGGATGCCTCCGAAGCCGCTCCAGCCCTTGGTGTAGTTGGCCCAGGTGAGGCGCTCGGGCACGAGGGAATAGACCTTCCGCCACAGCTCGTCGGGCGCCTTGAGGGAGCTCGCGGCCAGCCAGAGGATGGGATAGATCATGGCCAGGCTCGAGAGGGAGGCGGCCAGGTAGAAGCAGGCCTCGCGGGCCAGCCTCGCGCTCCTCGATTCGGCGCGCATCTCAGGCCGACTCCGATTCGTAGAAGACCCATCGCGAGGAGCTCTTGAAGACGAGGGCGGAGAGGAGGGCCACCGCGGCCATGAGGACCCAGGCCATGGCCGAGCCGTAGCCCATCTGGAAGGTCTCGAAGGCGCGGCGGTAGAGGTAGAGGGCGTAGAAGTTGGTGGTGTCGAGGGGCTTGCCGTCGGTGATGACCAGGGCCGGGGTGAAGACGATGAGGCCGTTGATCATCTGCATGACGAGGTTGAAGAAGATGATGGGCGTGAGCATGGGCAGGGTAATCCTCAGGAACTTGCGCGCCGGGCCGGCGCCGTCGATCGAGGCGGACTCGTAGAGCTCGCCGGGGATCTGCTTGAGGCCGGCGAGGAAGATGAGCATGGCCGAGCCGAACTGCCAGGCCGCGAGGAGGATGAGGGTCCAGATGGCGAAACGGGGGTCGGCGAGCCATAGGCGCTTGCCCGGCAGGCCGGCGAGCCGGAGGAGGGAGTTCAGGAGGCCCTCGCCCCCGAAGATCTGCCGCCACATCACGGCCACGGCTATGCTGTCGCCCACGACGGAGGGGGCGTAGTACAGGGCCCGGAAGGCCGCGACGCCCCTGCGGTTCTTGTTCAGGAGCATGGCCACGCCGAGGGCCACGCCGAGCCGCAGGGGCACGGCGCAGGCGGCGTAGTAGAGCGTCGCGGCGGCCGATCTCCAGTACCGGGGATCGGCGAGGAACATGGTCCCGAAGTTCTTGAGGCCTGCCCATCGCGGCGGGGAGAGGATGTCGTAGTCGGTGAAGGAGAGCCAGAGGCTCGCCAGGATGGGGAGGAGGGTGAGGACCAGGAAGCCGAAGAGCCATGGCCCGATGAACAGATAGCCCGCCGCCTCGTCTTTCCGCCGCCTAACGTTAGCCATCCTCGTATCGCTCCTTGATCCATGCCCGAAGTACGGACAAAGAAAGTCTTGAATCCATCGAGGGAAGAGAGCTAAGAGAGGCACAGAGACACAGAGGGAAGAAAGGGGGGAAAGAGAACAGACAGGACCATGCTTACAATTCTCTCCCTTCTCTGTGCCTCTGTGCCTCTCTTTAATCCTCGTCGATCACTTCCCGGCGAGTATGGCGGCGGCCTTCTCGCGGAGCTGCTTGGCGGCTTCCTCCGGGCTGATCACGCCGTAGAAGACCTGCTCGCGGATGATGGGCACGTAGACGTTCTGGCGGATGTTCGCGTGGCCGGCCGGCTCCGGGGGCGGCGTCGGCGCCGCGTCCTTGGCCACTCGGTCGATGTACTCGAAGCCGAGCTTGACCACCGGCGAGACGATCTCCTTGAGGGCGGCGCGGACGGAGGCGTCCACGGGCACGCCGCGCTCGGCGTTGAGGATCTTGTTCGCCTCCACGTCGTTGGTCCAGAAGTCGATGAACTTCGCGGCCTCGGCCTTGTTCTTCGACTGGCTCGTGACGGAGAAGAACATCGAGGGCTTCATGAAGTTGCTGGCCATGCCGCCCTTCTTGTGCCGGGGCAGGTGGACGACGGCGAAGTTGCGGCCCGCGCCGGCGGCGGTGGCCACGGTGATGACCTGGTTTGACCAGACCGCCTCGATGGCCGACTTGCCGGTGACGATGGCGTCGAGCTGGACGTTGCCGGTGGCGCCGCCCAGGTTGGCGAGGTACTCCTGGTAGCTGGGCGCCGCTCCCGCCTTCACGAGGCGGAGCATCATGTGGAGGAAGTCGACCAGGGCCTTGTCGTCCTTGTAGGCGAGGGCCTTGCCGTCGGGAGTGTACATGGTCTGCCCGAGGCCGAGGTAGTTGGCCTTCCAGGCCAGCTCGTCGACCTCGAAGCCGCCGCCGACGCCCCAGATGCCGAGCTTGGCGTGGAGCTGCATCGCGATCCTCTCGAGATCCGCCCAGGTCCAATCCTGGGCGGGCAGGGGCACGCCCGCCTTCTTGAAGGCGTCCACGTCGAGCATCATGCAGTAGCTGTTCGAGCCGAGGCTGAGGGCGTAGAGCTTCTTGTCCAGGGTGCCCGAGTCGAGGACGGGCTTGGCCACGCCGCCGAGCTTCAGCGTCCTGTCGGCTACGAAGGGGTCGAGGGGCTCGAGGAGGCCCCGCTTCTGCCACTCGGCGATCCGCGAGTAATCCTGCTGCATGACGTCGGGGAGCTGGCCGCCAGCGGCCATGGTCGTCATCTTGGTCCAGTAGTCGTCGAAGCCGGCGAACTCGTAGGTGATGGAGACGTTCGGGTTGAGCCTCTGGTAGAGCTCGATCACCTTGATGGTGGCCTCGTGCCTGACCTGGGAGCCCCACCAGGCGATCTTGAGGTCGACCTTCTTCTGGCCGAAGGCCCCTGCCGAAAGGGCCAGGGCGAGGAAGAGGATAGCCGCTATCCGCTTGTTCATGCTGCCTCCTTGCGACGCGAAACGATGCTCCATTCTAGCCCCTGGGCCCCGGCCGGTAAGGGCCGTTCCCTTGGCGAAAGGTATCATTTCTCAAGGAATCGCCGTTGACCGCATCGAAGGATGGCCCCTACTATCGAGGGATGTACCGGGTCCTCGTGGTCGACGACGAGGCGGAGATACGGCGCGCCCTCTCCGCCTATTATCCCTGGAACGAGCTCGGCTTCGTGGTGAAGGCCCAGGCCGCCGACGCCGCCGAGGCCCGGCTCGTCGTGGAGGAGGGCGGCGTCGACCTGGTCCTCTCGGACATCAGGATGCCCGGCGAGTCGGGCCTCGAGCTCGCCCGCTGGATATCCCTCGAGCGCCCCGGCATCCCGGTCGTCCTCCTCTCCGCCTTCCGGAAATTCGAGTACGCCCAGGACGCGATCCAATGCGGGGTCAGGGCCTACCTCGTCAAGCCGCCCTCCATGGCGGAATTCCGCTCCCTGTTCTCGTCGCTCCGCTCCGAGCTCGACGCGAGGCGGCCGGGCAGCCTCCCTTCCGGCGGGGCCCTCGAGATCGTGCGGGACTACGTCCGCGGCAACCTCGGCTCCTGCTCCCTCGAGGGGGCCGCGAAGGCCGTCGGCATGAGCCCGGCCTACCTCTCGACCTGGTTCCGCGAGCGCTCCGGCGAGCGCTTCTCCGATTTCGTGCTGCGCAGCCGCATGGAGCGGGCCTCGAGGCTCCTGGC